>JBGTGO010000046.1:0-29063 GCA_041746675.1 Pyrinomonadaceae bacterium | reverse complement strand
CGGCTACCAAACAATAGACAGAAATGATAAAAATATCTCGTTCCATAAAGTTTTTCTCCTCGTAAAATAGTTTTTGGTGAAATCATTTTACAAGAAATAACTTTATGGAACACTTTTCAAATTAAAGTCGCACACGAGGTTCAAATCATAATAAAAAACGAAGCTGAAATTTCATTTTTTTTCTGCTGTTTAGTGTGCAAAATTCGTAGGTAGTTTTGAATAATTGAGCCGTTTTCGGCGGCATTTATCTGTCAAAGAATAGGTAGTTCTGAGTAACTGAATAGGTAGTTCTGAGTAATTCAGAAACCAAAGGTGAACGGTTTTCCACAGCGAATAGGTAGTTCTGAATAACGCACTAGGTAGTTCTGAGTAATTGAAAGGGCAATATTAGGTAGTTCTGAGTAACGCAGTAGGTAGTTCTGAGTAACTGAAATACTCAATAGGTAGTTCTGAGTAATTGAAATAGGTAGTTCTGAGTAATTGAAAATTTACCTAAACCATTGAAAGAAAAGAGTTTACAGGGAAAAAAAACTCCCTAAAGTATTCTTTTAAAGTCTTTAAAGTAATTTAAAGAAGAGAAGAGGTTTGTAGTTCACAATTTTATTTTACAAACGACTTCTTGATTTCCAACTTTTTTTCATTCCCTTTTCTGATCTCGCTGAGGAAACCCATACTCGGAGTAATGGAAATTTTTACGTTCAATAATTTGTTTCTACGCTTTGCGTCGAGAGTCGGTTCTCCGAAGACATAACCGATGATCGTATCCGCATTTTTCATCTCATCAAGTGCATCTTTGACATCTCCAAGATTTGAATGGAGACTTTTTGCTTTTTTTAATCCAAAGTCACGCAACAGAGTCGTCAACGATATCTCATATTGTTGGGCAAAATTGGCTTGAGTGAAATGATGGCTGATCCTTTTATGAAGTTGACGGGCAATAACACTTTTGTAACTCATTACCCGTTCATAATCGTAAAGGCGGAAGGTATTTTCGTCGATACTTTTCGTAACGAGTGCGGAAAAGCGTACAAACGTGTGTGTTTCCTCATTGATCCCTTTGAATCCGAGTGTTTCTATCGGACTGAACGTCCACTTCTGATCGTCGTCATAGCACGTCAGGACGATTCTCGTATTAGTTAAAATGTTAAGTGAGTCAACGATTTGCTGGCGACTGTACGTGTGTCCCGTCTTCTTCAATTCCTTTTGCAATTGATAGATCGAAAAACTCATTCCGATTTTTTTATCCAGATAAACCGCCTCACCGAAGATCGCAATCTTCCGCAGGGCATCTTCGATAATTTCCTCTTTCTTCGATAAATAAAACTCTTTCTGCACACCTTTTTTTGTCTTGATGCGAGCCGGATGCATCGTTAGCGAGTATTTTTTTCCGCGACATTCAAAATCCCGCTCGATTGACTCCAAAAACCGGTCATTTATCCGACTGGATTTTCCCCAGACATATTTCGGTAGAAAGTCGTAGAGTTCCACCGTATTCGAGTAACTCGTTTCCTGACGCGTATCGAGCAATGAAAACAAATTAAGTTGCTCAGGTAACTCACGCTCAAATTCAAGATATTTCTTTTCTTCACCTTCCCTTTCGTTAACGGTTTTATTTTTTTTCTTCATCTGCTTATTTTATAGACTCTTCCCCTCGTTGCGATGTTCGTTCAGGTAAAGTTTACAACAGACTTGACTGACAGCATAATTTTTAACGAATACAAGATTTGCCCGACCTAAATTTCACACTCTAATCGATTACATCTTTGGGTCAAAACTTCAGTTGTTCGAATGTCTGGGTGACAAGTTTGATTTGTAAATATCTTCAGTGCCGTTTTCAACCGCTTTAGACCGTTTTTTCTTCTCAGATCAGTACTGAGGGTGATTAAAGAATTAAATCGTGTTCAGATGCGTCATATCGCTTAGAGTTTTTCGGAAGCATAAGTCACAGGCATAATTATAAATCTATTTCTACAAACAGACTTGCCGAAGAAAATCATAATTACATACATCTATACATATACTCATACACATACCTACACAGATATACGAATATAGATATATTACCACTTAAGTTTGTTTACTTATACTTGACTACATATCTATATTCGTATAAACATCGCTATGGTTATAGATATTGACCGACGTGTTAAATACTACAGATGCAGACATCTGTGAATGTGTTCAAAGTACATTAAATATAGATAAACAAATGGCAAAAACCATACAGATACAGAACTTTAAAGGCGGTGTCGGAAAGACGACGACTTCGATAAATCTTGCTCACGCACTTGCTTTGCAAGAATATAGAGTACTTTTGATCGATCTCGATCATCAGGGAAACGCGACGAATGGTTTAGGTTATCAGGTAACCGAGACGACACCGACACTCTTTCACGTTTTAAAAGAAGGATTTGCTTACACAGATGCGGTTGCAACCGTTAGGGAAAATCTCGACCTACTGCCGTCGAATCGTGAAACGGCGGAGGCGGAAGAAGCATTGCAGTACGAACGCAGACGTGAGGAAGTTTTGAAGCGGCGTTTGGGAAAACTCGATGAATATGATTACGCGATTTTGGATTGTCCGGCTTCATTGAGTCTTCTGCACATCAACGCCCTTTTATTTGCGGAGGAGATAATACTTCCCGTACGGTCGGAAGTTTGGTCATACGAGGGAATTGAACAGATTTTAAATTCGATGCGTGAGATGCAGGATGTGTTCGGTTACCAACCGAATATTCTGGGAGCTTTACCGACAATGGTTGACAGCAGATATAATTTATCGGGTGAAGTGCGGGAGCTGTTAATCGAATCATTTGGCAAAGACCGCGTTTTACCGTCAATCAGAACCGACAGCAATATCTTGAATTCCCAAAAATCCCATCAGACCATATTCGAATTTGCCCCGCGTTCAAGAGCAGCTGAGGATTACCGCAATCTAGCCGAGATTGTTATTAAACGCACTGCTTCAAAGAATATTAAGAAAACAAACAAAAAGGCGAAAGAGGAGAATCGAAAATAATGACGAAAAAAAAATCGGAAACAGAATCGGAAAAAGAAAAAAAAGCCGGAGAAACCTGGCGAAAACCCTTGCAAGTTCCGCCGCGGACGAATGCAATGCGTTCATTTTATCAGGGTGATGAAGGTAAAACAGCGAAAGACGAAGAAAAACGAGAAAATGTTGACGCGACTGCTCAAAAAGTGGGTTCGGGTAATAGAATCAGTAAACAAAAAAAACCTTTGCAGCCGTTGATAGAAAAAAAAAGCGGGAATGAAAAACCCGAAAAGAAGAAAGTGGCAGGGAAGTCTTCCGGCGTGGTTAAAATGGATTCGGAGTTGAATTCAGAGCGGGTTTATCTACTGACGAAGAAAGAATTAACCGCACATCTCGGTTTTGATTCACAAGATTTATTCGATGTCCACGAACTTCTGCAGGGAAAATCATTCGACATTTACCGGAGTTTGCTCAATGCCTGCGACGAAACAGGACGCTGCAAGATAACTCAGCCGGAATTGATGAGCCGCACCGAAATAAAAAACCGCCGCACTTTCTACAAGCACGAGAAAAGACTGCTCGACCTAAAAATACTCGAAAAAAGACATCGTCCCGGTGATCACAGAGGCATTGTCTATAAAGTTTTTAAACTAAGCCAAGTTTTACCAATCCCATCTGAGTTACTCAAAAAATTTGAACAAACAATTACAGATGAATAGCGATAAGTGGATAAAAATAAGTAAACCAAAGAACCTCAAAATCACTATGCGTCTGATAACGTATAGAGTATTCGGTATATATGAGTAATAGAAACTCAAGCCACCCGCCACGTACGAATCTATTTCTTTAGGTTATCGGACGCATTTTGGATTGGTAAATTCTCAAATCGCTCATCTTACATATATCGATGAAAATAAATTTGGCGACGTAATAAGAAATGAATTTTAGAAGTGATATGTAACCCAACGAACACATAAACGAGAAAAACTTCTTTATTATGAAACTGTTTGATACATCGAAAATCAAGGACAGTTCCGGAATTTTCTAGTTGATGTATCGTAAGTTGCGGAATGATAAAACATTTACGAACCGGATATATGAGGGAAATAAATAAGTTATGAACGATGCGAAAGATATGGATAAAAAAGCAGCGGCGGCAACGAAAACGCCGTCGGTGCCGGGTGTCGAGGACATAAAGGATGTTTCGAAGGATGCCGTCAGACATGTAAAGGGCAAAACTGTAAGCCTTTTGGACGAGCAAAAAAGTAAAGTAACGGAGGGTTTAACGAGTGTTGCGGACAGTATTCGACAGGTCGGCGAGAATCTGCGAAACACAAATGATGAGAACAAAATCACCGCAGCAACAGCACGTTACGGTGAAGGTCTGGCGGAAAAAGTCGAAAGTTTTTCCGGTTATCTGGAAGATGCAAATATTAAAATTTTGACGCGTGACGTTGAGAAATTTGCACGGCAGCAACCGGCACTTTTTATCGGCGGGGCATTTCTCGCCGGACTTTTGGCAACGAGATTTTTGAAAACGTCAGCACCGAACCAACGCGACAAATATGTTGATCGCTGAAGCAATGCCGCAACCTAATTTGGAAAACGTTAGGTTTAAAAGATATTTTGGAACAAGTTTCCGAAAATATTGACGCGGAAGATTTTGGAAACAGACGAAACGGGCAAAAGTACCGTTTATAATGAGGCAATCAGCAAGACGGGAAAATTTATGAAACAAGTAACTAGAAAACTGGATAAATCGGAAATTATTCATAAGGCAAGCAGTAATTTAATTCCACTATTTTTGATTTCAATCGGTGCGGGAATGCTGCTTTTCGGACGCGGCACGAGCGAACGGCGAACGGCGGATTACAACTACAACCGGCGGCGGCGGCGAAGTTTGGCGACCGGTGAAGCGGACGATTCGACTCTTAGAAACGCCGGGAAAAAAATCAGCGGAGCAGCAAATTCGGTTTATGAAACGGCAACCGATAAAGCAAGCTCGGCTTATGACACCGCAGCAAATTTTGCCGATTCGGTTGGCGGAATAGTTTCTGACGGTGCGGGAAATGTTCTCGAAGCCGTCGAAACATACGGCGGCAAAGCCCACGAACAATACGAGTATTACATCGAGGAAAACCCGCTTGCAGTCGGAGCCATCGCTCTTGTTGCCGGAGCAATTATCGGACTGGCGATTCCCTCAACCGAATATGAAGACCGAATGATGGGTGAAACTCGTGAAAATTTATTTTCAAAAGCTACCGATAGAGCCGGCGAAACAGTTGAAAAAGTCAAAAATGTCGCCGTAAATACACTAACTTCGGTCAGGGAAGATGTCGTCGAAAAAGCAGGTGAAATTGCTGAAAACGTTGTTGATAAAGCGGTTGAGGAAGCACGTGACAAAAATTTAGTAGAAGATAAAAAGGCTTCATAAAAAATCTTTCGTCGGAATAATCAGCCGGACGGCGGGCATCCCTGTCCGCCGTTTTAACAGTAAAGAAAAGTGTTTTTTTACTGAATTTATACGTCAATATGTTCGATAAAAAGATATTGCCCGCCTGTTTAGTATCAGTCGTAGTTCCTGTGCGAGATGAGTCTTTATACCTGGAAAAATCGCTGACGGCTCTCGCAGCACAGATTGATTTCAGCGGTAAAACGCTCGAAAATAGCCGTTATGAAATTCTCGTTCTGACAAATAATTGCTCGGATAATTCCTTCAGGATTGCCCGCCGGTTTCAGTTTGAAAATGAATCCGTAAATCTGCATATTGCCGATCTGAACACTTCCCGCAATGACGCTAACAGCGGTTTTGTCAGACGTTTATTGATGCAGACGGCTTATGAACGCTTGCTCGGCAACGACCGAAACGGCGGAGTGATTCTAACGACGGACGGTGATTCGCAGGTTGCAAATAATTGGATTGCGGCAAACATCTCGGAAATAAAAAATGGTGCGGATGCCGTCGGCGGAAGAATTTTGTTCGATCCCGGCGAATTTGCAAAAATGAATTCGGCGGCGAAAAGAATTTATTTGATTGATGAAAAATACCGTCTGTTATCTGCCGAATTGGAATCGCATCTCGATTTTTTACCGCACGATGCTTTTCCGAAACACCATCAGCATTTCAACGGCAGTTTTGCGGTTACGACTGCGGCTTACAGGAAATCCGGCGGCGTTCCCGCTGTCAGATGTCTGGAAGATGTTGCGTTTTACAACTCGCTGATGCGGATTGACGCAAAGTTTCGTCATTCGCCGACGGTCAAGGTTTATACTTCGACCCGCGAAACCGGACGCACCGAAGCGGGACTTTCGACGCAAATCAGAGATTGGATAAACTTACACGAAAACGGCGAAAATTTTCTCGTCGAATCTGCTGATGTGTTGGAAAACAGGTTTGAATTTCACGGCAGACTGCGTTCTCTGCGGGAAATAATAAACAACGGATGCCGACCGCAGAATTTTGAAATCGAAGCGTTGGCAAAATTTTTCGACTTACCGTTTGAAGGTTTGAAATTCGAGTTATTCAAACCGCAGAGTTTCGGTCTGCTGCTCGAAAATATCTATAAAATAAAGAGTGAATCGGAAATCGTTTCAGATATTATACCGCTCGTTCCGGTCGAAAAAGCGGTCGCGGATCTGGAGCAAAAACTTGCAAAATTCCGGCAGAGTAAAACCGTTTCGTTTGCCGTCGCTTAGATTTTTTCCCAAATATCCAGACGGTATTTCTTCTCGCTTATGCTTTCCAGATGTCTGAACTTCCTCTCTGCAAAAATAGCAAATGAATCGTGAATCTGATCGCCCGTCTGCGGATAATCTTCGACGAAAGGTGTCCAGTGAATTAGTCCGACTTGTCCGTTTTTCGATAGATGTCCGGGGATTTTCCGCATTAATTCCTGCCAGTCCGTTTTCGATAAGTAATAACCGACTTCCGAAATCAAAATCAGATCGAACTTTTCACCGGGGAATTCTTCGGAGATATTCAGTATTTTTAAACAGACATTCGGCAGATTTTCGCAACGCCTTGCCGCTTGCTCAAGTGCTTTTTCCGACACGTCAACCGCCAGTAATTTTCCGCAACGCTCCGCCAGTTGTTCGGTCAGAACGCCGATGGAACAGCCGATTTCAAATGCCGAAGCGTAGTTTTCGGACGGCAGAGCAGCAAGCGTTGCCGCGTATTTTCCGGCTTCATATTCGCTCGCGGCAAAATCCCACGGGTCGTCGTTTGCCGCGTAAACTTTCTCGAAATATTCCGGTGGCAGAGATTTTTTCATAACTTAAATTGATTCTAAATAAACCTCAAACGGAGTTGCAAAATTTTCCAAAATTTCAGTCGACAAACGAAAACCTTCTGCGTCATCATCAATCAAATCAGTAGTTTGTGATTTATGTTCACCAATCGCCCGTAACTTTTTAGCCAAAACTTTTTCAATATCCAAACGCCACGCTGAAACTTCTGTCGCCAGCGGAGTATCCGAACTTTCAGCGATTTCCCAGAGCCAGATCGGATATTCGATGAGTTTTATTTCGAAGGGTAAATTCTCTCCCGCAGAATTTATCAGATCGAACGCCGCCCGGTGATCGGGATGCGGATCACGTCGCCACGGTATGAAAACCGTCGCGGGTCGTATTTCGGCTAAATATCTGCCGCATCTTTCGACGGCTTCGTGCCAATTTTCAGAGTTCTTATTTGGAACGGAGCGATCTCTGTAGCGGAAAAATTCGATAAATTCCGAATCAACGCCGAGAATTTTTAACGCTTGTGTGATTTCTCTTTCGCGTAAATCCCGCAGTTTTTCGGGCGGAAACTTTTTTGAATGCGGATGCGACAGCGTGCCGTCGCTCAAAACCAGTACGAAAACTTCCGCGTCGAACTCTCTCAAAAGTGCGATGGCTCCGCCGCAACCGAGCGATTCGTCGTCCGGGTGCGGAGCAACGACGACAGTTCTGCCCCAACTCAAAACCGTTTCCGGCGGTTTCAAAGCGAGTTTTGCAACATCGGCAAGCGGTGATTTACCCAATGATTTCAGGTTCATTTTTACCACAGATCATCTGCCGGAATGTCTTTTTCCAGCACGTATTTTCCGACATCGGCAAGCGTCGCATCAGGTGCCGGCTGCCGTAGATAGATCGTTAAATCCCTGATGATTCGCTCGAAATAAAAAGGTTTGTTCAAGCCTCTCGCACCGACCGACCGACCGCAAAAAAGCATCACATCCTGACAAATCTGCTCAATTGCCGTCCGCATCATTTTTGCGTAAGCAAGAAATTTTTCACTTTGTTCGACGGTCGAGTTCTGCTCATATTCTTCTAGCTTTTCCGCCGCACCCTTCAACCACAAATTGCCGCTTTCGATGCGAATCGCCATCTCACCGAGCCGCATTTTCTGAAACGGATCGTCGATGCGATTCAGATTACTTAAATATTCCCGCGTTTTGTCAAAAAGTGCCTCCGCACCACCGAGTTGAACGGCGGCAAAACGGATCGAACCGCCGCTGAAATATGGTTCGCGGTAATATTCGCCCGCTTCGCCGATAAAATCATCTTCCGGGATTTCGATGTCTGTAAAGTCGACCTTGTAACTCCGCGTTGATTTCATACCAAGCGGCTGCCACCACGAAGCGTCAACTTTCGATGCGACCTGATCGAGTTTGACGACACACATTCGCCAACCGCCGTCGGGCATCGCTCCCGTAATTATCGGACGTTCGACGAAATGCACACCGGTCGCAAAAATTTTCTCGCCGACGATGCGGAATTTACCGTTTTCCGACGGCTCGAATCTGATCCCGTTTTCCGCCTGTGTATTCCACACGCCGAAAATCTTGGAATTTTCCGTTACATCCGCCGCGAATTTTTCAAATTGCAGCGATGTTCCGAAGAGTTTTATCAACAGCAGAGCGTTATAATGACCTTCGAAAACGCGTCCGACGACCAGATTTCCGTAGCCGAGATACTTATGCAAACGAAGCATTGCCGTCTGTGTGCCGTCATTTAAACCGATTCCGAGACCGCCGAATTTTTCGGGCAGAAGTGCGGCAAACAAATTTTTATCGCGGATTTTCTGAATCGTCGCCGATGGAAAACTATCGACCGCATCACTTTTTTCCGCATCTTCAAAACCGTTTTGAGAAATTTCCCTCGCCGCTCGAAGTGCGTTCTCGATGGCGTTTATGGAATCTGCTTTGTACTTTGAATATTTAGCCTGAGCCGTGTTTTGCATATTTACTTTCCACCGTTAAGTTTCTGATTTCATCCGCCAACGGTTGATAAATTTCCCGTTCGCCGGTTTGATTCGGATAATCCCATAAACCGTTGCGGCAATGACGGTTATCATCCCAACCCGGATGATTGAAAATCGGATACAGACAGATTCCGTGAACCGGAACGCCGCTTTTGCGGGCAATTTCCGTCTGCTCGAAAACGTATCTGAACCAAATCGGACGCAGTTTGCTTTCGATTCCCGTTTCCGCAATTATCAGCGGGCGTTCGTAACGTTTGTGATATTCCTTCAAAATCTCGTTGAACGGACGATATTTTTTTCTGCCGAGCCTGATTCTTCTGCCGCTCGGATGAAACCACTGATTGTTAGAATAATAGTTTATCCCGATAATATCGAGATATTTTTCGCCGCCGCCGAGTTCGGGCTGAACTCTTCCGGTAAGCATATCGAACGCCTGAAATTGCGATTCGCGGTAATTTTTCGTGTCATTGATAACTCCCGCATCCCTTGAATTCGTCGAAATCTCAATCGCCGGCTCAGCCTGCACAAATCTTGCGTCCGGCGAAAGTCCGCGAATTGCGTCAACCGCCGCGAGCGTCGCCCGCACGAGCTGCCGTTTCAATTCATCGCCGCGACCTCTCTGATACGGATGAAAAAAACCGATCTCCGCCGCCGCCCACGAAAAAAAAGAGATTTCGTTGACCGGACAAAAAAACGGAATCCGCTCGTCTTCATTCAGCAAAAATTCGACGAACGCTCTGACGAATGCGGTGAAACGATCGACGAACTCGTCACTGAAAATATCCAGATCAGACGGATAACCGTAATGAAATAAATCCCAGATTATTTGAATTCCCGTCTGTTTAGCTGAACGAACCTGATTTACCACGCTTGAAAAATCGTATTCAAATGGCTTTTCTTCAATCAGATGCCAGCGGATTCCGTCGCGTGCCGTTCGCATACCGAAATCCAGCAGAGTCCGGTAATCTTTCGCGGCAAACTTGTCGTGTCCGGTCGCCGCAATGACATCGACTCTTTTTTGAAAGGGATTCAAATGACTTGAGCATTCAAAACCGCCCATTAGATAGCTTTTGAACATAATCACTAAAGTAAAAATCTCTCCGTGTGTAACTTTTTATCTTACCCACGCCCGTTTTCTGAAGTATGTCGGACAGCGAACATACGCCGAATTTTTCTTTCTGACTTTTCCCGCTATGTCCGTCAACGAACATACACGCGTCTTTCAAAAGTGTCTAATAATGTTTCATAGATAATACAAATCTAGATTTAAGCAACGTAAAGTTATTATGGAAAATAATATGAATTCACACTCTAACCTTACCATTGATGTCGTCTGCATCTCACATCTGCGGTGGAATTTCGTCTATCAGCGACCGCAGCACATTATGAGCCGTTTCGGTCGGAACGGTCGGGTTTTCTACATCGAAGAAGCGATGCTGACCGACGAACAGACACATCTCGATGTAACCGAAAACGACGGGAATATTTTTGTCGTCGTTCCGAAAATTTCGCGTGAAGATGAAAACGAACTGGTCGAACTGCAACGTGAAATGTTAGACACGCTTATATCATCTGAAGACATCAAAGATTATATTCTGTGGTTTTATACACCGATGGCGATGGATTTTGCCGCCCATCTCAAGCCGAAAGTAACCGTTTTTGATTGTATGGACGAACTTTCGGCGTTTCGTTTTGCACCGCCGGAATTGATTGCCAACGAAAAACAGTTGTTGAAGAAAGCCGATGTCGTCTTTACGGGTGGACAAAGTTTGTATGAAGCTAAAAAAGACGGACACTCAAACATTCACGCTTTTCCGTCAAGCATCGATAAAGAGCATTTTCAGCAAGCCCGCACGACACCACACGAACCAAAAGATCAGGCAGAAATCGGACTGCCGAAATTAGGTTTTTGCGGAGTGATAGATGAACGAATGGATATGCATCTGATTGCGGAATTGGCTGATCTGCGTCCCGAATGGCAGTTCATAATGATCGGTCCGGTCGTCAAAATCAGTCAGGACGAACTTCCGAAACGCTCGAACATACATTATCTCGGCGGCAAAAATTACGAGGATTTGCCCGCTTATCTGTCTGGTTGGAACATTGCGTTAATGCCGTTTGCGATTAACGAGTCAACGAAATACATCAGTCCGACGAAAACGCCCGAATATCTGGCGGCGGGTTTACCCGTTATTTCTACGCCGATTCGTGATGTCGTCAAACCGTACGGCGAAGAAGGTCTGGTTGAAATTGCCGCGACCGCAGAAGAATTTGCGGCGGCGGCGGACAAGATTATGGCACGCGGCAACTCCGATAAATGGCTGGCGGAAACAGATGATTTCTTAAAAGATATTTCGTGGGACAAAACCTGGGAAGCAATGGTGGACAGAATTTTGGAGCAAACGGACAAAATGAACGGAAAAACTGAGAATAAGGCAAAAGCCGTCTGAGCAGAAGGAACTTTTCGAGTGATATTATATAGTTAACACAGCGATTCGATGAAAAAGTATTGCTGTATTATTTATAGATAACAAAAAATACGAACAGAGGGGAAGGTTTAATTTATGTTTGATTATTTAATAGTCGGTGCCGGTTTTGCCGGCAGCGTTTTGGCGGAGCGTCTGACGAACGGTTCGGATAAAAAGGTTTTAATTTGCGATAAACGTCCGCACATCGGCGGAAACGCTTATGATTTTTATAATGACGAAGGAATTTTAATCCACAAATACGGACCGCATATTTTCCATACGAATTCGAGGGAAGTAACCGATTACCTCTCGAAATTTACCGAATGGCGGTCGTATGAACATCGCGTTTTAGCCAGCGTTGACGGTAAACTCGTGCCGATTCCGATCAATCTCGATACGATCAACGAACTTTACGGTCTGAATCTGACGGCATTTGAAGTTGAGGAGTTTTTTGCGACGAAAGCGGAAAAATGCGAACACATCAGAACTTCGGAAGATGTTGTTGTTTCTACGGTCGGACGCGAACTCTACGAAAAATTCTTTAAAAATTACACGAAAAAACAATGGGATTTGGATCCGTCGGAGTTGGACGCAAGCGTTACTTCACGCGTCCCGACGCGGACGAACCGGGACGACCGGTATTTTACCGATTCGTATCAGATGATGCCGAAACACGGTTATACGAAGATGTTCGAGAAAATGCTCGATCATCCGAATATTAAAATAATGCTCAACTGCGATTATCGCGAAATTGCCGATGAATTCGAGTTTAAAGAAATGATTTACACGGGTCCGGTTGATTCTTTCTTTGATTACGAATACGGAAAATTGCCGTATCGCTCGCTTGAATTCAAACACGAAACGCACGACACGAGGGAATATCAAATCGCTCCGGTCGTAAATTATCCGAACGAACAGGCGTTTACGAGAATCACCGAATTCAAATATCTGACGGGACAGAAACACGACAAAACAAGCATCGTTTATGAATTTCCGCAAGCCTCCGGTGATCCGTATTATCCGATTCCGCGAAAAGAAAACGCCGAGATTTATGCTAAATACAAAATTCTCGCGGATGCTGAAACCGATGTTCATTTTGTCGGACGGTTAGCGACTTACAAATATTACAATATGGATCAAATCGTCGCTCAGGCATTGATGACTTACGGCAAAATCGTCGGCTTAAAGCGTAAGGAAGCAACAGTTATGCAAAGTAACGGAAACGGGATTTCTGCTAATAAACTCAAAGCTTCAGCGGCTGCAACAGGTTGAGTCGATCTTCAAAACTAAAATGAATCACCTGAAAAAGCCGATGTGCAATTTGAATATTACGCATCGGCTTTTTTTAGATAATATATCTTTCATAAGTTCCGTTTATCACTTTTGATTTTGCAAAAGTTCCCACGCCGAACCGATAATTTTCTCCAACTCCTGCAATTCCGGTTTCCAGCCTAACTCTTTCTTGATCTTGTCGGAACTTGCAATAAGCACCGCCGGATCGCCGTCGCGTTTTTCGCCAATTCTAACCTCGAAATCTTTTTGCGTGATATTCTTTGCAACTTCGATCACTTCTCTGACCGAATAACCTTCGCCGCCGCAGCCTAAATTATATATTTCGCTTTTTTCGTCCAAAATATCGAGCGATAAAATATGAGCTTTGGCTAGATCCTGAACGTGAATATAATCCCGCACACAAGTTCCGTCAGCAGTCGGATAATCGGTTCCGTAAATCTCAATAAACTCGCGTTCGCCCGCCGCTGCCTGCAAGACCAGAGGTATCAGATGGGTTTCGGGATCGTGTTTTTCGCCGTATTTTTCGCTTGCTCCCGCTGCGTTAAAATATCGCAGAGACGCATAACGCAGGTCGTATGCTTTCTCATACCATTTCAAAATATTCTCAAATACCAATTTCGTTTCACCGTAAGGACACGTCGGATTCATCGGATCGGTTTCCGTGATCGGCTGTTTTTCCGGTTCGCCGTAAACCGCCGCAGTCGAGGAAAAAACGATTTTTTTAATGCCGACCGTCAGCATCGCATCAATTAAACTCAAACCGGCGGTTACATTATTCTGATAATATTCGCCGGGTTTTTTCACCGATTCAGCAACCAGAGAACTCGCCGCCAGATGAATCACCGCTTCGATCTCATTGCGGTTCAAAATCCCGACCAAGTTGTTCGTGTCCGACAATTCGCCTTTAATAAATTCAGCTCCATCAGCAATCGAATCGCGATGTCCTTTCGATAAATTGTCGTAAACAATGACTTTATGATCGTCTTTGACCAATTCTTCCGTAATGACACTGCCGATGTATCCGGCACCGCCCGTAACTAATATGTTCATATTTTTTCCTCGTAATTTTTCGTAAATACTTTAATTTCACAAACTATTTCTAAAACTGATCGGCTGCAGATCCGCCGCGTTTCCATCTTCGGCATCGAATCTTATCGGAATTATTCGCTCGGCAAAATTTATATCTAAATCATCATTCCGGCGAATTTCACCGTAAATATTTTTCGCTGTAACCGCATCGAATATTGATTTTAAATCCTTCAGATCAGCTTCCTTTAAACGCTTGATCGAAC
This sequence comes from Pyrinomonadaceae bacterium, assembly GCA_041746675.1. Lineage (GTDB taxonomy): Bacteria > Acidobacteriota > Blastocatellia > Pyrinomonadales > Pyrinomonadaceae > Aridibacter. The sequence continues at coordinate 14,777 of JBGTGO010000046.1, read as the reverse complement.
CCGCTTTCTGCAATATTTCGCGGCGTTCTTTTTCGCTGAAAGCGGGCAGTAAAGTCGCCAGTTCGTAGAAGTGATTTATATCCCGAATGTTGCCGTGCGTCCGATTCGCCAAATCGTGCGACTTGTCCCGCAAATTTGTCAGAAAGAAAAATGTGTCGGCATCGGCGATCTCGATGCGGTTCAAATTTTCATCTAAAAAATGCGAAACTTCGTTGTGTCTGCCCGACGGTTTGACGGCTGAAATGAATCTGAACCGACGTTCGACATTTGTGGCAAATCCTTTGATTGCCGCGTTTATTTGTGTTTTTCCGCCGTCAATCAAAACCAAATCCGGTAAGTTTTTTGCCCCGGTAAATCTCATTTTGATCGCGTCCGTAATCGCCTGCGGTTCGCTCGAATCTTCAAACTGCCAGACTTCATTTTGATTATTCAAAAACTTTCCTTCTTCCCAGACGACTTTTGCCGTAACCACATTTTCACCCGAAATGTGAGCAACATCGTAAGCCTCGATTCTTTTCGGAATCTTCCTTAATTTGAATTCTTTTTTAATATTTTTCTGAATATCCTTAATGTTTTTTGCGTCGTTTATTTTTTTGATAACCGAATCAAATTTATTCTGCATCAAGCCTTTTTTCGTCGTCGGTGTCAGATCATACTGAATAAAAATCGGCACATTTTTATCAAATTTTTTGCTCAACTTTTCGGCGATTTCTTTTCTGTTCGGGAAATCCGTAAAAACACGAATTTCCTTAGGAACATAAATTTTATAAAAATGCAGCAAAACCTTTTCCGCAATTTCGCCGACTGTTTCATCTTCGTTTTTCTCAAACAAAAACGAACGGCTTCCCAGAATTTTACGCCCGCGTTGCGTTACAAGATTTAGAATAATCTCCGCATCTTCATCAATTATTTCCCAAGTATCAATTGCTTTATCAAGCCAGTATTGAGATTTTTTTCCTTCCCAAACTCCTTCGATCTCAAGCAAAAAATCCCGCCATTCCGCCGCATTTTCAAAGTCGAATTCTTCGGAAAATGTTTCGATTTTTTTCGTCAGAATTGTCTTTAACGCGGTACGTTCATTTCCCAAAAAAAAACGCAAAAGTTCAACATTCTTTGCATATTCCGCTTCATCGCAAATATTTTCAACACACGGAGCAAGACAGCGTTTGCGGTAAAACATCGGACACGGAATCGGCAAACCCTGCTCAATATCAATCTCACAACTCCGCAATTTAAAAAATTTATTGACGAAACCAAGCAGAACTCTCGCTCCCGTTTTCGGCAAAAATGCACCGAAATATTCGGCTTTGTCATTCTCGATTTTCCTCGTTGCAAGCAGACGCGGAAATTTTTCATTCGTTAATTTGAAATGCGGATAAAGTTTGAGATTTTTGGGTGCTGATCTTTTCATTTAAGATTTATTTTCACCTTCGTAAGCATCGAGTAATTCGTGAATTGTTTCGAGCGAATCGGCATCTTCGATGTTTTTGTCTTCACGCCAGCGGAGAATTCGCGGAAACCTGACGGCAACGCCCGACTTATGTCGGCTTGATCTTTGAATTCCTTCAAACGCCAACTCGAAAACGTGCTTCGGCGTAACACTTCGGACAGGTCCGAAAGTTTCGTTTGTATTTCGCCTGACGTAATTATCAACCCGCCGCAATTCTTTGTCGGTCAAACCCGAATAAGCCTTTGCAAACGTCACGAGTTCCCCTTTGTCCCAAACGGCGAAAGTATAATCAGTGAACAAGTTAGAGCGTCTGCCCGAACCTTTTTGAGCGTAGATTAAAACAGCATCAACGGTAAACGGTTCGATCTTCCATTTCCACCAATCGCCGCGTTGCCGTCCGACGCGAAACGGTGAATCTTTTCGTTTGAGCATAAAACCTTCGACCCGTAAACTGCGGCTTTCCTTGCGTCTTTCGGCGACATCTTCCCAAGTTTTTTCTTCGATCAAATCAGTCGGACGTAATACTTTTTTAGCATCTTCGTCTTCAATATTCACTAAAGTTTCAACTAATAATTTTCGTCTTTTTCGCAATTCTTCGGCTCGAATATCTTTATTATCAAACTCTAAAATATCGTAACACTGCAAAATTACGGGAACATCGGCAAGCAATTTTTTGCCGACGGTTTTGCGTCCGATTCGCCGCTGCAATTCTTGAAACTGCAAGACTTGCTCGTTTTTAAATGGCAGAATTTCGCCGTCTAAAACTGTTCCGTCGGGCAAAAACTCACACGCTTCAGCGATTTCGGGAAAGCGTTCGGTGATCAAATCTTCGCCGCGTGACCAGAGAAAAACCTGCCCGTCGCGTTTGATCGCCTGACAGCGGATGCCGTCGTATTTCCATTCGATTTGCCAATCGTTCAAGTCGCCCAAATCGGAAATTTCGCCGTCAACTTGATACGCCAGATGAAACGGATACGGACGGGCAATCGGCGTTTCGTCTTCTTCCAAATTCGGGTTGATAACGGACAAATAATATTCTGGAGTCGGCGACCAAGTTCCCATCAGACGCATTGCGATAATGTCCACGGGAATCTCGAATTGCTCCGCCAACGCACGCATTACGAGGCGTTGCGAAACGCCGATGCGGAAATTTCCGGCGATGAGTTTGTTGAGAACGAACCGCTGCGAATAGTTCATCGAATTCCAGTTCGAAACGATTTCTTCAAACTGCATTGCTTCATCCGCTTTTCGCAAAGGCAGCAATTTTTTCTCGACTAAAACATTGAGCGGCGTTTCGTCTTCCAAGTGATTTTCGGGCAGCAAAAGTGCGATGGTTTCCGATGTGTCGCCGACCGTGTTGCGTGATTCTTCAAACAGCCATTCCTCGATTCCCGCAAGTTCCATCGCCCATTCCTTCAACTTTTTTGACGGTACAATCTGTTTCGGTTTGCGTCCCGACAAAAAATATAATGCCCACGCCGCATTTTCCGGTTGAGCAACGGCGAAATATTCCTTGAGTGCGTTGACCTTTTCGTTGGTTTTATTAGTTTGATCGAGTTTTGAATAAAGGTCGGTAAATAATTTCATTGGATTATTAAGTTTTTAAGAATGGAACGCGGATGACGCGGATTTCACGGATTAACGCGGATTTGTTTTTGAATTTTTATAATTGTGGATTTATTTCCGGTTTTCTAATCCGCGTTAATCCGCCCGATCTGCGTCATCCGCGTTCTATTTCTTGATTTAATGCAAAAATGTCTGTTACCAAAATTATTCCGCTTCATCGAATTCGAGTTGTTCATCGCCGATATAATTTGCCTTGAGCGGCAGAGCATTTTGCCCGTTTTCGTTTAAGTATCGGACAAGCGGATCAATAAAACCGTGTGTTACAAAAACCGTTTCGGCTTCGGCACGTTCAATCGCCGTAATCAAACCGTCCCAGTCGGCGTGGTCGGACATTACGAAACCGCGATCAACCGCTTTTCGTCTTCTCGCCCCGCGAACCATCATCCAACCGGAAGCGAATCCGGTCGAATGTTTACCAAATTTTTTGAGCCACGGCGTTTGAATCGCCGACGGCGGAGCAACGACCAAACCGCCCTTGAAATCTTTTTTGTTTTCCACCGAACCGACGTAAGTTGTGTCGGGCAAATCAATGCCTTCCTCCCGATAGGCTTCAGTCAGACGCTCAACCGCACCGTGTGTAAAAATCGGACCAATCGAACGGTCAATGCCATTCAAAATCCGCTGGGATTTACCGAATGAATAGGCAAAGATTACCGAAACTTTGTCTTCCGCTTGATTGTTTCGCCACCAATCGTTTATTTCCTCAAACAAAATATCGGGCGGAGTCCATTTGTAAATCGGCAAACCGAATGTCGCTTCGGTAACAAAAAAATCGCAGGTAATATGCTCGAACGGTTCGCACGTCGCGTCCGGCGTGAGTTTGAAATCACCCGAAACGATCCAGATTTCGCCTTTGTGTTCGATGCGTGCCTGCGAACTTCCGAGAACGTGTCCGGCGGGATGAAACGAAACTCTGACACCGTTCACGTTTACAGTTTCGCCGTATTCCGCCGTTTCGATTATCGCTTCATCGCCGAGTCTGATCCGCGAAATTCGTTCGCCTTTTTTCGGCACGAGATAGCTCTGATTGCCTTGGTAGGAATGGTCGGCGTGAGCGTGCGTCACGACGGCTTTTTTGACGGGTTCCCACGGATCAATGTAAAAATCTCCGACGCGACAGAAAAGACCTTTGCTTGTGAGTTTAATTAAATTCCCTTTGTTCATTTGTTAGTTTTGATAAACTTTTTGGTTCTGACATTTTATTTTATTTTATACGTTTTCGCCAGTATGTTCACTTTATGACATACCGTATCATAAATGAAATATAGAATATTGGATGCAGTAAAAATTATGCTGAAAATTATAAATCAATGGATTGGATAAAAATTTTGGGACTGTTAGCGGGTTTCTGTACGACGATTTCCGTAATTCCGCAGCTTTACAAAACTTGGAAAACAAAAGAGGTCAAAGATATTTCAATTGGAATGTTCTCGGTTCTGACGTTCGGCTTGATCTTGTGGATAATTTACGGTGTCAGCAAATCCGACATCCCGATTATTGTAACAAACGGAATTTCGACAACTTTCAACTTACTGATGGTAATTTTTTATTTTAAGTATAAAGACTAGAACCAGCCGATCTATTCGGCGTATCCGTTGAGAGATTTTTTTATTTCCTGATAACATTCGCAGGCGAGATTCTTCATCGCGTAGCGGTCAAGAATTGTAATTACGCCGCGATTGTATTCAATCAAACCCATTTTTTGAAGTTTTGAGGCGTTCATACTGACGCTCGGACGCTTTACGCCGAGCATCTGTGCAATATATTCCTGCGTCAGAACCATCGTTTCGCTTTCGGCTCGATCTCCGAACATTAATAACCAGCGGGCAAGCCGTTTTTCAATCGTATGGTGACAGAGACAGGCGGAGTTTTGCGAAATCTGAGCGATAAATGAGTATATGTAGAAAAGAACTGCGTTCCTGAATTCCTTACCGTTATCGAAACACTGCTTGAAATCAGCGATTTTCATACGTTTGCCGACTCCGCCGAGTTGAACGGTCGCTTCGGTCGGCGAAATGTCATCAGCAAAAACTATCGAAGCTCCGGCAACGCCTTCTCTTCCGATGATTCCCGCTTCGACGCTGTCGCCGTTTTCAAGACAGGTTACAATCGAAATAACGCTGGTTTCGGGGAAATATATGTAGTTGATTTTCTCGTACGGGCGATAGATTATATTTGTCAGAGGCATCTCGAAATCTTCGAGAAACGGTTCGATTTGTTCAAAAATATCCGTTGGTAATTTACTGAGAACGTGATTTTTCAGTGATGGCGGAGGTTTCGTTTTCATTGCTTCATTCTAAACGTATAAACATTAAAACAACAATCTTGATTATCCTTTCTAATGTCAACTGTTAGACATATATTTTTTTGCGAATATGTTCAGATAATCAGGATGGTGTTGAAAGATTCCGAAACCGAACGGCTGCGGATTATTCATCACCTGAACGAACAGGGGAAGATAGAACGAGCAAGGGGATCGTTTTTAAGCCGTCCGGGTTGATTCTTTTACCAAAAATCGGCACAGACGGCTTAAATATCTGCCGATATTTTGCGTAAGGTCTTAAAATTGAATAAACTTCAGTTTGTCGCCGCCGTTCAAACAATAAATCACGCCACGCTTTATTTTTAGAAGTGAGCAAAAAAATAAAATTTATTGAACTCTACGCGTTCGGACATTCATTAGTGACGAATCTTTTTATTCGTTATAAACAGTTAAATTTTGATTCAAATGAAAGACGATAAACGCAACGACAAAGCAGATTCGCAAGGAACATCGGGACAGCAAAAAAGTGAACATACTTTGTTTCTCGGCTCAAAAAAAGCCCTGATCGGCGGAATTGTTACGGGTTCGATAGCGGTCGTCGGGCAGTGGACAATCGGACAGGTTTACAACGGTTACGAAGCCCGTCAATTGTTGGAAGCAGTGGCATCGTCGTCCCTGTATCTCGGCGGTGCCGTCGTTACAGCATCGGCGACAATTATCGCTCTGATGTTGACGATGATCAGCCTCTCGAAACAAGCGGAAGGCGAGTTCGATTCGATATTTTATAAAAGAATTCAGCGAATTGGCACACTTTCGGCAGTATCGCTTATTTTAGGAATTCTTCTGCTTTTATTTCTGAGCATCCCTCTGCAAGAATCGAACCAAATCCCGACCTATTACTTCAAAACGATTTATTATATTCTTATCGTGTTCGTCGCCGGTCTCGCCGGTCTGACGGTTGCTGTCGTCCTGATGTTGCTCAATGCGATGAATAGTCTGATTGATGTCGTCCGTCCGACGATTGATGAAGATGTCGAAGATGCGAAAGAACGCGAGGACGCAAAAAACCGCGAAGATAACGCCGGACAATAAATCCTGCACTAAATTTTGCAAACGTACCGCTGCAAACCGATTGCACGCCGCAAAACAGTACATTTTTACTGTAACAAAGATAATTTGAACTACTCGAATTATGCTAAAATTTGATTTGAGTTAGATAGGTTTGCAGAACGTTTGTAAAATAGATTACGCGGACAAACTGCTTTTTACATCGAGCATTTCGGTTGAAGAATTTTCCGAAAATGGAAAACTCGAATCAAATGCGGATCAGCGAAAGAAAAACTATGGAAGATGAAATAATTACTTCGTATAAACAGGCGGATTATCGGGTTGATAATTTTGAAACCGCGATCAAGATCGGGCGGATAAACCGGGAACTTGAACAATTATTGGAACAGCACGAAGTTCGTTTGTGGTGTTTTATTACCGCGTGGAATCCGTTGTCAGAGGTGTTTAATTTTCAGGAAAATGCTGATAGAAACGATCAGCTGAGAAAGGATTTGGCGAATTACAAGATATTTGAAGGAGAAGGCAGTGATCCGAACGGTGAATGGCAATCGGAGAAAAGTTTTCTGGTATTGGGAATTTTGCCGTGTGAGGCGAAATCTTTTGCCCGCAAATATCGTCAGCGGGCAATTGTCTGCGGCGAAAAAGGAAAACCTGCCGAATTACTGGAAACAATGTTTCCCTAACAATTACCGGATGACTTAATTAACAATGGAAAACCAAACAGCTTTAATTCTAACTGCCAAAATGAACGCGGAAACACAGGACTTTTTTAATCATCTAAGACATCTGCACTTTCCGCCCGAACGTAATTTTCTCGACGCTCACATAACTGTTTTTCACAAACTTCCCCTAACCGAACGCAGCCGCATCACCGAGGATTTGAAACGGGTTTGCGAAACTACGAATTCATTTGAGATTTCATTTTCCAAAGTAATTTTTTACGGAAAAGGAACCGGAATATCCGCCGATGCACAGAAATTAGTCGGAATTCGTCAAACACTCACCGACACGTGGAAGCCTCTTTTGAGTCGTCAGGATTTACAAAAATTTCGCCCGCATATTACTATTCAAAATAAGGTCGAAAGCACAAATGCCCGCAGATTCTACGAAAAGTTCCAATCAAGTTGGCAGACGGTCACGGGCAAAATTGTCGGCTTTGATCTCTGGCGATATGAAAACGGTCCGTGGGTATTTGAAAAAACTTTCCGTCTAAACAACGTCAGTTCGACATAAAAATTCAAGCTGGAAAATAAAAAATAAACTAAGCAATTTAATAAACCATCATCAAATTTACGAACATATCAAATTTGATTGCTGCTGAATCTTTTTCCGTGCAAGTTTTTTGAATCGCGTAATTTATTTCTTTATCTCAAACCCGCGTTAAATAATCAGTTTTTCAGCCGGACGTTTTTACAGCTCAGTTACTCACTCAAAAAACTCATTATATTATTTGTCAGAAAGTTATCCGATATTTTTCAAAGCCGCGGAAATCCCGCTGATTGTTTTATCAAAATCTTCCTTTGTATGAGCGGAAGAAATGAAGCACGCTTCAAATTGTGAAGGCGGAAAATAAATTCCGGCTTCAAGCAGCTGATTAAAAAATTTTGCGAATAATTTTGTATCCGACGTTTTCGCCGTATCAAAATCAAAAACTTTTTCCTCCGTAAAAAACAATGTAAACATCGAACCGACTGAATTAAACGTATAATTTAATCCTGATTCGTTCAGCACATTTTTGATTCCGGTATATAAATAATCACAATTTTCCGCAACTTTTTTGTAAAAATCTTTATCAGCGTCAATCGTTCTAAGAGTTTCAAGTCCGGCGGTCATCGCCAGCGGATTTCCCGACAAAGTTCCGGCTTGATAGACCGAACCCGACGGAGCGATCATTTTCATAATATCGCCGCGTCCGCCGTATGCTCCGACCGGCAGACCGCCGCCGATGATTTTGCCGAAGGTCGTTAAATCCGGCTCAATACCGTATAATTCCTGAGCTCCGCCGCGTGCCAGACGAAATCCGGTCATTACTTCATCAAAGATCAGAACGATATTTTCGCTCGTGCAGACATCCCGCAGAGATTGCAGAAAATCTTTTTCCGATGCAACACATCCCATATTTCCGCCGACGGGTTCGATGAAAACGGCGGCGATTTCACCTTTATATTTTTCGATCAACTCATAAACAGTTTCGATATTATTAAATTTTGCATTAAGCGTATTTTCAGCCGATGCTTTCGGAACACCCGGCGAATCGGGCAGTCCGAGCGTGGCAACGCCCGAACCGGCACGACTCAAAAATGCGTCGCCGTGTCCGTGATAACAGCCTTCAAATTTTATGATTTTGTCCTTTCCGGTAAATCCGCGAGCCAGCCGCATCGCACTCATCGTCGCTTCCGTTCCCGAATTAACCATCCGCACAATTTCAACCGAAGGCACGAATTTTTTTATCAAAATTGCCATTTCGACTTCTTTTTCCGAGCAAGTCCCAAAACTCGTCCCATCGTTGGCAGCTTCCCGAATTGCTTCAATCACCGGCTCAAATGCGTGTCCAAGAATCATCGGACCCCACGAACCGATGTAGTCAATATATTCATTTCCATCGGCATCCGTCAGATACGCTCCCTTTGCCGATTTCATAAAAAGCGGATCGCGTCCAACCGACTTAAACGCCCGAACCGGCGAATTCACTCCGCCCGGAATATGTTTCTGTGCTTCCGCAAATAATTTACTGCTTTTTGTCGTATTCATAACTTTTAAAATGGATAACGGATAATGGATAATGGATAATTTTAAGAATGAATTTATTATCCGTTATCCATTAATTTAACCGCTTCTTTTGCAAAATAAGTAATAATCACATCCGCTCCCGCACGCTTTATTGATGTCAGCGATTCGAGCATCACACGCTCGCCGTCAATCCAGCCTTTTTCCGCCGCCGCTTTTATCATCGAATATTCGCCGCTGACGTGATATGCCGCAATCGGCACGTTAAAATTATCTTTCGTGCGGCGGATTATGTCCAGATAAGCCAACGCCGGTTTGATCATTACGATGTCCGCACCTTCCTGAATATCGAGTGCGATTTCGCGGATCGCTTCGTCGGAGTTTCTGAAATCCATCTGATAAGATTTGCGGTCGCCGAACTGCGGTGCTGATTCCGCTGCTTCACGAAACGGACCGTAGAGAGCCGAAGAATATTTTGCCGAATAAGCCATTATCGGCGTTTCAAAAAATCCATTTTCGTCCAGTTTCCGCCGAATCGCCGCCACACGCCCGTCCATCATATCCGACGGTGCAACAATATCCGCACCATTTTCGGCGTGAGATAAAGCCTGTTGTGCCAACAGTTCCAGCGATTTATCGTTGACAACATATTCATTTTCAATCACGCCGCAATGTCCGTGAGAAGTATATTCGCACAAACAAACGTCAGTAATTACAAGCATTTCGGGAAAATTTTTCTTTATCTCCCGCGTCGCCTTCTGAATAATTCCGTCCGCCGCATAACCGGATGAGCCGACCTCATCCTTTGATTCGGGAATCCCGAACAGCAAAACCGCATTAACGCCGAGTTTTAATAATTCTTCGCACTCTAACAAAGTATTATCAATCGAAAGCTGAAACATCTCCGGCATCGAACTGATTTCGTTACGAATATTTTCACCTACGATCACAAAAAGCGGAAAAATAAAATCGCTTTTCGTCAAAAAAGTTTCGCTGAACATCTCACGCAAAGCCGCACTTTTCCGCAGACGACGCGGACGCGAAACCGGAAAGTTTGGAAAATTAAAATTATTCATTTCTTAAATATTAAAGAACTTTTAACCACAGATTTACACAGATGGACTCAGATTAAGAAAAAACCGAAGCAGATAAAAAATTTGAATAAATCTTTCTTAATCTCTTTCATATCTGAGTGAATCTGTGTAAATCTGTGGTTAAATTTCTTCCAATACTGTTTCGATCTCATCTACAGTTTTGTAAGCATTTTTCACACAATCGCCAACCGAGATTCCTTTGTAAAAATTACTGCAAAAATAAATGTTTTGGAATTTGTTTTCAAAATCTTCGATGCTTTTTACATTTTGCTCGTAACCTAAAATATACTGCGGAATCGCTTTTTGCCAACGCTTGATGTGTGAAAATCCGGGCTTTTGCCGCAAACCCAGAATGTCCTTCAATTCTGCATAGACGATTTCAAACAATTCTTCGTCCGACTTTTCAAAGAGTTCTGCATTTCTCGCTCCGCCGACGAAGTTTGTCAGCAGATGAAAACCTTCCGGCGAACGGTTTTCAAAAACTGCCGAATTCCAGATCGTTCCCAAAATCCGGCGTTTTTCCGAACTCGGAATCAAAAAACCGAAACCGTCGAGATTTTGTTTGAGATTTTCTTTTTTTACGCCGAAATAAACCATTGCGACCGGCGGATAATATATGCTTTTCAATTTCTCGCTCAACTTTGTATCTATTTTTTCAATCAAATTTGCAGATGCTTCGGCAGGCGTGGAAATTATCAAAGAGTCGAAAACATCTTCGCCCGAACTTGTTTCAACAATCCATTTTCCGTCGGAAGTTTTTTCAATTTGTTTAACTTTCGTATTTATTTGAATGCTTTCGCCCAAATTTTCAGTAAGTTTATCAATCAACGTCTGCACGCCGTTTTTAAATGAAAATGTTCGCGGAAAACTTTTGTCCGCCTTTTCAGTTTTCGATAAAAGTGAGCCGATCAATAAACTTCCGTATCTTTCTTCCAGTTCGTAAAGTCTTGCAAATGCAGATTTTACACTTAAACTTTCGGGATTTCCCGCATAAATTCCCGCAATAAAAGGATCAGCCGCCCGTTCGACAATCTCGCGTCCCAAACGCCGTTCAAAAAACTCGGCAACCGACTCATTCTCTTTGGATTTTGTTCTGACAAAAGGTTCTTTCAAAAGCCTTAATCTCGCTTTCAAACTGAAATAATCGCTCGTCGCCATTTTCAAAATGCTCATCGGCAGCGATTTGAGTTTGCCTTCACGCAAAACATAGCGTTTTTTATTTGCCGGATTCGCCGCCAGAACTTCTCCATCAAGTTTCAATTCCCGAATCAGATCAACCAGTCGCGGCGATTTTAACAAACTGTTCGGTGCATATTCTATTAAAAATCCGTCAACATTAACTGTCTGAATATTTCCGCCGACTCGTCCCGATTTTTCAAACAGCTTTACTTCAAAACCTTTTTTGTTTAATAAAAATGCGGCAACTAATCCCGAAATGCCGCCGCCGATAATGCAGATTTTTTTATTCATTAAAAGTAATTAGCCACGAACGAACACGAAAAAAACACGAAATATAGATAAGAATTTATCCTATAAAACGCTTTACACATTCACGATTTTTGTAAATTCACCGAAGTTTCTTTATGAAATTTTTTTCGTGTTCTGTTCGTGGCTGTTCGTGGCTGATTTGCTGAAAAACAAGTTGAGCCAGAGCGTCAATAAATTTCTCCGAATAATTCAAACCTTCCGTAACTTCAAACTGCTCAACACCCGCTTCTGTTGCCAGATGTTTGAATTCGATGCCGACTTCAAAAAGTGTTTCGAGATGATCGGAAGCGAAGGCAATCGGGACGACCAGCATCATTTTTGAACCGTTTTCTGCCAGTTCGTCAATTGTGTCGGGCGTGGACGGCGTGAGCCATTTTTGCGGTCCGACCTTTGACTGAAAACACAGGCGATGCGGATTCTTCCATCCGCCGCGTTCACGAACGGCGGTAACGGTTTCGCAGATATGACCGGAATACGGATCACCCATCCGCACAAGTTTCATCGGCGTTCCGTGAGCCGAAAACAAAATGTCAACCTCATCACGAACATCGGGTGAGAACTTCTCCAATCCCTCATTGATGCGTTCGACGCAAGCATCAATATAAGGCGGAAAATCGTAATAATGCTCAACCAGATTCCACTCGATCTTGCTGTTTCGCTTTTTGAGATGTTTTTTCCATTCCTTAACGCTCGATTCGGTCGTCGCCATCGAATACTGCGGATAAAGCGGCAGTAAAATTACTTTTGTAATATTTTCTTTTTCGAGTTCGTCCAGCGTTTCTTCGGTGAACGGATGCCAGTAACGCATCGCGGCGTAAACTTTTGCCGGAAAGTGTTCATTCAATTTTTCTTCCAGCATTTTCGCTTGTCCGAGCGTATAATCTTTAAGCGGAGATTTGTTTCCGATCTGTGCATACTGTTTCTGCACCTTCGGATGTCTGGTCGAAGAGATCAGTTTGGCGATTCCTTTGCGAAACAGAAAACTGCCCGGAAAATTAATGATGTCCGGGTCGCAAAAAAGATTGTAAAGAAACGGTTCGACCGCTTCGAGCGAGTCGGGACCGCCTAAATTTAATAAAACTACTCCGATTTTTTCTTGCATAATACTTTTTTTAGCCACGAACAAACACGAAAGGAACACGAAAATTTTTAAATTTAATTTACAAAACACTAAATTTTCAAGATTATAAGCTGAGATTTAAAACTATCAATAAATATTTCGGGTCTTTTTCGTGTTTGTTCGTGGCTAATCTCCTAAACCGTTTTTGAAAACACGGGTTTCCCCTTTCTCATCTGCTCCAAATAAGCGTCAAAACTCATTGCCACATTTCTGATAATTAAAATTCCAGAACCGATGATTTTGATTTTTTCCGTATTATTTTCAAGCAGTTCTTCATTGATGAAAATATCCAGTTTTGGAATATCGGCGGCGAAATATTCTTCAAAATCAATATCGAATTTTCGCTCAATATCGCGTTTGTCAATTTCCAGATGACACATCAACTGCATAATCGTTTCCTTGCGAACGTGGTCGTCGAAGGTCATTCGATAGCCGACATTTGTGGCGGGAAGTTTTTCGTCAACCCGCGTGTAATAATCTTTTATATTCTTTAAATTCTGTGCGTAAATATTTTGAAACTGCGAGATTGCCGAAAGACCGAAAGCGTAAACGTCCGCACCGGCTTTGGTCGAATAACCCTGAAAATTTCGGTATAAAGTGTTGTTTTTCTGAGCAATCGCCAGATCGTCCGTCGGTTTCGCAAAATGATCCATTCCGATATATTCGTAACCCGCCGCCGTCAGTTTTTCGATGGTCATTTTCAAAATGTTCAAACGCTCGTCGGGCGTTGGCAAGGCTTCTTCGGGAATTATATTCTGATGTTTTTTGAGCCACGGAACGTGAGCATAATTGAATACGGCTAAACGGTTTGGCGAAATATCTATGATCTTTTCAACCGTCGTCGCAAAATCTTCGAGCGTCTGATACGGCAAACCGTAGATCAGATCGAGATTTATACTTTTAAAGCCGAGTTCGTTCGCCCAATCAACCGCCTGTCTGGTGATTTCTTCCGATTGAACGCGGTTGATGGCTTCCTGCACCTTCAAATTAAAATCCTGCACGCCCATCGAAATTCGGTTAAAACCGATCTCCCGAAACGCTTCCATATGTTCGCGTGTCAAGCCGCGTGGATCAATTTCGACGCTTGCTTCGAGGTCTTCGCTGAAGTTGAATTTTGATTTGATAAAGTTGCCGATGTCCAAAATTTCTTCCGGCAAAAGATAAGAAGGCGTGCCGCCGCCCCAGTGCATTTGCTCGATCTGGCGGTTTTTGGAGATTTTCGGCAAAAGCAATTCGATCTCTTTTTTTAAGTATTCGTTGTAATTACTGATCGCCGAACGGTCGCTCGTAACCATCATATTGCAGCCGCAGAAATAACAGAGTTTTTCGCAAAAAGGAAAGTGAAAATAAAGCGAAATATCGCTCGAATTTGCGTCCGCATTCGTCTCGACAACTTCGCGTTCAAATTTCTCCGCATCAAATTCCTGTGAGAAAAGCGGAGCCGTCGGATACGAAGTGTAACGCGGTCCCGGCTGATTAAATCTTTTCAGCAACTCAATATCAATTTCGCCAAATTCTTTCATAAAACTATTTTTTGCCACGAACTAACACGAAAGGAACACGAAAAAGAGAAGAAATTTTAGCCACAGATTTTCACGGATAAACACGGATTTTTAAGAGATAAAACTGAAAATTTATTTTTATTTCGTGTCTTTTTCGTGTTTGTTCGTGGCTAATCTCCTTGTTCCGTGTGATATTTCGCACTCAATTCCTTCACGCATTCGACAAAATACTGCGTATTTTCAACCGGAGTTTTCGGCGTAATGCCGTGTCCGAGATTAAAAATATGTCCCGGATGCTTGCCGTAGCTTTTCAAAACTCGTTCGGTTTCTTCGCGGATTTTTTCCTTCGGTGCGTATAAAACCGTCGGATCGAGGTTTCCCTGCAAACCTTTTTTGCCGTCAATTTCGGTGCGGACATCGCCGATGTTTTTTGACCAAT
>JBGTGO010000045.1:0-42532 GCA_041746675.1 Pyrinomonadaceae bacterium | reverse complement strand
TAAATTATGACCAATAACAAAAAACATTATGAAAATCTAAAAGGTCAGCAAGGTGCGGCTTTAATTATTGCTATTTTTGCAATTTTGTTAGTAACTGTGATTGGATTTGCTTTAATTGCGACAGGTATGGTTTCGCTTGATATTTCAAAAAATGCGAGAGAACAGTCCGAGGCATATTATATTTCCGAGTCCGGCTTAATTCATGCTATAAATTTAGTTACGGTTGCAGGTAAATCGGAATTTACAAATATTTTAAAGGCAGGCGACGGTATAGCCTATACGGGTGATGAACTCAGCACGCAACCGACAGCATTAGTGCCAATCCCGGTCAGCGGAATAACTTTGGGAAATGGTCGCTATGTTGTTTTTGTTAGTGATGATCCGGAAGAGACGGACGGAGATCCGAATACAGATACCAACGGGAAAATCGTGATTACTTCGGTCGGTTACGGAGAGAACGGAGCAACTGTAACGACCGAGGCTATTGTCGGAGATACTGCTCCGGTCAGTAGAATCGGGATTTTAGCGGACGGTGACATAATCAATACAAATAAACTTTTTGTTACAGGTCCCGGTGGAACAATTCACTCTAACGGTTCATTTCAAACTTCAAGCAATGTTTGTGTGGATAATTTTGTTTCTCATAGTTCCGACACTTCGATGAATCTGTCAAAAATCACAAGTGGAACTACCTGTTCAACACCCGCTACGGTTGGCAGTAATGTCCGATATTCCAAACCACAGATAACACCTGAGATTTATGACATCCCCAAATTACAAAATACATTTCGACCGCAGGCAGGTTTTATCTTTAACTCCAATGGAACGATCTATCTAAAAGGAAGTTCTTTTGCTTTGACCTCGGCAGAAAGAGCTGCCGCCGGTTTTGCTGCCTGGTCTTGGAATTCAGGTTCAAAATTGTGGTCTTATAGTTCCGGTAATGCTATTCCAAACGGAACTTATTATATGGAAGGAAGCAGTATTAAGATCAGCAACGGCGGTGATGATACAACCCCGCCGAAGATCACACTTATTACTGAAGGTTCGATCGAGATCACAAATGGACCAACTTTCCAACCTAAACTTGCCGGATATGCATTACTTGCGGGTAATGACATCAAAATTTCGTCTAAAATAGGCGTTTTGGGAAATCCGGGACTGATTTATGCCTACGGTCACATGGAAATTACTAATCAATCAACTTTTTATGGTTGGTTGCAAGCGGCTAATTTCCGTAAGAGTGATGGAACAAATGGTGCTGACATTACAGATCCCGGAGGTAATAATTTAGTAGCAGTATCTTCTAAAGGAACTTTAAGGATAAGTAACAAAACGACCGTTAATACTCCAACTGGCGGCGGCGGATCGTCAACGGGAGTAACTGTAACCAGCCGACGCGAGGTCAGATATTAAAGAAATCTTTTATTTCATAAGCCACGGCGGATTTTTGCGATTTTCTCCGGCGTGAAAGAGAATTATTTTGTTCCCATCCAAATCCCGCAGATGTGCTTCACGCCGGAGCCGCATTTGGTCGGTCGGCTTTTGTTCAAACACGATTCTTTTACTGTTTCAACTCGACAACTTTTTCGTCTAAATCTTCGCATTCAAAATATAGAACGACGTTTGAATCAGCGGAAATTTCATTGGATTCGTGAAGTGAAAATGTCGAATCGCCGTCAACGCATTCAAAATGATACCTAGTCGGAAATAAAAGTGATAATCAAAAGCAGCCCGGGTTTTTAATGAAACCGAACTGCTTTTCTAACATCTAATTGGATAAGCCGCAGCTTAATTAAATTTTATTATTTTGCCTTAATTTGTTTCAAGGTCTTTTTCGCCTTATCCGCATATTTGCTTTCGGGATGTTGTTCAACAAGAGTTCCTAAATATGCAATCGCCGATTCGCGTAAGTTTTCGTCCGAGTATTTTTCTTTGTTTTCTTCAGAAATTTTGGAAAGATCAATCTTTTGTTTGCCTTTATCGTTGGCAAGATAAAAACTGCTCATTCCGGCGAGATACAAAACTTCGTCGGCTTTAGCAAAAGTCGGATTCGCCGCCATCGTTTCTTCCATCCGCACCAACACGGCATTATAAGCCTTTTTCAACTTAAAATACTGCCACGCCACGTTTAAATTATGCTGTGAATCTTCGTTAAGAAGTTGGTCAAGCGAAACCGGCTGTTCGTCAGCTTTGTCCTGAGCAAACGCCGAAAACGAGAACATTAAAAATATAAAACTAAATAATAAAATTGCTTTTTTCATATCGTATTTAAAGATGTTGGTTAGATGCAAAAGGTTTTCCGTCTAGGAAGTTGCTGCATAATAAACTTCTTCGTAAGGCTGCAAAACAACCCAACCTTGTCCGCTAAATGCAAGCTGAAAAGATTCACCGCTGCCGCGTCCGAAAAGAGTTTTGAGCGAAATATCCGTCTTAATTTCCGGTTGCAGAGAACTCGACCAGGCAATTGTCGCATTCGGATCGGTATAAATCGGTTGATCCGGCGTAACTGCAAGTGTTATCGGGTCAAAATGCGTGGTGATTGCCACATTTCCCGTGCCTTGGATTTCGATGTTAAACAATCCGCCCGCCGCCATTCCAGCCATCCGACGCATCATTTTTATATCCCATTTTATCGAATCATCAAACGCCAAAATGTTGTTGCCATTGACGTAAAGCATCTCATTTTCCAACGACAAAATGCGAACCTTTTTCCCGCTGTCGGCAAAATAAACCCGCCCGTTTCCATCGGCTTTCATCATCGGATTCGCTTCGCCCGTTACCGCACGCTTGAACATCTGCCCCAAACCGCCTTCGGTCATTCCCATCCGTTCAAACTTAACATTGCCCGTATAACCGATCATCGAACCGAGTTTCGCCCAAACACGCCCGTTCAAATTTACTTCCAAAAGATACGGATTCTCCAGCTCAAACGGCTCACGGGCATTATCGTCCTGTGCCGTTTCATTTAAAAATGCGTTGATCGAATATTTGCTCATAATATTATTTGTCCTTAGAATCTCCCGAAGGTAAACGCCGTTCAAATTTCAACATTTGATTTTCAAGTCGTAATGCTAAATTTTCACGTTCTCTTGCTTCGGCTTCGCGGTTGTTTTTGATTTCCTCCTTCATTCGCAAATTACCATTTGCAAGAAGTTGAACTGCACTTGCCAATTTTTCAACCTTATCTTCCACTACATCTAAGTTTGATCTTAATAAAGCAATGTCCTCTTTGTTTCTGGTTGACCTTTCAGACAAAGTGAGAAGTTACTTTGCCGATGATATTACTTGATTCCACATAAAACTAATGTTTTTTCAATCTCTAAAATTTTTTGGTCAATCCGTTTCAATGTTTCATTTGATTTTAATTTCAAACGATCAATTTCTTCTTGATCTTTATCCATTTTTTGATTGTTTAATCTAATTTTTCCAAGAATTTTATAAAATTCAGCTTTATAAAATTCTTCCGATTGTTCAACATCTTGTTCTAAAACTTGGCTCATAAAACACCTCCAGCTAAAGATTTTACCACATTATTTTGATGCGTATTTACCGATTATAGCATCCAATTTCTTCGCTGTTTCCGCGTTCCAATGTTCGGGTTGCGTAAAGATCGCACTTTGCGTTCCGCCCGCAAACGGATTCGGCGTTTCTTTGTTTGCCACGCGTTTTACAGCTTCCTTCAAAACCAATTGAGCGTTGCGAACATTCTTGTTCAAATATTCAACGACCATATCAATCGAAACCGCATCGTGTTCTTCGTGCCAGCAATCGTAATCTGTCACAAGTGCCATCGTCGCATAAGCAATTTCGGCTTCGCGGGCGAGTTTTGCTTCCTGCAAATTCGTCATTCCGATAATGTCCATTCCCCATTTGCGGTAAGTTTCCGATTCCGCTTTCGTCGAAAACGCCGGACCTTCCATACAAATATATGTTCCGCCGCGATGCACTTTTAAACCTTCGACGGTTTTGCAGGACGCTTCCAAAATGTCGCCCAACTCTTCGCAAACAGGATGCGAAAACGTAATGTGTCCGACAATTCCTTCGCCGAAAAACGTAGATTCTTCCGTCCGTCCGCGAGTTCGGTCAAAGAATTGATCGGGAATACAAAAATCCGTCGGTGCAAAATCTTCCCGTAAACTTCCAACCGCCGAAACGCTCAAAATATAATCCACACCGAGCATTTTCATCGCATAGATATTCGCCCGAAAAGGAAGTTCCGAAGGCGTTAATTTATGCCCGCGTCCGTGTCTCGGCAAAAATGCCACCGTTACGCCTTCCAATTCACCAATAATAAACGCATCCGAAGGCTTCCCAAACGGCGTTTCTATTTCCTGTTCTCTAACATTCTTAAGTTCCGGCATCTGATACAAACCACTGCCGCCGATTATTCCGATATTTACTTTTTCCATTATTTAATTAGTCGTTTTCCTCAAAATTTCCTGTAATAGATAAATCCAATTCGTCTTCTCTCCAATCAAACGAAAACCTTGTTCCATCTTCAAAATCAATTACGACCTCTTCTTTTCGATGTCGCCAAATATTCTTTATAATTTTTCCTTTCAAAAGCTTTGTTGCTCTTTTTTCTTCCTTTTTAAGTTGTTTCTTCGGGTCTTTATCATAAACCGCACTAGATTTTCTCATTATTAATAAATTTCCAACCTAAGTAATGTTCTAAATCTTCCTTTGCCCCTTCTGCTTGAACACGCACGTATTCATTATCATCTTTCAAAGCATTTTCAACTATTGGCTTAACTATATTCTCGTTTAACTTTTCGTGAATTCGTGCAATATGTGAAAAGCCGAGAATTGCATTGCCACGCACATTAAAATGTTTATGATTAGAAAGTTGAACACAAATCTTTTCAGCATAATCCGCATTTTCGGAATACAGAGTTACTGATAAAACTGCATACAGTAATTCTTTCGGATCGTCTTTGGAAATTGCTTTTTCAACTTCCTGCTTACTAAATTTTTTAATTTCTTCGTAAATCATCAAGCAAAAACCAATCTTCCTTTCGGTTCGGGAATTTGTCTTCCCAAATCTTTCGCCGTTTCAATCCATTCTTCGATTATAACTTCTGCATTTGCCAATGCTTGCCTGTTTGTTTCGCCATCCGCCATACAACCCGCAAGTTCGGGAACTTCGGCGATAAATGCTTCGTCTTCTTCGCTCCAATAAATTATTGTTTCGTATTTACTCATCGCCAAGTTTTTCCAAATCCGCCAAACCCTGTAAGCGTCCCGATGCTTTTTTGTTTTTCTTCAAGTTTGCAAGATCAATGACAGATATTTTTACTTCGTCAATTTCAATCTCGATTTTTGATTCGTAGCATTCATCAAAATCAACTCCGTCGGGCGAATTTATCAAATCAATTCTGTTCGGCGGATAGCCCAACTGAACAACCATTCCTTTTTGCAAAAAATCTTCTTTGGAAACTTCTAAATCTCCAAAACCGAAGTCCTCCAACGCCTTCATCACACTGGAAGCATTTTTATTGCTCAATTCAAGCCAAACGTCCAAGTCTTTGGTGTAACGCGGATGTCCGTGAAACGCAATTGCGTAACCGCCCAAAATCAAATACTTAACTTTGTTTAAGTTTAACAACTCGATAAACTCTCTGAAATCTTTGTTCAGCATCGCTGTATTTCCAACTATTATATTCTTGTCTGATTTGTTCTAACGCCTGTAATCTTTCGGCATAAGATTTGTTTTGCCAATAAGCAAAATCAGATTTGTGCTTAGTAAGAGTCGTTTTTGTAATAACTTTTTCAATTATTCTCATATTTTTGACAGCTATAATTTTCCAACAATTCATTTAAAACAGCAACCAGGCTGAAAAATAAACCTCAACCTGTTTTTTGAAAATGTAAAAGTTCGGTAAATTATAAGTAAACCTTTTTTAAAATAACCATTGCGTCGGTTTCGCCTTCCGCACAGGCTGAACAAAATGTGCCGATGCCGTTGACGGGACCTTCGTATTCCCATTTGAAAATCTTGTTATATTTGCCGCGTGGATTGATTATTCTGACATTATTTCCGGTCGGGATGACGAACAAAATCAAGCCGTTCGGGAATTTAACTTCAAAACCTTTTCTGCCCTGAATGGTTTTTGATCCGAGATATTCCAGTTCTATTCTTTCATCGTTTTTGCCGTATGAGTAAGTGATTTCCGAGCGTTCACCTTCATTTGTCCAGAACGAGAAATGTTCATAATTATTATTTCCGTATTTGCCGACGGAATAGTTTACGACTTTTTGCTCCGACGCTTCCTGAGCGATTGCCGTTTGAGAAATGAAACAAAAAACAAATGCGAATGCGGTCAATGTTAGTAATTTTTTCATAGTTTCTCCTTTTATAACAAAGATTTACGATAAGTTGTTTTCCGACTTTTCAGATGTCGTTAATAAGACTAACGAGCATTTTATTTGTGTTCCGTCGAACGCAAATGATCATCTGCTCTATTCTCACCGATAGATTACGATATAGCTCATTGAAGTAATGTTAAAAGTTTTATGCTTCTCTGTCATCTCAAAGTTGCTTGTGGTAAATTATTTCTATGCTAAATCAATTTAAATACTCTTTACCGGAAAAAATAGAAAATGCCGTTCAGTTGAAACTTGATGAATGGAAAAATGATGACAAAATCGGTCTTGTTTGGAATAAAGATGCAAGCGTTTGGACGAATGAAGATGAGGGCAAATGGCTCGGTTGGCTGGAGATCGTTGAAACGGAAATTGGCAAAATAGATGAATACAAATCGTTTGCCGAAGATGTCAAAAGTGAAGGTTTTACCGACATCGTGTTGTGCGGAATGGGCGGTTCATCGCTCTGTCCGGAAGTTTTATCGAAGACTTTTAATGTCGAAAAATTTCACGTTTTAGATTCGACCGTTCCGGCTCAGATTCTGACGCTTCAATCAAACATTGACGTTGAAAAGACTCTGTTTTTCGTTTCGAGCAAATCGGGTTCGACGCTTGAGCCGAATATTTTTAAGCAGCTATTTTTTCATAAAGTGTCCGAAAAAGTCGGGAAGGATAATGCAGGCAAACATTTCGTCGCTGTAACCGATCCGGGTTCAAAACTTGAGAAAATTGCTAAGGAAGATAATTTCCGCAAAATATTTTACGGCGATGCGACCATCGGCGGACGTTTTTCGGCGTTATCGGCGTTCGGTTTAGCACCGGCGGCGGCGATGCAATTGGATGTTGGAGGCATTTTGAACAATGCTAAGGAAATGGTTGATGCTTGTAAATCGCACATTCCGGCGGAAAATCCGGGTGCTTTGCTGGGAATGATTTTGGGCATCTGTCATAAAAACGGACGCGATAAATTGACGATTTTTGCTTCGCCTGAAATCAATGATCTCGGGGCGTGGCTGGAACAATTAGTTGCGGAAAGCACCGGAAAAAGCGATGTTTCGATCATTCCGATTGACCGCGAAGAAATTCAGGAAGCGGAGAATTATGACGAAGACCGCATTTTTGCATATTTGAAGTTGAAGGACACAAGCGACGATTCTCTGGACGAAAAAATCGCATCGCTCGAAGCCTACGGGCATCCGTTCGTAACGATTGAAGTTGAAGACAAACTGCATATCGGACAGGAATTTTTCCGTTGGGAATTTGCTACGGCGGTCGCGGGGGCGTTGATGGAAATCAATACTTTTAATCAGCCCGATGTCGAAGCGGCGAAGGTCGAAGCGAAGAAAATCACCGATAAATACGAGGAAGAAGGCGAATTACCGTCGGAAGAAGCGTTTTTTAAAGCGGACGGAATCAAACTTTTCTCAAACAGTGAATATGTTGAGGAACTCGATGAATATGTCGGCGACGAAAAATCGCTCGAAAAATATCTGACCGCACACATTCAGCATTTGCAGGAATATGATTATTTCGCGGTTCTCGGCTACATCGAAATGAATGATGAAAACGAGAAACTTTTGCAGGAATTGCGGCACAAAGTTCAGCACAAAGAACTCGTTGCGACCGCGTTGGGATTCGGTCCGCGTTTTCTGCATTCGACCGGACAAGCCTACAAAGGCGGAGCAAATAATGGTGTATTTTTGCAGATAACTTCGGAAGATGCGGAAGATGTGGAAGTTCCCGGACAGAAATATTCGTTCGGAATCGTCAAAGCGGCACAAGCACGCGGCGATTTTCAGGTTTTGCTTGATCGCGGAAGACGTGCGTTGCGGGTGCATTTGAGCGAAAATGTAGCTGAAGATTTAGCGAAGATTACTGAAACGATTTAAGTCGGAACGCCTGCGGTTCGCAGACATTCCGTGAAATTATGAATTTTACATACTCCGATAAAACCGAAGATTATCAAGCACGTTTGGATAAATTTATGCGAAATGAAATTTATCCGAATGAAGATGCGTATCATCT
Source organism: Pyrinomonadaceae bacterium (assembly GCA_041746675.1). Lineage (GTDB taxonomy): Bacteria > Acidobacteriota > Blastocatellia > Pyrinomonadales > Pyrinomonadaceae > Aridibacter. The sequence continues at coordinate 34,144 of JBGTGO010000045.1, read as the reverse complement.
GGAAATAAATTCGGGTGAGCGTTGGAAACCTTTGCAAATTGTTGAAGATTTGAAGGAAAAGGCAAAGTCTGAAGACTTGTGGAATTTATTTTTACCGGACGAATCGGGTTTGACGAATTTAGAATACGCACCGCTCGCGGAAATAATGGGGCGTGTTTACTGGTCGGCGGAGGTTTTTAACTGTTCCGCACCGGACACGGGAAATATGGAAGTTCTGCATTTATACGGGAGCGACGAGCAAAAAGCGGAATGGTTAGAGCCTTTACTTGAAGGGAAAATTCGGTCTTGTTTTTCGATGACCGAACCGGATGTTGCGTCGTCGGATGCGACGAATATTTGCGGTTCGATCAAACTTGACGGTGACGAATATGTTTTGAACGGTCGCAAATGGTGGTCAACGGGAGCGGGCGATGAGCGTTGTAAATTGTCTATATTTATGGGCAAAACGGACGAAAACGCGGCAAAACATTTGCAGCAGTCAATGGTCTTAGTTCCGATGAATGCGGACGGCGTGAAAGTCGAACGGATGCTTAATGTGTTCGGGTTTGACGATGCTCCGAACGGACACGCGGAGATTTCTTTTGAAAATGTGCGTGTGCCGAAAGGGAATTTGATTTTAGGCGAAGGACGCGGGTTTGAGATCGCACAAGGTCGGCTCGGTCCCGGTCGCGTTCATCATTGTATGCGTTTGATCGGTCTGGCGGAAAGGTCGCTCGAAATGATGTGTTCACGGGCGAAAAATCGCTCGCCGTTCGGAAAAACTCTGGCGGAACAAGGTTTGATAAAAAACTGGATCGCCGAATCTCGTTGTGAAATTGAGCAAGCAAGATTATTGGTTCTGAAAACTGCCGGAATGATGGATGAAGTCGGCAATAAAGCGGCACGAAAGGAAATTGCGATGATCAAAGCAATTGTCCCGAAAATGGCTTTAAAAGTGATTGATCGGGCAATTCAGGTTCACGGCGGAGCGGGAGTTTGTCAGGATTTTCCGCTTGCGTTCGCGTGGACGATTGCGAGAATGCTGCAAATCGCCGATGGTCCCGATGAAGTTCATTTGCAATCAATTGCGAAGATGGAATTGAAAAGATGATATGGAAAACGAGAATTTTATATTATTTGAAAGATAATCCGCTTGGGTTATTTCTGGCTTTGGTTCATTGGGGAAGTTTGTTGAGCTGTTTAGGAATAATTCCGTTTGATTCTCAGTATCCTGATTTTGAAGTTTCACCTGTTTTTATATTTTTTATTATTTTCATAGTGCTGGATTCACCTGTAATTGTAATCCTTTCGATACTTTTGATTCCCGTCGTTTGGCTCTTTGGAAATGATGGCTATTTAACTTCTTTTTTGTATGTCTTTCCAATTCCTGTTAGTTTTTACTGGTTTTATGTCGGGAAGAAAATCTCGAATTTTTTCGGAAAAGATGAAATGGAAGAAACTAATTAAATTATTACGGTAATCGAGAAATAATCTTTAACAGAATTGTAGAAATAATAAAATATGAATATACGCAAAGTAAAATTAGAAGACGCAGAGCAGATTGCCGGGATTTATAATTATTACATTCAAAATACTCACCATACTTTTGAAACCGCACCGTTGACGGCGGAGGTTATGGAAAAACGTATTTCGAAAGTTACGGAAGATTATCCGTATTTGGTGGCGAAGGATGACGGCGAGATTTTGGGATATGCGTATGCAACACAGTTTAAACTGCGACAGGCGTATGCGTTTTCGGCGGAAGTTTCGATATATGTTAAAAATGATGCGAAGAAAAGAGGAATCGGGACGCAGCTTTACACGGAATTGTTTGAAGAATTAAGAGATTCCGATATTCATACGATGCTGGCGGGAATCGCTCTGCCGAATGACGGAAGCGTTAAATTTCACGAAAAACTGGGCTTTGAAAAAGTCGCCCATTTCAAAGAAATCGGCTACAAGTTAGGACGTTGGATTGATGTTGGTTACTGGGAAATGATGAACCGAATTTAGATCAACCGAGAACTGACAACTGCTGAAATTTATTTCGGCGGTTATCTTTCTTTTGTTTGAACTGGTTGACGAAATACAAGAGCGAAATGTTTTCAATATCAGAGAATATAGCTTGAAATTTGATTTCAAAATAAGACGATGAACTTTCTCTTTTTCCGATTTATTCTAAAATATATGAAATAAAGAGAACAAAAAAATCCGTAATTTTCGTTATTCTCTTTATTATTCACATCTCTCATATATTTGGCGGACATTTTTTATTCATCATCATCGGCAATTAGCTTAATTATTTCGTCAATTCTCTCAAGTGCGGCACGTTCGCCGAGTTCGATGAATTCGTCCATTTTGCCGATCTCGTCGGGACGCAAGTGAGCGATTTGCGGCGTGATTACTAAGTCGGAGCGATAGTGATGAGCTTTTGAAGCCGAACGAATCAGGAGCATCGTTGATTGGAAAACAATGCCGACGATGGTTGACGGCGTTCCCCAATAGGTTGAGCCGGAACTCAGTACATCAACAGCGATAACGACATCAGCACCCATTTCCCGAACCGCTTTCGTCGGAACATTGGCAACTACGCCGCCGTCAATAAATTGATTTCCGTCAGCATCAATCAGCGGAGCGAAAATTCCCGGAATCGCACAACTGGCACAAATCGCAAATCCGATGTCGCCTTTGTCCTTGAAAACCGCTTCTTTGCCGGTTTCAAGGTTTGTTGCCACGGCAGCGTAAGGAATCATCAAATCTTCAAATTGATCGTGTGGAAATCGGTCGTGAATCATATCGGCAATCGGCTTGTTGGAGATCAAACCTTTGGTCGAAAAAGCGAGTTTGCTCATTCGATACCAGCTTATTTCTCTGCCGAGTTCAATGATATTTTCAACCGACATTCCCGCCGCGTAAGCTCCGCCTGCAAACGAACCGGCGGAAGTTCCGGCGATGAAATCAATCGGAATGTTATGTTCTTTAAAAACTTTCAAAACGCCGAGATGTGCAAAACCTCTCGCCGCTCCGCCCGACAATGCCAATCCTACTTTTTTTCTCATAAAACTTTTTTAAGTGATAGCTGAAGATAATTGTTGTTGAAAACTATCATTTATCACATATCACTTACTAAATTGATTTTAACCTTTCTTTATGGAAAACTTAAACGCGTGGTTCACAAGTAAAAAATATGGCTCTACACGAAACGATTTCACTTTTTAGAAATAAAACATCCGCTGATATTGCGGCGGGCGAAAATGTCTGTCCGGTTTGTTCACGCGAGGCGAAGGATGAATTTGTTCCGCTGATGGCACTCGATGGCGGAATGGAAAAACTGATTCGGGCGAATGCTCCCGACACGATGAATTTCGAAGCGATTTGTGCCAGATGCGTCCGGCTTTTCGAGCGTGCGAAAGAAGATATTATTAAAGATGCGGCGATGCAAAAGGATGGCTCGCACGTTCTTTCGACACCTTTACGGCTTGATGCGATCCAAAGTTTTACGGGACGCGGCGTGACGATTGCGTTTCTCGATTCGGGATTCTATCCGCATCCCGATCTGATCGAACCGGAAAGCCGCATTATCGGTTATCGGAGTATGCTCGGCAAAGAAGGCGATACTTCGCAGCTTTTTGAAGCCGACGCATCGAGTTGGCACGGAATGATGACTTCGGTTGTTGCTGCCGGAAACGGTTCACTGTCGAACGGTTTTTATCGCGGCATCGCACCGCAGGCTAATGTCGTTCTCGTCAAACTTGCGAGAACGGGACGCATTACCGAACAGAATATTCAGGATGGTTTGGAATGGGTTTTGGAAAATCGCACGAAATATGCAATCAAGGTCGTCAATATTTCGGCGGGCGGCGATTTTGAGCAGAGTTTTCTACACGATTCGCTTTCAAGCACGGTTGAAGCGTGTGTTCGGAAAGGTTTGATCATCGTCTGTGCCGTCGGAAATGCCGGACATCTGCCGAATCATCCGGTTTTTCCACCGGCAAGTTCGCCGTCGTGCATCGCCGTCGGCGGTCTGGATGACGGCAATTCGATCAATCGTGCCAAACGCGGAATGTATCGTTCGTCCTACGGTCCGACACTCGACGGCTTACAAAAACCCGAAGTTATCGCTCCTTCGATTTGGATTCCCGCCCCGATTCTGCCCGGCACACCGACCGCTCAAGAAGCCGAACTTCTTGAAACTCTAGACAAAGCAAATGATAATCAACTTCACAGTTTAATCTTGGCAAATCCGGGAATTGACAGCGAACTCGATGCGGCGATTGATCGTCCGGTTCATTCGATTCGCCAAATCATCACGCTCAAACGCCGTCAGGAAAATGTTATCACCAAGTATTATAAATATGTTGACGGCACATCGTTTTCCGCTCCGATAGTTTCCAGCGTGGTTGCTCAGATGCTTGAAGCCAACCCGTATCTCACACCGCAACAAGTCAAACGAATTCTCATCGGCACCGCCGAACGTCTGCCGCATTACGAAGTTGACCGGCAGGGTTGGGGCGTAATTGACCCGCGGCGAGCCGTAGAATTATCGGTCGGATTTAATCGGGAATTATAAAAACTTTCCGATTTCGGTTCGTTAATTTACAAAATTATAGACGACAGTTCCGGTTGCTGATGTCTTATTGCCATTGACGCTGACGGGCTTAAATTTAGAACGGAGAGCAGCAGTTTCTGCGGGTTTCTGTAGAAGTAGATGACCGCTGACGGCTTTAGCGGAGGTAACCGCACCATTTTCATCGACTGTAACGCTGACCGTAACTCTCCCGGAAGCCTTTGCTTGTCTGGCTTCACCCGGATAAGCCGGTGTCGGCAAAATGACAGCCCGCCCGTTCAATGAACCGACATTTACCGGACGATTGACATTTGATGGCGGCGGCGGCGGCGGCGTTTTGACGGGAGTTGCCGTCGGCGTTGGAGTCGGCGTTGCCGTCCGCGTCGGAGTCGGAGTCGCGGTATTTACGCTGTTGTTTGTGGTTACGTTGGTGTTCGAGTTCGGGGTTTCTTCCGGAGTCGGCGTTGGAGTCGGAGTTGGCGTTCTGGTCGGGGTCGGAGTCGAGATGTCTATGTCTGAATTCAGATTCATATCGAGATTTGAGTTATCCACATTGGAATTTAAGTTGAAATCGCTCAAATTAAAATTATCTTCCACATTCTCGTTGAGATCGGCGTTGATATTTACATTTTCGTTAACGCTCAAATTATTGTTGGCATCATTGTCGTTTTGATTATTCAAAAACAACCACACGCCGTAAACACCGAGAATTAGTAGAACTGTTCCCAGCATCGTCATTGCGACAACCATCGCCGTATTCGATTTTTTCAGCGGCATCGGCGGTGGAATGTTCGATGCAGAAACTTTTTGCGGATAGATTTTCTGTGCTTTTTCCCGTTCACCTAAAGTCGAAATAACTATTCTCGGTTGGTTGTCCGGTCTTGCCTCCGCCGCCGTTTCTTCCGTCAATTTCATATCGGTTTCATCGGATAAGCGTGCGGTCGGCGAAGTGTTTTCAGGTTCTTTCCGGCGAATAATGGTCGCCGCATCATCGTCATCATCAAGAGTGTTTGATGATTCACTCGGCAAATTTTCTGTAAAGGTCGGCTTGGCATCTTCAACCAGCGGCGTTCCGTCTTTGGTGCAGAAACGAATAATTTCTTCGTCGAATTCAGTTTGGCAAGTTGGACAATATTTCATAAATTAAAATAATACACGCAGTTTAAGATTTGATAAATAATGTGTAACAATCCTACGTTTACGCATTTTAACACGAAATTAACTGACGTAAATGTCGCTAATTAAATTTAATATACTAATTTATCAAGAAATTAACCAAATCAATGAACAATAACGGGCGTTTTATCGCCGAACGCATCCATCGGATTCCCGAATCGGGCATCCGCAAATTCTTCGGAATCGCGGCAAAAATGCCGAACGCGATTTCGCTCTGCATCGGCGAACCGGATTTTCCGACACCTCTGCCGATTGCGAAAGCGGGCTTCGACGCGGTTTATAATAAAACAATCGGTTACACGGCAAATTCGGGTTTGATCGAACTTCGTGTCAAGCTCTCCGAACATCTCGAAAAACTTTACGATGTTTCCTACGATCCCGATGAGGAAATCGTTGTCACGGTCGGTGTTTCGGAAGCTGTAAAATGCGTCTTCACAGCAATTTGCAATCCCGGCGACGAAATTATAATTCCCGAACCGTGTTTTGTTTCATACCAACCCGAAGTACTTTTCGCGGGCGGCGTTCCGGTGACGGTCGAATGCAAAGCGGAAAACGATTTCGAGCCGCTTGCCGCACAAATTAAAGAAAAAATTACTGGCAAAACGAAAGCGATTTTCTTAGGCTTCCCGAACAATCCGACCGGCGGAGTTCTGACGCGGGAAAACGCTGTCGCCATTGCTAAACTTGCCGAAGAACACGATTTTTTAATCATCTCCGACGAAATTTATGATCGCTTGGTTTACGGCGTTGAACATATTTGTATGTCCGCCCTGCCGAACGCGAAAGACCGCACCATTTTGCTCGGCGGATTTTCCAAAGATTACGCAATGCCCGGTTGGCGTGTCGGCTATATGTGTGCGAATCCGCAACTGATGGCGGCATTCTTAAAAGTACATCAATACGCGATTATGTCCGCCCCGACGATCTCGCAGTACGCCGCTCTCGCTGCACTTGAAATCGGCGAACCGTTCGTGCAGGAAATGCACGAAAAATATGACCGCCGCCGCAAATTTCTCGTTTCATCATTAAATGAAATGGGCTTAAAATGCTTCGAGCCGAAAGGTGCTTTTTACGCATTTCCCGATGTTTCCTCAACCGGAATGGACGGCGACGAATTCGCTACAAAACTACTTATCGAAAAAAATGTCGCCGTCGTCCCCGGCAGCGGTTTCGGCAACGCGGGCAAAAACCACATCCGCATCGCCTACTGTAAATCCTACGAAGAAATCGAAATTGCAACGCAAAAAATGCGTGAATTTGTGAATCAAATTTGAAGAAGATTTGCCCGCGAATAAACACGAAATGACGCGAAAAAAGACAAGAAAGATATAACAGAATAAATTTTTAACCACAGATTTTCACAGCTAAACAAAAGTAAGATAATTGAAAAATTATCTGTTTTTGTCGGTGTTTATCTGCGGTTAGATTTTTTTATTTCGCGTGATTTCGCGTTTATTCGCGGGCGGGGAAAAAACTTTTCATTGCGTCCGTAGCGACCTGTTTGGTAAATTCAAAGTTATGGATAAAGCACCTCAAGAACTTCGCAAGCGTTGCCGCCGACTTAACAAACGACGCGTTAAACTCAAAAATGCCGAATACATTTTTTGTTGGATTCAGCAAAATTTAAGAGCCGTTGATAATCCGATAATTGACGCGGCAATTGCGGCGGGAAATAAATATAAACTGCCCGTCGTCGTTTATCACGCCCTCGGTCAAAATTACCCGCACGTCAATGACCGCATTCATAAATTTATTATCGAAGCGTCGAGATCACTTGCCCCGGCAGTCGAAAAACGCGGACTTCGATTTATCGGTTACATCGAACGTCCCGATAAATTCGAGAAAGGCTTGGTTTACCGAATTGCTGAAAGAGCGGCGATGATCGTAACCGACGATGTTCCCGCGTATGTCGCCCGTTGGCAAGCTGAATCAGTTGCTGCAAAAGTCAAATGTCCGGTCATCGCCGTTGATGCAAATTGCGTCGTCCCGATGAATGAATTTCCATATTTGACCGATGCCAACGCATTTTTTCGCCGTGCTTCGACACCTTTTCGGGATAGATATTTGAACGCTGAATATGAACTCGAACCGGACATTTCCCGCTACGAAGGCGAATTCGATTTTGAACCGGATGATTTATCGAAAATGGATTTGGACAAACTCGTAAAAAGTTGCGACATTGACCACACGGTTAAACCCGTCGAATATTTTGAAGGCTCCCGCGAACGTGCTGAAGAGCAATTACAATGGGCGTGCGAGAAAGTTCTGCCGACCTATGAAAGTGTTCGCTCGAATGCTTCAAATCCGCTCAACGGCACGAAACTTTCGCCGTATATGCACTTCGGGATTTTGGGTTCACGCGAGATTATCAAAGCAATTCGTAAACATTCAAAACCGAAGCAGACAAATTGGCGGATTCAGGACGAAATTATGAGTTGGCGGGAATTTTTCCATCATCTCGCACGCCATTCGGATGAGCCTTCCGCTTACGAATACTTGCCCGATTGGTCACGTGAAACTTTAGCAAAACACGCTCACGAACGGAGCGACGAAACGACACCGACGCTTGAAAAAATCATCCACGGCGAAACTGATGATGAAACGTGGAACGCCGCTCAAAAGCAGTATTTATTGGATGCGTGGATGCCGAATAATATTCGTATGTATTGGGGTAAACGTCTCGTTGGTTGGATGAAAACGCCTGAAGAAGCCTGGAAGACCGCGTGTTATTTGAACGACCGGTTCAGCCTCGACGGACGCGACGTGGCAACTTACGGCAACATCGGCTGGTGCTTCGGAAAACTGAACCGTCCATCCGGCGAAAAACCAATCTACGGCAAAGTCGGGCGACCGTGGGACGCAGCGATGAAAAAACGTCCGGGCGTAAAGGAATGGATCGTTGAACAAGCAAACCGGGAAGTCTTACACGTCGCCGTACCGGAAAAGATTTGAAATTTTTCTTCCCGTTGCGTTGACTGCCTTTAATTTGATTAAATAGTTGAAGTGAAAAAAATCATCATCATCGGAGCAGGTTTAGGCGGATTAGCGGCGGCGTGTCGCCTTGCAAAGTCAGGTTTTGAAGTAGAGGTCATGGAAAAGAACGAGCGAGTCGGCGGGAAAGTTAATTTCGTCGAATCGAACGGTTTCAAGTTTGATACGGGAGCATCGCTCGTAACGATGAAGTCCGTTTTTGAAGACCTTTTCGATTTCTGTGACCGCCGCATCGAAGATTATCTTGACATCAGACCGCTTGAACCGATTTGCCGTTATTTTTGGTTGGATAAAACCGTTTTTGATGCGTCAGCAAATGTTGAGAAAACGATTGATGAAATAAATAAGTTAGCACCGCAAGATGTCGCGGGTTTTAGAGATTTTTTTGCCGATTCAAAGCAAAAATACGAAATCGCCGAACGCACATTTCTGGCTAAAAGTTTCAATGAGCTGCCGCAATTATTAAAGCCGAAATATCTGCCCGATCTGCTTAAAATTTCGACGCTGAAAACTCTCGATAAACATAATAAAAAATATTTTTCATCGCCGAAACTCCAACAACTTTTCAACCGGTTTGCAACTTATAACGGTTCATCGCCATATAAAACTCCGGCGACTTTCGCACTAATTCCTTACGTTGAATTCGGCTTGGGAGCGTGGGCTGTTAAAGGCGGAATTTATCAAATTCCGAAGGCTCTGGAAAAACTTGCGTTGGAATTCGGAGCAGAATTTCGATATGAAACAGAAGTTAACGAAATAATTATTGAACAAAAAAAAACAAAAGGTGTGCGACTTAAAAACGGGGAAGTTTTAGAGTCTGAAATCGTTGTTACAAACGTCGATGCGATTGAAACTTATCGCAATTTAATTGCGGCAAGCAACCGCAAAATATACACCGACAAAAAACTTGAAAAAATCGAACCATCGTGCAGCGGATTTGTGTTATTACTCGGCACGAGCAAAAAATTCGATCAACTTGCTCATCACAACATATTTTTTTCGGATGATTACAAAGCAGAATTTGAAGCAATTTTTGAAACAAAAACTCCCGCAAAAAATCCGACGATTTACATTTGTGCAACTTCACGAACCGACGATACGCAAGCACCGGAAAATTGCGAAAATCTGTTCATATTAATTAACGCACCTTACACAAGTGCGGCGACAAACTGGGAAAAGTCGAAACAAGGTTATCGAAATTTAATCATCAAAAAGTTGGAAGAATTCGGTTTGGAAGGTTTGGAAAATTCAATTGAATTCGAGCAAATTATCACGCCCGCAGATTTCGAGCAGAAGTATCGTGCAAATAAAGGTTCGATTTACGGAATCTCGTCGAATGGAATTTTTTCGGCGTTTATGCGTGTTCCGAATATGGCGAAGGACGTTGAAGGACTATATTGTGTCGGCGGCACAACGCATCCCGGCGGCGGAATGCCGCTCGTTTTGCTGTCGGGCAAGATGGCTTGTGAACTGATTATGCGGAAAGCCTGAGCAAATCCCGGCGGCAATATATCTTTTCCGAAAAAAGAAATTCAATCTGTTTCTCGCAAATAAATCGCTTAGCGTTTATTATTTGAGATTGAAAATCTAATAAATTTCGCAAAAAAAATGCTTGAATTAGTTTTAGCCAATTTACGAACAAGACCGTTTCGCACGCTGATAAGTATCGTCGGCGTTGCTCTCGGTGTCGTTCTCGTGACGCTTTTTACGGGACTTGCCGACGGAATGACGAACGATATGGCAAAACGTGCGTCTAATTGGAAGGCGGAAATCGTTTTCACGCGTCCCGGTGCGATGAGTCTTTCGGGTTCAAACGCGAATGTCCGTACGGAATATGCCGAACGCCTGAACAAGATTGAAGGCGTTAAATCAACCGTTCCCGTCATTCGCTACATCACATCAAATCAAAAACAGCGGTGGGGCGTTGAACAGATTGACGGCGTTGACTGGAAACCTTTTGCGGTAATGAACGATATGAAAATCGTCGAAGGTCGGGCGGCGGAAGCTCTCGACGAAGTGATTTTCGATGAACGCAAAATGCGTGATGATAACCAAAAAATCGGTGATACGATTGATATTCTCGGCGGAAATAAAAAAATCGTCGGCGTTTTTTCTCCGCCATCGGGAGCGAGAATCAAACTTTCGCTGGCGGCAATGCAGGACGCTTTGCAGTCGCCGAATAAATGCACATATATTCTTGTCAAACTGAAAGACGGTGTGGATGTCGCCGCAGTTGCCGATAGAATAAACAAGGAATTGCCGGGAAATAAAATAAACCTGACACGGGATTTGGTGATTGATGCTCAAGATAGAATTCCCGGACTGAAAACTTTTCTGCGGGTGTTGGTCGGACTCGGTGCATTCGTTTCGACGATCTTCGTGCTGCTCTCGATGTATACGACGATCACCGAACGACGCAAGGAAATCGGTATTTTGAAATCACTCGGAGCGTCGAAATCGTTCATCATCAAAGTCATCGAAGGCGAAGCGTTTCTGATCGGATTCTTCGGGATAATCATCGGTTTAATCGTTTCATTTGCGGCAGCTTTTGCGATTGAAAAACTTTACGAACTACCGTTTGAGTTCAGCCGAAACTGGATATTTACGGCAATCGCCATCGCCATCTTAGGAAGTTTGGTCGGTGCTTTGTATCCGGCGTGGCGGGCTTCGGATATTGATCCGGTATTGGTTTTAACAAATGAGTAAAAACGAGCAACTTGTACTCGGAGCCGTCACACAAAAAAAGGTTTCGGCAAAGCAGAGCATTTTGCAGAAACTCTTTGCCGTCTGGTTCGATGCGTTTGTTTACAATCAGATTTGGGAAGACCCGCGGGTTGATCTGAAGGCTTTGAAACTGGACGATAATTCAAAAGTTTTAACGATTTCTTCGGGCGGCTGCAACGCCCTCAATTACTTGCTCGAAAATCCGCAACACATTACCGCCGTTGATCTTAATCGCTATCATATTTATCTGTTAAACCTGAAATTAACCGCACTCAAAAACCTGCCTGAATACGAAGACTTTTTCGCATTTTTCGGTTACGGCAAATGTGCTCGAAACACAGAGAATTATCAAAAATACATCGCTTCGAATCTTGATAAAGAATCGAGAAAATTCTGGGAATCAAACTCATTGATCGGCAGAATCGCACACGGCAAACGCATCAGATTTTTTGAAAAAGACGGACTTTATCAACATTCCCGCAACGGCTATTTCCTGCGTGCATTTAGCAAATTCTCGCATCTTTTCGGCTGCAAACCCGAAGAAATACTAAAGGCAAAAACACGGGAAGAGCAGGAAAAACTTTATAGTGAATACCTCGAACCATTCTTTAATTCGTTCTTTATCAAAGCCATCGGAAAACTGCCGATCACTTTGTTCGGTCTGGGAATTCCGCCGCAACAATATGAGGAAATGAAAAAAGATTTCGACGCGGACGGCAATATTCTGGACGTTTACCGCGAACGTGCGAAAAGGCTGGCGGTTGACTATCCGATTTACGAAAATTATTTCGCGTGGCAGGCGTTTGCCAGAAAATACGACACCGAAAACCGGCAGGCGATTCCCGAATATCTGAAAGAAGAAAATTACGAAGTTCTAAAGGCAAACGCCGTCAGATTAAATACAGAAGTCGGTTCGATCACGAACGAAATTGATAAAAAAGAATTCGGTGCATTCAATCGCTTCGTGTTTCTCGATGCACAGGATTGGATGAACGACGAAACGATCACACATCTGTGGCAGGCAATCGCCCAAAAATCTGAAAGGAATTCACGAATAATTTTTCGCACCGCGGGGAAAACTTCGCCGCTTGAGAAAAAATTGCCGAAGGATCTGCTGAACAAATTTGAATACAATGAAGCCGCATCAAAAAAGTTATTCAAACAAGATCGGGCTTCAATCTACGGCGGATTTCATTTATATATTCTTAAATAAGTTTGGAGAGTTTAGAGAGTTCGTAGAGTTTAGAAAGTTCACGAAGTTCCGAACAGAAAAACTCTAAAACTCCCGAAATTTCCAAAACTCTATGAACTCTCCAAACTCTAAAAATTATGTCAACCGCATTCGAGAAAATGGACAAAATGTATCGCTATCAGCGTTATTTTTATGATTTGACGCGGAAATACTACTTGCTCGGACGTGATGATTTGATTGCTGAAATGAATATTCGGAATGGCGAGAATATCTTGGAAATCGGTTGCGGAACGGGAAGAAATCTGGAGATTCTGGCGAAGAAATATCGAAAAGCAAATTTTTATGGACTCGATGCTTCCGCCGAAATGCTTGCAGTTGCTCGAAAGAAAATTATCAAATATGAATTGGAGAACATAACGCTCAAAAACGTACTCGCTGACGATTTTTCGTTCGATGAAACTTTTAATTTAGAAAAATCATTCGATACGATCTTCTTTTCCTATTCGATCTCGATGATTCCGACGTGGCGGGAATCCATCGCCAACGCCCTTGCCAATCTCAAAAATGAACGCTCGGTGTATATTGTAGATTTCTACGATCAACGGGATTTTTCCAGTAGTTTTCAGAAGGTTCTGCAAGGTTGGCTCAAACTGTTTCACGTCAAATATCCGCAGGATTTAATTCCGCATCTGGAAAAACTCCAAGCTGAAAATTACGGCACATATTCCGTTAAATCAATCTTTAAAAGTTACGCATTCATCGCCGAATTCAAAAAAACGTGAAATTTCCGGAATAAATCAGACGGTCAAGACAATTTATAAAATGCAATAGTTGAGAAAATTTATTTATGAAAAAGACTAGATGAAAAAAATAAAAAAGATTCATCCGCTGGCAATTCGCTGGTTTCACTGGTTTAATTTTCCGATCTTGTTTTTGATGATCTGGAGCGGTTTGCTGATCTATTGGGCGAATGACATTTACGGAATCGGCTTCGGAAATTGGCGAATTGAACTTTTCCCCGAATGGCTCTACGAATTTTTGAACATCCCGCGGAGACTCGCCGAAGGAATGGCTCTGCATTTCTTTTTTATGTGGTTTTTTATTATCAACGGGATTTTGTATGTTTCCTACACGTTGATTTCCGGCGAATGGCGGTATCTTCTGCCGGATAAAAATTCATTCGGAGAAGCGTTCCAAGTCGTTCTGCACGATCTTCATTTGAGCAAAAAAGAGCCGCCGAAAATTAAATATAATGCGGCTCAGCGAATCGCCTATACGCAGATAATCATTATGGGAGCAGGTTCGCTTCTGACCGGACTTGCAATCTATAAACCGATTCAGTTTGCGTGGCTGGCATGGATTTTCGGCGGTTATGAATGGGCGAGATGGATTCATTTTTGGTTGACGATGGCTTATTTAGTGTTTTTCTTAATTCACGTTTCGCAGGTGGCGAAAGCCGGTTGGACGAACTTTCAATCAATGGTAACGGGACGCGAACTGGTTGACGATAATAAAGAGGAAATTCTCCGAGAGGAACAGAAAGATTAAAACGAGGTTTTGTAATGGAAGACAAAAAAGCAGACGAAACTCAAGAAAACGACAGCACGGACGCGTTGGAAATTGAAGATGCGGGAAGTGACAAAAAAATTACTGAAGAATTCCGCAGTATTTCACGCCGGAGTTTTGTCGGTTTGGGAACGGCGGGAATTCTGGGCGGCGGTCTTTATTATTTATTGCGAACTGCTTCGCCGATTGGCGGAGTCGAATATCCGCTGCGGTATGGATTTCAGTTTAACGAAGCACTCGCCGAAACATATTTTAGTCATTCAAGACTTGCTCCGACCTATCCGAAATCGGTCGTTAAATCCTTGCGTGCTAATGGAAGTTACGGTTTGAGCGAAAATTTCGATGCAGAAAGTTGGAACTTAGAGGTTGTCGGAACGCAGAAAAGTCTGAACGAGCCGCTGACATTTTCGCTCGATGATGTCAAGAAATTGCCGCGACAGGATATTTCGATAAACTTTAAATGTATCGAAGGCTGGAGCAGAATTATGAATTACGTCGGTGCAAAATTTTCCGATTTTGTTGCTCAGAACCAACTATTTTCCGATGTCAAAAACTTAACCAAATACGTCAGCCTGACGACTCCCGATGGTGAATATTACGTCGGTTTAGATATGGAAAGTGCGATGCATCCGCAAACTCTTTTGTGTTACGAAATGAACGGCAAACAGCTCAAACCCGAACACGGTTTTCCGCTGAGATTGCTGATTCCGACAAAATACGGAATCAAAAATCTGAAACGAATCGGCAAGATCGAATTTACGAACGAACGCCCCGCCGATTATTGGGCGGAACAAGGATATGACTGGTATTCGGGACTTTGAGATTGTTAATCGGACAGCGGGCATCCTGCCCGCGAGTATCGGATTTCAAGTTATTTTGATGAAAAGTCAATACTGGCGGGCAGGATGCCCGCTGTCCGACTATTAGTCCGACTATTAACTGTATTACTTTACGAAATTTAAAAAATCGAACTTTTTCGATTTTTCCTGATTCGTAAATAAATCGTTTCGCCTTTGGAAATCTTCGTATAATTTATCGTAGGTTTCGATGAGAAAATCGGTTGATTTGATGCGTGTATTTGCCTGAACTGCCTCAAATGCTTTTTCGATTTTGGCGGCACGAAGTTCGGAATTTTCGATAACTTCTCTGACCGCTTCAGCAAAATCTTCGGCGAAAGGTTCAACCAGCCAGGTGTTTTCGTTAGTGGCGTAAAACAATAATCCGCCTGCATTCGGAACAACCGTCGGTGTTCCCGAAGCCATCGCTTCGAGTGGAGCGATGCCGAATGGTTCTTTCGGGTTCGGATGAATAAAAACATCGGCAGTCGCGTAATAATTCGCCAGAGTTTCTTTGTCGAGATGTCCGAGTTGAATGATTTTATTCGGGATTCGCTGATCGGTTTGCTGTTGCAGCCATTCGGCTTGCGGTCCGTCACCGGCAATCAATAAGCGATAATCTTTATCATCTTCCTGCGTCAGCAATTCCATCAGACGCGGCAGCAGACCGATATTTTTTTCGGGCGAAATTCTTCCGGCGTAAAGCAAAATCACCGCGTCGTCGGAAATTCCGGCTTTTTCGCACATTTCCCGTCGCACTTCCGGTGATTTTCGATCAGGCGAAAACTGTTCGGCATCAACTCCGCGTGGACAAATCGAGATTCTTTCCGCAATCGGCACACGCGGACTGCGAAACAAACGCCAGCAAAAATTTATCCAACCGTCACTTCGGAATTTGTTGTATTCGAGCATTGTCGAGCGGGTAAATTCCTCCGCTGTATAAGGCGAATTGGCGATGTGAAAATCGAACGAAGGGAAAATATATTCGCCCATTACGGCACGCGAAAACCACTCCGAAAGTCTGCCGCCGCCGACAAACGAAGCCATATTATCGTCCATTCTTTCGCACGAAAAATGAACGAGCATCGGGCGATTTAATTGCTTGAACTTACCGCGACGAACCATCGCACCAAACATACTGAGCGTATATTTATCGGTAATCTCGATCATATCCGGCATTTCGTCCATCAGAATTTCACGGATTTTCGTGCCGCTCGGCAGATATTGCCACGGCATAATTATTCGGTAGCGTTTATCGAAGGCGGGCGATTGTTGGGCGGGAACATAATAGATTTTTGCATAATCGTTGATGATTTCGACCTTTTCGGTTTCGCCCGGAACGATCAGACGCATCAATCTTTTATGCCGTCCCGCCGCCGCCAGAAGTGCGTTGTAAGACGTGCTGATCCCGCCCGAATTTTTGTGATAGTAATTCGTAATGTGAACTGATTTTATCGGTTTGTTTGCCATCTGAAAAAGGTTCGGACTATTTTTGCGTAACGGCTCGGTGGATTTGTTGAACAGCAAAAACAAGAGCAATAAAGCCAAGTAAAATTCCCCAAGCTCCGAGTGCGGTTGAATATGCCCAGGAGATTTTGCCGCGGGCGATTCCCAGAATCGCACCGACAATCACACCGAACAATAGAAAAGTTCCGACGGCATACAGCAGTTGGTTGTTTTTGGCGAAAAGAATTATTTGTTTTGGCAAAAAGAGCGTAAATTCATAAATGAGCCACGGAATGCGTTTGAAGTCGCCCCATAAACTATTCGTTTCTTCGCCTGCACCGACCAACAAAACTCCGTTTCGCATCATAAATATATTAAACAACGCCGAAACGACCGAGATAATTACCGAAGTTGCAAAAGCGACGCGGCGGGAATTGTTTGCAGATGCCGGAAAAACGTCGGAAAAATATGCTTCCTGAGCGTAATGCGAAAAAAATTCAATGGTGTGGCTAAAAATCGGTAATGAAACTGAAACGATAAGCGTGGCGAGCCAAGCGGGTTTTGCCTTGCGGAACGACTGCACGATTGCTCCCGAAATTCCTGATGTGAAAAAGCGGAAAGTGAATTCGACGACAACTGCCGTCAGCGTTACGAGTAGCGTTTCCTTACTCGCCTGATAAACCGTAAAATAAAATGAAGCCCGCAAAATCGCACCGAGCAAGGCGGATTTCCAGTTCCAACGTTTAATAACTTGCAGCGGATGTCTAACCAAACTTCGAAAAACATCGCCGATTGAAACCTGTTCGGTTTTGACGGATTCCAAATTTTCGGCATCGGCAAGCGAGCGGTGAATTTCTTGAACTGATTGACTCATTTATTGTTTTTCGGAAACGGTGTGTTTTGTCCTGCTCTCCTTGCGTTGTCTGATGCACTCCCGGTAAGTGTCAAAGACATAATCGAAAACCGAATCCCACGAACGGGAAAGTGCAAATTCGCGGGATTGTTCTTTCATTTTCAACAATTTTACACGATTGTCCATCAGTTCGAGTGAATTCCTTACAAATTCTTCCAGACTTTTGCAGACAAATCCGGTTTTGCCGTTCTGCACGATAAATTTCGGTCCGCCCTGATCGGTTACGAGCGACGGCACACCGGAAGCGTTTGCTTCCTGCACGACGTTGCCGAATGCGTCGGTTTCCGAAGGAAAAATGAAGATGTCCATATTTGCGTAAGTTTCGGATAGTTTTTCGCCTTCGATAAATCCCGTAAACTTTGCCGTTTTCATATTTTGCTCAAGCCATTCGCGTTCGTTGCCGTCGCCGACAATCAAAAATTCAAACTTTTTGTCGGTTCGCTTCAACAATTCTTTTTCAAGTTGCTCGAGCAACCGCACTTTTTTTTCCGCCCGTAAACGTCCGACGAAGCCGAAGCGAATCGTCGCGTCGCTGACGGTTCTTTTCTGCGGCGTGAACATTTCCGTATCAACACCGCGAATCATCAGACGGGCTTCGCGGTTTGTCCCTTCTTTGAGTTTGTTAACCAATTCCTGATTCGGAGCAAGTATTATTTTCGGCATTTTATAATACAAAATCGCTCCATCCATAATTTTCCGTTCGGCAAATCCGGTTACTTTGTCAACGGCTGAATCAGGCAGAAAATTGAACATCCGCGTCAGGCGTGTCGCCGCAAATTCGTGCAGATTTGTATGCCACGAACCGACCAGAGGCATTTTCAACTTCCACGCCAAATATGCTCCCATTATACTGACATCGTTCAAACCCGTAATATGAAAAACATCGGGTTGAAACTCCATGATCTTTTTCAGAACGCGATTCGTATGACGCTGAAAAAGCGGATCATATTTCAGTTGCTCATCCATCGGAAACGAAACTGATGAGCGTTTTAAGCTAAGATATTCGATTGGTGTGTCTTTTGAATCCGAAGTTTTATCGCCGGCGTGAACGCACAGAAAAGGATAGCCGTTTTTTTTAGCATATCCGATCAATCTTTTGCTGGTCATCGCTAAACCGTCAACTTCCAGAAATGTATCGGGAAAGTAGGCGACGCGGGGGTATTTGGTCAAAATTTAAGATTCAAAACAAAACGCAAATTTCAATTCGCCGGTTAAATACGGCGAACTGAAATTTGCGTTTCGTTTATTAAAAACTAAGTCGTCGAACTCGCCGATGTCGGAGAATTCGGTAAACTCGGTGTGATTCCCTGTAAATCAGGCGTGTCGAATTTGGTTTCTTCCAAACTTTTCGGCACACGGTCTTTTTTCTTGCGGGTCATCGAAAAGAACGGTCGCATCGTCGGACCGCCCAGAAATCTAAGCGTCCAGACTGCCGCCTGCAACCATGCCGGACCGCCGCGATCCCAACCGTGTTGCGACAGCGGCACGATTCCTCTGCCATCCTTAATGTCGAAATGGATGCGGTCGAACCAACGTTGGCGATGTTCGGGAAAATCCGGATAATTAGTTAAAATTTCCGAAAACGACTGCAACTGCCGCCAGTGAAGCGGTTGTTTATGTTCTGGCATCAGTACAACTTCACTGCGTTTATCGGTGCGGATTTCGTCAACGAATTCCTCGAACGTGTTGCTGTTTGTCAGATTTAGAACTGTGTTTGGACGGCAGCCGTGGCGGTCGCCGCCGGTCGCCAGCGGAAAACCTAATGCTTCGGCGAGTTCGATGACACCTTTATTTTCCGACCATGAACGAAATCCATTAACCTCGAAGGCGTGAATCCATTTGCCGTATTCCTTGATAAATCCGTTGAGCAGAACTTTGTGTTTATCCTTACCGACAATTTCGATGTCCCACAGCGGATGATTCAAAATTACCAGAACTTCACGCATTTCGTTGAGCATTGCAAAGAGGTCGTGAAGTTTTTGCTTGTCCGGTTCTTTGTCGCCGCTGAACGAATAGCCGATCAAGGTCTGTGTAATCTCATCGGCTCTGTCCTTCGGCAGATTGTGTACGCCGACGTGAAAAAAACCGAACTCGAACGGAACCGTCCACTCCAGCGAAATTGGGGCTTTCTTAATATCTTCGGTTGCCAAATTTTGCAGATTCGATGCGATGCTGTCGTGATCTGTGATCGAAACGATTGCATTGAGTCCGACATCGTTCATTTGCTTCTGCTCGATTGTATAAACATTGTTCGCCGTCATCGGCGGTTCCCAGTAAGCGGTTGAAAAATCAGGTGCTTCGCCCTCGCGTTCGATGTATTTTTCCTTTTCTCTTTTCCAAAAAAATGCGATAACCGGAAGTTTTGCCGCATAATGCGGAACAAAATCAAGCATTTCCCTGGAATTTTCCGTATGACAATGGAGAGAAACGCCCGTTTTGGCTTTCTTGCTCAAATTTTCAGGTTTGTGCAAAATGTGCATCTTCGTTTGTTTTAAATTCATTAATATCTCCCTGTAAACCTTTATCAAACAAACAAAATTATCAAATCATCCGTTCAAAGTAAATGCCTCAGACGTATGTTCACAGCAAAAAACCGTTAAAATTAGGTTAAAGTAAGTGGTTCAGGGAAACTTCAGACAGCCAACAGAGTTTTGGTAAAACAAATCTAAATCAGCAGAAGCAGCAAGCCTCACTGCCCGTAATTTTGCTGCTTCGATGAACTAATATGTATTAAGAGGAGAAAAACATACGCTCTATTCGTTTTGCTTGCAGCATTATGAACAATAAACTTTGCTCAATCGCTGAAAGACGCAATTATGTATGCCGGAATGCTTAAACTGCGACGGCACAAATTTTAAGATCCAACAAAATAAAAATTTGTCATAAAACAAAAAGTCGCGGTGTTTTGTGGTTAGATACGGGAAAAACATCTAAAATTTATTTGACGGAAAAAACAGGAGAACATAAAAAAAATGTCTTGGCTAATATCTATATTACTCGCGGGTGCAATTTCAGCAACGAGCGGCACTTTTACAAATTCATACGAAGTTAAACCGGCGGCGGAGAGAACGGGGACAACTGCAAAAAATACTTCGGATGAAACCGAAAAATTCGAGAAAACATATCAGTTTAATCCCAACGGAAAAATCGAAGTTTCAAATCTGAACGGCTCGATTTTTATTGAGGCTTGGGACAGAAATGAAATTTATCTGGAGGCGGTCAAGGTTGCCGATAGGCAGGAAAGACTCGAAGATGTGCAAATCAAGATCGAAGATACAGCGGGAAATTTCAAGGTTCGGGCAGATTACAAACCGCAGAATTATAAAAGCGGAGAATCTTACTACAAAAACAGCACACTGTATGTTACGTTCCGGCTGAAAGTTCCGCGAACGGCGATTCTGAACCAGATCGAAACGGTCAACGGCTCGGTCGAGGTTTCAAATATGACTAATTACACGGAAGTTTCCGCCGTTAACGGACAGGTCAAAGCGACGAATCTACGTGGAACAGCGAAACTTTCGACCGTCAACGGCACGGTTTATGCGGACTTCGATGAGTTGAATGATAATTCTTCGATCTCGCTCGGAACGGTTAACGGTACGGTCAAACTGAGTATTCCTTCGACTGCGAATGCCACGATCAAAGCCGGTTCGGTCAACGGAAATATCAGCAACGATTTTAATCTGCCCGTCAAAAAAGGTAAATACGTCGGGCGTGATCTCTACGGCAGAATCGGCAGCGGCAACGTCAAAATAAAACTCAGCAGCGTCAACGGCGGACTTTCGATCAGTAATAAAGACGGCGGTACGACGAACCCGGCGATTAATTTGCTACAGCAGAAAACTTCGGACGAATTCGACGACTCGTTCGATGTGGATTTAGACACCTCGAAGATCAATATTGACATCGAAAATGTCGTCAAGGAAACGACACAAGCAGTGACTATATCGCAGAAGGAAGTTTCCGCATCGCTGAAAAAAGCCGGTGCGGAATTGGCGAAAATTAATGCCGAAGATGCAATTATCAACGCCGAAGAACTTCGGATCGCTGCTGAAGAACTAGACCGGAAGGGGTTAATCGACCAAAATCCGGATGAATTAGCGGAAGTTTCCGAAGCCTTGTTTATCAGCCGCCGCTCGCCGTATGTGCAGGAAAAAAGCGGTTCGTTTGAGGTTAGAGGCATACCGAATCTCATCATTGACGCGGAAAACTGTAATGTGTCAGTGCGAAGTTGGGACAAATCGGAAATTAAATATACGATTTCGAGAGTTGCCCGGACGGGAGTTGAGAACGAGCAGATCGGCACTCAAGTTTCAAATAGTAAATCCGAAGTGAAGATCAAAGTCGGATATCAAAGCACGGACACGAATCTGTCGGATCAGGTGCGTATCGAAGTTTTCGTGCCGAAAAAATCGAATCTCAGAATTAAAAGCAACAAAGAAATCCGTCTGAACGGAGTTACCGGCGAAATGAATTTAAGCGGTGGCGAAGGATCGATAAATATTAGTGAGGCGAATGGAAACTTGAATGTCGAATCAAGTGAGGGAAAGATTCGCATCATCGGTTTTGATGGTGAATTAAAAACAAAGTCAGCGGAAGGTGACATTTATCTCGAAGGGAACTTCAGTAACGTCAATTCCGCATCGCTTGAAGGTAATATTTATTTGACTCTGCCCGATAATGCAGATGTTTCACTAACGACCAACGGAGCGGTTGATTTCGGCGATTTGAAGTTGAAAACGGTCACCGATGCAAAAAACGGCAAAGGCAAAACGCTACAAATCGGCAACGGCGGCACTACTAAATATATTTTTGAACTCGGCGAAGGGAAATTGATTCTACGTTCAAAAAAATCACTTATCGAAATTTAACGGAACGCGAACTTTAGTTCGCGTGTCAAAAGCGGGAAACCAAATTTTGCGTTCAGTCGGTCATCTTTTTGAAACTCTTTCTGCTTTATTTCGTTAGATTTACAAAACAGACAATGTTTGTTTTTCATTTCCAATCATAATAATTTATAATCATTGATTTAAAGTTTTACAGAGGTATCGAATGAGTAAATTACTCGCAATCGTAGCAGTTATATTTTTATCTATAAATATTCAGGCACAACCGGTGGAAAATGGTGATGCGGTCAAAACGGGTGGAAAGACCGCTGACAAATCGGCAGCAGATACCAGTGTTCCCGCTTTGCAAAAATACGGTAAGGAAATTCCGCCGGAGAAGGCAAGTCCAATCAGTATTCCGAAAATCGCGGCGGAAAACGGAATTAAAATTGACGGCAGAATGGATGAAGAATTGTGGAAAACGGCGGCAATTTTCAAGGATTTTATACAGACCGGACCGGGCGACAATATCGCCCCGTCGAAACCGACCGAAGCGTATGTGATGTATGACGAGAAAAATATGTATATCGCCTTCAAATGTTGGGATGATAAAGATAAGATTCGGGCGACGGTAGCAAAACGCGATGATGTTTTCGGCGAAGACAACGTGCGAATCTGGCTCGACACTTATGACGATCAGCGGCGGGCGTATGTCTTCGGTTGGAATCCTCTCGGAATTCAAGCGGACGGTATTTACACGGAAGGTCGCGGTACTGACTTTTCGGTAGATATTGTGATGGAATCGAAGGGAACGATTCAGGATTGGGGCTGGTCGGTTGAAGTAAAAGTTCCTTTTAAATCGCTGCGTTATGTGGCGGGTGAGGGCAAAAACTGGGGTTTCAATGCGGCTCGCAACATTGACCGTTTCAATGATGAGTTCGATTCGTGGATGCCCGACGACCGCAACATTCAGGGGTTATTAATCGAACACGGAAAAATTACCGGATTAAACGAAATTAAAGCGGAAAGAACGCTCGAAGTTATTCCGAGCATTACGGTTAGCGAAACGGGAAATCGCGTTTCGGATAATTTAATCAGAGATGGAAGATTCGTCAATCAGCCGATCAAAACTGACCTCGGCGTGACGCTCAAATATACGATTACGCCGAATGTTACGCTCGATGCGGCAATCAACCCGGATTTTGCGGAAATCGAAGCCGATGCTCCGATTGTTGAAGCAAACCGCCGTTTTCCCGTGTTTTTTACCGAGAAACGTCCGTTTTTTCTGGAAGGTGCGGATATTTTTCAAACACCGATTCGCGTCTTTTATTCACGTTCGATCATTGATCCCGATTTAGCCGCGAAATTGACGGGCAAAGTCGGTAAGAATTCATTCGGTTTCCTCGTCGCTTCGGATAATGCTCCCGGAGATTACGGCGAAAATGAAATCAACGATCCGCGAAGACGACCATTTATAGATGAATATATCGACAAAAATGCACTTTTTGCGGTTCTACGGTTGAAGCGTGATGTCGGTAAGGAAAACAACGTCGGATTTTTAGCAACGGTGCGAAGTTTTCCCGAAAACAAAAATTACACAGGCGGTTTCGACGGACGCTTTAAGATCAATCCGAAAACCATCTTTTCATTTCAAGCCGTAGCGACGCATTCGCGGCAATGTTTTTTTGATTCTGCATTCGATGCCGACGAAAATCCTTTGCAGGCAAACCGCAACGGCGAAATCTGCGGCGGCGGAATCGTCAACGGTCAGCAGATTTTCGGTGATCGGTTCAGCAATTATCGAACGGGTAATGGTTTCGGCTACACGGCAAATTACGATCATACGGCGGACACCTTCGGTTATACTCTGGAGATCGGCGGTAAAAGCAACGATTATCGAGCCGAAGCAAGTCTGCGGCAGCAAACCGATGTACATTATGCTTTCGGCGGATTCCGCAAAAGCACGCAATCGAAACCGAAGAATTTTATCATCCGGGCGAATTGGTTTAATGGCTTTAACTATTCGGTCAATTCGAGAGGCGAACTTATTAACACCGGTTGGAACAGCAATGTCAGTCTGCGTCTGCAACGAAATACGTCGGTCGGATTCAACGGCGGATTGGACAGATCGGCGATTTACGAAAGAGAGTTCGGTCTGGTCAGAAACGACAATCGTGATGGAACATTCGCAAATAAAGATTCGCGGCAGGTTACGACTCCGGATTTCGGCGGATATTTCAGTTCAAGTCCAAGTAAGCGAATTTCGTTCTACGCCGAAGCCAATTACAGCCTAAATACGTTCGACTTCGATTTCGGTGCGGGCAGACGTTATCCGCGAGTCAGTCCTTCGGCTTTATTTACCGACACAAGACTTTTAGATCCCGGTGCGGGAAACAGATTGTCGGTCCGTGGCGGAATCGCCCTGACTCCGATTGATCCGTTTAAAATATCGCTCGATTATGATAAATCAAGGCTCGTGCGGAACGACACGGGCAAAGTCGCTTTCGACTCAAACATTTTCAGTCTGCGTTCAACTTATCAATTTTCACGTTTCTTATTCACACGGGTTCGCGTAGATTACAGTACTCTGTCGTCGAGAATCACCGGACAATATTTATTCGGTTACACACCGAGTC
Source organism: Pyrinomonadaceae bacterium (assembly GCA_041746675.1). Taxonomy (GTDB): domain Bacteria; phylum Acidobacteriota; class Blastocatellia; order Pyrinomonadales; family Pyrinomonadaceae; genus Aridibacter. Next base: position 9,292 of record JBGTGO010000045.1, on the reverse strand, counting down.
CGGGCAAGGCTTTTTATATCGGCTACAATGACAACTCCAATTACAACGGTTTTAATCCATACACGAGAGAATTAGAACCCGGTTTCCAACGCAACAATCGTGCGTTTTTTATTCGTATGTCATACCTTTTCCGCAAAAGTTTTTAGCTTGAAATGTGCTGTCATGAAATTTATTGATGTTGAAATTAACTGCAATAAACCGATTAAAAATTATTTCAGAACCAGCCGGTAGATTTTCTGTGGTAATTTCTTTTGTCTTCATATATAGTAATCAATATCGAAAACTCTCCCGATATTCCCTTATAATTTTTACAATCAATCAAATTGCGACCATTTTCGTTGGTCAATTAATTTAATTTTGAAACAAATTTTGCATTGAAATGCCGGAGCGTTTTGTGAATCGGAAGTATACAAAATTCTGCGAAAAAAAATACTTCTTGTAATTTATTAACCTATAATGTATAACTTGTAGCAGTTACTACATTTCTTGTTTTTTGATAAGGAGGACTTTAATGAAGCTATTGAAAAGTTTTTTAGCTGCCAACCTGATTTTTTCTCTGGTATTTATCTCTTTCCTGACTTTAGCAATCCCAAGCGTCAACGCCCAAGATTCAAAAATTGCATTACAGCGTGGTTATCGCACCGGCTATTCCGACGGATATATGGCGGGATACCGCGATGCCATCGAAAATGCAAAGCAAAGTTATACGCGGCACAGTGAATATACCACTGCCGACCGTGCCTATAATAAGGATTACGGGACTTTGATTGATTACAAAGACGGTTATCAGCAGGGTTTTGAGATCGGCTACGACACGGGTTTCGGCAAAAGTAGTTTTGATGCAACGATTCCGCAGAGTTTGGATAAACGCGGCATCGTTGATGCTAATAATATTATCCAGACACCGGAAAAAACTATCAAGACGACAACGACGACCAAGGTTACGACTCCGGTTGAAAATAATGTTGCCAAAACAACGACGATAACAACCGTAATTCAACCTGCAACTAATAATCAATCCAACAATCAGCCAAGAGTTACGCAGAAACCGAGTGTTGCCGCGAGAACAACGACGACGGCTAATCAAACGGTTGCGGACGAAGTTGATGACATTGACGACACCGATGTTTATTCGGGAACGTATCAGGATGACACGATCCGAACCGTTTCAAACAGTTCGGAAACGAAAAATAATTCAGTTCCGGCAATGGCGACAAAAACCGAACCCGTTCGGTCTCTTGCAAGCGGCGGCGAAATAATAGTTATTCCTGCCGATACCGAATTAGTTATCGAATTACTTGATGAAATCGACACCAAACGCATTCGTGAAGGCGATGCGTTCAAGGCAAAAGTTACGTCACCGTATGAGATCAGCGGTGCGATCATCGAAGGCAGAGTTGCCAAAAATCGTCGTCCCGGTAAAATCAAACGGCGGGGCGAATTGATTCTATCGTTCGACCGCATCAAACTTTCCGAAACCCGTTGGAGCAATTTCAACGCGATCATTATGGAAGTTCTGCCGATCAGAGGCGATAACGTCAAACGGGTTGACAACGAAGGACAAGTCGAAGGACAGAGACCTTATAAAGAAGACGGAATCAAACTCGGTGCGGCAACCGGAACCGGATTAGTTATCGGTGCAATTGCCGCCGGACCGGTCGGTGCAGCGGTCGGTGCGGGAGTCGGTGCGGCTTTCGGAGTCGGTGCGATAGTTGTCGAACGCGGCGATTACATCAAACTTTCCGAACAACAACAACTGCGTATCAAAACTGCTTACGAAACACAAATCAGATAATTAGGAAAATCGATTACACGCCGAAATCACTACTTTAAAATAGTGACTTCGGCGTTTTTCGTTCTGATTTTGCGGGTTTATCTTGAAAATCATTGCTTTTGAAAATTCGGCTGCGAAACTTCTCGATTCGGGATTGACTGAAAAAACTATACATAAATTTCTAAATCGTTGTTAATACACGACAAAACATATGCTTTCGCTTGTTTCTTGCAGGTGTCTTTGGTATCTTCAGATAAAGCAAAAATTTAATATTTATATAAAAAAAGGTAAAAAAATTAATGAGTAACGAATCAACTGCAAAAACTTCAGCCGCCGCCGCCGGTGGATTGCGTGGCGTGGTCGCCGCTCAGTCGTCAATGAGTTCAGTCAACGGCGAAGAGGGAATTTTAATATATCAGGGTTATGATGTTCACGATTTAGCTGAGAATTCGACGTTCGAAGAGACGGTTTTCTTGTTGTGGAACGGCAGAATGCCGAAACAGGACGAACTTGACAGTTTAAAAAGCGAACTTCGCTTGAATTATGAAATTCCAACTGAATTGTTGGTTTTTATGAAAAACTTCCCGCAGGATGCCGCTCCGATGGATGTCTTGCGAACCTGCGTTTCCGCACTCGCTTTCTATGATAAGGAAGGAACGAAAACTGATGTCGAAAGTGCGAAGACGGGAGCGGTTAAACTGACCGCACAATTCCCGACCATTGTCGCCGCCTGGGAAAGAATTCGCAACGGCAATGAACCTGTCGCACCCAATAAAGATTTGGACATCGCCGAAAATTTCCTCTATATGATGCGGGACAAATTGCCTGAGAAAAGTGAAGCGGAAATGCTCGATATTTGTCTGATTCTGCACGCCGATCACGGTTTTAATGCCTCGACTTTTACAACCCGTGTCATCACCGGAACATTCGCCGATATGTATGGCGGAGTCACCGGCGGAATCGCCGCTCTCGCCGGACCATTACACGGCGGAGCAAACACGGCGGTAATGAAATCGCTGATCGAAATTGACAGCGTTGATAACGTCGAAGCGTGGCTCGACAAAAAACTCGAAAACAAAGAAAAAATAATGGGAATCGGACACGCCGTTTATAAAACCGAAGACCCGCGGGCAACGTGGCTCCGCAAATTCTCCGAAAAAATGGGCGGCGTAACCGGCGAAACGAAATGGTTTGAGATGTCGAAAAAATTGGAAGATTTAATGAAAGAGAAAAAAGGAATGAACCCGAACGTAGAGTTCTACTCGGCTTCAACCTATTATATGCTCGGAATTCCGATGGATTTATACACTCCGATCTTCGCCATCAGCCGCATTTCCGGCTGGGCGGGACACATCTTGGAACAATTCGCCAATAACAAACTCATCCGTCCGCGTGCCGAATACATCGGTAACCGTGATATGAAGTATGTGCCGATCGACGAGAGATAATTTAGGTAAAAAGGAAAAAGATAAAAAAGCAGAAGGAAAGTTCTAAAATTTTTCCTTCTGCTTTTTTATTTGACACGAGTTGGAGACGAAAAAATATATCTGAACTCCGGCAATTGAAAAAGGCGTAATCTGTGCCGCAAGGTTTCGAGTTGTCTAGAGATAAAATTCCTGAAACTATAAAAAATTCAGGACAAGGCAAAGTAACTTCTGCCTTGTCCTGAATTTCTTCGTGTTTGTCTGCCGGCGTTATCTTGGCAAAGCGATTACATCGGCATTCTTGATTTCATCAAAAACACTTACGTATTGTGGATTAAATCGGTAACCTCTGTGGCTAACGTCCAGAGCATAACTTTGTCCGACTTCGATGTTTTCAAAGTGATAATAACCGAAATTATTTGTCGTTGCTGTTTGTGTAGCACCGTAAAGGTCGGTAACTGCGACTTTTGCATTGGCAATACCCGAACCGTTGTAATTCAGAACACGACCGCTGAATCCGACATTACCGGCAGTCGGACCGAGATTTCTTAGCTGAACATCATCAATCGCCATTCCACCGAAATTTACAGATGTATCAGTATCAATGTGAAAAGTAATCTGAATGCGTTTGCCGGCAAAATCAGAGATATTTGCATTATATATTCCCCAACCGGCAGATTCACCGATATTTACCGCAGGACTTCCGACACCAACGGTCATCGTCGCTCCATTCCATTCCCAGACCGTGCGGGTATCAGCCGGATTATCAAGATTGGTAACAATAACTCTGGCGTGGTCGAAAGTTGCACTTTCCATCTGATATTTCATCGCCCACGAAAGGTTTATCGTGCCGATATACTGCGTCAGATTAAGCGGAATTGAATTTAAGTCCTGATTAGAACTTACCTCATAGGTGCCGTCAAGATCGGTTTTCCAGCAGCCTGTTCCACTGTTGCAGGTTGAAAATTCGGCAACCGGATTTGCTGTAGTTGTGGCAACAGTTGCTGGTGTGCCGTATTCCCATTCGTCTGCTGCTCCCGTATGGGTATAACCGCCATTAGAAGGCTCGAAGTCTTCGCTGTAAATAAGCGTTCCCACCGGTGCGGGTTGTTCGCAAATTTCCAATCCCCAACTATTAAGTGTTCCACCGCTGGTATCAGCGACATCATCCCGAATATCAAGCGTCCAGACTCCGCCGGCATTTTCGCCGTTAAACCAATCCAGCCGATAATTTAATTCCGGTTTTAATACCAAAGGTCGCAATACTGTAAAGACAAATGGAACTCCGGCATAATCATCCAGAATTAAATCCATCATTGTCTGTCCTCCCGTCGCTCCTGCACCGATGTCATTAACCAGACCATTGTTATTTCCGGCAGGTGATCGCAGGTTAACATCCATATCCGCCATCTTAGCGTGAGTAGCATTTATTAAAACCCTCGCACTCGCAATTCGCGGATTGCCCGGAACTGTCAGCGTCGAAGAAGTTAATGTCGCACCCGGACCGATACTTTGCGGAACATTCGTGCTTGTATATGTCGTGCAGTTCACACCGATGGGAACTCGCGGAATGACCGAAACACTCAAATTATATGTTGCCGTCGGTCCGCCCGTCGCGGCGGTCGCCGAATCTACGAAAGCGTAATAAGTTCCGGCATTTTTCACCGTCATAATAAGTGCTTCCGAAAGTGGATTTGCCGCACTTCCCACTGAAGCATCATCAACCGTTATAATCTGATTATCCGCATCGCCGAATAATGCAAAACCGAGACGACCGTTCCATTGAACATTGTCGCGTTCGGGGTCTAAGTCCAAACCGAGATAAACCGTATCTCCGGCATTGAGCGTAAAACTGAACCAATCTTGTTCGGTTGCTGCCGCCGGATTTCTCGCACCGCTCACCCAGCGATTTCCCGGAAGCGGATTTGCCGTCCCGGACGTATCATTCGGTTCAACCTCAGGTGTCGGTGAACCGCTTTGCACTTTCAGATACAGATCATAAGGACGAAGCTGACCTGTTGCCGAGAGATGTTTTACTTGGGCGTAATATGTTCCGGCAGATGGAATAACCACACCGGCGATTGAAGATGAAAGAGCTCCCAATGAACCGTCATCTTCATCAAGTTCCAGTTCTGTAACTCCGTCCGATGCGAAGATACGCAGTTGACTGTCGGTATTGGCACTTGCCGAAAAACTGGTCATTACCGTTGCATAAACACGGTCTCCGGCGTTTGCAGAAAACGAAAAATAATCCAGATCGCCGTTGGGAAAAATGTTTCCTCTGATCTTAATATCACTTCCCGTCAAAGCTGTTGCCGTTGCCGATGTATTATTCGGCTCGATCTCGTCGCCACGATCAACTCCCGCTGCAATACTTAAATTTTGTATCTTCGGACTTTTTTGATTTTTGAAGTTTTCGATGCCTGAAACTGTTAAAGCAGATGTTTCGGTAGCATCAATGCCTTGTTTTTCTTTAGTTTTAATATTCGTTGATAATCTTTGACCATTAACTACTTTGGGGAAATATCCTGAAGTAATGGCAAATATCAGCAAACAACTGATAGCAAAAAATGATCTGTCAATCAATATATTTTTGATTTTCATTCTTAATCTCCTAAGGGTTATAAATTTTTTAACACTTAAACTGCAAATTCGCAGGTAAAATGACAATAATATTGAAAGAAAAAAAGAAATATAATAGAAAAAATCAGATAAGAATTTCTACTTAATTGCAAACCTCGATATGTTCGTTTGCAGGGTTCACTAAAGTAATAAGTAAAGTGATACTAAACACGCTTTAAGAATTTATGCAAGCGAAAAATTAAATTGGATAAAGTTTGACAGGTTTTTATCTGTTGAGCTGATCTTATAAATGAAGTTGAGTTTTTTTAGAAACAGACATTTAGATTTTTGCAGTTAAATAGTCGCTTACAATTAAGCTGGATTATGGGAGAAGTTGAGGGTGTAAGAAATTTTGTGTAAATCAAGATACTGTAAAATAATATATTGAAGGTTTAGACAAGATGAAAAAGGATAAAAATAACGGCATCAATAGTGATGTTTTGGATGATTTGATCAAGGAGTTTTTAGTTTGGAAAGTCCGGGACATCTTTCTGAATACTTCAGTCAAACTTATTCAAACCCTTCAATTTTGCAACAATCTTTCTGTATATGAGGAATGGTTTTTTAGTAGCAAATTGCCTGTAATAATCATTGAGTTTTAATGAAGTCAGATAACCTTCGTGATCGTTGGTTAGTATATCCATCATTTGCGGATTATCGTGAAGTGGGAAGTCTCCGATCTCGATTACAAAAACGGTATCCGGCAGATTATAAGCTCTGAATTTTATCTTGTGGTCTTGAAGATACTTAACGCAGTCGGCTAAACCATTGTAGATGATGCAAGCGTCGTGAAAGACAATAGAGCCGTTACTGTCCAAAGCGTCCAAACAAAATCTAAAATCCGAGAAGACAGCTTCATCGGTGTGTTCACCGTCAATAAAACAAATTTGAATTTTCTTATCAATAAATTGCCTGTCGATCTCTCTGGTATCTCCGTCTATGGTGGTGATTTTATGTATGCTCTCAGTACTTACATCCTTTAAGAGTTCGAGCATTCTTTTCGTGGAGTTGTTTCGATATTGATATTTGACTCCTCTCTCATCCGGCTGAAACTCGGGACGCTTGTCTATCGAATAGATGCTCTCGCATTTTTTATCTAATAAGTACGGTTGAATACTGCCGCCCAAGTAAGATCCAATCTCTAAATAATTATATCCATCAGCTAGTTCACGAACAGAAATCTGACAGGTAAGAAGCGACTTCTTATCTCTATCGGTCGATTGGCTCTCGATTTTACCGAAAAGACCCAAATCTGCATTTTTTATTTGTTGCTCAAAGGAAAACATAAATTCATATTAGGCAAAAATTGTTACTGCTAAAATCAAAATCAAAATAATTTGTGAGATAAATTTTTAATAAATTGATCTTATTAGTTAAATTCTAATATTACCAATTTTCTCAGTCGGCTTATCCTTCGTTTCTTTCAAATAAATTGCGACTGCCTGTTCACATTTTTCACTAATTTGAGAAGTTTTGGATGTATTTAGATATGCAGAATATTTGAATTTCAATTATTTCAACAATCTGACAAAACCTGCTTGTTCAAAGTGTTGGTCGGTTGTTACTGCTTCAACGATATTTTCATTTTGCATTACAACAAAACTTGAACAATCAGCCAAACTCCAATTTTTATCGGTTCGATTTTCGAGTAATTCCTAAGATTTTGCGTCTAAACTCCCGTCAATATGAATAATATCGACGAGCGAAGAAGTTTTGATTCCGTTAATAAAATCAATATTTTTCGTTTTTGGGATTCGCAAAGGACTTGCAAGAAGTGCAACGAGTTCGGCAATTACATAGTTTGTCGTGATAAGTCGGGCGTTATCCTGCTTTGCCGTTTGATAAACCGCCTTTGCTTCCAAATGAAATTCCTGCAAAGTATCAACCAAACATCCCCACCCCGAAGTGTCAACAAATATCTTTTTCATTTCTTGACCTTCAAATCTTTTGCCAATTCTTCACCAATATATTTATCGTGATTCTCCGCCCAATCGGGAACATCGCTCCTAAATGCCCCAACAAATTTATCAAGCGGGTCTTCCGTTTCTGTTGATTCCCCGTTCCTCAATTTCTCAAGTGCAATTTCTTCCACTTTCCGCCCCTTCGACTTCGCTTCTTCGTCAAGCGTTCGATAAATATTTTCGGGAATTTCCAATGTAATGGAATGTGTCATTTTGTTTACCTCAATCCGATTTTATCACAAAAAAACGTCATAAATGGACGGGGCTATTTTCAGACAGTTTCTATCGGAACATTTTTGGAAATTATTTTATCTTATTTGGAAAATAATCGGGTTTCGGTTTTGGGATTTCGCCACCGTCGGGAACAAACCAAAATTCTAATGTTCTTTTATAGTCAATATATCCGCCAAAGATTATTTTTACTTGAGAAGATTTAATGCCATACTTTTTAAGTTCGCTTTGGGCATTGTTCAGCATATTTTCAGCTACTGATTTTTCGTCTAAATCTCTGACTTCTTCTTCAATTTCCTGACCGTTTTCTTGTTCAAAAACGCTAAATACATTTGTTCCCAAATAAGCAATAACATAAATTTTGTGGTCGGAAGATTCTTCTAAGAATTTTTTGACAATTAGCAAAGTGTCTTTAGAATACTCATTTTCAGGAAACCCTATTTTTATAATTCCACTTTTAGACAGATTGGGTTTATTTTTACGCGTCACAATATTATTATTGTCAGAATAAAATATAATTTCATCAAATTGCGTAGATTTTTCGGGAATTGCTAAATCGTCTTCGCATTTTTCTGCATTTAAATCTTTGAGTAGAATAAACAACTGCGTTTTTAACCTTTTTTTGTCTGAATTGCATTTTTGAATAATTAGTCTATCAGCGGAAAAATTTCTCATTTCAAAGAAATGTGGTAAAGAAAGTTCACCACGTAATTGTGATTGTTTCTTAACTTCAATACCATTACCAAAGACTCGAATCAAAGCCTTAGACTTTGGAAACTTTTGCACTTCAAAAATAAAAAGATCAAGTTTTTCAACTAAGTTATTTGAAGATATTTGTCCGAATTCATTAAATAAAATAGGCTCTGAGTTTACAGTTTGTCCATGTGAAATAAATGACAAAATCAAAACCAAAACAATCTGTAAGATAAACTTTTTCATAAATTGATTTTACCAATTAAATCCTTATATTCCCAACCTTCTCCGTTGGCTTATCCGAAGATTCCTTTAAATAAAGTGCGTCTTCCTGTTCGCGTTTTTCTTTTGCGTCGGGGGAAAAATGTTTGAGCCATTGTTCGGGGGCATCGAAGGTTTCGCCGCCGTGTTTGGTTAGGCGTGGGCGGATGCGGCACATTACGGGTGTGTTTGTTCCGACTCCCGAAATTATTGCTTGTCCTTTGGTTAGGGCGGGGAGTTCGGCGAGCATTGCACGTCCCGCACCTTCGACGGATTGGGCGATGGTTTGTTGGTCAATCGGGTTGACGATTCGCATAATTATCTGC
>JBGTGO010000044.1:0-92464 GCA_041746675.1 Pyrinomonadaceae bacterium | reverse complement strand
GCAGCTCTTACCTCACCGTTTCACCCATCACCTTAACTAAAAGGCTGGTCTTTTCTCTGTTGCACTTGTCGTCGAATTGTCCCGAAGAACAAACGCCCGGAAGTTATCCGGCTCGCTGCTATGTGGTGTTCGGACTTTCCTCTTTTAACCTCGATTAAAAGCGATTATCCAATTTACTCGTTTGCAAGGCTTAAATATCTTAACAAAAAATGTTCAACAATAAAATATTAGTTTGTATATTTATAAAAACTTTACCGGAAACAAATCTATTTGTCGGAATCAATCATATCTCCCGATAGCAAAACCGGATCGGTTACTTTGCCGTCCAGTATTTCTTTGAAATTGTACTTAATGGACACAAATTTACCACTCCCGGATTTGCGGATCAGAACGACATCTTTGAGTTTATTACTGAAACCCCCGCACATATCAAAAACCGCCTGAACCAGAGTTATTCCGGTATGAAATTCTTTTTTTCCACCTGAACAGATTGTCGCACCGGCAAAGAAATATTCTTTTTCCGATCCGGCATCAGCGATTGCCGGTTCGATTTTCTCGATCTTACCAAATGTTAGAATGTCACCGGATTGAACTAATCTTGAATCAGTTTCCGAATCACTCAGCTTTAGAATTTGCGGCTTTTCATTCTTTCTTTCAATCGTAACCTGAGTCGCTTCTTTTCTGACATCAGCATTTGATTTGATGACGAAAAAAGGCATTGCTTCAAACTGCAAAAACTGCTCACCGTTGTTTGCCAACCCCTTGATTTCAACCTTATGACTTATATATTCCCGGACTTTCACCCTTACTTCAGGATTTTTGTAAAGTTTGATCTTACTGCGAAGCAAAGCTTCGATTTCATCGGTCGTCAAATCCACCACAGCAACTAATTTTCCGGCAAGCGGATAATCAATCGTGCCGTCCGGCAGCACCGTGTAGTATTTTGCATTCGCATTTTGGAGATTTATAAATAAAACATCACCTAAACCGACTTTGTAAATTTCGGTAATGGATAATTTTTTGACGTTTTTTTCTTTGCTAACTTCTTTAGTGATAACTACTTCGGGTTGAGGTTTAATTTTTGCAATTTGCTCAACATCTTCATTCTCCTCATCGGTTGAAACAATATCCGTTGAAGTTGCTGAATCCGACTTTGTTGAGATATTTGTTTTGGTCAACGAATTCGTTTTATTATTTGAAGATTTTTTTGCTTCTTTAACAGGCGGATTGGTCGAATAATAAAAATTTATTTTTTTAACATCTGAGGAATCTTCTTGAGCAGAAACTTGTATCAAACCAGCGTAGGTCAGGAGAACAATTAATAAAGTTGTTTTAAAGTATTTCATCATTTTTTTTGAGATTTGGAATTTAGACAAAATTTGCAAACCGTAAGAATTTTACCATTTAAACAATTAAATTTGAAAAAAAATCTATACGCAAAAGCCTGAAATTATTTTTTGCATCGCACCAGTTTAAATATATTGCTAATAGCTTTTCAATTCTAAAATCAAGTTATATAAAGATGTTTACAAAATAAATATTTTCACAAACGGAACGATACGAAACGCTATTTATTGTAACCGGAATTGCAAAGATATATTTTTGCGTATAAATACTCTTTACAAATGCTTTATAGCGAACTCATATGGATATAAATTCAATTTCAAGTAACTTTTCTGGTGATAATTATCAGCGGATATGTTCGGTATTTTGCGGGAGATTGTTTTTATCAAATAGATGAAACCATATATTTTGAAATTCTTTTTTGACAAAATTTTCAATCTCGGCGGCAGTATGGAAGTATTCGATTCCTTTTAACATCCGTCTGGCTTCTTCTTTAGCAATATTGGCGATAAGATGCCGGACACGCGGAATCGAGTTCAAGTTCATACTTAATTCATTGGCTCCAAAGGCAATCAGAAAGGGTACATAAAGCGGCGAACCAGCCATTTCGCCGCAAATCGTTACCGACTTTTCTATTTTAGCGGCGGAATCGATAATAATTTTGATACTTTTTAACACGCTCGGATGGAGACTTCGATACCAATCGGCAACGTCCTCATTATCCCGATCTACTGCCAGAATATACTGCACCAGATCGTTTGTCCCGACGCTGATAAAATCCGACTCGCGTAAAATTCCCTCGATTCCAAAAACCGCCGCCGGAACTTCAATCATCGAACCGATCAGCGGATCACCTGTTTTCACACCTTCACCGGCTAAGTTTTCTTTTTCGTCGGCGATAACATTTTTTGCCCAAATAATTTCCGAAACATCCGTAATCATCGGCAGCAGAATATCTATTTTGTTTTCGTAGGCAGCCATTAGCAATGCCCGGATTTGTCTGCGAAAATCATTTTCGTATTTTTTGGACAAACGTATGCCACGCAAGCCGAGGGCGGGATTCTTTTCTTTTTTACTTCCCTGATTTGCCAACTGTTCGACATTTACATCGAACGTTCTGATCCGAATTCCGTCGTCGCCGACCAGACTTCCGATTTCCCGGTATGCTTCAAATTGTTCGATCTCACCCGGAAAACCTTTGTTCAAATTAAATAAAAATTCCGAACGGTATAAACCGATACCCTTAGCACCGTTTCTATAAGCTTTTTGGTACTTTTGCGGCAGATCCAAATTTGCCCGGAGCGTAATTTCAAATCCGTCCAGAGTTTGGAGCAAACCTTCCGCGAAATTGAAATCTTTAACAAAATTATTGACGGGCTTTGTTGAGTAAATTTTGTATTCTTCAATAGTTTGCTCATCGGGACGGATGATAACTTGTCCGCTGAAGCCGTCAACGATAATATTATCACCCGTTGCCGTCTGTCGCATAAGATTTCCGACACCTGTTACAGCCGGCAGATTCAACTCCCTCGCTAGAATAAAAGTATGCGAAGTCCAGCCGCCGTTTTCGGTAACGATGGCTTTCGGATAATTGCGGCTGATCTCGATCAACGTCGAGGGATTTAATTCAGCAGCAATGATAATCGTATTTTCATCAAATTCCAGGTTCGACTTGCGACCGCCGCCGAGTGCCGTCAGAATCCTTTGCGAAACATCCTCAAGATCAATATACTTTTCCCGTAAATGTTTGTTATCAAGAGATTTGTAGTGGGCAATAAACTTGTCCGTAATAATTTTAACCGCCCATTCAGCGTTGACACTTTCCTCTTGAATGGTGGTTTCGATTTGTAATAAAAGCGATTTATCTTCCAAAAACAGGCGATGCGTTTCAAATATATTTAAACAATCTGTATCGGCAGAATTCGAGGTCGGCAAAATTATTTTTTTTAATTGATTTTTAGCCAGACGAACAGCTGCACGAAATCTGCGGATTTCTTTTTCCAGTTGAGATTCTTGTAAGTTGATTCGGTAGAATTGTCTTTTTTGACCGTGTAAACACAGCGTTTTACCGATTCCGATGCCCCTTGAGACAGCTCGTCCGGTCAGATGCTTTGGCTTGGTGTCGGTTTTCGTATAGTTTTCCGTGAAGTCGGTCATTCTGATATTGAAGTTTTACTTATAATCGTTCTAACGGCTTCTTCGGGTGATTCCGCAAAGGTCAGAAAACTCACATCAGAATTGCTTACTACTAGATTTTGCTGCCAGCATTCGACCACATCTTTCCAACAATCACCCAGCAAAACAAGCGGGGCGGTGTCAATTACGCCCGTCTGCAATTTATTCCAGACCAGTGAAATTTCCGTAACCGTTCCCATTCCGCCGCGAAGTGCGACAAATCCAACCGACCGCATAATCAGATTTTGCAGTCTTTCGTAAAAGTGATCGGTCGCCACTTTATCAGTCAGAAAGCGGTTCGGTTCCGATTTGAATTGATTCATTACAATTCCCAGCACACGTCCGCCTTTTTCTCTTGCCCCTTTCGAAGCGGCTTCCATTATCCCCAAATAACCACCCGTGCAGATCGTGTAACCGGCTTCAGCCAATCCCGCCCCAACTTTGTAGGCTTGCTGATACTCCTCCGAATCCTCCCGACACTTCGAGCCGCCGAATATGGTTACTATTTTTTCGTTATTATCTTTCACGTCTTTTTTCTTCCCCAACTATTTTGATTCTCACAAATAATTGTAATATATAATGAATCTAAAGCAAATTTTATACATCGGCAGCTTCTTCCGGCGTTCGATTTCCCGCATCGCGGATGGCTTTATCAGTATCGGTAAAAAATAAAATTATACTTCCGACGATGAAAAAGAATATCAACGCCAGAATTGCCTGTCGATATGAATTTGTAATCGAAGCAACCAGACCGAATACGATCGGACCGATCCAGGAAGTTCCGCGTTCGGAAATTTCGTAGATCCCAAAGAACGCCGATTCCCGACCTTCAGGGATCATTTTTGAGAAAAGCGACCGCGAAAGTGCCTGCGAACCGCCGAGTACGAAACCGATGGCACCGCTCATAAAATACGCTTCATATATTGTGTCGAGAAAAGAGTAACCGTAAATAACGACCAGCGACCAAATAATTAATGAAATAATTATCGCTATTTTCGTGCTTGTTTTTCTCGATAAAAGTTCAAAAGCAATCGCCCCGAACAAACCGATCACCTGAGCGATCAGCAATGCGATCAGTAAAAATGAGGTGTCTATTTCCAGACCTTTAGCGACGAACAATTCCTGCGTCAGAAAAACGCCCGATTGACTGATGACAGTTTGAATCCCGTCGTTGTAGAGCAGGTATGCGATCAGAAACATCAGTGTTTGCTTGAGTTTAAATAACTCTTTAAACGTATCTTTCAGCTCACCAAATCCGGCAATAACGACATTTTTCCCCGGCGGAACTTCCCTTGCCGGCTGACGTTTTTTCAGAAGTAAAAATGTAAATATCGAGAAACCGCCCCACCAGATTCCGGCTGAAAGCAGACAAATTCTAACTGCCATTCCCTTCGTGATTCCGAGTGTATCTGAATACGAAAGAATCAATAGATTAACCGCCAACATCAGACTTCCGCTGATATAACCCGTCGCAAATCCCCAACTCGAAACCTTATCCCGCATTTTTTCGTCAGTGATGTCGGGCAGATATGAGTTATAAAAGACTATCGAAGCTCCCGCCGCGAGATTGGCGACGATGAAAACTAATGTTCCCATCAGATATAAGTCACCTTCGACAAAAAACAGCAGACACGTTGCGAATGAACCTAAATAACAGAAAAAAGCCAGAAATGTTTTTTTCAGATTCGTGTAATCGGCAATCGCTCCCATCAGCGGCAGGAAAAAAACTTGAACGAAAACGGATAATCCGACCGAATACGGGAAAAGTGATTTCGCCGTAACGCTTCCGAGGAATCCCAGACTTAAAACGACACCGTTCTCGCCAACCGCCGTTTGTGCGAGTGCAGTTACATACTGACCGATCAGAGCGGTTACGACCGTCGTAAAAAAAACGGAGTTTGCCCAGTCATACATCAGCCAGCCGAAAATTTCTTTGCGGTCGTTCTTCGGTAATTTTTTCGGTTCGTATTTTTCTTCCATTAGGATAAAAGTTTTATAATAGCTGGTGTAATATCAGATAAATCGTTTATACTTCGGGCAAATTCGTGTTTATTTCTTCCCCAGACGATGGTCGGGATTTTGTTCCGCGTGTGGTTGCGAATGGACAAATCTTCTATGTTTCCGTGGTCGCTTGTCAAGATGAAAGTTGTTTTATCAGAATTTATTCTCGTAATCGTTTCGCGTAAGAATTCGGCAAGTTGCGGCAGATGTCTTTCAGCCCAAGCAAAATCCTGCTGATGACCGATCTTGTCGGTGATAAAATGTTCATAAAGTACGAACCGATATTGTCGACTCAGATCAGCTAAAATTCCGGCGGCATCAACCGGCGAAAATTTCGGTACATCAAAACCTTTTTCGATCAGAGATTCATTTGTAAAATCGTGAAAGACAGATTTGTGACCGAGCAGATCGGGCAGTTTACAAAAATGCATATCCGCCGCTTCGACCGCACACGTCGTCGCGGATTTCCAATGCGGTGTTTTCTCGAAAAACTGCGGTGTATAAGTATTGGCGAAGATATTCGGTGTTACTCCTTTTTTCTCCAATTGCAGAAATATCGAATGCTCTTTTATCAATTCACGCAGTTTTTCATTCGGAAATCCCTGTTTATGATTACCCAGAATTTGCGGGGCATTAAGTCCCGTGTAAATCGTCGTCTGCCCCGAAGCACTCTGCGGACGACCTTCGATGCCCAGTGTTGCGTCGGTCGGAACAAGTATGCCATTCTCAAAGATCGGGTCGTCAGTTTCCCGAAAATTCGCTAAAGGTGTCAAGTTTTTAATGGTGAAAAGCGGATTCGCCGGTGTTTTTCCGCCAATTCCCAAACCGTCTACAAAAAATAGAACCACCGAACTATTAATTTGATACATAATTATGTTATTGACCTGTGAAAAGTGTGCCAAAATCAGTGTTACCGAGAACACGCTCCTCAACTGTTGCGTTTCAGTAATTCTGATTAGCATTATTACTCGATTATTTATCTAAATGCACCGTTCCACAAAAAGAAAAAGTATAAATTGATACATTAAACGAATCCGGAAAACGTTATTTAACCGCTATTTCGGTGGTTTCAGGAATTTTCAAAAACATATTAAATCTTTCTAACAACCTTATTTTTGTTGTTCAACCTAGAAACTATAATCTTGACAATCTCCATATTTTGCTATTAAACTTGATGAAGTTCAACAACAATAGCAGGTAATATCTCAGTCTATCGAATTATTTCTCGCCAAAGTTTAGAGATCGCACTCTAAGATGTTGTTAATTATAGTTTTAAAAGTTTCAGAGGAGGAAGATTTTTATGTCTTTGACAGAAAAGAGCGGATATACCCGCAAATTTATGATTTTATCTACAGTGTTCGGATTACTGGCACTGTGTTTTTGGTTCGGCGGTGATACATATAAGGCACAGGCGAAAGTATCACAGGAAACACCGAATAATTTAGCAACCGGTACATTTCAAGGAACCGGAACCGGAAATATTCCCGATGCAGGAGGCGATAACAATCCATTACTGGTCAGATTTCAGGTATCAGGTTTAACGGGTTCGATTACAAATGTCAGACTCAATACGAATCTTACTCACAGTTATATTGGTGATTTGGATGCGGTTTTAATTGCTCCCGATCAAAACATTCAGGCTCCGGTTTTTATCTTTACAAACCCCGAAGGGTTGAACGCGGGTGACAGTTCAAATGTCAACGGAGTTTACAATTTTTATGATACCGCTCCTGGAAATTGGTGGATGGCGGCAGGTACGGTCGGCGGCGATGCAATTATTCCGCCGGGTGACTATAAACCTTCCGACGGAACAGGTGCCGCTTCCTCCTTCAACAATACGTTTGCACCGACTTCACCGAACGGAACATGGTTTCTTTTCGTTGCTGATTACGGCGAAGGTGATGTCGGATCGGTCAACTCCGCAAGTTTGGTAATCACAACCAACGATGGCGGCGGCACAAATGATGCAGCATTGGATTTCAATGGTGATGGAACTTCTGATTATACGATTACCCGTGACAATTCAGCCGGTGGTTCAAATTCTTTTTCGAACGGTGGAGCGGTTTTTTCAACTGCCCGCAGTGGTCGTGAAAGAATGAAAATTGCTCAAGAAATGTCGAAAACATTGGGTTCTGAAAATTTGGCTCCGACTAATCACGGGACATCGCTGACATGGTATATTCACAATGCCCGGAATAACACGGATCGCATAGTCGGTTTCGGTAATCCGACCACAGATTTCTTAACTCCGGAAGATTATGACGGTGATGGAAAAGATGACATCTCGGTTTGGCGACCGGTCAGCAATTCCGGCACAGTTCGTGCAAACTTTTACATTCTAAACAGCAGCGACAATACAATTAAAGAAACTGATTTCGGTCAGCCAAATGATAATCCGGCAGTTGTCGGAGATTATGACGGCGATAAAAAGGCTGATGAAGCAGTCTTCCGATGTCCTGCCGGCGGTGGTCAATGTTTCTATTATTTCCGGGGTTCTGCCGGCAATGGTGGAATTACATATGTTCCCTGGGGTAATGGAAGTGTCGAAACACTATTTCCCAACATAGGAGATTTCGACGGCGACGGGAAATATGACTTCAATTTGTTCAGAACAAATCCGGCGACTGCAAGAGGCGGTCAGTTTGTGCTTTATCGTTCGTCCGACTTAAATGTTGAATATATCAATTTCGGAATCAATACGGATAAAGTTGTCCCAGGTGATTATGACGGCGACGGAAGGAATGACTATGCCATTACCAGATCGAGCGACGATGGAAACAACAAGCTTTGGTATGTGCTTTCCAGCACCGGCACATTGCTGACATATAATTTCCAATTCGGTTTCTCGGATGATTTTGAAACACCGGGTGATTATGACGGCGACGGGACAACGGATATTTCTGTCTGGCGACCGCAGGCTGCTTCGGGCAGAAGTATTTTCTATACATTCGGTTCTGCAAATTCTACACTTTCGGCATTTTCTTACGGTTTACCTGCTGATTTTCCGGCTGCGAACTATCAGGTTCAATAAAGATCGTTTGAATCAAACTTACTTGGCTGGGAAAATTTATTTTCTCAGCCTTTTTTGTTTAATTTTGCATTCAATCCGAATTCGAGTAGTGTTTGAAGTGTGATCTGATTTGTTGCCATGATCGCATATTCATTCAAAATCTCTCTGACTCCCGACGGATAAAACATTTTTGACAGTAGAAAAACTTCATCCGGCGTGCTGAACAAAAATTCATCAATCGCTCCACCGATGATTAGTGATCTTAATTTAGTTGTATTTTCAGTTATTGACAATTCGTACATATCAATCACGACCGTTTCAGCACCAGCATTTTCCAAAAGACCGGGCAAATCTAATAGTTCATTCGAGTCTTTTATAAACAACACCTTCAAATCTTTGAACTGATCCGCATCCTGCAAATAATTTTCAATCTCAGCAAAATTTTCCGTGTGGTTGTGATTTGCAAAAATTATATCAGCGTGAAGTTGAACAAATCTAAGCCTGTCCGAAACCGCTTCGCCGTAAGCACAAACTCTTAAATTATCGAGTTCAAACAGATCATATTTGCTAACTTCCAACCAATTCACAAAAACATCGACCGCAAAAACATCCGGGAATATAAGCCAATCAAAATATTGTAAATCGTTTAAATACCTAATTTGCGGTATGTCTTCCGATTCAATTTGCCGGATTGAAAGCATTGGCAATCTGTAGATTTCATTTCCGGATGTTTCCAATTTTGTTATCTGTTTGTTATTGGTTGGATTCTCGAAAATTGCGTATGTGCGGTTTGAGTTGTTCATATCCGGCGGCTTTGGTGTCAGTAACTTTTATATTGTAAATTTGCATTTATAGCATAAAATCAGTAAGTTTGTTAATTGAACAATTTGAAAAAGAGCTTATCAAAATTCTCCATTTCAACAATTATCAATCAAAATGAAAGCTATGATTTTAGCCGCTGGTTTTGGAACGCGGCTTTTTCCTTTAACAATTGACCGCACGAAACCTGCCATTCCGTTTCTCGGCAAACCGCTGGTCGGGTATGTTGCCGAATACGTTGCCGAATTTGGTTTTAAAGAGGTCGTCGTCAACCTTCATCATCAACCTGAATCGGTCAAAAAAGCACTCGGCGACGGCAGTGATTTCGGTGTCAAAATTCATTATACTTATGAACAGCCGCAAATTCTCGGAACTGCCGGAGCGTTGGACAACGCCCGCCATCTGCTCGAAGACGAAACTTTTCTCATCGCTAACGGAAAAATTATCACCGATATTGACATTAACGCCGCCCTTGAAACACACAAGAAAACCGGAGCTTTGGCAACGATGGTTTTAAAGCCGAATACGAATTATGAAAAATTCTCCGAAGTGTATATCGAAAATGGACAAATTTCCGGCTTCGGCGACTTTCCTTCAAAAAATCAATCTGTAGAGGATTCCGAAAGTACTCCGCCGTATATGTTTACGGGAATTCACATTCTCGAACCCGAAGTTTTCAAATATATTCCGCGTGGCGTTTATTCCGATATTGTCCCCACATTTTACGATCCGGCAATTAAAAATGGCGAAATTATTTCAGCTCATATCGCCGATGGAAAATGGTTTGAGCTTTCGACAATTCCGAGATATTTAGACATTACGCTGCAAATGCTCAACGGCAACCCGATTCGCAATGTGATCGGCAAAAGTTTCACCAAATCCGACTCTGCCGGAATCGTGGATTCAATCATCTGGGACAATGTAACTATCGGAAAAAACGCGAAAATCTCACGCTCGATCATCGGTGATGATGTCGTTATCAAAGCCGGAGAAATTTATGAAAACGTGGCAATTGTCAGAGCAGAAATGTTGACGCACTGCGAAGAAATCCCGAAAAAAGCACTAAAGGGCGAAATTATCGGCGAAAATTACGTCGTTTCGTTGGATCAATAAAATAACTCAACAAAAATATATATGCCGCAGATTTTTACCGTTTCCGCTAATGAACGACTGGAGAAATATTTACGGAAAACCAATGAATTCAAAGATTTTGAACAATTGACACCGGATGCTTCAACCCGTGAGTTCTTTCGCGTCAAAAACGAAAACCGAACTGCGATTGCCTGCATTTATCCTGAAAAGTTCGACGAAAATCTTCCGCAAATTGATGTTACAAACTTATTTATAAAAGCAAATCTGCCGGTTGCCGCCATCTACGAAGCGGATTACGAATCGGGAATTGTGCTGCACGAAGATTTCGGCGATACGATTTTACGCGATGTTTTAAATTGTTCGTCTATCCCCGAACGCGAAAAATTTTTAAGCGTTGCGATCACATTAATCGCTGAAATTCAGGCGGCAACCAAGATCGCTTTTCAAATAGATTCGATTGCCTCGAAATTAGTCTTCGATGAGGAAAAATTGTTTTGGGAACTGAGTTTTTTCAAAGAGCATTTCTTTAAAAGTCTAAAGAAAATCGAATTGTCCGAAACGGATGACGAAAATTTGACGCTTGAATTTACCGAACTTGCCCGCGAACTGGAAAGTTACGCTAAAGTTTTGACACACAGAGACTTTCACGCAGCGAATTTGATGCTTGATGACAACAAAAATTTGAAAATCATCGACCATCAGGATGCCAGAATCGGCTCGGTCGTTTATGATTTGGTTTCGCTTCTGCTTGATCGCGTTACTGAAATTCCAACGCAAGAATGGCTTGAAGGCAAGAAAAAATACTTTCTCAATGAACGCGAAAAACTTGGATTGGATTCGCTCAAATTAAATGAATTCAATTATGAATTCGATCTGACAACAATTCAAAGATGCCTCAAAGCCATCGGCACTTTTTCAAATCAAGCAGCGAATTTCCGGAAAACCGATTATGTTCAATACATAAATCCGATGTTTGAAATCGTTCTGAATGCATGTCGTCGGTTGCAAAGATTCCCGAATTTGCAGAGAATAATAGAAAATAACTTAACCGGAAAAAATGATGAAACAGACATATATAAACAAATTAAAGGATAAAATCGGCGAAGAAGTTACCTTGAAAGGCTGGCTTTACAACTCGCGTTCGAGCGGAAAACTCGTATTTTTGGAAATGCGGGACGGGACGGGAATCGTGCAGTGCGTCGTCTTTAAAGGCAATGTTTCGGAAGAAGTTTTCGAGAACGCAAAAGCTCTCGGACAGGAATCTTCGTTAATCGTTCACGGTTCGGTCAAAGAAGACGCTCGTTCACCGATTGGTGTTGAAATTGATGTAACCGATGTCGAAGTTATCCAAAATGCGAGCGATTATCCGATCACGCCGAAAGAACACGGCACGGAATTTTTGATGGACAACCGTCATCTGTGGATTCGTTCCAAAAAA
Source organism: Pyrinomonadaceae bacterium (assembly GCA_041746675.1). GTDB lineage: Bacteria > Acidobacteriota > Blastocatellia > Pyrinomonadales > Pyrinomonadaceae > Aridibacter. The sequence goes on along the minus strand of JBGTGO010000044.1, from coordinate 80,585 downwards.
CAGCACGCCGTTCTGCGTGTTCGCCATACGGTTATCAAAGCCGTGCGTGATTTCTTCGATGAACGCGATTTTATTCTAGCCGACACGCCGATCTTCACACCCGCCGCGTGTGAAGGCACGACGACGCTTTTTGAAGTTAATTATTTCGGCGATGACAAAGCGTATCTGACCCAAAGCGGACAACTTTACAATGAAGCGACCGCTGCCGCGTTCGGTAAAAGCTATGCGTTCGGACCGACGTTTCGGGCGGAAAAATCGAAAACCCGCCGCCATCTGACTGAGTTCTGGATGGTCGAACCCGAAGTTGCATTTGCCAAACTTGAAGATATGATGGATTTAGGCGAAGCGATGATTTTATATATCGTCGAACGGGTGCTGCGTGACCGCCGCGATGATCTGGAAGTTCTCGAACGCGATGTTTCGATTTTGGAAAACATTAAGTCACCGTTTCCGCGGGTTCATTACGATCAAGCCGTCGAAATTTTGCAGAAAGGTTTTGAAAAAGGCGAACTTGAAAACAAATTTGAATGGGGCGGAGATTTTGGTTCGCCCGATGAAACATATCTTTCGGCACAATTCGATCAACCGATTTTCGTCCATCGTTTTCCCGCCGCAATTAAGGGTTTTTATTTTGAAATTGATGCCGAACGACCGGAATTAGCACTCGGTATTGACTTGCTGGCTCCGGAAGGCTATGGCGAAATTATCGGCGGCGGCGAACGGGCGACGGATTTAGAGTATCTCGAACAACAACTCGAAAAACACAATCTGCCGAAAGAAACTTTTGAATGGTATCTCGATCTGCGTCGCTACGGAAGCGTTCCGCACGCCGGTTTCGGAATGGGCATCGAGCGTTGTGTGACGTGGATGTGCGGCATCGAACACGTCCGCGAAACAATTCCATTTCCGCGGATGCTCTATCGTTTGAAGCCTTAATTTACATTAAAAAATAATATCTTTTATGAAAAAGCCGATTATAATGCTGATTGTTTTACTGATCGTAATTATTTTAATCGGCTTTATTTTTTATTTTAAGAAAAATTCTGCAAGAAAAATTTCCGAAGTAAATTTTGATTCGACAAATACGAACAGTAAACCGAAAATTTCACCAAACAACAACAATAACGCTATTATCAGAACAAAATTAACCAAACATCAAATTCTGCAAAAACAAGCTGATTCCTTGCTGATATTGTTCGATAAAATTCCGAGTGTGCCGGTTTATTTAACCGATGAAGCGATTCTAAAACAAGGAAATAACGTCGAGAGAGGATTGGCTTATACCAAATGTATTGAATCCGGTGATCCGAAAATTTTTATAAAAGATCAATTCTACAAAACCAAAAACCAAAAACAAATAACCAATATCTTAAAACACGAACTAACTCACGCTTGGCAGTGTCATCACGGCATAATGACGGGTCACGACAATGAATTTCGTGAAAAATTTAAATCAGTTGGCGGATTTGGAAACTAAAAACATTTACAGCTTTACACAATTAATTTTCAAAATTATTACAAACCTGCAAAATTACAGATACGAATGACCGTCAACAGATTGTTAAACGTATTTATTTGAAAAAATTAATTTGTTTTACGTTAGCTGATTAGTTACTTTTAGATTATGAAATATTGTTTTACAGTCGTTTTTTTGGTATTTAATTTTTTGTTGTTAAATCAATTTCTGTCGGCTGAGATCAAACCCGTCACTGATTTAAAGCCAACCGTTATACTGGTTTCGATTGACGGTTTTCGGGCAGATTATTTAACTCAATATAAGCCGAAAAATCTAAATAAATTAGCTCACGAGGGTGTCCGTGCAAAATGGCTGATTCCTTCGTTTCCGACTAAAACCTACCCGAATCATTACACTATTGCAACCGGACTTTTGCCGGAACATCACGGAATTATTGAAAACAATATTTATGATCCTGAATTCGATTCAGTGTTCGGTCTAAATAATCGTGAAGAAGTCCAAAATCCGCGGTGGTGGTTGGGTGAGCCGATTTGGGTTACGGCTGCAAGACAAGATCAAATTGCAGCATCCTACTTTTTCCCGGGAACTGAAACGAAAATTAAGGGCGTGCAACCGCAATACTGGAAAAATTACGATGGAGATATTCCGAACAAACAACGAGTTGAAACAGTTTTGAGCTGGTTGGATCTTCCCGTCGAAGTCAGACCGACGATGATAACGATGTATTTTTCCGATGTTGATGATGCCGGACACAATTTTTCACCGTTTTCAAAAGAAACCGCAGAAGCAGTCAAAACAATTGATAGTGAAATCGGCAGACTTTACAAAGGGTTGAGGCGACGAAAAATAAATGAAAGGGTAAATCTGATAATAGTTTCCGATCACGGAATGGCAGCGGTTGACCCAAAAAATGTGGTCATTCTCGACGAAATGTTCGACACGAATTCGGCGAAACAAATTTTTTGGGTTGGCGAGATCACACAAATTTTTCCGAATGAGGGCAAGGAAGATGAAATATATAACGCCATAAAGTCAAATTTGCCGCCGCAGGTTAGGATTTACCGCAAGGCGGAAATTCCCGAAAGATATAATTATCGAAAAAATCGACGTATCGCACCGCTTATAGTTCTGCCGGATGAAGGTTGGAGAATCAGCAGGCGGGAAGAATTTGACGTGTTAAAAAAAACCGGCGACTTGGATAATTTAAAAGGTTCACACGGTTACGATAATGAACTGGAATCAATGCGGGCGGTTTTTATCGGTCACGGCGAAGCGTTTCAAAAAGGATTGGTTGCCGAGCCATTCAAAAATATAGAAATCTATAACTTGATGTGCCGAATTCTCAACCTTGAACCATCTCAAAATGACGGTGATTTCAGCAGGGTTTCCGGTTTATTAAAATAATTACTCAACCGATTTTATCGTCAAAACTGCAATCTCCGGCGGCACAAGAAATCGCAGCGGTAAAATACTCGTTCCGATTCCGGTCGTGATAAACATATCCAAATTCCCTTCTTGCTTATGCCCGAAAGCGTAGGTTTGCCCGTAACTTGATGGAACGACTAAACTTCCGAAAATCGGAAACCAAACTTGTCCGCCGTGTGTGTGTCCGGCGAGATAGAGTTTTAAATCATCGGAAATCGAATTTTCCCGTGAGATAAGTTTAACAATATCGGGACTGTGTTCGAGAACGATTATATCTCCGCTTTGTTCTGGATTATCGTCCAGAACTTTTTTAGCAGCTTCCGTATAAGGCTTCCATTCTTGCACCCGTAAGTGATCCTTTAACCCGAGAATCCGCAACCTCGCACCGTTTTTCTCGACGACGGAAAGTTCATTGTCCATCACTTTAATCCCGACCCGCTTCAGTTCGTTATAGACGATATTTTCGTCATACCATAAGTCGTGATTACCCAAGACGGCAAATACACCGAGTTTTGCTTTCAATCCCTTCAAATTAGCAGCTATCGTTTCAATCGGCATTTTCAAATTACGGCGGTCAACTGGTTTATCGGAATGGATTTGTGAAACATAATCACCCAGCAAAACGATGACATCAGGATTTTGAGCGTTTGCCGTTCTGACAACCTGACGAATTTTTGCTTCATCAACATAGCTCGAACCGCCGTGAATATCGGAAATCGCCACGATTCTCAAACCTTCAAATTCTTTGTTCCAGTTTTTTATTTTTATCGTTTGCTCATTTATTGTCAGGCGGTTCGGTTCGATAAAATACGCATAAGAAATTGCCAGTACAAAAATTATGAAAAATACAATCAAAATTTTTAATAAAATACGGCGAATTGTTTTCATAATTTTGTTAGATCAAACGAAACTCAAACTTTTTCTGCCAAACTCGATAGAGACTTTAGTGAAAATAACTTGAGTTCAGTATAGGAATTCAAAGTTTATAAAAAAACAACAAGTTACAAAAAACTCTAAAATTTAGAATGTTTTTTTTGAATTATTTCGTGAAAACTTCGTGAATTTTGTAGTTAAATTTCTTATATCGAGCGGCGTTAAAAATATTTTTTCCAACGTCTATCAACTAATTGTTTAATGTCTTCCCGCACCTCAACTTCCTTCGGATACCAATCTTTCATTCGGGCATCAATAACGACGGGCGAGGTGTAGGCGATATGATTATTAATTACTTTAGTATTTTTTGCAAAAATATCCGTTGAAGGATTGAAACGGGTCCACGTCGCCCATAAAAATTTATCGGTCGAACGGGCAAATTCAATTGAATCGTGCAGAACGACAATTTCAAAATCATCAAAATATCCGCACTCAGCAATTCTCTTTGCTAATTTATTATCATAAATATTTTCGTTATCAGACGCATAGCTTTCAGCTTCTACAACCAGACATCCGCCGCAGAAAACCTCAGCTTTTTTGACAAAGCCCGGAAGTTCTCCGGTGAATTCGCGTTTAAGTTCTTTTCTTTTTTCGCCAACTCCGACCAGCATCGCTTTTGAACCGTGATTTATTTTTCCCGAAGCATAGTCGAGTGTATCGAACGATGTCCGGTCGAAAATGAAAAAATCACTTTCCCAGTTTACTCGTTCGAGAATATATTCAAAGAGTTTTTTGAAGTCCCGCAAATCCTGCGGTTTATCGGTCAAAAGCAGAAATTTAGTTAAAGATAATTGACCTTCGCCCAGTATTCTAAATCCCGCACTGAGTGCTTCGCGTGAGTATCTTTCTTTGACAACTGCCGCGGCGAGTGAGTGAAACCCCGTTTCGCCGTAACTCCAGAGGTCAATCACGGCGGGCATTACCAGCGGAAAAAGCGGCGATAAAAGTTCCTGTAAATAATCACCGATGTAGAAATCTTCCTGCCGCGGTTTACCAACGACGGTCGCCGGATAAATTGCGTCTTTTCGATGAAAAACCGCTTCCGCTTGAATTATCGGGTAATCGTGAACCAGCGAATAGTAACCGTAATGATCGCCGAAAGGTCCTTCGGGACGGCGAATCTGCGGCGGGACTTTGCCGCTGATGACGAATTCGGCTTCGGCAAGAAGTCTTAAACCGTTTTCCAACGGATTTTTTGCCGTCGTAATTTTGCCGTCATTTAATAGAGACGCGAGCATTAATTCCGGCACATCTTCCGGTAGAGGAGCAATTGCCGCAAGGATCATTGCGGGCGGTCCGCCGATAAAAACGTTGATCGGCAGAGCCTGATTCATTTTTTCGGCTTCGTGATAATGAAATCCGCCGCCTTTGTGAATTTGCCAGTGAATCCCTGTGGAATTCTGGTCATAACGCTGAATCCGATACATTCCGAGATTATGTTTGCCGGTGTTCGGACTTTCGGTGTAAACCAGCGGCAGCGTAACAAAATGTCCGCCGTCTTCGTGCCACAATTGCAAAAACGGGATTTCTTCCAACTTCGCCGGCTTCTGCATTACGTCCAAAATCGGTGCTTTTGAAACATTTTTCGTGCCGAGTTTCAAACCCGTCCAAGCCATATCCCGATATTGCCAGAGTTCTTTTATTTTCGGCGGCAGCAGAGCATCAACTATTTCGACCGCCCTTTTAACGAATTCCTGCGGACTTTTCCCGAAACCGAGATCAATCCGCTTCGCCGTCCCGAACATATTCGTAATCACTGGAAATTTTGAACCTTTGACATTTTTGAATAACAGAGCCTTGCCCTGTTCTTCGATAACCCGGCGGTGAATTTCAGCAATTTCCAGATACGGATCAACCTCCGCTTCGATTTCGGTCAATTCGTTTTCGCGGCGTAACACTTCAATAAAAGAACGGAGATTTTTGTGCATTTTGTATTTTTATCGGTCGAATAATGTTTTCCGGCAGATGAGAAAAAAAAGTCTTTTATAAATAATCCGCCATTCTCGACTCTGCTTAAATCATACTATTTACCAGTCATCGTTTGCCAATTAGCAAGGCTCAACTCGCTACTTTTTTTAATTTGCGGGTTGATTTTGAGATTGTTTTATTACCCGCCAGCTTCTTTAATTCGTAAATTTTCATAAGTGCTTCCACCGGCGAAAGCGAATCGGCATCAATGCCGGACAGAAAATTCTCGACTTCACTCACCGATTTCTGCTCGATGTTTTTGGTGAGATTCAAATCTTTTTCATAACCATTCAATAATTCCTCCGCCCGCCGCACGACGGGTTTCGGCAAGCCGGCGATTTTTGCCGCATAAACTCCGTAACTTTTCAAAGCAGTTCCGCGGGCGATTTTGTATCTGAAATTTAATTCTTTACCAACTTCTTCGATTTCGAAATGCAGATTTTCCACTTTCGGCAGTAAATCTTCGAGTTCCGCCAATTCGTGATAATGAGTTGCAAACAACGTCCGCGATTGTAGTTTCGGATGATTGTGAATGAACTCCAAAACCGAACGTGCCACCGCCAAACCGTCATAAGTCGAAGTTCCGCGTCCCAATTCATCGAGCAGAATCAGGCTTTTATTCGTTGCATTATGCAGAATTTCAGCGGTTTCGATCATCTCGGTCATAAATGTTGATTCACCGCTTCCAATTTTGTCATAGAGTCCGATTCTCGTAAAAATTCGGTCGCAAATTCCGATCAATGCCTCGTCGGCGGGAACGAAACTGCCGATCTGTGCCAGCAGAATAATCGTTGCGACCTGCCGCAGATATGTCGATTTCCCGGAAGCATTCGGTCCGGTAATGAGTGCGATTTGCGGAGCATTATTGCCGCCTAAAGATGCGTCATTGGCAATAAATAGTTGGTCATTTTCGTTCAGACTTTTCTCGACCGTTGCGTGCCGCCCGTTTTTAATACGCAGCAACGAGGTGTCGTTAACGGTCGGTCGTACGAAATTATTTTCAGCGGCGACTACGGCAAGCGAGCAAACCGCATCGAGATAAGCGATGGTTTTTGTCGTCAGCAGAATTTTTTGGCGATGCCTGCCGATCTCACTGCAAATTTGGCGGAACAAGTTATTTTCAAGTTCGACAACCCGTTCCTGAGCGTGAATGACCATTGATTCGTGTTCTTTGATCTCCAGCGTGACGAATCTTTCGGACGGAATCAAAGTCTGCTTGCGGGTGTAATCACTCGGCACGAGATGCAGATTCGGCTTGGTAATTTCAATGTAATATCCGAAAACTTTATTAAAACCGACCCGCAAACTTTTAATCCCCGTCCGTTCACGTTCGCGTTTTTCCAAGTCCGATAGAAATTTCTTACCGTCCGTCAATTTCTCTCGGAGATTATCCAATTCTTCGGAAAATCCTTCACGGATAATCCCGATCTGCTCGGTGTATTGACTCGGAAGTTCGTCGGCAATTCCCTTTTCGATAAAATCCGCCACATCGCCACAGTCCGGCAGATGCATTAAAATTTGACCGAAACGAACGCTGTCTTTCTGAAGTATTTTTTTGATTTTGGGAATTAGTGCCAGACTTTCGCCGAATCTTTTAACTTCATAAGCGGTTATGTAATTCGCTTTTGCTCGTCCGATAAGTCTTTCTACATCAACGATTTGCTCTAAAATATCACGAAGTTTTTCATTGTCGGACAAATTCCCGACGCACCACGAAATATGTTCCTGCCGCTTGAAAATTTCCGCTGCATCGAGCGACGGCTGCCGCAGCCAACGGCGTAACAATCTGCCGCCCATCGGAGTTCGTGTTTGATCTAAAATTGACAAAAGACTCGCTCCCGAATCGCTGTGAAATACTTCCAAACTACGAAAACTTTTGTTATCAACCATCATCGAAGAATGGATGTCATAACTCATCAAGCGTGTGATCTGATCCGCCGTTCCGATTTGAATATCGTTCAAATAATCTATCAACGCACCCGCCGCCGCAACGGCAAGCGGTGAATTCTCCAAACCAAAAGGCTTTAAAGTATTTGCTCCAAAATGTTTCGACAAAACCTTGCGGGCATTTTCTAATTCGAACTTTTTGCTGTTTAATTTTGTAACGAATTGCGGCAGGTCGTAATTTGCAAGATTATCGGACGTTTCGCAGAGCAGTATTTCCGATGGTGCAATTCGCGAAATTTCGTTGAGAGCATCAGAATTCGGAACTTCTGTCGCCGCAAAATCGCCTGTTGTTATGTCCGCATAAGCAATTCCGGTTTTACTTCCGTCGCTGATGAATGCGACTAAATAATTGTTGTATTTGCTGTCGAGCAGTTGCGGTTCGATTACCGTTCCCGCCGTTACGATTCGCGTAACCTCCCGTTTTATCAGCTTTTTTCCGTCATCGTCCCGCACGGGAACGGTGCTTGTTTGTTCACAGATCGCCACGCGATGTCCGCGTGAAATCAGCGTCGCCAGATGTTTTTCCAACACATAATGCGGAATTCCCGCCAGCGGAACGCGGAAATTTTTGCCCATCGGTTTCGATGTCAGCGAAATATTCAGTTCCTGCGAAACCGTCTTCGCGTCATCGTCGAATGCTTCATAAAAATCGCCAAGCCGAAAAAGCAGGATAGAATCCCGGTGTTGTGCTTTGATTTTTAAGTACTGCCGGCGAATCGGCGTTGCGTTGTTCATTAAATTTATTTAATCGGGACGCGGATTTAAATTTGCTTGGTTTGTTTGTTTATTTATAAACTCAAATTTGCGTTCCGTTTGTTTGATTTTAACTTATTCCGCCGAAAATCTTAACTTTCCAAAAGTTTTATCAGAACTTCTTTGATCGAATCAATATTTTGATGTGCTTTTTGAATCTGAGCAAATGTGAGAATCGTCAAATCAGTTTCGATGTCCTGAAATTCCATCGTCAAAGACTTTTTCGCTCGCTTCAAATCTCTTTCGCTTGCAATAACCAAAAATATTTTTGAGCGTTGAGCTTCGTAAGCACGTTTTAATTTGGCAAAAGCCGAGTCAATATTTCCTTTACTCTGAACTTCAAAAACGTGCGAAAGCCGCGATGCCTGCGGGACTTCACGCCAGACGACATCGTAGTATTCAAATTCCATTTCCGTATAAAATCCGAGAATTTCGCCGATTTGCACGATCATTTTTTGTATCTCGATATGCGAAAGTTTTACTTCGACAATGCTTTTCAGATCAAAACCGATTGCTTCCGAGGCGACTTTGGCACGTCCTTTAGCGGTCAAATTCCAGATTCCGCGGCGGCGTTCGATGTAACCTTTTTGATCGAGGTCTCTGCCCGCCCGCTGAATAATTTTTCGCCACGCCGGAAGTTGGTTCGACTGAATCTGAATAATTTCTTGCGGCGACAGTTGGGGAAAATATGCGGTCAAACGCTCATACATAAATCGTACGTCATCTTCGCCACCGAGTGCGGATAGTTCTTGAATAACGGGCATTTCGATTGATTTAGATTTCGGAAACGGCATTTGGACTCAAATTATATTATGAAACATATTTGTTTCGCAGTTGATAATTTTATTTTTCAAACCGTCGAGATTTGCTGTCAGTTTCGATGCTAAAGTTTCGGTCATTTTTTTGGCATCGAACTTGTCCGTTAGCTCAAATTCCTCGACATCCGCAATTTGCAGATAGATGTCAGGCTTGTCATTTCCGCCAAATTCGAACCGCATCGCCACGCAACAAATCCGACACTTTTCCGTTTTTTTAATAATTCTGGAAACGCCGTTGAAAAACTTTAACGGTCGCCGGTCGTTCGGCAGAATCTCGCCCTGCGGATAAATCCAGAGCGTTCTCCGCGGATTTTCGCGTAATAATTTGCCCGCATAATTTATGCTTTCAAGAGCGGCACGCGGATTTTCACGCACGACCGAAAATGCACCGATTTTGCGAAACAGACGGAATTTTTTCAGATGCTTTTCTTCCATCATCACAAAATGGTCAAGTTTAACCGTTCGAGTCAAGTGATATGCGACCAAACCATCCCACCAGCTTGAGTGATTCGCGTAAATTATTGTCGGAAATTTGTGGTCGAGTTCACTCAATTTTTCTAAACCCGAAACATTGAACGAATTAAAGCGTCTTTTAAGCAGATTTCTGTTGTAGATCGTAAAAATAAATTCAAACCAACGCTTTTTATTCGCTGTCAACATATTTTCTTGTCACACGCCGATTGATACCACACGTTATTTCGTATGAAATAGTATCGGTTAATTTTGCAAGTTCTTCCGCCGAAATTCTTAAATCATTTTGTTCTCCGATCAAAATAACCCGATCACCGATCTTCGCATTTTCGATTTCACTAACATCTAAAATCGTCCAGTCCATCGAAACCCGTCCGACAATCGGAGCGTAATTTCCGGCGATAATTACCCGTCCTTTATTGGAAAGTGTGCGTGAATATCCGTCCTGATAACCAATCGGAACTGTCGCAATCACGGAATCTTTCTCGAGCTTGAACGTACGACCGTACCCGAGTGTTTCGTTCTTCGGAACTTTTTTTAAGTGGGCAATCCGTGTGTAAATCGCCATCACGGGTTTTAGATTCGGCAACTCGATTTCCTGAGGCAAAACGTCTTCGCCCAATCCATACAGAACGCCGCCGAGTCTGACCATATTGCTGTGCGATTGCGGATGAGCAACGCTTGCCGGGGAATTTGCCAAATCTTTGTAGATCGGTCGAAAACCATTTTGCTCGAATGTTTCAACCGCTTTATCGAATCGCTCGATCTGCAAATTCGTAAAATTGTTTTCGCTCAAATTATCGGCGGCGGCAAAATGCGTCATCAGACCTTCAACGTGCAGATTTTTGAATTTTTTCAGTTGCCGGCAAAACTCTTCAACTTCATCGAACCGCACACCGATTCTGCCCATTCCGGTATCAATTTTTATGTGGATTTCAACAACGATATTTCGTTCTTTCGCCGCTGCATCAAATAATTCAGCCTGTCCGATCTGATAAATTACCGGCGTTAAATTGTAGTTCAGCAGAAGCGTCTCCTGCCCCCGCCAGAAACTTCCCAGACATAAAATTCTTTTTGTAATTCCTTTTTTTCTAAGTTCGACTCCTTCCGTCGGCAATGCCACGCCGAACCAGTCAATCCCTTCTTTTTCCAGCCGTTTCGCACATTTTACCGCTCCGTGTCCGTAAGCATCGGCTTTGACGACCGCCATATATTTGACTTTATCGCCGACAATTTTTTTCATCGCGGCAAAATTAAATGCCAGATTATCCAGATTGATTTCTGCCCACGTCGGACGATTGTATTTTTCAGAATTCATACAAAAATATCGGATAGACAAATTTTAACTTGTCTATCCGAAAATTCAAAATCAAAGTTCTTTACCAACCTTTTCGCTCACGCAAAGCGGTAATATGTGCTAAGTGATGTTTTGAGTGCCAAACATAAAGCCCTAAAAATTTATCGAGCGTCCATTTTCCCGAATCGGGATGAATCAATTCACGCTTAAAATCAACGTCACTCATTGACTTCAGCATTACCGCCCACCGTCCGTGAATTCCTTCGATAATTTTCATAGAGATTTCGACCGGCATTTTGTTGTCGGCTAACTCCGCCCAAGATGCTTCATCATACGCCCGAATCGTCGGCAAGTCTTCCGTCATCGCCAACTTAAATCGGCAGTAGGAATTCAGATGACTGTCGGCAACGTGATGAATTACCTGCCGAATTGTCCAACCTTCGGGACGATATTTCGTGTCGAGTTGCTCGTCATCCAAACCGTCAACCGCTTTCGCCAAATCATTCGGTAAATTCGCAATCGTATCAATATATGACTGTCGCAAATCCAACGTAACTTCAAAATTCGTAATAAATTCACCAATCGGAAACCGCAAATCTAAACCCATCTTACTGACCTCCAAAATAATTTTCAAATCTGGTAAATTCCTTCAAAAATGCCAGTTTAACCGTTCCGGTCGGACCGTTCCGCTGTTTAGAAACAAGAATCTCCGCCACATTTTTGACATCTTCATCAACATTTTCTTTATCTTTAGCGTAATATTCCTCACGATATATAAATGCCACCACGTCCGCATCCTGCTCGATGCTGCCGGATTCTCTCAGATCGGAAAGCATCGGACGCGGCGGATTTCTGGCTTCGGGAGCTCTCGAAAGCTGCGACAGTGCAATCACCGGAACATTTAATTCTTTTGCCAAACCTTTCAGTTCACGGGAGATTTGCGAAACTTCCTGTTGCCGCGATTCAGTGCGTTTTGAACCCGACATCAGCTGCATATAATCAACTATAACCAAATCAAGTTTTTTTTGCTCGGCAACCAAACGCCGCGTTTTCGCACGCATTTCCAAAACCGAAATTCCAGGTGTATCGTCTATAAAAATCTTTGTTTCCGACAGTTTTCCGATGGATTCAGCGAGTCTTCCCCATTCTTCCTTCGATAAATATCCGGTGCGAAAGCGATGTGCATCGACTCTTGCTTCCGAACTGATCATCCGCATCACAAGTTGCTCCTTCGACATTTCAAGCGAAAATAGTGCGATCGTCGCGTTTTCCTGAATCGCCGAATTTTGAGCTAAGGTTAGACACAACGCGGTTTTTCCCATTGACGGACGAGCGGCGATAATAATCAAATCCGAAGGTTGCAAGCCCGATGTCATTTGGTCGAGATCACGAAACCCGGTAGCAAGTCCGGTGAGAGCGTGGGAATCACGTTTGGCAAATTCCTGAACTTTGGCAAGAACATTTTCGGCGATAGGTTTGACGTGAGCAAAACCTTCGCGGGTTCTCGATTCGGCGAGTGCGAAAATCATCTGCTCGGCGTGGTCGAGAATATCCATCGCATCTTCTTCTTCAGCAAGGGCTTCGCTTGTAATTTGATTACAAACCTTAATCAGATTTCTGACCATCGCTTTGTCGTGCACGACTTTAGCATAATCGTGAATATCGGAAAAATGCGGCAATCCGTAAGTCAAATTCGTGATCGCCGCAACTCCGCCGACTGATTCGAGTTGACCTTCTTTCTTCAATTCTTCGCCAATTAAAATCGGATCAATCCGCTCGGTATTTTCAAACAATGTAATCATTGCGTGATAAATCCGGCGATGACGCGGCGAGTAAAAATCATCCGGTTTTAAAAGTTCAACTGCTTGTGAAATCAACGCATTGTCCAGCAAAACCGCACCTAAAATCACACGCTCGCTTTCCTCGCTCGAGGGGAGCGGTCGTTCCAAATATTGTTCGCGTGCAAATTCAGGGTTCGATGATGCCATAGCTTTATTAGTGTGTTTTTACCGGTAGTTGATCTTTGTCTGCTTTCGAGCGGAAAAAAAGACTGCAAATTTCCATTGAAAATTTGCAGTCTTCTGATGCTACTACAAACCCTGAAAACTCTCAAAGTTTGCATTGATGTTTGTGTTTAAGGCTTAAGCAGTTGTTTCAGTATCGGTTGAAACAACTGTTTCTGAAGCATCAACAACTTCCGATTCTTCAACCATCGCCTTTGTTTCCGCCGCACTTAATTTCTCTTTTTTCGCCTCGCCTTCGAGTGAGACCGTGATCGGCAGTTCTAAAGTAACATCGCGGTGAAGTTTGACGGGAATCGTATAATCACCAAGTTCCTTGATCGGGTTTTTCAAAATGATTTTACGTCGGTCAATCTCGTAACCTTTTTCTTCAAAAGCACTTGCAATATCAATTGAAGTAACCGAACCGAAAAGCGTACCGCTTTCGCCCGCCATTCTTTCAAAATCGAATGAAAGTTCCTTCATTTGTTCAAGTTGTGCTTCAGCGGTTGAACGTTCTTCAGCCGCTTTTTTCAGAAGTTGCGAACGCTCTTGCTCAACCTGTTTGATATTTCCTTTTGTCGCCAGCATTGCAAACCCTCGGGGAAGCAAATAGTTGCGGGCAAATCCTGATTTTACGCTGACGATTTCGCCGCGTCCGCCGAGATTGTCAACATCTTCTCTTAATAAAATTTGTGTCGTTGCCATAGCTTAATTTTCCTCCTTTAGGTTTAGTCTGAAACATACGGCAATAAAGCCATAACTCTCGCACGTTTGATCGCACGAGCCAATCTACGCTGATCTTTCGCCGTTACCATTGAAATTCGTCGCGGTAGAATCTTACCGCGTTCAGGAATAAATCGTCCCAAATAATCAGCATCTTTCCAATCTACATAAGCCGGAATCGTTTGGATCTGATTTCTGTTGCGACTATTGGTGTTGTAGCGGTTGTTATAACTTCCGCCGCGGCTTCCGTTTTGTGGTCGGCTACTCGGTCGGCGATTACTTGAACGATCGTCGCCGTCATCTTCTTTATCGTCATCGTCGCGTTTGCTTCTCGAAACATAAGGTTTCTTCGGAGCAGCTGCTTTGTCCGTTTTATCTACAGATTTCGACTTAGCGGTGTCATTTTCAACGACTTTTTCTTCTTGTTCTATTTTTTCTTCTGCCATTTTCTCGATACTCCTTTCCTTTATTGATTGTCCTCGGATTCGTCTTCTTCTTCATTATTGCTGTTACGTTTACTCAATAATTCAGAAAGTCTATTCTGTCTTTTTTCCCGCTTAGCCTCGATTTTCGCCGCCGCTTTGCGTTCTTCGTCAACTCTTACCGTCAAATAACGGAAGATTTTATCGTTGACCCGCATCCGTCTTTCGATTTCGGCAATTTCCCTACCCGAACCTTCGATTTCAAAAAGAAAATAGTAACCTTCAGTAAATTGTTTAATCTTGTAAGCAAGTTGTCGTCTGCCCATATCATCGGTGCTGACGATGCTTCCACCTTGATTACCGACCAAATCTTCGATCTCTTTATTAATTGTTTCGATGCCTTCGGTGTCCGTCGTCGGATCAGCGATATACATCACTTCATACACTCTGTTTGCTGCCAATTTAGTTTCCTCCTTTTGGCTTTCTAACCTCAACTGATTTTTTTTGTTGAAGTAAGAAGGGTTTATTGTTATTAAATTAAAAATTATCCGTTAAATTTCGACATTGCTTTATCAATACCTTCGGATATTAAACTGCGAACTGCATCGGCACTTCGCTCTAAAACTTCGTTAACTGTTTCAAAATCTTTCTTCGAGAAATTTTCCAAAACAAATTTTTTCGTATTGCTTAACTGATGTTCCGGTTGAATTCCGATTCTTATGCGTATAAAGTCCTTTGTCTTCAAACAATTAGCAATTGATTTCAAACCATTATGTCCGCCGTCCGAACCTTTTTTGCGAATCCGCAAACTCCCGAACGGCAAGGCAAGATCATCAACTATAACAACTGTTCTTTCAACGCATCGTGAATTTTTCGTCAATAAGCAACTAACCGCTTCACCGCTCAAATTCATAAAGGTCTGCGGTTTGACGAATTCAATCGTGTTCGTTTCAAAAGTCGTTTGACCAATCAATGAACGGCATTCGTTACGTTTTATCTGAGTTTGAAATTCTTTTGCCAGAAAATCAACCAACATAAAGCCGAGATTGTGCCGGGTTTTATCATATTGTTCACCCGGATTACCCAAACCGACGATCAACCAATTTTTATTATCCGTCGGCGAATCATTTTCGTTTTGTAACTTATCTGAAAACATTACTTAGCTAAAAAACTTATTAATAATTCGCCAACGGAAAAAAACTTTCTATTAGTTGCCGTCTTCGGTTTCGCCTTCTACGCCTTCGCCTTCAGCACCCTCTTCAACTTCTTCACCGATAATTTCCGGTTCGGCATCTTCGTCAACTTCCGGTTCCAAAACCTCTTCTCTGACAAATACAACCGCCGCGACGATTGATTCGGGATCATCCAACACTTCAATATCGTCGTCAAATTTTATGTCGGAAATATGAATTGCTTCATTCATTTCAAGGTGTTCGACATTGACATCAATCGAATCGGGAATGTTACTCGGCAAACATTTGACGCTGATTTCACGCATCAATTGGTCAAGCAAACTGCCTTCTTCATCAAGTCCTTTCGGTTCACCGATCAGATTAACCGGAATCATTAATTCAATTTTTTCACCCTTCGCCAAACGGCGTAAATCCGCGTGGACAAGTCTTCCGGTAACGGGATCAATTTGCCGATCTTGGAAAATCACACGGTTTTCGCTGCCGTCGCCGATATCGAGCGTGAACAACGTGTTAACCCCCGAATCCGAGCGAATAATCGCCGCCAAATCTTTTAAATCTGCCGTGATTGCAACGGAATCTTCACCGCCGCCATAAACAACCGCCGGAATTTTTCCGTCACGTCTTAGATTGCGTGAAAAATTTCTTCCGCGACCTTCTCTTTTTTCGACTTTGATTGTAATTTTTTCTGCCATTATATTTTACCCTTTTAATTTATTTTTATAGTTCTATATAAAAAGGAATGAAACGCTTGTTTCATCGTGGATTGATTTAATCGCCGTTGCTAAAAGTTCGGCAACGCTTAAAACTTCAATTCGTCCTTCTTCTTTCAATGCTGTTCCTTTTTCGTCCAATGGAATAGTGTCCGTCACAATAACCTTCTCGATTTTGGAATTTCTTAAATTCTTGATCGCATTTCCCGACAAAATCCCGTGTGAGAAACAAGCAAAAATTGTGTTCGCACCATTTTTCTCAAGTGCGTCGGCGACTTTACAGATTGTTCCGCCGGTGTCGCACATATCGTCAACGATCAAGCAATTTCTGCCGTCCACCTCGCCGACGACGTTCATTACTTCGGCAACATTTGCCTTTTCGCGTCTTTTATCAACCAAAACCAAACCCGCATTCAAACGTTTGGCATAAGCTCTTGCCCGCTCTGCTCCACCCGTATCGGGGGCAACAACGACTAAATCTTCAATCGGGTTCTCTTGAAAATAATTAACAAATACGGAAGCCGCATACAAATGATCGACCGGAATATCAAAAAATCCCTGAATCTGCGAAGCGTGCAGATCAACTGTCAAAATCCGGTCAGCTCCTGCACGATCAATTAAATTCGCAATCAACTTTGCCGCAATCGGCACTCGCGGACGGTCTTTTTTATCCGATCTTGCATAGCCGAAATAAGGAATTACCGCCGTTACTCTCTCCGCTGATGCCCGTTTGAAAGTATCGAGCATAATCAGCAATTCCATTAGATTCTGATCGGTCGGCGGACAGGTTGACTGAATGATAAATACATCCGCTCCGCGAACATTTTCGCCGATCTGAAAGTTGAATTCCCCGTCGGAAAATCTTTCAGTGTTCGCCATTCCAAGATCACAACTTAGATATTCACCGATTCTTTTGGCTAATTTGGGATGTGCATTTCCCGTAAAAATCTTGATGTTGCCGGTTACACTCATTAATTATTTGTTTTCTGAGAACAAACAAATGACGGGCAACTTTTATAACATTTTAAGTTGCCCGTCATAAGTATTATGAAAAAAATGCTGGGGCGGAAGGATTCGAACCTACGAATGCCGATACCAAAAACCGGTGCCTTACCACTTGGCGACGCCCCAATAAACGGTTTATAAACTTTTCGGAATAAAAGACCGGCACGGCTTTAAGTAATTTCGATATTCCTGCCGCGATACGGTCTTAACAGCAAACTTTCGTATATTTTCTTCGCTTTCAAATGCACTTAAAGCAATTTGCCGTTTTTCCTCATTATCAAAAATTGCAAAAACACTTGCTCCGCTGCCGGATAATAAAGCGTTTGTTGCTCCCGAACTTAAAAGTTTGTTTTTCAAACGCCTAAGTTCGGGTTCGATTTCAAAAACTGTTTTTTCAAAATCATTCTGAAAATTCAAATGCCCTGATGCAAGCCTCTCAGCCTTATCACGGCAAATTTTGAGAATACTTTTTGCGTCAATTTTTGTCAAGTCTTCCGCATTAACTTCTTTATATGCTGCCGATGTCGGAATCTCGATATTCGGCGTAATGATTATTATATTATTTTCGGTGTAATCCTGCAAAACCTCGATTTCGGTTCCACGCCCCGTTCCGATTGCTGTTCCGCCCTGCAGAAAAAACGGCACGTCAGAACCGATTTCGGCAGCGACTTCACTTAATTCATCAAATGAAATTTTTAAGTTCCATAGTTCTGAAAGTCCTAAAAGCGTAACCGCGGCATTCGATGAACCGCCGCCGAGTCCGCCCGGAAACGGTATGTTTTTTTCCAGTAAAATTTTTGCACCTTGCGTCGAACCCGTCTTTTGCCGCAAAAGATTTGCCGATTTGATTATCAAATTACTCTCATCGGTCGGAATTCGTTTGTTATCGCAAACTAATTCCAATTTATCAGATTCTTTAAATTCCAGTTTATCGTGGAGTGAAACCGTCTGAAACACGGTGCATATTTCGTGAAATCCATCGGACCGTTTGCCCTGAATATGCAAAAATAAATTTATCTTTGCAAATGACGGCAAAATATAGGACTTAATTTTCATTAGACACAGTTTAAAAAAAAAGCAAAAAAACCGCAACACGAATTACTTTGTGTTGCGGTTTTTTCTACCGGTAAATGTTTATTTAATCAACCAGAAAGACCTGCGTAAAGAAGTATTTCCCGTTTTCGGTAATGCCGACTCCGATACCCGTTTCACGCCAGCGTGTGTCGAGCAAATTACGGCAATGACTTTCCGAAAGCATCCATCTTTCGACGGCAAAATCAGCCGGATTTTCAAAACCCTGATTAAAAGCGATATTTTCACCGATAGCATTCCATTTATTTAAGCCAAGATCAAATGCTCTCCGGTCAACCATTTCACCTTCAACTCCGGCGTGGCTGAAAAAATTAAATTTCGCCATATTTTCCGAGTGTCCGCGGGCAACTTCAGCTAATTTCTCGTTCCAGTGCAGATGTTTTAGTCCTTTTTCAGTTCTTTTCTCATTTATCAATTCAAATGCTTTCATTTCAAGCGTAAAATCGGTCGGCTTTAAATTACTGACGATTTTTGTGTAACGGTGACCGACTTCGCTCATGATAATTCTGATTTTCGGCACGGTCGGAGAATTATCTTCCGAGGCAATATATTTTATTACTCCAAAATTATTTCCGGTGGGAATTTGCTGTGAATAATTGTTAATTGAAAAGACGACTACGGCTAAAAAAATTCCGAATATTATTCGGAAAATCGGGGACGATTTTTTCATATAATACCTCACTTCGGCAGCCAGACAATCTCAGAGAATACATTGAGATTCACGACTTTGCGTTCACCCGCATCACTGCGGGGTTGCTATTATCGGATAAGGTTTTGCACTTCAGTTGTGCAAGTGCATTGTATTTACCTTCCAAGAAAATAAAACGATCAATTACATAAATCTTCCATTTTTTATAGTTTTAAAAAAAATAAAGGTCGAAGATTTCACCTCCGACCTTTATCCTTAAATTGACTTAAATCTTGATTTTGAATCCCGTAGCTTATGTTTTATTTGTTTAATTTTGAGTTAATTCTGTTTGAATCTTCCGAATTTGATGAAAAACCGAGAGCTTTTTTGTAAGCTTGTTTTGCTTCGTTCGATTTGCCATTTTTTAGGTAAACATCACCTAAATGTTCAAAAATCGCCGAGGATGAAGCATCATATTGAACCGCTTTTTCGAGATAGTTTTCGGCTTCGGTAAATTTGCCGAGTTTGAAATACGCCCAACCTAAACTGTCCAAATATGAAGGATTTCGCGGATCAATTTTGACCGCTTTATTTATCAGAGTCAGTGCTTCTTCGTAATTCTTGCCGCTTTCGAGAAATAAATAACCGAGATTATTTAATGCAATCGGATTATCCGGAGTTTCAACCAAAATTCCGCGTAAGACTTTTTCCGCCGAACCAAAATCACCCGACGTTTGTTGAGCCGAAGCTATCGAAAGTTGAGCGATTTGCTTGCGTTCCTTACCGGTCGCCAAATCTAACGCTCTACTTGCCGATTGAATCGCTTCTTTCGGACGCTTCGACTGATTATACAACGATGAAATATACAGATAATTTACGTAATCATCATACATAATCGAAGGAGCGATTCCTTCCGGTTTTTTCTCGATCAAGCCGCGAATCAAAGCGACACCTTCATTTACCTTACCTAAATCCGCCAAAACCGATGCTTCGGTGCGAATCAAATTATAATCAAGCGGTGTGTTCAGACGTGCCGCCCGAACCGCTTTTAACGCTTCATCTTTTTTACCCTTGTTCAGTAAAAGATTGATGTATTCTTTGTCCAGAGATAAGTCGTCTTTGCCAAATAGTATTCGGGAATTATCAATAAATAACTTAGCGTCAGAAAATCGGTCAGCACCTTTATATGTTTCGATAATTTTGACGACGACCATAGATGCAAAATCTCTGTCCTCATTAACTGTCAGTTCGTTTTTGCCGATACCTTTGAGAACCAATGAATCTTTATAAGCCGTAAGTGCCATATCAATTTGGTCGGATTCTCTGTAAACATCGCCTAGAGTAACTTGAAAACCGGCGGCGATATTTTTGTCGTCAGTCGCATATTTGCTCACCGAATCTTTAAGAAATTTAACTGCGTCATCCGTATTTCCGCTGTTTGCAATTGTTTGAGCAAGAAGTTGCGTTAAAGATAGATTTGCCGGATTGCTGAAAACGGCTTGCCGTAAGGCTTCGATCGCCGGAGCAAGCGACTGCTTATCAGCATTCTCCAACGCCTGAGTTAAAAGATCGATTGCCACGGGATCATCTGGTGAATCTGCAACCATTATTGTTAAAATACTCAACGCCTCATTATTCTGCCCGTTCTCAAGGTAAAGCTGACCGAGTTTTTTTGAAGCATTTTCAGGCGTAAGTTCGCCGTCCGTACCCAACACACTGGTATAAAATCCAGTTTCAATCGGTGTTGCCGATGATAACCAATTGCGAAGTGTGTCGATTTGCTGTCCAGTTTTGCTCTGTTCGCGGTAAAACTCGCTTAGAAAAGCCCAAGCTTCGGCATATCGCGGATCGAGTCTGGTAATTTCATTCCATTCATAGATCGCTTTATCAGCGAAACCGGGGTTAAGTTCTCCTCTGTTCAAACCGCTTTTAATCGTATATAACCTTGCCAAAAAACGATGTCCGCCAAAATTATCATTATCAATTTTAGTAGCGATTCGAGAAAAAGTTATAGCTTCATCAATATCCTGTTGCTGAGTTGATAATGCCAATTCCGCCAGAGCCGTATATGATTCGGCTAACCGTGGATCAAATTCAACCGCTTCCAATAAAGCATCCTTTGCCAATTTCTCACCGGCTTGAATGGTAACCGCAGAACGTAAATACCGTATGCTCCAGATATATCTTTGACCTTCGAGTAGTTTCGCATACGCCTGTTCGCGTTTTTCGCGGGAAATCTCGAAATCCGGTGGTAGTTTTTCCAAATTGTTTGCGAGTTTGTCAGCAATTTTAAGCGAAGTCGTTTTTGGTTCTATTCGAGGCGGCGACGGATAATTTTTTTGATTGTCCGTGTTTTGTGCAAATATATCTGCAGTCAAAAAAATTGTGGTTAGCGACAAAATTAGTATAAAAAAATATCGTTTCATTATGCCTCTTTGAACATTGCAGAATAAATGAGTTTACCGGAAGATTTCGTTGTCCGATTGCTGGAAGAAATTGAAATTTATTTACCCTGCGGCTCACGATCTTTGATAACCGTCGTTAAAGCCTTCGGAATTTGCGAATCCCGCAGTTCACCTTCATTCTCAATGATTTGGTCAATCAGTTCAAATTTCGTCTTGTCGAAATTCCGCGTCATCAAAACGCCGTTTTTATCAATTGTCAAAGGATACACGCCGAGAAACTGATTTTTGAAATTTTGCAGAAACGACTCTTTCTCCGGCGGCAAAACTTCATTTCTGACCGGATTCGGTTCAGGAATTTTCGCTCCCATTAAATTTAATTGTTCCTTTGCCTGCTCGGCATATTCGCTGTTCGGGTAATCCCGCACAATATCCTGATAATATTTCGCCGCCTGATCCGTTTCTTCTTCGAGCTGATATGTATTGGCAAGTTTGAATAAAACTTCGTCCATAAAACTAAATTTCGGAAAATTATCGACAATGCTCTGAAATCTTGCCTGAGCACCTTTCAAACCGCCTTTTTCGTATCGAACTGATTGTTTGTAATAATAATTTCCGACAATCAGATCGTGCAGACCGAGATTATCGCGGACTTCATCGAGCCGCAATTGAGCGTCGTCCTTCAAAATCGTGTCGGGATATTGCTGCAACAACGCCCGCAAGCGTTGTTCCGCCCGTTTTGCCTTGGTAATATCACGATCCGGCAAACCGATCTGACGCATTTCCGATTCGGCGATTTTCAGCAAAACTCTGTCCGCCAGCGGATGTGTCGGGAAAAACGTCAACCAATCCTGATAACCCGCTCCCGCCTGAATTAAGGCACTCGTCGAACCTTCGAGATAGAAACTGTCGGCAACGGCGAGTTTTGACATCGGCAAATATGGTGAATCGGGATAAGTTGAAATAATTGTCTGAAATAATAGTCTGCCGACATCGTAATTTTTCTTACGGATTTCGCGGGTCGCCACGACAAACAATTCTTTGTCGCGTCCGGGCGTAACCGTTCCGAGCAGTTCTTCATATTCATCTTCACCGCCGCCGAAGATGCCTAAAAATTTCTTTTTCTTTTTAACCTTTCGTGTCTTTCCTTCTTCGGAAACATCCTGTGAACGGAATTCAGCAGTTTCCAACAACGTATCGTTGACGCGAATTCGGAGTTCGCTCGTGCGGTCTTCAAGTCCGTCAACTTCAGAAACCTCAAATTTGTCGGCACGGCTGATTTTTCCGCGTAAGTTGTTGACTTCATTTGATAGAGAGTTAGTTTCTTTTTCTAGTGAAAGTAATTTACCAAATGGAGTTTCGGGGTTGTCCTTATCTTCTTTCTTGGTCGATTTGTCTTCTTCCACAACTTTCGCCGAACTCTTCAGCGACTTTTTCAT
The DNA here is from genome assembly GCA_041746675.1 of Pyrinomonadaceae bacterium. Classification (GTDB taxonomy): domain Bacteria; phylum Acidobacteriota; class Blastocatellia; order Pyrinomonadales; family Pyrinomonadaceae; genus Aridibacter. The sequence continues at coordinate 57,879 of JBGTGO010000044.1, read as the reverse complement.
ATTTTCAAGTTGCTGCCGAATCACATCGAGTCTCTGCGTCGGGGTTCCGTCTTTCTGAGCCAAAGCCGGAACTACCAGTGTCGATAAAATGAAAAAACTTATGATTAATGCTCTGAATTTATTTATAAACATAATGACCTCAATATTTATTAGGACTTTTTAAAAGATATTTGCTCTATGGAAGATAATTTATGTCAAACCCAAACGGTCGCCGCTTCGATCATTTTTTTGACAGCTTCGGTCGGATTTCCTTCGCCAAAAACCGCTGAACCGGCAACGAAGATTTCTGCTCCCGCTTCGACCAGTTGTTTGATATTTTCAGCATCAATGCCGCCGTCAATTTCGATTCGCGTATTTAAATTTCGTTCAGTAATCATCGCTTTCAAACGCCTTAATTTGTCAACCGATTCGGGAATAAACGACTGTCCGCCGAAACCTGGATTGACCGACATCAGCAATACAAAATCGGCGTACGGCAACGCTTCTTCAAGTGAACCGAGCGATGTTCCCGGGTTTATTGCAATGCCCGCTTGTCCGCCCGCTTCCCTAATTGCAACCAGCGTTCGCTGTAAATGAACGTCCGCTTCAACGTGAACCGAAACCATATTCGCCCCCGCTTCGACGAATTTAACCGCATAACGACTCGGTTCTTCAATCATCAAATGACAATCAATCGTCATCTCCGAAGCCTTTCGCAGAGATTTAACGACCGGCAAACCGATAGTGATATTCGGCACGAATCGTCCGTCCATCACGTCAACGTGAAGAACCGTTGCTCCACCCGCTCTGACCGCGTCAATCGCTTCGGCAAGTCTTGTAAAATCCGCCGAAAGAAGCGACGGTGCAATTTCAAAATTATTCATTTTCAAAAAAGTTAAGTAATTTGTTGCTCAAAAATTGTTTTTAGTTGCTTGGCGGCACTTTTCTCGAACGCGTGTCGCCACTGGTTTTCGGTTTCGTTTCATCTACTTTTTTGGGTGCGGATTTAGTTTCGTCCCTAGCCTTAGGTGAACCTTTATCATCTTTTTTCACATCCGGTTTTGTCGCATCTCCGCCGTCCGAATCTTTTTTGCCGTCCGCATCCTTTCTATCATCAGATTTTCCATCACCACTGGTGCTTTTATCATCAATTTTGACAACATCACGTGATTTCGTTTCCTTTTTCTTTTCGACCGCTTTAGCTTTTTTCTTGGCTTTGTCGGTCTTTAATTCTGGCAGCGATTCGATTTCTTCAATCGCTTCATCATCGTCTTTAACATCAACCGGTGCTTCGCTGCCATCAGGATTCGGTTCGCTGACAATGACTGAAATCATTAAGCCGGTTTTTGCCACGGTTCCCGCTTTCGGTCTTTGTTCCAGAATCGTATTCGGATCTTCATTACTATAACGCGACGCGATTTTTCTGATTTTCAAGCCGTTCAACGTAAGCTCATCCTTGCCGTCATTAAAATCTTTTCCGACAATTTTCGGAATCGTGATTTCCTCACCACGCAATTGTAGATATACGACTCCGACCAAACCGACGACAAATGTTCCGGCGAGTGCGACGACCGTTAAAAGTCTGCCAATTGCCGATAGACCGTTTTTGAATAATCCCATAATTTATTAAAATGCCTATGAAAATTTAAGAAACCATTGAACGAAGTCTAACATTTTTCGCGTTAATTCCAAATAATGAATTATTTAACTTTTTTGCAATACGGCGATAAAAAATCCATCCGTATTATCTCGTTGCGGAAATGTGCGGGCAAAGTTATTTTCAGTAATAAATTTATCTGACAAATTCGGTCGATTGATCGTGAATTCCCTGTTTAGGATCAGAAATTGTTCGATAACTTCTTCGTTTTCTTCAACTTCCATAGAGCAAGTCGAATAAATAAGTGTGCCGCTACTCTTGACTAGTTTGGATGCGTTATCAAGCATTGCGAGTTGTTTTATAGCTAACTTACTAAAAATATCTCTGTTCAGATTATATCGGATTTCAGGGTTGTTTCTGATCGTTCCCGTTCCCGTGCAAGGTGCGTCCACCAGCACAAAATCAAAACTTTCGATTGCGAACGGTAAATTTTGCAATGCATCATACTGAACCAATTCGACAAAATCTATGCCTTGGTTAAAGCAGTTTTGCTGTAAAATCCGCATCCGTTGCGTATGTAAATCTCCTCCAACCAATAACATTTCAGCATTGTTATTTGAAATTCTGTTTTGAGTCGCGGCAAATGTAATTTTGCTGCCCGGTGCAGCACAAACGTCTATAAATGTTTGACCTTTTTGCAATTCGATCAATGAAGCGATCATTTGCGAACCTTGATCCTGAAAATATATCAAATTTTCGTTTGCTAAATCTCTTAATTTATCGTCAAAGTTATCCGCTGTGAAACCACTTTCGACTAATGTCGATACATTATCCTTATAGTTAATTTCCAATAAAATGTTTGCTTGTTCGTCAGTATTCATTTCGTAAAAATTTCTCGTTAATCGAAAAGATATTTTCGGTGTTTCGTTATTAGCATTGACTAATTTTTCCGTTTCACATAGTCCGAATTGCTTCATCCATTTTTCGACCAGCCACCGCGGATGTGAATTTTCGACTGCAATTCTTTCAACTTCATCGGTAAAATTAAGTTCGACTTTTTCACGCACAGAACGCCGTAGAACCGCATTGACCAAACCACTTGCAGATTTTTTTTTGGCAATTTTTATCAGGTTCACCGATTCGTTGATCGCTGAATATGCCGGAATTTTGTCTAGAAATAAAAGTTGATAAAGACCGATTCGCAAACTTACCAAGACTTCCGCATCGAACTTTTCAAGATTGTTTTTTTTCGTAAATTTTTTAATTATTTCATCCAGATAAATTTGCTTACGCAAACTTCCCAAAACTATCTCGTGGCACAGCGAACGGTCTTTCGGTTCAAGATTTTCTTCAAAATGAGGAAGCAGAATCGAAGTGAAGGCATTTTCTTTCTCGACTTTACAAAGTATGTCAAAAGCGGCTTTTCGGGCAGGTGATACGTTCATTATTTATTTTCCAGCGACAAATCTTCGGCGGTTCCCTTACGTAAATTTTCATCCACGGCGATTCTTTCATCGAACACGAAACATTCACCTTCCCACAAACTTTCAGCAGCTGAAATTTCTTCCAAATACCGCAAAATTCCGCCTTCGAGTTGATAAACTTCTTCGAAGCCTTTTGCTTTTAGATACGGTGCAAATTTTTCGCAGCGAATCCCGCCGGTGCAGAACAGAGCGATTTTTTTATGTTTCGCGGTATCGAAATTTTTCTCGATAAACTCCGGTAATTCGTTGAAACTTCCGACTCGCGGATTAATCGCTCCTTTAAATGTGCCGACTTTATACTCATAGTCGTTTCGCGTGTCTAAAATAATCATTTCATCGTCATTTAATATTTTATTCCAATTTTTACTCTCAACGTGCGTCCCGATTCCTCTGCTAATATCCACATTTTTCCTAAGCGTGACGATTTCGGTTTTAATTTTTACCTTCTGCCGTCTGAAAGCGATTTCATCGTGAAATGAAGATTTATAAATTATTTTGGTTTTGAAAATCTCCTCTACCGAAGAAAGAAATTTTTCAACATCTTCTAATTTTCCGCACACAGTCGAATTAAAACCTTCTGCGGCAATAATGAATGTTCCGTAAATTGAAAATACATCCATTTCCGTTATCAGACGCATTTTTATTTCATCTAAATCGCAAAGTTCTTTGAATTCGTAAAATGTGATGATTTGATATTTCATATCTAAAAATTATTGTCCGAAGATTTCGCCGACTTCCAATTTTATTCCGTTCAAAAAATCTCCCGTCAACATCCGGCGTTTTCCGGCAGCTTGCAGTTCGTCAATTTTTAGAATTGTTTTATCACCGCATCCGACAAACAATTCATCACCGGCTGCAACCAAAACTTCTCCCGCTCTGCCGGCTTTTAATTCCTCGATCTCAACTTTTGCGGCTTGCCAAATTGTCAGTTTTTCTCCGTTATAACTCGTAAAACTTCGCGGAAACGGTTGAAATCCGCGGATACGATTATTTATTTCGGCGGCGTTTAAGTTCCAGTTAATCAATCCATCATCTTTCGACATCAGCGGTGCATAGCTTGAGTTTTCGTGGTTTTGCGGAAGCGGTTCGAGAGTTTCAAATTTTTCAAGCGTTTCGCTTAACAAATTCGCTCCGTCAACGGCAAGCCGGCTCATCAGTTCGACGGCGTTTTCATTTTTGCCGATTCCGGTTTCACTCTGCAAAAGTATATCGCCCGTGTCTAATCCCGCGTCCATCAGCATCGTTGTAATTCCGGTTTTGTTTTCGCCGTTGACGATTGCCCAGTTAACGGGGGCGGCTCCGCGGTATTTCGGCAAGAGCGAAAAATGAACGTTAATACAGCCCATCGGAAACGCATTCAAATATGATTTCGACAAAATTCGCCCGTAAGCGACAACGACCGCAACATCGGCGTTGTGCGATTTGAAAAGTTCGATGCTCTCCTTCGTTTTAATCTTTGTCGGCTGAAAAACTTTCAGATTATTTTTTAACGCGAACTCTTTAACGGGCGGAGCAGTCAATTTATTACCGCGTCCCGCAGGTCGGTCAGGTTGTGTCCATACCGCAACAACTTCGTGTCCGTCAGTAATAATTTTTTTTAGTGTCGGAACAGCCGCTTGCGGAGTTCCCATAAAAACGATTTTCATATTGGTTAAATTTAAAACTCAAGAGTTTAACAGAAAATAGCTTTGCATCTTAAACCGAAATTCTTAAATCTTAAATCTTGACTATTTTTTCAGCCGCAACGCATCCTGCATCACATAAAAGATCCAGTTTTGTTCCATCAAACCGTGAAACATCCAGGAATTCACGCCGTCAGCGTAGATTGCGACATCTTCTCCGGCGTGTGATTCAGCGATTCGCGGAACGGTCGCTTCCTGTTTATAGTTCGGATTTGTAACGGTTTCCTGCGACAATTCGGGACGTTCGCCAGCAACATAACCTGTTCCATTAGCGTAACTTAGAGTCGTAAACGGTTTTTTATCAAGATCGGTCGCCGGATTTTCATTTATTTTTCCGTCTTCGCCGACTTCACGCACCAAACCCAAGATATTATTGCCGCGTGCCGGGTAACCGGCGATGGTGAAAACGTGGCTGTGATCGGCGGTTACAATTATCAAAGTATCATTCAGATCAACTTTGCTTTTTGCCAATTTAACCGCGTTAGATAGTTCAACGGTATCGGTCAACGCCCGAAACGCATTGCCGTCGTGATGAGCGTGGTCAATCCTTCCGGCTTCGACCATCAGAAAAAATCCTTTTTTATTGTTCGATAAAATATCAATCGCCTTTGAAGTCATTTCGGTCAGAGACGGTTCGCCCGCTTTATCCTTTGAACGGTCAAACTCATACTGCATATGCGACGGCTCAAATAATCCTAACAAATGTTTTGTATTTTTTGTATCAATCGCATCGAATTGGGCTTTATTCCAGACGTATTCCGAATTTTTATGTTTCGATTTCCATTCATCGGTGAGGTTTCTTTTGTCCAGCCGTAATCCTATTGCTTTTTCATTATCGGAATACTCCGGATCTTGCATTTCCTTCGGCAGAAACATCGCACGTCCGCCGCCCATCGCAACTTCCAAGCCGTCGCCGTATGGAAACTCGATAAGTTGTCGGGCAATGTCCGCGAAACCCGCGTCATACGCCGCTTTTGAACTTTGCAAAATCTGCGAATCGGCTTCCCAATTGCGGTCTGCCGTATGTGCGTAAGTTGCCGCCGGAGTCGCGTGCGTCAGACGTGCGGTCGAAACCACACCGGTTGATTTACCGCTTTCTTCGGCGATTTCAAGCATCGTTTTCGTTTCATTTCCCGCAATCGTTTTGTAATCTCCGCGAACGACATTTTGATTGACGGAAATCAATCCTTCATTAGTTTTAACGCCGGTCAAAATTGCGGAAGCGGTCGGTGCGGAGTCCGATGTTTGCTGATTGACGCTGTAAGTTTTCGACAACGCCAACGAAGGAAATTGTTCAAATGATAAATAATTTTCCTCACCGCTTTCGCCCCGCATCTGACCTTGCAGAATCCGTGCCGCCGTCAGGGTCGAAATTCCCATTCCGTCACCGATAAACAAAATTACATTCTTTGCTTTCTTGCGGTTAAATCGCAAATTATTCGCTCTGTTAATAACATCGTAACCATCGCGTTTCCAAGTTTCGGGCGTTTCGGTTCGTTTTGTCGGAAAGCCGTTCGGCGAACTCTGTCCGTAAAGCGGAGTAAGTAAACTTACAAACAACATTAAAACTACAGCTTTGTTAATTATTGAATTTTGCAACATTTTTAGTTCCTTTCTATAAAAAAGTGCTGAGATTTATTGGAATCTCAACACTTTATAAAATTAAATTCGTCATCAAATTAAAAACCGCAACGATAATTGGAGTTTTCAAATGCTTTTACCCATTTTCCGCTCTGACGTTGATAGACATTAAACGAATTTCCTTCAAACCCCTGAATCATCGTAAAGATTTCGCTGACACCGTCGCCATCGTAATCAAATGAATCAAGCAGTAACTCGTGATAAATTCCGTCATCGAGCGTTTTGATCTCTTTATTCATTACATCATCTTGTTTGACGAGCCGGTAATCGCTGTAAGTTTTCGTGTATGTGCCGCTTTTCTCCTTGTCCACAATCATAAACAACAACGCCCGTTCGGTTGCCGAAGTATTTACCCAAAATGTTCCGACCAATTCGGCAATTCCCGTGTCGTCAACGTCAATCGCGGTTAAATTGTGATATTTCAAATCTTTTGCAGTCGAATCGGATATATTTTGCCGAACAAATTCCTCCCGAACTATTTTCTCGAATTCCGCCCGTTCTTCAAAATTCGGCAAACGCCGGATGCCGGATGCGGTTTCCTTTGATCGCATATCGGTTGCCAGTCCCATCACGAATCCGCTGAGTTTAGTCTTCGTTGCACCGAGCGAAATTTCAGCCAGATTTTTAGCACATTCCGAGGTGTAATCGTTTTTCTTGACTGTTACGACACCCGAATTTTTTCCGGCGAAAATCAACTTATATTTTGATTTTGCCCGAAAATAACTACGCGAGAAATTACGCAAATCCTTCTCCGAACTTGCTCCGTCAACCGTTTTGAAAAGTTTTTTGTCCTTCACATAACCAATCGGTTCGATGGTTTTGCCGTCATCAACAACCGCAAAAATCACCGGCAGACTTTTTCGCTGAGCGAATCCGCCGACTGTCAGACTCAAAACAAATAACGCTGTTATAATAAATTTTGTAAATTTCATAATATTTTAGATTTTCTCCGCAATTGATTTTCCCTGCATAAATTGTAACAGATACTCACGTCCACCGGCTTTCGAGTCCGTTCCCGACATATTAAATCCGCCGAACGGATGCACGCCGACTAACGCTCCGGTGCATTTTCGGTTCAGATACAAATTTCCGACGTGAAAATCACTTCGTGCCTGTTTCAGACGTTCTTCGCTATTTGAATACAACGCTCCCGTCAGACCGTAAACCGTATCGTTCGCAATTTCCAGAGCGTGATCGAAATTTTTTGCTTTAATAACTGCTAAAACCGGAGCGAATATTTCTTCCTGTTCAATCGTCGCTCCCGGTTCAACATTATCAATAATCGTCGGTTCGATATAAAAACCCTCAACGTCATCGTGTCCGCCGCCGACGACAACTTCACCGCCTTCGTTCTGTCCGATCTTAATATATTTTGCCGCGTTATCAAATGATTTTTGATTGATAACCGCCGCCAGATTCGTCGCAACATCGGTCGGTTTGCCGACTTTTAATTTGACGGTCAAATTTTTCACTTTTTCCATCAATTCGCGGTGAACTTTTTCATCAACGATGACCCGCGAACAAGCCGAGCATTTTTGCCCCTGATAACCGAACGCCGCCTGCACGATGCCTAACGAAGCTTCTTCCAAATCTGCATCATCGGCAACCACTATCGCATCTTTGCCGCCCATTTCAGCGACAACCCGCTTCATCCATCGCTGTCCTTCGCGAGTTTTCGCCGCTTCTTCGTAAATGTGCAAACCGACCGCTTTCGATCCGGTGAATGATACAAAACGCGTCTTCGGACTTGCCACCATTTTTTCGCCGACCTTCGCACCGCTTCCCGCCAAGAAATTGACCACGCCGTTCGGCAAGCCGATTTCTTCTAAAACTTCCATAAATTTATAAGCAATGACAGGAGCGTCGGGCGAGGGTTTCAGCACCGCCGTGTTTCCGGTAACGACCGCCGCCATCGTCATTCCCGCCATAATTGCCAGCGGAAAATTCCACGGCGGAATAATTGCTCCGACTCCGAGCGGCACATATTCAAAGTTATTTTTCTCCGCATAAGGCGAAGCAGTTACGCTTTGTTCCGCTCCCCAACGCAGCATTTCGCGTCCGTAAAATTCGAGAAAATCAATCGCTTCCGCCGTATCACCGTCCGCTTCCGCCCAGATTTTTCCGACCTCGACAACCATCCACGCCGAAAAATAATGCTTCCGCTGCCGAATAATGTCCGCCGCCTTAAACAGATATTCCGCCCGTTCTTCCGCCGGAACTTTCCGCCAGCTTTCAAACGCGACAGTCGCCGCATCAATCGCCTTTTTCGTCAAGATTCCTGCCTCAGCGTCCGCGTCCGAAAAAATCCCGACCACCTGCGATTTCTCCGACGGATTGATACTTTCAAACTTTTCCGCCAGTTCGATTTTCTCGCCGTCAATAATAAGCGGATATTCCCGCCCCAATTCCGCCGTAACCTCATCAATCGCCTGCAACATTGCTTCCTGATTAACCGCAATCGAAAAATCCGTGAACGGCTCATTCTTAAATTCGTCTAATTCTCTTTTTGTTTGCATAATAATTTTGTCTAAAATTTAGTTTTTTTCTAACTTACACCTTGAATACAAGAATCCAGCACTTGCATATTCTCTGATTTTAAAATTTCACTCATCCTTCAAAATTTTATTAAACTGTTTCAAAAGCACTTTTCGGTTTTGGTAAAGGTCTTTTTTCTTCCTCAAAAATTTCAATCCATTCATCAACAACTTCTCGTAATTCTCTAAAAACCTCCAACTCATCATCACCGTGAACTCCGCCATAAAAAAGTTCCGGGCAAGTCCCAATACAACAATTGTCTTCTTCGCTCCAAACAACGATTTTTTGATAAATATCTGCCGGATTTCTCATTTTTCATTGACCTCTTTTATTACTTTTTTAACCGACATAAGTTGATATTTTTAGCATCATTCCCTAACTTTCCTGAAATCGTAAGTCCAATCCCGGATGGATGTTCATAATTACGATGACTTCCTTTTCCACCCCGATTTATAAAACCGTTTTTTTCTAATTCTGTTAACAATTGTCGGATCTTTGGCGGCATTTATATTCACCATTTTCCCGTCTTTTGTAATCTTTTAATTTTCCGTTTCGATAATTCTCTTTTAATCGGCGACATTTTATCAAGGAAAACGATGCCGTCGCAGTGGTCGGTTTCATGGAGGACACAGCGGGCGGGCAAATCTTCTAAATCAAGTTCCTGAGTTTCGCCGAGAACATCTTGAAACCGGACAACGGTTCGCATTTCACGTTTTACTTTGGTGTAAATTCCGGGAAACGATAGACAACCTTCATCGCCGTATTGTTCACCTTCGGTGTGGATTATTTCAGGATTTATCAGAGCGATTTTCTGCGAATCATCTTCGCCGCCGGAGCAATCCATCACGAAAAGTCTTTTAGATACAGCAACTTGCGGTGCGGCAAGTCCGACTCCACCCGCATCATACATCGTTTCAAACATATTATATACAAGTTCTGTCAAATCTGAATCGAACTCGTGTTTCGACACGGGTTTTCCCGCTTCGAGCAAAACTTTTTCAGGGTAATGCACAATTTTCAGTAATGCCATAAATCTATTTTATAATTCAAACGCCGAAAGGTAAACAGCAAAATAAAAAGTCGGCGAAATAACCGACTTTTTGCTTTGAATTTAACTTTTCTACAAATCCTACATTGCCGCGACTCCGGCTTCAGCAACGGCGTGATCGTCTTCAACTGAACTTCCCGAAACTCCGATTGCTCCGATAATTTCGCCGTCTGCGTTTTTCAAAGGAATTCCGCCGGGAAATGAGATCAAACCGCTGTTTGAAACTTCGATATTGAAAAGCGGTTCGCCGGGTTGTGATAATTTACCGATCTCACCCGTCGGCATATCGAAAAATCTAGCGGTTTTCGCTTTTTTGATGGCTATGTCTATACTTCCCAGCCACGCGTTGTCCATACGAATAAATGCCTTTAAATTTGCTCCCGCGTCGACAATGGCAATGTCCATTTTTACGTCCATTTCAACCGCTTTCTGATGTGCCGCCGCGACGACTTTCTGAGCCTGTTCCAAAGTTATATCTTTCATTTTAAAATAATTTCTCCTGATAAAAATTTATATTGGAATTTTAACATAGTTTTAAAGATAACTCTTTGCCGTTGCAACTTCTCCGACAATTTCAGCGAACGGCGGAAAATTCCCGTCGCGTCCCAAAATCACAGTTTTGACATCGCATCTTTCGCGTACCTTCTTAAAAATTCCCCGAATTTAATTATCCGATCTGTCCGAATCCACGTCGATATATTTGTCGTCGTACCGCTGCGAACCGACAAAGTATGACGGCACTTCTCTTTTGAGCGGAAACTAGTCGAGCAATTTTTGTCTGTCAAAATCGAAGTTTTTTGGATTCATATAAAGATTCGCAAAGTCCAAAGCTAATCCGTAAAAGAGTTCTTCGACAAGTGTTGATAATACATTTTGCCGCCCCGGTTTTGTCCGCCAAGATCGTGCTTAACCGAGATTATTAAACTAAAAAAGACGACAACTTAACAAGAATTTGCCGTCTTTGTTTTTGTTCGTTCGACCGAAATATTACTTTTTCATAAAAACCTGCGTCATAAAAATTCCGCTGTTGTTATCTGCATATACGCCGATTCCGGTGTGAGTAAAATCTCTGTCGTAAATATTGTCGCGGTGAGTCGGTGATTTGAGCCAACCTTTTACAGCAATATCTACCGGATTTAAATACCCGCTGCATTGAAATAAGTTCTCACCGAGTTTTAGCCAATCATCAATTTTGTATTCTTCCGCCCGGTCAACGATTGATTTTCCATCGTTATCGAAATGGGCAAAAAAATCTTCCTTCGCCATTTTCTTGGAATAGTCGTAAGCCATATCAGCCAGGTCATCATTCCACAGCAGAGGCTTTAAATCTTTTAACCTTCGTTCGTAATTGATTTTTTGAAAAACGTCCTTCGTTGTTCCCGATAAATTCGTCGTCCGCACGAATTCAGCCGGAAGATTATCATTTGCAACATTTAACGTAAATGCCGAATGACCTTTTGCCAAAGCGACACGGTTCGAAAGGACTGAAATCGACAACAGCAGGACGGCACAAAACAAGGCGACTCTGAATCTGATAATTGTAAATTTCATAATATTTTCCCAAACTTATTCAAGCTGTATGATTGATGACCGTTTAAACCATTTAGTTTGACGAAAAATCAGTTTTCACCGATGGATTTCGACAAAGTTTCAGTCCAGTCGCACATCAGGTTTTTATCGTTTTCGGATAATACTGCATCTCTGTGAATCCATAAATATTGGTTGTGCGGCATTTCACCGCTTTTTATTTCCTCACAAACTTCTTCTAATTTGCGGATTTTTCGTTCATTCGAATAAGTATTCCATTTACTAAAATTCAGATGCTTTCTGCCGTCTTCGATGTGTTCGACAACCTTCCACGAAATCGGTGCGACATTTGAATACCACGGATAAACTGTTGTATTTGTATGGCAATCATTGCACGAACGCTTCAGGATTTCACCGATATTTTCGGAAACATCGGTCGCCGCTTCGAGAGTTTCCGATTCGTTGACCGGGGGATTTGTGCGGTTCGGTCGGATAAATTGTATTCCTGCAAAAATTACGATTACGATCAGCACGAATATTTTGATTATTTTTTTCATTTTGCTTTACGATAAGTGACCCGCCAAATTTTCTTCCCGCCGTCATCAGCAATTAGCATCGAACCATCGCTTAGCATCACAAGTCCAACCGGTCTGCCCCAGACTTCGCGGCTTTTTTCGTTTGGCAGCCAACCTGTTATGAAATCTTCGTAACCGTTGCTTTTCAACTTACCGTTTTCATCGAAATCAACTCTAATAATTTTGTAACCCGTCAAATTTTCCCGATTCCAACTGCCATGAAACGCGACGAATGCATCACCCGCGTATTCTTTCGGAAACATTTTTCCGTTATTAAAGACGATACCGAGTGCCGCCGAATGAGAATTTACCAAAACGTCCGGGACGATGGCTTTGTCAACTAAATCGGGACGTTTTTCGCTGCGACGCGGTTCGGGATTCTGTCCGATATAGGAATACGGAAAGCCGTAAAATCCACCGTCTTTGACCGACGTTACATAATCGGGAACGAGATTATCGCCCAAGCCGTCACGTTCATTGACCGCCGTCCAGAGTTCGCCCGTTTTCAGATTAAAATCTAAACCGATAGGATTTCGCAAGCCGTCAGCATAAATCCGATGTCCGCTACCGTCGGGATTATATTCGTTGATTGCCGCCCGTCGTTTGTCGGTTTCGATGTCTATATTTCCGCTAGAACCAATCGAAACATACAGTTTCTTGCCGTCGGGTGAAAATTTGATATTGCGTGTCCAGTGCTGATTATAGCCGCCTTCGGTCAGCTCAATAATTTTTTCGGGATCACCGATGGCGGCAGTTTGTCCTTTTTTGTATTTAAAACGGACGACCGAATCTGTATTTGCAACATAGAACCATTCATTCCAGAACGCCATCCCGAACGGCTGACTCAAATTACTCGACCAGACAAACCGTTCATCCGCTTTGCCGTCTTTGTTGTTGTCCCGCAGTATAACTACCGAATTTGCCCGCGAATCGGCAACGAAAACATCGCCGTTCGGAGCTTCAACCATCCACCGCGGATATGTAAAACCGCCTTCCGCGTAAACATCAATCGTAAAATTTTTCGGCAACATTAATTTTGCATCGGCGGGTTGTTCGATAATTTTTGAACCCATCCTGGCACTATCGGTGGCAAACGGTTTCGGTAAATCTTCAGCTTTGATCAGATATTTCGAGGCATCATTAAAATTTTCGACCTGTGGCAGGTTGTTTGTTTTAGATTCAGAGGTTTGGCTTTTAACGACGTTTTTTTTGTTCGTTTTTTCTTTCGAAGATTGGCAAACCGCAGTAAAGGTCATTACGGCTGAGATCATTATAATGCATAAAAGTTTTTGTGTGTTTTTCATATATGTTAGAATTCCGTGGATGTCTAAAGTTGTCAACTCTTTATTTAAGGATAACGAAAACCTACGAACTAATTCAAGTATTGTCGGAGAATTCGGCGAGAAAGCGGCGGTCGGATTTCTTGCTCGGCTGGGTTACAGCATCGTTTCGGTGAATTTCAAGGTTCCAGTTGGCAGAAATCGTCGCGGCGTGGCGATTACGGGCGAGATAGATATTATTGCTTTTGATATTGATACGCTCTGTTTTATTGAAGTCAAAACCCGCAGTTCCGATAAATTCAATTCACCGCTTGCAGCAATCAATCTCCGCAAACAAAGACAAATCATCAGAACCGCACGGGTTTACCGGAAAGTTTTTAACATCCATAACATTAATTTTAGATATGATGCTGTCAGTATCGTGCTAAATGGTTCTAAAGCACCCACAATTGAATTATCCAAAGGGTTCTGGAACGAAGCGAAGTTCAATAAAAAATTTTGGTCGGGTGATTTCTAACATTTTGAATGTTTTTACTCGGTTCAACACAATTAACCATTGAATTGATAAAAAGTTTTGTTCGGGATACTCAGAACAAATCGAAGTTTACCGATGATTGCGGTGAGCCGTTATTTATTGTGTCAATCGGAATACGTGTCGAACAGGTCGCCCGAATTCTGATAACACAGCGGTTTTTTTACTAATATGTAATTTCAGCTGTCAAATTGACTGTCTTAATTGAAGACATAATCAGCTAAACTTATGTTCTGTTTTGACACAGATAACAGTTCTCACTTTTACTGAACTGCTTACTTCAATAATCTTCGATAGAAATCTATATGTTTTTACTGATTTGTATTTATGGCACATCGTTTGCATCTTTGCATAACCAAGCAATCATGCTTTTAATAAAATTCAATGAAGGGAAGGAAAATTATGAATAACGATAAAAATACAATTGGCGAAGAATTAGGTGCAACAGGTGATAGAGTTGCAGGAAATGTAAAAAATGCTGTCGGTTCAGTAACTGGAAATCAAGGACTTGAAAACGAAGGCGAAAATCAAGCAGCAACAGGTGCCAGAAGAGCTGACCAGAATCAAATGCTGTCGGGTATGTTCAATGACCGCGAAGGTGCTGAAAGTGCATACAGTTCAATGAAAGATCGCGGTTATAATGACGATGAAATCAATGTGATGATGTCGAATGAAACCCGTGATTCGTGGTATGCTGATGGCGATGGCGACACGGAATTAGGCAGTAAAGCATTAGAAGGAACCGGAGTTGGTTCAGCAGTTGGCGGAACACTCGGAGCAATCATTGGCGGAATTGCGGCAATTGGTTCAAACCTGATTCTGCCGGGTGTCGGATTAGTTGTAGCCGGACCTTTAGCGGCAGCACTTGCCGGAGCCGGAGCCGGTGGTTTGACGGGTGGATTAGTCGGAGCGTTGATCGGTTCGGGAATCCCGGAAGAACGTGCCGCACTTTATGAAGATGGACTCAAAAACGGTGGAGTCGTGTTCGGAGTTAATCCGCGAAGTGATGAAGATGCTGATTATTTTGAATCTGAATTCAAAAATTACAAAGGCGAACATATTTATCGTTAAATTGATACAAGTTTTTTAGTTTGAAAGGGCTTTGCAAAATAATTGCAAAGCCCTTTCTTTTACGCATTTTGTTCCAAATCTAAAATCAATTGCTGCCAGTCTTCCCTTTCGGGAGTCCCCGGTTTTCTTTTGCCGAAAAATAAGGCGATGTCTTTATCCCGTTTATTAAAAAGTTCTAAACTGGTAACAATGCCATCAGCGGTCGGTTTTCGCACGATGTATGCCGAACCGACTTCATCCTGATTGATATGAAGATTGAATTTTTCATCCATCACATTGAACCAACCCCTCGCTTCCAACACATTTTCGATCTCGCCGGTGTGAATTTGAATAATCCCGTCGTTGCCGACAAAAACCATTATCGGAACCTTTTGATCGCGGGCTTTTTCCAGTAGAGTTCTGAATGATTCGACCGGAACTTCGCTCACGAATCTCGCTTCGGCAAGCCGCAAAGCCTGTTTCCTACCGACTTTGAAATTTGAAAGCATCGGGAAAAAATCGTGGGTATCCTTCATTTCCGCCCAAGTCCGACGCATTCCCGCAACGTCGATTTCTGTATCAGGTCGGTCAGCCGGCTGATGTGTTTTCGCTTCGATTTTCAGATTTGCACTTTGATCGCCGGACCCGAATTTATCAACTAATTCATCATAAGCCTTCTCATCGCTGCGTTCGGTCAAATATATTTTATGCACGGCACTTCCGTCTTGACCGAAAAATTGCAGACTTTTTGGTGTTCCGTTCGCTTTTTTAGGTGTCGCGGCAAATCCCTGATGCCAGTTTTTTGTAAAAATTCTAAGGTCTATGTCAGGATTTACGAACAACGCCATTCCGTGCGGTAAATCGGTCGCGGCATTATTGTAAACACCTTTGCGTTCGTGAATTATTTCCTCGTTCCGCGTCAAAGCCATTACGTAACCTAATTTATGCAGCTCTTTTAGCATTCCTTTGAAATTATCATTCAATCTGACGACATTTTCGCCGATTCCAGTCGCCAGTAACTCCGCTTCGCTGACACCCATTTTATCGGCGGCATCGCGTATTCTTAATTTTGGATGTTCCGCCATAAAGTTTGCATACCGCTCTTTCAATGTTTGTTCTTTATCCGTTGCTGTTTTCATCTTTTGTTATTGATTACCAAATTTAGTGTCATTTCGAAATTGCAATTATTCCCATATATAAACAATTTTGCTTTTGTTTCGATACTTATAAGCCATTATAACTGCTGCAACATTTAAACAAAAGTTCTGCGTCAGACAATAAATTAAATTTATTTTGTTGAATATAAATTTGACTAACTTTTGCTGCAAATAATTTCGGCAGCCAACAATGGAAGTGTCAGTTCGTGATGTCCGGTGATGGAAAAACCTTTGCCGTTGCCGTTTGCGTTCGGACGGCGGACGACGTTCGCCGTCGGACGGTAATGTTGTATGAAATCAAAATTTGCGGTGGTTATATCCTTGATTTCATTTCCCGAATTCCGATTGATAGTAATAGCTTTCAAAAAAATTTCCGGCAGAGTTACTGCTGAACCATAATTTATGTAAACGCCGCCGCCGTTCATTTGTTTGACTATCGAACAGAATAATTTGAAATCAAGATGGGAGGTTTCGCCGAGTGCAGAACCGCTTGCGGACGGATGAAAATGTCCGATGTCGGCACCAATAGTCAGATGACTTGTAACCGGAATTTTGCGGGCATAAGCATTATATAGAAGCGAAAATTTACCGTATGCCGGTTCAATTTGCGACAGTTCGCGGCACATCGCTTCGCCTAAACCGATTTTATCGGCGAATCCTTTATTTGCCGCTTTGTTCAATAAAATCCCGGTTTCTGCCGCCGCTCCGAAGTTTCCTTCGCCGAGAGTTGCGTCAACATCTTCACTCGTAAAACCAACCAAAGCGATTTCCGCGTCGTGAACCAGAACCGAACCGTTACACGCAATCGCCGTCAGAAATCCACGCTTCATCAGATCGATCAAAATCGGGGCAAGTCCGGTTTTAATAACGTGTCCGCCGAGTCCCCAAATTATCGGTTTTTCTAAATCCCTTGCCCGTCGAATGCTCTGTGCCACTTGCCGGATGGAACGAACCGCCATAATATCCGGCAATTTATCGAGAAAATTCGCCACGGAATCGTCTTCTTCAAACGGTGTCGCAAAATTATTTACATCAACTTTGCTCGGTCTTGAAACTAGTTTGTAGGTTTTTATCCGGTCGAATTCAAACGGTTTGAGGTCTTTATAAATTGACATAATCTGCAAAAATTATTTTCCGATGTCGCGGCGGTGCTGCATTCCGTCCCACGAGATTTCGTTGACTGTTTTATAACTCCGGTGAAGTGCATTTGATAATTTGTCGGCAATTGCCGTTACCGCCAGCACTCTGCCGCCGTCGGTAATTATATCTCCGTTGTCACTTTTTGATGTTCCGGCGTGGAATATAACGACGTTTTCGTGTTTGCCGGCAATCTCAAGACCGTGAATCGGGTCGCCTTTTGTTGGAGTTCGCGGATAATTCTTCGCCGCTAAAACAACACACGCCGAATAGCCTTCACGCCATTCAATCGTGGTTTTATCAAGTTTTTGATTAATTATGGCTTCACATATATCAATGAAGTCGGTTTGTAAATTGACTAAAATCGCCTGAGTTTCGGGATCACCGAAGCGGACGTTATATTCCAGTAATTTTGCACCGTCGGCGGTCATCATCAATCCCAGAAACAAAATTCCCTTAAATGGAAAACCTTCCTGTTTGCAGCCTTCGAGAGTCGGTTTGATAATCTTGTCGATTAAAAATCGTTTTTCTTCGACTGACAGGAGCGTCGGGTCAGTAATCGTTCCCATCCCGCCGGTGTTTGCTCCGGTATTATGTTCGCCGATTCTTTTGTGATCCTTCGCCGGGGGCATCAACGCGAAATTTTCGCCGTCGGCAAACATCAGCACGGAAACCTCCCTGCCGACCAAGCATTCTTCGAGGACGATTTTTTCAGCCGCCGCCGCATTGATCAATTTACCGGAAGCCATCGCATTAATTGCTTCGAATGCTTCGTTTCGATTACTTGCGACGACGACTCCTTTGCCCGCCGCAAGTCCGTCGGCTTTGATGACAACCGGAGAATATTCATCGCCGAAACTTCCCTTATTCAAAATATCAATCGCATCCGCAACCGAATTTGCCGTTTCATAAATTGCCGTCGGAATTTGATGACGTTTCATAAAATCCTTAGCAAAAGCTTTACTTGACTCGAGCCTTGCCGCCGCTTGCGTCGCACCGACAATTTTTAAGCCGCGTTTTTCAAATTCATCAACGACTCCCAATGCGAGCGAAGTTTCACCGCCGACGAAACTTAGATCAATTTTATTTTTTTCGGCAAAATCGGCTAATGACTCAACATCGGTCGGATCAATTTCAACGCACTCGGCAATCTCAGAAATTCCCGCATTCCCGCTTGCACAAAACACCTCGGTTTTTTTGCAGCTTCTTTTTATTGACCAAATTATAGCGTGTTCGCGTCCGCCGGAACCGATTACAAGTATTTTCATTTTTAGTTTACGATCAAATTTACTATCTTTTTTCTCAGTTTGAATTATTGATAAATTTGATTATTATACAAAGTCAGTATAACTTTTTAATACCAGACTGTTATACATTTTACTGTTTTTTTCAAGGCAGGCTATTTTAATAACACATCCTCAGTGCCTGATACTTTTTAGTAATTACAAAATTGAGAGTTTGATCTTATGTCAGATGGCGAAATAAATAATTTAAATGAATCCGATGGAAAAACATCCAACATCGGAGATGGTTTTGAGGATAAAGAAATAGATTGTATCGACTGCTTTGATTCTTTTGTCTGGACAAACGGAGAACAGTTTTTTTTCCGTGATAAAGGACTGAAACATCCGCCGAAAAGATGCAAACCCTGCAAGCAAGCCAAAAACGACCGGCTTGAAGCTATCAACAAAGCCCAAGAAAAAGGAATTGCACAAAAAATCGAAGTTGCGGTCAATTGTGCTAAATGCGACGCTATGACAACTGTTCCATTTTATCCTTCACAAGGTCGTCCGGTTTACTGTCGCAGTTGTTTTCTGGCAATGAATCCCGACACTTTAGGTAAAGATTACTCCTGAACCTGATTCTCGAAACTCAACCAAAATCTATCCGATCAATTATAAGTCGTTTACAATAGAAATAGTTTTGACCAGAAAAGCTATTTGTATAAAGTTAGGCAACGGCTTGATGATGTAGCGATGTAAAACTTCGACGCTTGATCTGAAAATAACTGCATTCTGTCAAGTGGTAATCAGTTATTAAACGATGTCTTTTTATTTTTATGACGGTATCATTTGTTCCTTGTTTAATTAGTCACAACTGAAATTTATGCCATAAATTATCCGCCGACGTGAACATTCGGTCTCTTTTTAGGTTCAGACTCGGCTTGACGCAAAATTTCTCTCGTAACCGGAGCCGTGTCACCTTCGCCGAATAGCAAATACCTGACCAAATATTTGAGAGGATTTCCCTCACTCCAACCAAAATAAACATGCGGAGTTTTGCCCGTCTGATCTCTGAGATGAAGCAGCAACCCGGCGATGGCATTCGGAACGGCGGGCGATTCGGTTCTAAGAACGCGATAACCGCCGACCTCAAAGCCGTGAATCATCAGTTTTCCGCTGAATTCTGAAGCATCGCCTAAGTCGATCTCGTAGAAAACGACCGGATCGAGTGTCGGAATATGATTATCAACTCTTTTTTCTCTCTCCTTAAATCGGTATTCCTCAACTTCACCGGAATCCCTGCGATTCGTTACAATTCTTATTTCGCCGAGTGATAATTCATCAATTATTTCTTTCGCTTTATCGTCGAATTCTATTTTCTCAATTCTCAATTCGGTCGCCCGCATAGTTCTCGAAATGAAAGATACAACTACTATCGCTGCTACGAACAATAAAGCGATCTGAAGTCCTTCGGGCTGCTGTATAATGTTCGCAACGGTTGTATATAGGAATATTAACGTAATGATTAAAAATCCGATCCATTTTTTCTCGCCCTTTCGCCACGCCGAAATCGTTACGGCAACCGCCGCCGAAGCCATCAGCGTCAAGACTCCCGTCGCGTAAGCTCCGCCCTGAGCTTCAATGTTGGCTTTGAACAGAATCGTCACGAGAAATGAGATTCCGGTAAAAACTATAACCAGCGGTCGCGTTGCTCTTGCCCAAAATGGTGCCATTCCGTAACGCGGCAGATATCGCGGAACGATATTTAAAAGTCCCGCCATCGCACTTGCCCCGGCAAACCATAAAATCGTGATCGTGCTGATGTCATAAATTGTGCCGAAAATATCGCCGAGATAGTTATGAGCCAGAAATGACAACGCCCGTCCGCTTGCCGCTCCGCCTTCCTGAAATGCTTCGGCGGGAATCAACATTGAGGTGACGATACTACTTCCGACGAGCATTACGCTCATAATCAGAGCCGCACTCGTCAAAAGTTTTTTGCCGTTTCTGATCCGACCTTCGAGATAGTTCTCCGCCTGCGGTGTTAAACTTATTTCAGCAAGTTTCGACAAATGAATTGATTCGGCATCTTCTTTGCTCAATTTACTATCGCTCTCAACCAGCGGCATCACGACCACACCTGTTTCAAAACCTGATAAACCGAGAGCGAGTTTCGGGAAAAGTATCAATGACGCAACAATCATCGCCACGGCACTTCCGTTTACGTCGGGATGAATCCAGATCAAATCCTTCCAGTTCAGGAAAGCTTCCGGCTGAACAACAATCAGTTGATGCAGACAGTATGTGATAACTACGACATTTAAGGTCAGAAAGATTATCACAATTCCGACTGCGATCCCGATTGCTTCGTTAAAGCCTTTGAGGAAGACTAATCCAAGAAACCCGATCAATATCAAAGTAATAATTATTTCGTGATTCAGAAACTTCAAATTTTCCTGCACGAATGGATTTTCGACAATGTGGGCAGTTGCATCAGCGGCGGAAAGCGTGATCGTAATAATAAAACTTGTCGCCACGAATCCTAACAGAACGAGAACGAACAGTTTTCCCTTCCAACGCGACAGAAGATTTTCGAGCATCGAGATCGAACCGTCGCCGTGCGGACTTTCCTCGGCAACGCGGTGATACATCGGCAACGCCCCGAACAGCGTTAGAATTACCAATACTAAAGTTGCGAACGGAGCTAACGCCCCCGCCGCTACGAAAGCGATTCCGGGTTGATAACCGAGTGTCGAAAAGTAATCAACTCCGGTCAGACACATCACTTTCCACCACGGATGCTTTTCTTCGTGAACCGGCTTTTCTTCAACCGTTTTGCTTTCGATGACTCCCTTGAGCATCCATTCTTTCAATTTACTGTTTCTTTGATCGTTCATATAAAAATAAAAAAACCGCCAGATAACAAAATCTGCGGTCAACTTAAATATATACTTTCTGATATTTCGTTAGACACTGTTATTTCGATCTTTGTAATTTATTTTCAAATCGAAACAATCTTACGCCTATTTAGCAAATAATCAAGCTTTGAATAAATTTTAGATTTATCAACAGTACCGGAAATGTTAAAGGGGCAACGTCTCCCACACCGTTGCCCCGTAAGTTACGAGTCCTCACCCCTCGTAACTGAATGTTCACCGGGGAGGTGAACAACATTATCTTTCCACAAACCTGTTTTAAATGCAAATTATATTTTAGATTTATAGTAAGTATCTATCGCAGCAACCGTTGTTATTAAAAGGTTTATAACGTGTTCGCCGATTCGACTGTAATTCCGCCAATGTAAGTTTCGATCTCCTTTCCGTCATTTATCAACGAGAAACTATATTCACCGAGTGAAATGTCTTCATCGAGGAAAATTTCAAAACTCAAAACTTTTATATTTTTATCGTAAGTGTGCCGAATCAGACTTTGTTTGTTGACCTTTATTTTTTTGGAGCGGAATCTGATTTCCGGGCTATCAAAATCGAAGTTTTCAACACCGATGTATATCGTATATGGTTTTCCCGCCAAAACCGGAACAGCCAAATTTGAAATTTGACCGTTAAAACCGAGGTATTTCTTGTTGGCACGTTTCGGCAGATATTCAATTTTCCGATTGATGACGATATTTTGTCCACGATTCAGGTATTGTTGATCGACATCAAATACGGTCGAAGAATTATCCAGCACTTGAGCAAAAATTTCGTATCCGGCTTCGGGCAATCCTGAAATTTGATAGTTTCCCTTCAGATCGGAAATGACTCCGGCGGTAACTCTTCCCGAAATTGTTTCTTCAGCCCATACCAGAAATTGTTTCTGAAAACCTCTGCCCGTGGAAGTTACACGACCACCAATACTTCCGCAACATTCAGTATCAGTCTTCTTGCTGCCATACAAAGCAATCGCACCTGATTTATCGTCGGACGACAATGTTCTTGAACTAAAACCCGGAAGATTATAGACACCGTTTTTGCCCTGATGACTGTGCATTGTTGAACCGAGAATCTGTGAATGTCCCAATCCCAACAAATGTCCTACTTCGTGGGTCAGCGTCGATTCCAGATCAAAACTGCCGAAAGTTCCATCGGTTGTAAATAAACTTATCGGATTAAGCACGATGTCGGCTTCCTGTATAATTCCGTCCTGCCGATAAAAAAGACGGGTTATTGCCGAAACTTCGTTGGTCTTACCGTCAAACATAAGTAAATTTTCCGCATTCGGGGCAATAGTTACGATTGAAACTCCATCACCGTTCGAGTTTCTGGAACTGACGCGTTCATTATCCGAAAACGATATATTAAATTTTACGTCGGCAACTTCTTCCCAATGTCCGAAACTTCTCTTAATAACTTCAACCAGTTCATTTTTAGACTTTAAGTTAGAAGAATCGTCAAAAAATGAATTAGAAATTACAATCGGAATTTGTTTCTTGTTCCAAACAATCAGCGTTTTATTTTCATCATTTACATACTGCGGATTATAAGCCGACACGGTTAAAACCGAAGCGTAAAGCATCAGTATCAAAAAAAAACCGCTTTTGGAAAATAATCCGCTCATATACAGTATCTACTCTTCTCTTGCAGCAAAAACTTCGGCGTTATCCTTACCTACATTTTCCAAATCGGAGAAGCCGACAACTACCAATAAAAACACTAATCCCAACGTTGCCAATACATACAAGATAGGAATTTGTTCCAAGTATATCAATGTTCCAATTACCAAAGACACCAAAAAACACCACACCAAAGCGGTCATTCTTCTGCTCATTTTACTTTCTTTATTTGCCATCTCTTTTAACTTTCAGTTCTAAAATAATTTCAGTATATATTTCATATTTTGAATTCATCAAAGTTACAAAATATATCAGTCAATTACCCGCAAGGGCAATGTCGAATTGTTTTTATTGTCCGATTCACCAAATTCGATAACCGGCGGATATTTTTTCTCGTTTCGTCCCTTTTCGGCGACATCGACTATATCAAAAGCTTTGAGAACGAGATCATCCGCTTTTTTTTCGGAAATTTTTTTGAAATCGACTTTTATCAATTTTGTTTCGCCGCTCTCTTTGCGAAAAACGGTGATATTTTGCGGATCAGCCTGTTTAGTCAATCCACCGGCTGAATCTATCGCTCTTGAAACAGTCAGCTTCTCACGTTCTGCAATCTTCGAAGGACGAACAACTCCGCCGATAATGTAAATCGGTTGGGCTGTCGTAATAGTGATGATGTCGCCATATAAAATCTGTGGATTTGCAAGTTGATTTCCGCTTAATAAGTCGGAAATTTTAATATTGATAAATTCTGCACCGTTATTTTTACTGACCTTAACAAACTTATTGACCGAAGTGCCGACACTTTCAAATTCTCTCTGTTTTTTTTCAATACAACTTGTGTCAGGTTGACGCAAAATCTGAATCATTCCGCTTGCTTTCTCAGTAAATCCGCCGGCTAGGACGATTAACTCACTCAGTTTTACTTGTCTTTGCAGCTTAAATCTATGCGGCAATTTGACGGCACCGTATAGTGTCGAAACCGGTCTGTTGGAACGGTCTAAAATTTTTACTTCGACCTGCGGATTTTTCAAAAACTTGCTGTATGCACGGGCAACATCCAAAGCCACCGATTTTTCGGTGCGGCACAATCCATAGACATCATCTTCGGTAAATTCGAGTCCGCTCAAAAAGCCTTCCTGAGTAATAGCACCACGCCAATCATATTCGGTACTTCCGAGAATATTAACATCCAGTAAATCGCCGAAATGAATTAAATCATCTTCGTCGATGCTTTCGTTTTGTTCCGTATCCGGCGAAATTTGAACGGAATCTGCCGGAGAAGTTTGAGGTTCTGCGGTTTTCGCTTTCGGTTTAATGTTGGTGGATTGTCCGCCAGCAATGGTTGTCAACATCGCCGACACCAATAATAATACTTAAAAATAAAAAAACATAAACTTCTCTACTGCTCAGATTTCAATAATTTTATTAAACACCATTATTTTATATTTTCCAATACACGGAATGATTTCAATCGTTGGCTTCAATATCGAATAAATCGAATTCTTTGTCTTTAACTTTTTTCTTTCTTCTAGGTTTTGAGGAAACTGTTCCCGGAACGGCAAAACCGGCGAACTCCCAATTACAGTTATCGCAGAGCAAGTGATACCGAAAAACAAGTTTCATAAATATCGAAGTTTTTCTATAACCTCTTCTGACTCTGTTGCTTGTACATCTCGGGCAATTTTGACTAATCATCGAATCCTCCGTCCAGTTTAGAGTGCGAATTGGTCAAGTTATTTCTTGTTTTCGGTTCGCGTTGTAATTTTCTGATTTTCAATAAAATATTTTCCTCCAAATCCTCTTTTTCTCTCCGCGGAAAGTTTTCTTTCGATATAAGCGTTAAAATATTTTCGTAAAAAGTTACAGCAGTTTCAATATTCCCGTTGTGCGTATTTTTTTCAGCCTCTTCAAACAGATAATTTATTTTGACCTTTGCAATAAATTCCGCCACGGCTTCGGAGGATTCGATAAGTTTTTGTTCATTCGGATAAAATTTCAGAGTCATATCTAAAATGTCCAATGCTTTTTGAGCCGTTTCTATTTTTCCGCGAGTCGAAAACTCGTTTTTTGCCTGAGTTGTCAGACTCTTTGTTTCCAATTCGGTCCAAACAAGAACGTGATATTTATGCCACTGCTTAACTTTGCTGCGGCTTTTTCTAATTGTTGCAAACCGCGGAGAATTCGGATCGGTACGGCGAAGTTCCTGATTCGTAAAGTCGAGATATTCCTTACAAATATCGACAACTTCCCGATGTCCTTCGGGTAATCGTTTGAGAATTCTCGCGGCTTCTGATTTTTCTTGTATTTGATTCATTAAATAGGAGTTTTGTTGCAAAGTAAATTTTTGTGGCGGCGGAATATTAGAGTGCAGATTTCTTACTTTCCGCAAATTATAATCCAACTGTCGCTTGGCGGTCAGATATTTTTTTCTTTCCTTTTTTAGATAAACCTCACGAATAAACACCGATCCGATCAATACCAAACTGGAGAAAATTCCCGCCGGTATCCACGGAGTTTCGTCGCCTCCCTCGTGCATAACCGCCCAGATCAATAGAAAAATAATCAGTGCTACCGCAATTGTTAAAAAATAGTAACTGATCGCGGGCAGCCAGAACGGCTGTCTTTGTAACTGGTGATTACCTGCCAGATTATTTCTATTTTTATTTTTTTGCGTAATCGCCGGATGATTTCTATTTGCCAATTTTTTCTCCTAACTTCGTGAAAAGAAACCTTCCCTGATTTGCCGATGTTAAGTAATTATTACAAATACCTGTTTATTTTGAATTCTTTCGACCAATAAGTCAATTAGTTTCTATGTTTGGTGGTTAAACTGGTGTCAATAGCCAATTGTTAGCTGAACTTTACGACTTGGTCTTCGCTGGCTTAGTTTTTATTTGAGCAAAAATACTACTGTCAGAAAGTGCATTCATACCGCCATCGGCAATAAGCTTTCTTACAGCCTTATTCCTATTTTATATACCGACATTTCAAAATAACTGTGAACGTGTATTTATTTAAAATAAGGTTTGTTTACTTCCAAAATCTCAAGGTTTTTAATTTTCAGTTTTATAATTTCCGCGACAAAATGATGAAACCGACCGCCGGAACTTTATGATTAACACTTATCGCATTTACCTTAAGATGCCCGACAGTAAATTATTTTTTGATCTCGAACAAACAGTGTTTCATCACCGCACCATTCTCATTTTCCGGTTCGGCAAAATTCGGATAATCATTCAGTTAAAAAATATTATCCTGCAAAATGCGGATTATTTGTGTTATTTCTAAAATTATTTGGTCGCCATCGCCAAGACTTCCGGCATCTATCGCCACCCGATTATCAATCACGAGGCACGAAAAGTGCTGCCTGTTTGAAACTCGACCATCTTTAAATGTGCCGGGGAGCAGTTGAAATTTCATTTTGATTATTCAATGTTTAACGTTAATCTTTCCGTTTATCTGGCACAAGTTTGAGCTCTGCCGCCATCAATCGCGTAATTCGCTCCGGTAATCCACGCGGCTTTTTCGGATGCCAAAAAATAGATCAGATCGGCAATTTCCTCAGGTTCACCGACTCTTCCCAACGGGTGCGTGTTTTGAGAATTTACTAAGAAATCAGCATACGCATCTTCCGACATTCCGCCTCGTTTATGTAAGTTTGAAATTACGACACCGGGATTTACCGTGTTGACCCGGATATTTTTTGAAGCCAATTCCAAAGCCGCACACCTCGTCAACTGGTCAACCGCTGCCTTTGATACACAGTATGACAGCACATTCGGAAACGAACGACTACCAGCCACACTCGATACATTGACGATATTCCCGTTAGTTTTTTCAAGATACGGCACACATTTCTGCATCAGGTAGAAAACCGAGCGGACATTCAAATTCATCATTTTGTCCCATTCATCAAGTTCGGTATTTTCGATATTTCCGTTAGCAATTATTCCGGCGGAATTTACCAGCACATCTATCCGCTCAAAATTATCAACACAATCGCTGACGACTCGTTCGATCTGGGAGATTTCACGCAGATCGGCAAGATTGATTTTGACCGAACCGCCGACCGAAACCGCTTCATCACGCAGTTCGTTCAGAGCAGTTTCGTTTCTGCTAACGGCAACAACCTGAAAATCGTTCGCGGCAAATGTCAGAGCTGCGGCACGTCCGATGCCCGAACTTGCCCCCGTAATTATCACAACTTTTTTTGGCATAATCGCAGACTTCCCTAGTTTTGTTTGATTGATTTGATTGATTTTCTAAAAAACCTACAACAATATCTCATTGCAGTTTTCATTTATCAAATTATCAATAAAAAAAAGACGGCAAAGTAATTTGCCGTCCGTTCAAAAAAAATTCTGAGGTATATGTAAAATTGTTACCGAATTGATTCGGTGTATGTCTTGAAATACTACAAACTGTCCGTCTGCGGTTGTTTCGGGAAAAGCTGTTCCAAAGCAATTTTGGTTTCTTCACGCTTTCTTTTTTGCAGGTCATTGACCCAGTTCGAAACATTTGAAACCATTTCTCTGGCGGGTTCCTTCTTCTTCTTCATCTCGTCGATCTCAGGTTTTTTCGATATATTTATATCTCTTTTCTTGATAACCTTTATTTTAGCTTTACTACTGTTCATTTTGAATATTCCCTTGAATCCTGCGAATCCTTTATAAATTTTATGATTGCCTGCCGGTAAATATTTATTCCCGACTTTTTTTAATCTGCAATTTGAATGCCACTTTTTTTTGCAATTTGAATACTGCTTTTTTGACGGTTCAAATTTTTATTTTGCAAACTGCAAAATAATTAAATAATTTTTGCGGTTTGCTAATATGTAAACGACCGATGGTTGTAATAAGTTCCGACTTTTTTCAACCGCGACCTAAATAATTCAAGCACTAACCTTATAACGATTGAATTTCTGAATATTGCAGAAAAGATGGCATATATTTTGCCACTAACTTTACTGATGAACTACCTTGATTATATTATCGTATATTTTGCCTGCGGATCGCCTTTCGCAACTTATTATTTTTTGGATTACGGGCAAATTCGAAAATATGTATGGTTTGAATCCTTTTTGATACTTGTGCTGTGGATTCCTTACGCTTTAATATTATTGCATCATAAAGTCACAGAGTTGTTAAATGATGACTCCGAAAAAACCAAAATATTGGAATTAAATACACTTTTCAGGAATTTTGAAAATCATTTACCGCCGAACAACTCCAGTTTATCGCTGTTTGAATTGCGGGAAGTTGTTGAAAGATATTCCGAGTTGACGCTGATAACTGCGGCTTCACCGGGGAAAACTTCGGTTCAGGGTGCAGAGATTTACCGAATTACGAATAATAGTTACACACAAATTTCGTCAAACTGTCTCAACCGACGCAACCGCCGGAAACTTTTATCGCATCAAATTCAAGCACGTGAGGATTTTCTGCAAGTTTTGGAAATTCTGTCGGAATTTACAGATGACATCGAAAACCTTTCCACATCCGCGATTGAATTTGCTAAACTAATAAGAGATGAGGATGGATTAATTCTCATAAATAGTTTAGTGCAAATTTTGAAACAAACTCACGTCAGAAATGTGGAGAAAGAAATACTATGGAAGTCTATCAAACCGAAACAATCGAACGTCCAACCGAATTTAGTGTCGCTTCAGGTAATGACCGCGACGATCAATCCACGCAAGAAAGATTAGATTTGCTCATTTCGGTAAATCGTGAATATGCTCAACAGGACGAAATTTTTCGATCCGAAAAAGAAAAGCTGGAAGCAGATTTGATGAAAAATCCGCTGTCTAATGAACAAGCATTCTCATATTTCGGCTTTCTGCTCGGACTTCTGCCCCCTGCGGCAATATTTGCAAAATTTATTACCGAATCGGGCGGACTACAAAACAACGAAGATTTTTGGGTGATATTTTTGCTAGTCTTGGTTAATATCACTTCTGCCGTCGTCGGCTTTTACTCCGGTAAAATTATCGGGAAGCTGGTTCTGGCATTGGAACATCAGACGTGGCATCGAATGTTGTTGTTTTTGCCTTTTTTGGGATTTTTGTGGGGCGTTATTTCGGGTGGAATCGGCGGAGTTTTCTTATTTATTATCGGAGCCGTTTTCGGCGGAATGATTGGCGGCGTGGTTGGTGCAGTCGCACTACCTGTTTTTACAATATTTCACCGCCTTTTGAAGAGCGGGGACAAGATCGAATCGAAACTGTTTATGCCTCTCGCCTTCGGTATTGTACTGATAATTTCAACCTTAATTCTTGGTTACTGAAATCAACCTAAACAAAGTAACACTAATTTAACTCTTACGTAACATTTTTGTAACAAATACACTTTATAAGTGTGTTTATATGAACAAAATGTTAATTTTCCTGATTTTAGTTCCGGCTTTTTTAAACATTAATATATCAGCTCAAACTGTTGATGATGATGATACACAGTTCTGGAACGAAACTACTCTGGATTTTCCTTTTTCCGCTGATAATAAGAAGATCAGAGGTTTAGTTATCGGAAACCTGCGGGTTACCGATAACATTAGCAATTTAACCGATAAACGTCTTGGATTTGGAGTCATATACAAGGCTTCAAAACTAATTTCGATCACACCAAGTTATATTTTCAGGACACAAACCGATCCGGTCAAACCAATTCAATACGAACATCGAATCCGTTTAGACATTACTCCGAAAAAGACTTTCGGAAAGTTTACCGTCGAAAACAGAAACCGCTTTGAACACCGATTCAAGACGGCTAAACGTGATGACGAAACATTTTATCGAAACCAAACAAAGGTCAGCATTCCATTTACCAAAAACGATAAAACATATTTTACGCCGTTTGTTTACAATGACACATATTTCGATCTGCAAAATCCGCAAATTCACAGAAACGATACGGGCGGCGGAATCAGCCGTAAATTTTCGAAGAATCTGACAACCGAGTTCTTCTACCAATATCGAAGAAATTTCGATTCACGCCAGAAAATAGTCAACATCGTCGGAATCAATTTGAAATTCAAAGTTGATTAAGCGGTAAAATCAATAAGTTGCCGAAGGTTATCGGTTAATTGTTTGATAATATATTTATCGAACGATTAACCGATTTTTATTTTTTTAGAAAATGCTTGTCCTGCTACATTTATTTGCACTTTTTTTGCTCGTGCTTCTGGGATTTTACGTTTTTGTCGACAATCCGCGGAGTCGGGCTAATCAGACATTTGCCATATTCATCGCATTTCTTGCACTCTGGACGACGAAAGATTTGATCTTTTGGAACTTTGAAGATGCACATTTCAAATGGGATTACTGGGCATCGGCAAGTTTCATCATCGCCCTTTTGATGCAATGTGCATTAGTCATTTTCGCGTGGGTTTTCCCCGAAAACACAAGTGTCCCGAAAAGAAAAGCCGCCGTAGTTTTTGCTCCGAGTTTAGTTCTCGTGCCGGCTGCACTTTTCGGACTATTATGGCACAGAGTCAGTTTCGAGAACCAAACTTTTTACATAGACATCGCACCGTTGGCTTATGTTTTTGTAGTTTACGTCTATTGTCTATTCGGTTACGGAGCATGGCTTCTGTTCAAGAAATACCGCAAATTTCACGGCACGCAGGAAAGTCAGCAGGTCGGTGCAATTCTCTGGGCTTTGGTCATTACTGGAGTTCTAAAGACGCTGGCTAACATTGTTCTGCCGTTTGCCGGAATCTACGCACTGCTTCCATACAGCACGATCTTTGTTCTTCCCGGAGTTTTTATCTATGCGTATGCAATTTCCAACTTCCAACTTTTTTCCCTGCAAACCGCTCTCGATCAGTTTCGCATTTTTCCGATTGCCTATAAAATTGCTCTGAGCATTGCCACGGTTGCAATCTTCAGCTTCATAATTTTTCAGATTCCTATAGTTTGGTGGGCTTTTCAGGACGGCACTAATTTTGAAGCATGGCGGAGATATCTTGTTTTCAGCGTCATTTCCGCCCTTATCCCGAATCTATTGCTACTACTTCTGGTTGTCAGAACCATTTCAAGACCTTTGCAGAGAGTTACATTGGCGGCGGTCAAAGTTACCGAAGGCGAATACGGAACTGAAGTCAATCTTCGCCGAAGCAACGACGAGATCGGTTTGCTGGCACAATCATTTAATGAAATGAGCAGGAAGATGGCTTCCGATATTGAAACTTTGCAAAAACTCAATAATCAATTGATTCGCACTGAGAAATTAGCGGCAATGGGAACGCTTTCATCGGGTGTCGCACACGAGGTCAATAATCCATTGGCATCGATTTCCTCACTGATACAAATGATGCAGAGTCGTCAAAATCTGGATGCCGACACGCAGGAAAAACTTAATCTGATTCAATCACAAATACATAGAATCACACGAGTTACGAAAGATATGATGGATTTTGCAAGAGTTCGACCGGCGGCAAAAAGTGAACTCGATATAAATGAAATTATTCTGACCGGACTGCGTTTGGCAAGTTTTGATAAATCATTTCAAAACCTGACCCTTAAAAAAAATCTAGCAAAAGATCTGCCGCATATTTTCGCCGATTCCGATCAGCTTCAGCAGGTTTTTCTAAACTTATTCCTGAACGCTAAAGATGCAATGCCCGCAGGCGGTGAACTTTTTATCAAAACTTATGGATTAGGCAAATCAATCAACATCGAAATCGCGGATAGTGGAACCGGAATCAAGGAAAAGGATCTAAAAAAGATTTTTGATCCTTTTTTCACGACCAAATCAACCGGACGGGGTACGGGTTTGGGACTTGCCGTTTGCTACGGAATAATTACCGCCCACGACGGAACAATTGAAGTTTCAAATAATAATGACATCGGCGGCGGAACGATTTTTTCCATATCGTTTCCAGTCGTTTCTTGACATAAATAGTCTTTCGTAGCACTTTATTATTGCATTTCTTTTTTAATCAAAATTCAAACAGAGGAAAAACTTTTAATGAAAAAATACTTTTGTGTTGTTTTTATGCTCATAATATTCATATTTTCAGCTAACGCTCAAAATATGCGTACGGCATATATCAAAGCGACCATCATCCCGATTGTTGGAAATCCGATTGCCGACGGTTATCTGCTGATTCAGAACGGCAAAATTATCGAAGTCGGCGGCAATGCCACCGCTAAAGTGTGGACGGCGGACACTAGAATCGTTGATCTCAAAGGCAAATTTATTATGCCCGGTTTAGTTGATTCGCACAGTCATATCGGCGAAGTTACCGGAGCTGATGGTTCGAGTCCGATTCAACCGGAGATTCGTACGCTCGATTCGATCAATCCACGGGCATCGAGTATTCAGAGGGCTCAGAGTGGCGGAATTACAACCGCCAACATTATGCCCGGTTCAGGTCATCTCGACAGCGGTCAGACGCTCTATATCAAACTTCGGGATGATGCGAATACGATTGAAGATTTGCTGATTTTCGACAAAGACAAAAATTATATGGGCGGAATAAAATTCGCCAACGGCACAAACAGCCTGCGTGGTCGCGGCGGATTTCCCGGCACTCGTGCAAAATCGGCAGCATTGATTCGTGAAAAATTTATCAAAGCTCAGGAATACCGCGACAAAGTCCAAAAAGCCGGAAATGACAAATCGAAGTTACCGTCGCGGGATTTGGGAATGGAGACACTTGTTGAAGTCCTTGAAGGCAAACGAGTTATTCATTTTCACACGCACCGTCACGATGATGTGATGACAGTGCTTCGCTTAAAACGTGAGTTTGGTTTTCGGGTAGTTCTGCATCACGTTTCCGAAGCGTGGAAGGTTGCCGACGAAATTGCTAAAGCGAAAGTTCCGGCTTCAATTATCTTAATCGACAGTCCGGGCGGAAAGTTGGAAACAACCGATCTTAAATGGGAAAACGCGGCGGCACTCGAAAAAGCCGGAGCGTTGGTCGGATTTCACACCGACGATTATATTACGGATTCGCGTTTATTTCTGCGTTCGGCGGGCTTCGGTGTACGAGCCGGAATGTCGCGGGAAAAAGCACTCTACGGAATGACTATGGCAAATGCGATTATGCTCGATATGGCTGATCGTGTCGGCTCTCTGGAGAAAGGCAAAGATGCCGATTTTATAGTCCTTTCCGGTGATCCGCTCAGTATTTATACGACGGTTGAGCAAACCTACGTTGAAGGCAAGAATGTTTTTGACCGGACAAATCAAAAGGACTATTTAACAGCAGTCGGTGGTTACGGTGCAACGACCGACTCGATATTGCATTTGGATTGCTTCGACGGCGATTTGGGAGGAAACGAATAAGATGGAAAATTCAAAGCTCAAAGTTCAAGATTCAAAATTTAAGATACACAATTTAATCTCATTAGCGTTGTTTGTATTAGTTACATTTGTTGTTTTTTCGACAGCAAACGCACAGATCGCGGTTAAGGGCGAAACGGTTTATACGATGGACGGGAAAACTATCGCAAACGGAGTTGTTCTGACATACGACGGAAAAATTACGGTCGTCGGTCCGGCTTCGTCGGTCAAGATTCCGAAAAGTTATCGAATTATCGAAGCAAAGGTCGTTACGCCCGGTTTGATCGATGCTCACAGCGTGATCGGTTTAGCCGGATATTTAAATCAACCGAACGATCAGATGCAGGTTGAAACATCTTCACCGATGCAACCCGAACTGCGTGCGTTTGATGCGTATAACCCGGAAGAAAAACTAATCGAATGGGTTCGCAGTTTAGGCGTTACGACGGTTCACACCGGACACGCTCCCGCCGCACTCGTTTCGGGACAAATGATGATCGTCAAAACGGTTGGTAAAACAGTTGAAGAAGCGATGATTATTCCGGCTTCGATGATTGCGGTGACACTCGGCAACGATGCGATTGCCGAAAGCAGCGGTTCGCCCGGAACTCGTGCTAAACAAATGTCGATGTTGCGGACTGTTTTGATCAAAGCTCAGGATTCAATCAGAAAAAGCGAGGAAGATAAGAAGGACGATAAGAAGAACAGCAAGGATAAAAATCCTAATAAAACAAAGAGTAAATTAAGCAGTAATAAAGATAACAGTCCGAACAACAGCAACCCGAATTCGATGCTGAAAAATCCGCCAACACCGGCATATCAGGAGAATTTTGATACTCAAACAACCGGGACAAATTCTTCGGGCGATCTGCGGAACGATGAATTCGAAAAAGTTATTCGGCGGCAAATTCCACTTTTGATTACGGCACACAAGGCGATTGATATTATGTCGGCTCTGCGTCTGGCGAAAGAATTTAATATCAGCATCATTCTTGACGGTGTTTCGGAAGCACCGCAAGTTCTGGATGAAATCAAAAGATCGGGTTTCCCGGTAATTCTGCATCCGACAATGTATCGGGCAGGCGGCGACGCGGAATCGCTTTCGATGGAAACTGCTGCCAAACTCAAAAAAGCCGGAATCCCATTTGCCTTGCAAAGCGGATACGAAACTTACGTGCCAAAAACACGCGTGGTTTTGTTTGAAGCCGGAATGACTCTGGCTTACGGTATGAAATTTGAAGACGCACTTTCGACTATTACGATTGATGCTGCCAAAGTTCTCGGCTTGGATAAACGAATTGGTTCAATTAAGGTTGGCAAAGATGCGGATTTGGCAATGTATGATGGTGATCCGTTTGAATATACAACCCACTGCGTCGGCACGATGATTAATGGAAAAGTCGTTAGCGAGATTGTTCGCTGAACATTTTTAATTATCAGACTGACGGTCGAAATATTTGCCGTCAGTCTGATACCCGTTTAAATTGGAGTTCAAAATATAATCAAATTTTTAGATATTTATCTTAGGTTATATTGTTAATAATCATTCAATTTCCCGCAAAACCCTGCCCTCTTCATTCGGGTCATCGAAGACCATTAAAATATCTTCCAGCCAACTGCGGTATTTTTCCTTGGTATCGTTCGGATAGTAATTACAGCCCAGTTCATTTAATGCTTGTTTTAATTCCGACTCGTCGAGATTATAGTGAAGAAAATCTTCGAGTTGATTTCTGACTTTGTGGACGGTCAACTTCGGATTCGTAACTTTAAAATGACCAATCACCGATGCGTAAGTCGGCGGCTCGTCCTCCCAGTCATAGACGCGGATCCAGTCCTGATGAAAATAACCCGCAAAAAATTGATATAATTCATCGAATCGCTGGCGGTATTCACTCATACTTTTTTTTTAGATTGTTTAACTTACTAGAAATGAACGCAGGAAATGCCATCCGTTGACAGAACCGTCACGGACCAGCACAATGCGTAGTTTTTCGGCAGTTATATATCCGCTTTCGCTGCGGTCAACGATCATTCCGATGGGTTTCTCGAAATCAAAATCCTTGACAAAACGATGCTTCCCACTGGCAAGCCAATCTTCGATTTCGCTGTAATGTTTGTTGACAAGTTCCTGCTTGCCGAGATTTATATCGCTTGAATCTTCAAAACTCGAAATCTGACGGTCGTACGCAAAATGCGGGTTAAAATCAATCTGATGACGAAGTGCCGCTTCATTTTCTTCATTGTAAAATTCTCTTTTTTCAGTACCCGGCTGCTCTTTGATTGTCAGTGCATCTTTAACCGGAGGAATTTTGCTTTCATTCAGCAACTGTCTATCCGCAAACCGGGTCGGTAAAAGCTGTACGTTTTTATCTGCCGCATTCAATCCGACAACCCCTGATGTTTGCGGCTGAACTCCCTGATTTAGTATTTGTTGGTTTGCACTTTTAGCATCTTTTACCGCCTGACCTTCGCCTTTACTCATTAGTTGCTGAAGCAATTGATCAACCTTTGCCGACAAACTTTCCGGCTGAGTCTGCGATTTTTGGACTATTTCTGCGAGTTTAGCAAGCGTCTGGACATCGCCTTTTTCCAAAGATTTGGCAATAATCAAAGCAATTTTCTGTAAATCCTGAATTTTCGTCGAACGACCACAGTGTTCAAAGACAACACGAGTTTTATTGACCAAACGCTGAATCTGCAGAATCGGATCATTCACCGGAACATAATTTTTTTTTGAATTATTACCGGAAGAATGCAGATGAGTATTTTGATTTGTCAAAGCACTGTGAGTTGAATTAATGAGCATCGGGTTGGAAAGAGTTCGAGTCGGATGCGTCAAATGGTTATTGTTGATGTGGGTCGGATTATTATTATAGTACGTCGGATTGTTTTTATGCGTCCGAGTTCCCGGCTCTTTCAGGGGCGGATGACTTTTATCGCCGATTATTTGAGTCAAAAGATTTTTTAGAATCTGAACCGTTTCCGAATTTTTTAAGCCGTGTGTTTCGATCTGAGCGACGATTCCCGCTGTTAGGAACAAAGATGAAACAATTTGTTGCGGAGTGAATTTGCTTAATGCGTGCTGCAGAGGTTTCGGCAAATCCTTAAATATCAACTGAGTTGTAGTTTGTAGATTTTGATTTAATCCCAGAGCAAATCCTTGACTGTTTGCATTCAACCTCACATTAGTATGCCCGGAAACGGAAATTTTGCCGAATTCGCCGAGAGTTTTGACACCCAACTTCAAATCAATCGCAACCCTCGAATTCGCCTTCAGATCGGGAGTTCTGATATGTTTGTTTTCTTTGATCTGACCGAGATGCCTGCCCGCCGAATGTAATTCTTTAGCTACGGTTTTGAGTAATTTCTCAGGTTTTTCGGTCAGATTTTCATCATTTGGTTGATTGCCGTGAGCCTTTGAACTTCCCGGTTCCTTAGTTTTATCAGACTGATGAAAGTGTTTTTTCCCAATCTCGTTTTCGCCACCCTTTCCCCGTGCGGGAGTGCGGTCTTTCTGAGCAAATATTGGTAGTAAATGTTTTATATTCATCAGTTTGTGTTATTGGCGTTAAGTTCCATTTACTTCCGTATTACTTTTCTCGAACGCATCCCGCAGTGAAAGTAACAATCCTCTCGCCCGCATCGAGGATTTTTTGGTTCTCTGCGGATCATTTTCAACGGCTTTTCGTAAATCTTCAATTCCGGCTTCGTATTTTTCCTGCATCAAATATAACTCGCCGCGTCCTGCTAAAGCATCAACATTAGCTAAATTATAACGAATCGAAGCATTGTATTCATCGAAAGCACCTTCAAAGTCTTTCTGTTTGAAATAAATTCCGCCCAACTGACAGTGAAAAACGCTGTCGTAAGGATCGGCGGCAACCAAGCCTTCGTATATGATTTTTGCTTCTTCAAGTTGTCCCGTTTCAACTAACTGAAACCCTTTACGGGCGATATTATAAAGTTCTTGTTTATCAAGTCCGACATATTCGGCAATCGTCATTTCGCCGTCAAACAGTTTTTCGTCGTTTAATTTTTGTAAATTGCCGTCGTTTAATTTCTGGTCGTTCATAATAATCTATTCTGCAAAATGTATATGTGTGGATTATGAATTTAGTAGAAACCATAACCCGCACATAATTTTTAAGCAAATTTTTCACTAAACAAAAAGGCGGTTTCTACGGCTGGCTAACATTCTGTCGTTCATTTCAGACAATCTCGACAAGGCATTGAACATATCGGATAAAGCCCGGAATGATTCGGTTATACGTCGCTGATGACGAGGACGCGAATAATTTCTGTTGCTGAAAACATCCTTCGATCCCGAACCATTATACGGATTGAAACCCGTGTTGCGGCTTCGGTTTGAACCGAACATTGAACTCATTATCAGACGAACGAAATCAGAGATCATTTCTTTCTGAGTCGGTTGGCTGCCATCTGAAACTCCCGGAGGCAACTTTCTATCCAATTTAAACGATGTGCCGCCGTCATTACTACCGATCACTTCGCGTCCCTGAAAGGACCAATCATCGGATTCTTTGCCCATTACGAATACGTCTTTACCGCCAAAACCGTTGGCGTGTGCAAATCCGTCCGGCGTAACCTGTCCGATTGTTCCTCTGCCGTTCTCGATTCCGGTAACATTGACGCGGTCATTGCCATTAATAATTTCAAGTGCTGAGGTTACGGTCGCACCTTTACTTCCGTAAGGTGCGGTCGAAACATTGATGCGTGTTCCATCCGGCAGCATAAAGGTCGAGTCACGTTTAAAATCCCATTTACCGCCGTCACTTTCTTCGACGTGCGGATCGCCCCAGATGCGTGTATTTTTACCGTCCGGTCCGGTTATTTTCCATTCGTGTTGATTTAGCGGTTCAATCTCGTAACCGCCCGGTGTCGTAACTTTTTTGCTGTCCGCTTGTAAACTTCCCGACGGATGTGAACTATCTTCGAAGACCGGCGGCGAAGTGCAACCGCAGGACGGATAATTAGCGTTATTGTTATCGAATTGCCCGGTGCTTAAACTTTCGAAAAGATTCGACAATCCTTTAAATAAATCGGTTAAAAGTTGATTTATGTTATCCTGCGGTCTGACGGAAGCTGCCGTGTTTCCGGTGTTAAAATTGTAGTTTACTGTTTCGTTAAAAATTATCCGGCTCATCTTTCTCTACTCCTTTTTTTCTTAAAAAACAAAATTTACTTCAATAAAACTAGGCTTTGTAACCATCTTATTGAAGTTATCGGCAGAGCCTAAAAAAAGTTTCCTAATTTTCACTAAGAAACTTTTGTTTTTTTTTGAAATTTATTTTTAGGAGTTTTGATTGGGCGGAATGACTCCGATTTGAATCAGGTTTTTCCGCAGTTTTTCAATCGCCTTTGAATGCAGTCTGGAAACCCACGATTTTGTTACGCACATTTCTTTGGCAAGATTAGTGGTCGAAACACGTTTGAAATAGAGTTTTTCAAGAATTATTTTTTCTTTAGGTTTAAGCGTATCGAGTTGCATTCGCACCAATTTCAGTAAATCATCCATTTCGGCAACTTCATTCGGTAAATCCCTTTCGTCGATTATTTGCGGTGTTGCTTCATCGCTCAGAGAGAGCAGATAAGCCGGCAGAATCTTGTCTATCAAACTTCCAACTTCAATAATTTGATCATCAACATTGGTTTGAGAATTATCCGTATCATCGGCAGCCGTCTGAATTAGATCGTTAATGTTTCCTTCCCGCTGTACCCAACCGCCCTGCGGCGAACGCATAATCACGCCCATTTCGCGTAATCCGTCAAATATCGCTCCGCGGATGCGGTAGTATGAAAATGTCGTGAATGCAATCCCGCGACTCGGATCGAAGCGGTCGGCGGCTTCCATTAGACCAATCATTCCGTAACTGACCAGTTCTTCAAAATCGACGGTTTTCGGGGTTGTCGCACGAATTCTTTTGACGATTGAATAAACGAAATACTGATATTTTTCGACCAGTTCATCACGGTCAAAAAAACTTTCAAGTTGTTGTTTTCTCTGGGATTGGTCAGTCAATTATTTTTTCTCTCTTCACAAAATCTCAGACTGTATAATACCTAACGCAACGTAAAATAAATATCAAATTTTTATAAATAATTGATTAACCGAAAGTTGATACGTTTCATCCGAATAATTATCTTCTTTTTGCAGAGTAGATGTTATCATATTATTGATTAACAATATTTTTTTATTTTTATTTAGTAATTTCTAAAGTGTTATCTGTTAAATTTTATCGAATAGTATGCCGCAAAAAAAATACAGATTGGAAGTCGTGCTTGACGTACGGGACAAAAAGCGGAATGAAGCCGCTCAGTTTGTTGCCCTATGCCGTCAAAAATTAGCTGGTGAAGAGTTAGAACTCGAACGTAGAAAAAATGTTCTCGCCGAGTGCCGCCTTAAAATTCTTGGTGCGAAAAAGAAAATGACGGAAGAATTCGACAACGGAACGATGGCTGGAAGTATCGTCGCTCATCGAAATTTCGTTGAAACGCTTAAAGAAAATGAACAGATTCTGCAGGAAAATGTTGAACAGCAAAAGGTCAATATTAAAATTGCCGAACAAAATCTTGAGGATGCAGTTGATAAACTTGCCGAGGCTGCAAAGGAATTAAAGGTTATCGAAACTCATAAGGATAACTGGAAACAGACGCAAAAGCGTAAGTTTGAAAAAAAAGAACAAAAACTCAGCAATGAAATCGGTGCGATTTTGCATCAAAGGTCTGAAAAGTTATAATTTTCTTATAAGAAAATAATGTTTAATCGTTTTTCAATATATAAATGAATTAGTAATCATATATGTCCGTAAAAAAGTTAAAAAGTTCTCCTAAAGCCGCTAGAAGTGAGTCGCGTATATTGCCGTTGCTGATTGCCGGTTTATTTTGTTTTGCCATCGCTGCCCTGCTCGGTTTCGGGGCGTGGCGGGTTTTCGGATCGCAGGCAAGAGAACGCGGCGATACTGCCAAATATTTGAGATACCTTGGTTTATCGGGAGCGAAACCGACACCAATTCCGACACCTGTTCCAAAAATAATCGCTGCTAAAAATCCAATTGAGCCGGTGAAAACTCCGACTGTCGAAGAAACGGAAATTACGCCGGAAATTCCGGGAGTCGTGGCGGTTGCCGGAACTGAATTCTCGATCGGCGGCGGCGAAACTCAAAGACCGATTCAGCGGGTTCTGGTTGATGATTTTTCGATTGCCGAAACCGAAGTTACAAATGAACAATACGCCGAGTTCGTCGCAGCGACCGGACATCGTTCGCCGAGCGGTTGGAAAAACGGCAAATTTCCCGAAGGCACGGAACAGTTTCCGGTAGTGAATGTTTCGGTCAATGATGCCAACACTTTTTGTGACTGGTTGAGCGAAAAATATAAAGTCAAGGTTCGCCTTCCGACGCAAGCGGAATGGGAACTGGCAGCGGGCGGAGAGAAGGATTTCCGCTATCCGTGGGGCAATGAATGGAACGACGACGGGGTTGATCCGAAGGAAACTAAAAGGGCAAGTCCGGTAAAAAGCTTCCCGCTCAACAAATCACCGTTCGGTGCTTATGATATGGTCGGCAATGTCTGGGAATGGACATCGGAAAAAGTTCTCTACAAAGAACTTGAAAGTGATATTGCCAAAAAGGAAACTGATAAATCCGATAAGGTTTATTTAATCTTAGGCGGTGCTTTCGATGAGGACAGAAAAATTTTAAGAAATAATCTCTGGACAGAAGTAAAAGCGGAAACCAGAATTAATTCTCTGGGGTTCAGATATGTTATAATTCCGAATTAAAGTAATATATAAACAAATGATTTGATCATTTATTATACACTAAATATTTTGAGTCAACTCCCAAAATTCAAGGAGGTCAATAGTGATACACAGTAATTTCAAAGCAAACCATAAATACTCTCAAACATTTTTAATCCCGAACCTTATTTGTTACAGTATTCTGATTTTAATGCTTTTTGGTCTGACAACTTCTGCCGGTTATGGGCAAGTTCCGACGAAAGCGGCGGAAAAAGCCTACGACGATCCGGCACCGCCTAAGAAAAAATCTGATCCGGCACCGCTTAAGCGGAAAAAATATATTCCACCGAAGATCACACCGCGAAATGATCCGCCGCGAAGACCGACAACAATACTGGTAGTTCCGAAAGATAAGAGAAAGCTGATTAACTCGAAATTATATACTCCCGGTCCGAATCAGGTTGTCTTTTTGGGAGATAAAAAGCTCGGTGTCAGCAACAAAGATTCATTGTTGGAAGAGTCGCTGGTAGCGGGAACATACCGCTTTGTGGTGAAGACTGCCGAAGGCGATG
The DNA here is from genome assembly GCA_041746675.1 of Pyrinomonadaceae bacterium. Taxonomy (GTDB): domain Bacteria; phylum Acidobacteriota; class Blastocatellia; order Pyrinomonadales; family Pyrinomonadaceae; genus Aridibacter. The sequence goes on along the minus strand of JBGTGO010000044.1, from coordinate 16,263 downwards.
ACGTTACAAATTCGATCTTGATAACTATTTCACCGAAGAGTAATGAACATAAACTGATATTTATTCCGCCTGATGTCGAAAGCACCGATGACCCGACCGCAGAGGAAAAATTCGATACTGACGTAGAATCTACGGGAGATGCTGCCGAAAGAATTCTCGACATTTTAACCAGATACGGAAATCCTCAAAAAACTAACACGATCACACTTGAGGATTGGGAATTCGTTTACGAAATGGCTCTAGCGAATAAATTAAAAAACTTTACGGCAATACAGATCGAAGCCCAGCGTTGGTTTGCTTCGGGACAGATCGAACTTGCCAAGGGAAATTACGGAAATGCTTCCGGCAGTTTTACGAAAGCCATCGAATACATGCCCGATTCAGCTTATCCGTATTACGCTCTTGGCGAAACATATACAGCTAATAAACAAACTGCCGATGCCATGCAAGCCTATCAAAAAGCGGCTGAAGTCGATTCTAAATTTGCATTGGCACACCGTCGTATCGGTGATATTCAGCTTGCCGGAAATCGTTTTAAAGAAGCTATTGCAGCGTATGAAGCAGCTATTTCCAATGGTTATGATACACCGTCGGTTCACTTTGAACTCGGTAAATCATATAAGAGAACGAAGCGTTGGGAAAATGCTTCGAGAGAATTCGAAGCGGTCGTCAAGGAAGCTCCGACGGGAGATGTTTATCTTGAGTTGGGAGATTTATATACCGAATTGAAAAGAAGCATCAACGCTTACGAATCATACTCGAAGGCAACCGAACTTTCGCCGAATTCAGCTAAGGCGTTCTACAAATTAGGTGAAGTTTTGTTCGACCAAAAATCTTTTCAAAAGGCTTTGGATGCGTTTGAAAATTCGGTCAAACTCAATAACGGCGGCAGAGAAATAAATATTGCTCAAGCAAATAAATTTATTAAGGAAGCCAAACAAAAACTTAAATAGCGAAGTTTTAAAGATTTAATGTACAAATCCCTAAACCGATTCGGTTCGGGGATTTGTTTTTTTTAGGAAACATATTTTGAATACCGCCGATAAATAAATTGAGACGTTTATACTTTTAAAATTTTTCGGGATGAAAATTATGCAAATCAATTCAAATAATAATAATAAACAGGATATTGCGAAAGAAAATAACCAAATTTCAAAAAAAATCGAGAACGCAAAGAATTTGAGCATTACGAATTCCCTTGCAACGGAAACAAATCCACTTAAAAAAGACTTTGCAATTTTGTTGAAAGGTTCTGACAAATTGAAGCAAGTGCAGTCCGAGTATAAGAAACAAGAAGATATTCACGAATCTAAAACCAAGGAAAACGCCGCTGAATTTAAGGCAAAAGAAGAAAAAGCCGTTCGAGACGAAAAAGACGGCAAATCGGATTCCGATGACAAATCTGATAGAGATCAGGAAAAAGGAGTTGCTCAGGTGCAGTTGGCTTCGAGAGAAATCGTCAGTGAAACGACCATTCCGGGAGCAAGAGCAATTCTTCATACTGCCGACCTCGAAAGAATTATTTCAGCAATTCGTTCGCAGAACGTCGCCAACGGAAAACAGGTATCGATTGAATTGAAACGCTCGGTTTTGCAAGGTTTGGAAGTGAAATTAACTATCGGTAAGGACAAGAGTATCAGTGCCGAATTCATCGCTGGAAACGAAACCATCAAAAACCAACTCAACGCCAGAGCTGAGGAATTAGCAACCGTTCTGCGTAACCGCGGCGTAAAGTTAAGCGGCTTAAAGATGTCGCTCAGTTCGGATTCAGACAGCAGTAAAGATCGCGAACAGACTGATCAAATCGAGCGAATCGCGGTTAAAAATAATTCAGTGCAGACAAAAAATATAGACGCGGATGAACGCTTTGAAACTTCCGACACATCTTATCGAATTTGAAAAAATCGAAAAATAAAATAATCAGCGGCATTAATTGGTAAAGATTTCACATCGAATGTTCGGATTCAAAAACTACTGACAGTTTGGATCCGGGCATTTTCCTATTAGAGTGCAGATATTTTTTTTTTGCATTTCTTCGACTATTTAAACATTTAAAACATCTAAAAGTTCAACATCGGGGAAAATCCTTGATTTGGCGGACTTTCTTTAAAGGTTTTTCTTGAAAGAAATATAATTTCGGGGATTTATGATTTCTGAACTAACAGATGAGCAGATTGTAAAACTGGCTGTTGATGAAAATCCCGATGCTTTCGGAGAGATTGTCAATCGTTGGGAGCGTAAGATTTTTGCACTTTGTTACGGAATGCTCAAACGGGAGGATGAGGCTAAGGATGCGACGCAGGAAACGTTTATCGCGGCTTACAAAAATCTTGAAGGGTTTCGCGGTGATGCCAAAGTTTCTTCGTGGCTGCACCGCATCGCGGTCAACAAGTGTCTGTCGAGAATGCGGCGTGATAAAAGCCGTTCGGAAAGTTTTCTCGATGACGATAATCCAGCCGCAGATCAGGTTTTTACGGCGGATGCCAATTTATCGCCGTCGAAGTTGACGGAAAAGAACGAACGAACAACGGCGGTGCGGCAGGCAGTTCAGGCGTTACCGGCGGATTTGCGACAGGTAGTAGTTATGAAAGAATTTGAAGAAATGACTTTTCAAGAAATTTCAGATGCGATGGAAATGCCGCTCAGTACGGTTAAAAGTCGTTTATATACAGCACTTAAACAGCTCCGAGCAAAACTTAAAAACACGCAGATTGAAGTAGTTTAAAGATTATTCAGAAATGGAAAATAAAATGTTAGACAGCACGAAATACAATCCGCAATGCCGATTTAATGACGAAATTATTTCATTCGTTTATGATGAAATTGATGACGCGGCGAAGTCTATACTTGTTAAGCATCTGGCGAATTGCCAAAACTGTACCGATGAAGTCAATGCTTTTTCGTCAATCAGTTATTCGATTCAGGATTGGAAAAAGGAGGAATTTGCAAACCTTGCAAGTCCGTCAATCTATATTCCTTATCCAGCTGAAAAGCCTGTCGATGCGGTTAATTCAACCAATAATTACCGGAAAATGATTCGCAGGTTTTTTACTGTTCCAACAACATTTGCCAAAACCGCCGCCGCTTTCGGAACTGTTGCCGTGATTCTTGGATTTGGTATATTTTTGTCAATTCATTATTTAAACAATTCAACTGAAACCGCCGGAACAAAAGATACAGCAACTGAACAACTCCCGATGCGGAGGAAATCCATTGAACCGATTCTAGAAAAAGTTGACGAAGTTGCCGGTAGTTCTAATGCTGAAGTGAAAACGGAAGTTCCGATTGAGAAACAAAAAACCGCTGCAATTACAGATTTCCAAACATCTGTTAAAAGAATCAAAACCTTTGGGGAAAAAGTTGAAGTGAAGAAATCAAATAATGTAAAAGCCCCGAAAAAGAATTCCGGTAAGATCGAATCCGTAGAAATTGATATTCAGGAAATTCCCGGATTGACTGATTTTGCTCTTGAAAATAATGAATCCGATGATATTAAACTAAGTGATATTTTTGCCGAAATCGAAACAGACAGATAATTTCGCAGATGAAAAATTATGAAAAACTATAAATTATTTTACGCATTTCTATTAATTATCTTTGCGGCAGCATTTGTTTCAGCCCAAAGAAATACAGATCAACCTAATCCGAATCTGCCTCTGAACAATAATTTCCGCATTGCCAAAATATTGGATCTTACAGCGGAACAATTACAAACGGTGCGTGAATTAAATCAAATCAGAAGACCGCAACGGCGTGAGGCTTTACAGAAGTTGAGGGAAGCTAGAAGCGATTTGGATTCGGTTATATATGCCAACGAGATTGATGAATCCATCGTTCAAACCAAAATAAATGCGGTAATTTCCGCCGAAGTCGAATTAATTAAATTAAATACTCGTTATGAACTCGCAATCCGCAATATCTTGACACCGGATCAATTGATTAAATTTCGTGAACTGCGTGCGAGAGTAAAACAACAGCGGGAAGAGCGGATTCTAAAACGTCAGCAAAATCGTAAACGCAATTCCGACAACATTGAACGCGACCCACAAAATGCTCCGAACCGCAAAAAATCCGTCACTAAAAATTAACCGAATTTTATGATGAAATGAATTTTCGTAACGACAAATAATATATTCTCAAGTTGTACGGACAATAAAATTCAGTCGGTTTTTTTTATTTTAATCTTACAAATCGAAGCCGACCTCTACAAAAGGTCGGCTTTTTTGTTGCTGTCTTCTCTCGTAAGTTGTAAGCTAACATTTAATATTTTTACAGCACTATGGTTAAACTTTCCCTAGATTTATATTTTTTATTATTTCAGCTATTCAAACTTAATGAATCCACTTAAAAATTTTTTGTTCGAACTCCAGGAAATTACATACCTAATCTATAATGCGTTTATCAGGCTTTTTAAACGTCCGACGTATGTTACCGAAATTATCAAACAGATGGATTCAATCGGTGTCGGTTCGTTGCCGATTATTTTGTTGACGGGTTTTTTTACGGGCGGAGTTTTGACGCTGCAAACTTATCCGTCATTGGAATATTTCGGCGGACAGGGACAAACCGGACAATTGGTTGCATTTACCCTGATTCGTGAACTCGGTCCGGTTTTATCGGCGTTGATGGTTTCGGGCAGAATCGGTTCGGCAATCTCGGCGGAACTCGGTTCGATGGTCGTTTCGCAGCAAATTGATGCAATGCGGGCGTTAGGAACCGATCCGTATAAAAAACTGGTCGCACCGCGAATTTTGGCATTGATATTTATGCTGCCGTTGTTGACGGTAGCAGCGGATATTTTCGGAATTCTGGGCGGCGGAATGGTCGCCAACAATTTATTCGGTCTGGATTATAATTTATTTTTCACGTCGGTTCGCAACGGAATTTCATTACAGGATATTCTCGGCGGTGTCATCAAACCGCTCTTTTTCGGACTGATTATCGGCAGCATTTCGTGCTATAAAGGTTTAAACACGAAGGGCGGAACGGTCGGAGTCGGTCTTTCGACAACCAATTCGGTCGTGCTTTCATCAATTGTTGTGATTATCGCAGACTTCTTTTTATCACGCGGATTGCAGCATATTTTTTCAGCTCAATCGGTTGGATTTTAGTAATACTTATGCTTTCTTCAGAACCCGAAGACCAAGATCAGTCAAAGCCGATCCTCGATTCACCGGAATTCGGTGAATCTTTTTACCGGGCTGACAGAGCAGTTCCGGCGATAGAATTTCGCAATGTTTATTTGGCTTTCGATGATAAAGTTATTCTTGATAATGTCAGTTTCAAGGTTCGCAAAGGAGAAACAAAAATCATTCTCGGCAGAAGTGGAAGCGGAAAATCAACGACGATTCGCCTGTCTTTAGGACTGCTGAAACCTGATGACGGTGAGATTTTGATTGACGGGCAGGACATCACCGATTTTACCGAAAATCAAATGATGAAAGTCCGCGAACAAATCGGAATGGTTTTTCAGGAAGGTGCGTTGTTCGATTCGCTTTCGGTTTACGACAACATCGCTTACAGACTTCACGAACAAGGTGCGGATGAGGATTTTGTCGAATCGGAAGTTAAGAAAATGCTTAGTTTTGTTGACCTCGATGATGCAATTGACAAAATGCCCGCCGAGCTTTCCGGCGGAATGCGGCGACGGGTCGGGATTGCCAGAGCATTGGTCGGCAAGCCGCAAATTGTTTTGTTCGATGAACCGACTGCCGGACTCGATCCGCCGACCGCCCGCACAATTTGCGAATTAGCGATAAAACTGCGGGATATTCAAGATGTTTCTTCGATTTTTGTAACCCACGAAATGAACAATCTCGAATATCTATCATCCGAATATGCCATTCACGACGAAAACGGCGGGATCGTTTTTGAAGAAGAAGGCGAAAAATTTTGTCTGATCAACACCGAAATTATTATGATCCGCGATGGTAAAATAATTTTCGAGGGAAAAGATGAAGAGTTGCGGGCGAATCAAGACCCGTATATTAAAAAATTCCTCAACGGAAAATAGACTTATAATTTTTGAACGATAGTTTTTAATTATGCCAACAAGCAATAGAAATTTAGGTTTCAGCCAGCTTCGCGTCGGTATCTTCATACTGATTGCGGTAGCTGTTTTAGGTTTTTTAATTCTCAATTCGACCGGGGATTTTAATCCGTTCGCCGAAAAATTGGCGTTAAAAGCCCGTTTTTCGACCGGCGACGGATTGCGGGAAGGTGCGGAAGTGCAGCTTGCCGGAGTAACTATCGGAAAGGTGACGCAGATTCGATTTCTTCCGCCCGATAGTCCTGAAGATGCAAAGATCGAAGCCGTAATGAGCGTCGATAAAATGCTCGACGGCAAGCCGATCTCGGAAAGAATCCGCACCGATTCGACTGCTCAATTGATTGCGACGAGTGTGTTGGCAAACGATAAACTAATCAATATTACGCCCGGAACGCCCGAAGGAAGTGCGGTTCGCTCAAATCACGTCCTCGATTCAAGCACGGCGATTTCGATCAATCAATTGACGCAAACCGGAAACGATTTGCTGCAGCAAATCAATAAAATGGCAATTCCGACCAATGAGATTCTCAATAAAGCCAATCAGGGCGAAGGAACTCTCGGCAGTATTATTAATGATGATTCGCTGTATCGAACGATTGATTCAACCGTCGGTGAAGCAAAAATTTCGATGCTGCAAATTCAAAATGTGCTGGAGCGTGTAAAATCGGGCGATGGCACGGCGGGCAAATTGCTTAATGATCCGGCACTTTATAATAATTTAAACAAAACTGTCGCACAGTTGGAGCAAATCTCGAACGATCTCCGAAGCGGCAGAGGTTCAGCCGGAAAGTTTTTGTCCGACGATACGGTCTATAATGAAACCGAAGCAACGATCAAAGATGTCCGCAAAACTCTAAATGACATTAAACCTTCGATCAAACGACTCGACAACATTGCCGGTGAGTTTGAAATTTTGACGCGGGAATTGAACGAAGGAAAAGGAACAGCCGGAAAATTGCTGAAGGACGAACAACTTTATGAAGAGGCAAGAACCGCGGTTAGCCGAGTCAACACTCTGACCGCGAAATTCGACACGATCATCAACGATGCTCAAGCCGGAAAAGGAACGCTCGGAAAATTTTTAACTGATGAAACGCTTTACAATAACGCGAATCAGACGCTTTCAAACGTCAATCAACTTTCCAGCGAAAGCACGAAATTAATCTATGATTTCCGCCAGAATCCGAAGAAATATTTGACTATAAAATTCGAGTTGTTTTAAAAAACGGATTTAATAATAATTGCTCTGTTTTAAAAATTAGACTGGAGCAACAAGCATCCTGCTTGTTGCTCCAGCGTCGCTTTAGACGATTGGCGTAAATTTTTTAGTAACTTTCAAAGTATTTGTTCATCGGCTTTTCGCGTTCGTATCGCTTGATCCGAATGATGCGAGCAAGGATTCTCGCTACTCCAATCTAAATCCGTTTAAATTTTTGACAGACTTTGCATCATCTTTGTCATCTGACAGAAAAGTAAGACAATCGTAATCGAATATTTTTGGATTCAGCACTAAATTAATGAGAATTTTTACTTCCTTTATCATTTCAATTTTATCAATCGTCGCGATATTTGGACAAAATCCTGCGGCAAGTTCGACAACTACCCGCAAAAACCGCCCGACTATCGGTTTAGTTTTAAGCGGCGGCGGAGCGAGAGGTTTTGCACATATCGGTGTGTTGAAGGTTCTCGAGGAAAATCGGATTCCGGTTGATTATATTGCCGGAGCGAGTATGGGCGGCTTGGTCGGTTCACTTTATGCGACCGGGCGAAGTCCGGCGGAAATGGAAGAACTGGTAACGGAACTCGACTGGGACAAACTTTTGAGCGGTAGTCCTTCGTATTCGGAACTCGCTTTCCGGCGTAAACAGGACCAACGTAATCTGCCCGGCAGTTTATCGCTGAAAGGCAATAATATCAATAACTTAAAGCTACCGAACAGTATCAATCCCGGACACGAGATCGGTTTAACTATTGACAGACTTTTTTTGCCCTATAGTGAAATAAACAATTTCGATAATCTGCCGATTCCATTTCGCACCGTGGCGACCGATTTGATCAATGCCGACACGGTCGTGCTGAAAAGTGGTTCGCTGCAGCAAGCTCTGCGGGCGACGATGGCGATTCCGGGAGCATTTTCTCCGGTCGAAATTGACGGAAAAATTCTTGCCGACGGCGGAATTTTAAACAATATTCCAACCGATATAGCGAAGGCGATGGGTGCCGATATTGTCATCGTCGTCAACATCGAAACACAAATCGGCGACCGTTCGACGCTGGATAATTTGCTTGGCGTTCTCGGTCAGACCTTTATCGTGGCGACGATAGAAAATTCACGTCGAAGTTTGCGGCAGGCGGATTTCATCATCGCACCAGATTTAAAGAATTTTACGACTTCGAGTTTTAATCAGGGGAAAGAAATTATTGAACTCGGCTACGAGGGGGCAAATCAAAAGATCGGTTTGCTCAAAAGTCTTTCGCTCGATGAAGCCGATTGGCAGGAATATCTTGCCGCCAGACAGTCGCGGCAGATTATCGAAACCGTTCCGACGATTGAGTTTCTTGACATCGAAGGAGCGGAATCGTCAAAGGAAAGACAAATCGTACGTGATAAATTGAGCAAGGAGTTTGCCGATAAACCGCTCGATAAAAATGCTGTCGAAGAAGATCTAACGGAGCTTACCGGAACTCGTCGGTTCGACCGTCTTGGTTACGAATTGGAAAAGAAAAACGGTAAGGACGGTTTATTGATTCGCGTTTATGATACCGAACAGAGAAGCGGCGGAAAAACGAATCTCGATCTAGGCGTTGAAGTCAATAATACCGAAGCCGACACGACGAATTTCAATGCCCGCGGGCGTTTAACCTTTTACGATTTCGGCGGTTACGGTGCGGAATTGCGAAACGATATAAGCATCGGTTCGCAGACTTTACTGTCAACTGAATATTTCCGTCCGCTTGGCGAAAGTAAATTTTTCGTTGCACCGAAGGCACTTTATCAAGATAGAAAAGTAGCGTTTTTCCAAGACGGTGACCGCATCGCCGAATATATTTTTAAAACCGCCCAAGTCGGCGTTGACCTCGGATATTCGATCAATCGAAACAGCGAACTACGGTTTGGCTATGACTTCGGCAATCAACGGGTTTCAAGACGCATCGGTGATCCGCTGCTGCCCGAATTGAGCGGTAAATTCAGTGTGGCTTCGATAAAATATCAATATGACGGAGCGGATAATTCACAGATTCCAACGCGGGGTTTGAGATTAACGACTTCGCTCGATCACTACTTCGATGCTGCTGGAATTGATTATAATTTTACACAGGCGGAAACAAAGTTCAACGCTTTGTATCCCGTCACCGAACAGTATATTGCTTTTGCATTCGGAGCGGGCGGAACGAGTTTCGGCAAGACTGCACCTGTTTTTCAGCAGTTCACGGTCGGCGGTTTGTTCAATCTCGGCGGTTACGGCAGTGAGGAATTTCGCGGCAGCAACACACTTCGCGGCGGCATCGGGATTTTGCGTGAAACTTACGCATTACCTTCTTTTATCGGTGGAAAATTTTATCTCGGCGGTTGGTATGAAGGCGGCAGTGCATTTGAAAATTTTGATTCGGCACGTTATCGGCAGAGCGTGACCGGCGGCGGATTGCTCGAAACTCCATTCGGTCCGATCTTTGTCGGCGGCAGTTTCGGCGAAGGCGGACGCAAAAAACTATACTTTTCGCTCGGGCGTTTTTTCTAAAAACTAAATCTAATATCAGTTCAATTTAGACCTTAAAGCGTCGAAGTAAAAAAACTGGTTATGGATTACACGATTTTTTTTACTGAGGTCAGAAAATATAAATTAAATTCTACTTATTCAGAAACCTAATTCTCCTAAACTTTGTAATTTTTCGTGTTTTGCGAAATTGAATTTCTTATATCCAACTGATGTTGATATAAATACTTAACAATGAACACGTTTACGAAAAAACATTCGATAATTTATATTGTTTTGATGCTGGTCGTATCAGTCGGCTCGATATTTACAAATTCAATTACCGCACAGGAAAAAGATTCGGCGAACAGCAACACGAATCAGTCGCAAACAAACTCCGCAACGATTCCTGTGCCAACGCTGATCGCGGTCGGAGATGTCGTTACAAAATCAGAAGAAACTTTAAAAAGACTGGAAAAAATCACTGCCGGTCTGGATAAAAACCCCGATATTTCCGTAATTGAAACGGGATTGCCGTCATTAAAAAATCAACTTGATCTGCAAGTTGCCGACACCAACGAATTACTTTCGGTCAGTCCTTCGCTTGAAACACTCCGCACGGCTGAACAAAATTGGCAGGCATTGGCGAAGGATGTTCCGGCGTGGAAGGATATTCTAAAGAACCGAATTGTGGTTTTGGACAATTATCTGAATGAATTGAAGGATTTGAAATCTCAATGGCAAACAACTCTCAAATTCCTGAGTGCTGATGAAAATTCAAACACTAAAAATTCAAATACTGAATCTTCCGATATGTCCGAAACTGAAATTCCGGCGGAGGTTTTAGACAAAATTCGCACTACTTTTAACGCCATAGAAACCACGGAAAAACAAATCGAAGCCAAACGCGGTGATTTGCTGACACTGCAAACCCGCGTCGTTAGGGAAGGAACGAGAATTGACGAAATACTGCTCGCCATTAAGGAATACCGGGAACAAGCCCTGACGCATCTATTCATCAAAGACAGTCCGCCGATCTGGAACGCCCGGAGAAATAACGATTCTTTTAGCGGACTGACTTCCGATGCCGGAAACTCTTACTCAACGCAGATCAACGCTTTGCGGGAATATGCCTTTCGCCGCAGTGACGGTTTTGTTATACACGGAGTAATCCTGCTGATTTTCGCCGGAGTTCTGTTCTGGGCGAGAAAGCGTCTGCGTCCGATGGTCAAAGACGATCCCGAACTTGAACCGGCGTTTTCCGCGTTTGAAATGCCTTTGGTCGGGGCAATTATTTTGTCCATAATGTTCAGCAGTTGGTATTATCCGCAAGCACCGCGGATGCTTTCAGCAATACTCGGAGCGGCGGCTTTAATTCCGGGAATAATTTATCTGCGAAAAATTCTTGAAAAACCGCTGTTTCCAATTCTCAATGCCCTGATGATTTTTTATTTTGTTGACCAACTTCGTCAGATTACTGCAACCTTGCCGCTGGTTTCCAGAATTCTGTTTATCGCTGAAATGATCGCCGTCATCTTATTTCTCGTGTGGTTTCTGCGTTCAAAAAAATTCGCTGATAAAATCGAGGTCAAACATCAACGAATATTTGTTTACGTTAAAAAAGTAATTCCATTTTTGCTCGTATTATTTTCTATTGCTCTGCTCGCAAATCTGCTCGGTTTCGTCAGTCTTTCAAACATCGTCGGCAACAGCATTCTCGGCAGTGCATATATTGCTTTGATTCTTTATACGGCGATTCAGATAATCAAGAGTTTACTCGTCTTCGCACTGAGGGTAAAACCACTTTCCAATCTCGGAATGGTCAAAACGCACCGTGAAATAATAAAGAATAAATTATTTGTCTTCCTCAAATGGTCGGGAATTGCAATTTGGGCAGTTTTGACGCTCAATTTACTTTCGATCAGAGAAACACTTTTCACCTATCTCAAAGAATGGCTGACCGCCGAACTTATTATTGGTTCGATTGCGGTTTCGCTCAGCGACCTCATTATTTTTACGTTTACCGTCTGGCTCGCGTTCGCTCTTTCGCGGCTGATACGCTTTATTCTGGCGGAGGATATTTACACGAGAATTGACCTCGGCGGCGGAGTTCCCTATGCAGTTTCAACGATTCTGCACTATGTGATTTTGGTCATCGGTTTTGTTTTTGCCATCGCTGCACTCGGTGTTGATCTGACCAAATTTACGATTCTTGCCGGTGCATTCGGTGTCGGTTTGGGTTTCGGACTGCAAACTATTGTCAACAACTTCGTATCGGGTTTAATACTTTTATTTGAACGCCCCGTCAAAATAAATGATGTCGTGCAGGTCGGACAGTTTCAGGGCGATCTAAAGCGTATCGGTTTGCGGGCAAGTGTTTTGCGTGCGTTGGATGGTTCGGAAGTGATTGTCCCGAACGGTAAATTGATTTCCGAAGAAGTGACGAATTGGACTTTATCCGATCCGCAGAGGCGTTTGGAAATCAACGTCGGTGTCGCCTACGGCAATAAACCCCGCGAAATTATCGAATTACTCAACAAAATCGCATTCGATAATGAAGACGTATTAAACGAACCACCACCGCGGACTATTTTTGTCGGTTTTGGTGAAAGTTCACTCGATTTTCAGTTGCGGGCGTGGACTGATAAAGATTCTTGGGTATTCATCAAGAGCGAACTGACGTTGGCGGTTCACGATGTATTAACCGAAGCCGGAATCGAAATTCCCTTTCCGCAGAGAGATTTACGGTTGAGAGAAACGGATGCGGAACTAATTAAAAGTTTGCAGAAAAGTTAGAGAGTGCGGGCATCCTGTCCGCACTCTCTCTGGCATTATCGTTTACGCAATGTTGCACTATTCAAATCCAAATCGCTTGCCTTTATAGTTTCGATTTTTTGGTTTGGAAAACGCTTTTTCAAGTCAGCCATAAATAATTTGGAATCACCGACAATGATGACATCGCCGCCGGACAAATTCGCCGTTGCGAAGGCTTTTATATCCATATCGGTTACTTTGTTGACGTTGTTCAAATATGAATTCAGTTCGTCGGGATTCAGATTAAATAAATAAATGTCCCGCAGACGTGCGGCTAAACCCTCGTTAGTCTGCAATCCGAGTCCGAAACCGCCCGTAACGACGGCTTTACGCGGAACTAATTCGACATCTAAAACCGAATCGTTAATCAACTTTTCAATTTCGATCTTGATCAAATCGGCGACTTCGGCGGCAGATTCATTTTTCGTCTGTGTTCTCGCACTAAAATTCGTATCAAATCCCCGCCAATCAAAACCGCTTCCCGCACCGTAACTCAAACCGCGTTTCAGACGGATTTCCTGATTCAAACGCGAAGAATATCCGCCGCCGAGAACCGAGTTCAAGACGTTTGCCGGATAATAAATTTCGCTTGATTCACAATTTTCTTCACCGCAGATTATTCGCCCTTCGTAAAACCGTTTCGTGTATCCCACGGCGGCTTGACCGGAATTCGGCAAATCCACAACTAACATTCTGTTGATAGTCGGCGGTTTTTTGTCGGGCATTGAAAGACCACTTAAATTCGTAGCATCAACAATATCGGCGATAATTTCCTTTCCAACTTCAATCTTCTGCCAACTGCTGAAAAATAATCTCGCAAATCCAAACGCCTGCTTTTCCGAAATATCTCCGGTAAAAATTAAAACCGAATTATCGGGTTGATATTGTTCGCGGTGAAATTCAAGAATATCGTTTCTCAGAATCCGTTGAACAGTCTGCGGTGTTCCGACGGTCGTGTGTTCATCGAATGAATATCGGCTGGCGACATAGGAAAGCACAGTTCCGGGTTGTTTCAAACTGACATTCAAGCCGTCAACGGTTTGTTTTTTCAATAACGCAATTTCTTTAGCGGGAAACGCCGGACGAATGACGACATCGGACATAATTGATAAGGCTTTGCCGAGTGTGTCGCTCATCACATTGACGGTTACGCCGGACGAATTCCAGTTCGCACCGGATTCAATGCTTCCACCCAAAAATTCGATCTGTGAAGCAATATCGGTTGCTGTACGAAATTCCGTCCCTTTCGTCAGCAGTTCGGCGGTCATATTCGCCACGCCCGCTTTTTTATCATCTTCGTAACTCGCACCTGTTTTGACCAGTAAAGAAACCGTCACCAGAGGAATATCACGCCGCGGCACGACGACAACTTTTAAGCCGTTCGGCAGAGTCATTTCCCTGATTTGCGGAACGGTCAGAGATGGAGCTTTTCCCGGCAGAGGCGGCGTTTCGGTTGGTGTTTGAGCTAATAGTGCAGTTGCCGCAAGCGTCAGCATCAGACATAAAATAATTAGTAATTTGATAAAGTTTAGCATTATTTTTTATCTCCTTTACCTCTCTCATTTTGATAATAAATAACCACGCGGTTGTTGTCTTTGATATATTTGTCCAAAACATTTTTAACATCTTCGACCGTTACCGCTTGCAATTCCTGAACATCGGAGTTGACGGCGGTTGCATCGTTTTTATAAATTATTGCCGCACCGATGGCGTTTGCTTTGCCGTTCGCCGTTTCGCGTTCCTGCAAGATTCCGGTAATCAATTTATTTTTCGCTTTTTCGAGTTCTCGTGCGGTCGGTCCGGTTTGTTTGAAATCATTGATAACCTTATAAAAAGCCTTCTCAAGATTCTCGATCTTTTTGTCGCCTGCCGTAATTCCGAAGAACGTGAGCAAACCTTTATCAACGCGTTTATCTAAAGACAAGTCGGCAGCTTGGGCAAGTTGTTGTTTATAAACAAGTTCCTGATAAATCCGCGAACTTTCGCCGTCGGATAAAATTGCCGTTGCTATTTGAATTGCGGGCATGTCTTCGTTGACCGTCGGCGGAATCAGATACGTTATTCCGACGGCGGGAAGCGGCACATTCGGGCGTTCTTTGACATATCGAACTTCTGCGGTTCGTTCCGGTTCGGTAGTGTTTACCCGTTTGATCTCGCCGGAAGGTTTTTCAAGTCTGCCGAAATATTTGTCAATCCATTGGTTTAATTGTGTTTCATCAAAATCTCCGACAACGATTAGCGAAGCATTATCGGGGCGGTAATATTCTTTGTAGAAGGCGAAAGCGTCATCGCGTGTTGCCGCGTTCAGTTCGTCCAAATTTCCGATCACGCCGTATTTGTAAGGGTGAACTTGATAAGACAAATTGCCGATATACTGAAACAGCATTCCGTAAGGATTTGCTTCAACCCGTTGGCGGTATTCTTCCTTAACGACATCTCTTTCCGACGAGAAATTTTTGTCGTCAACGCTTAAATTAACCATTCGATCAGACTCCGCCCACAGCAGAGTTTCGAGATAATTCGATGGAATCACTTCGTAATAAGCAGTCGTATCTTCCGCCGTAAAAGCGTTATTAAATCCGCCGACATCTTCGGTCAAACGGTCGAGAGTTTCGGACGGCACATTTTTCGTGCTTTTGAAAAGCATATGCTCGAACAGATGTGCAAAACCCGATTTCCCCGACGGATCATTTTTTCCGCCGACGCGATACCAAACCTGCACCGTCACGACCGGATTCGATTTATCCTGCACCGACACGATCTGCAAACCGTTAGCCAGAGTCCGCTGTTTGATGTCCAGAGGTTTGATCTAAACCTGAGCAAAAATGCCCGAACAAAAAGCCAACATAATCATCGCCAAACATACTTTTCGCATAATTTCCACCTTTATTTTACCCGCGAATAAACGCGAATAGACACGAAATTAAAACTGATTCCGACCTTGGAATTCGAGAACGATTAAACCGGCTTTCTTCATAATTTAATTATTTATTCTTTTTCCACGTAATTTCGCATTTATTCGCGGGCAATAATTCTTATTTTGAATAATCGTAAAAACCTTTGCCCGATTTACGTCCCAGCCAGCCCGCGTCAACATATTTTTTGAGAAGCGGACACGGGCGGTATTTCGGATCGCCCAAACCTTCGTGGAGAACGTTCATAATCGCCAAACAAACATCCAAACCGATAAAGTCGGCAAGCGTCAGCGGTCCCATCGGATGATTCATTCCGAGTTTCATAATCTCGTCAATTGATTCTTCCGTCGCCACATTTTCATATAAACAAAATATCGCTTCATTGATCATCGGCATCAAAACGCGGTTTGAAACAAAACCCGGATAATCATTACATTCGACCGGAACTTTGCCGAGCGTTTCCGATAACGTTTTAACCTTTGCGTAAGTTTCATCACTCGTCGCAATGCCGCGAATCACTTCGACCAGTTTCATCAGCGGAACGGGATTGAAAAAGTGCATTCCGATAACTTTGTCGGGGCGTTTTGTCGTTGCCGCAATTTTCGTAATCGAAATCGAAGAAGTGTTCGTTGCCAGAATCGTATCGTCGTTCGTAATTTCATCCAACTGCCCGAAAATTTGTTTCTTGATGTCAAAATTTTCCGTCGCCGCTTCGACGATTAATGTGCAGTCGCTCAAATCATCCAACTTCGTCGAGGTCGAAATTCGTCCGAGAACCGCAGATTTATCA
>JBGTGO010000043.1:0-15927 GCA_041746675.1 Pyrinomonadaceae bacterium | reverse complement strand
CTTTGCATTTATTAAACTTTTTTAAATTCAACACTTGCGGGCAGAGATGTCCGCAGTCCGATACCAAATAAATTTCTCAATTAACCTTTGCTCAGTTCGATGCCCGAAGCGACGAAGGAAATTTCCGTAACCGTACCGTCTCTATTGATGTTTTCAAATTTTGCACCGTCGTCTTCCACCAAATGTCGAACTTCTTCCTTTGAAAGAGTTTTGATGCTGAAAACGCCTTCGGTTAGAACTTTAAATCCGGCTGATTTTAAGGGAATAAAGAACGAATGTCCTTTCATTTTAACGCGAATCGTTTGTTTTGAATCCTTGGCAACTCCGAGTTCCGCCCAGCAGCCTTCCATTTTGCACGAACGCACCACGAAACCTTTGACGCGAACCATTTTATCTGCATATTTTTCCGGCGATTTCATCACCTTCTTGAGCGAAACCATTTTAGAATCGCCGATTTCCGCACCGCGTTTGATTTTGCCGTCCGCGTCCACCGAAGCGATTTTATCGGCTTCGGTCGGCGATGCTTCCTTCATATCCATTTCATCCTGCGAAAAAGCGTTGAAGGTCAATGTTAAGATAATTGTTGCTAAAAATATAATTTTTTTCATTTGTAAATTTTCTCCGCTAAATTTGATTTTTCGATTATAGTATTTTCCGACCGCGAAGCACAGAGAACATAGCATAAAGAAACTTTAGTAAATGCCAGTATGATTTTATGAAAATTTTACTCAGCCCGTTTATTATAAACGATTTTGCCGTCCATAATCGTCATTATGACTTCCGTTTCTTTAATCTTTTCAGGTTCGATCTCGAATATATTCTGCGATAAAATCACGATGTCGGCAAGTTTTCCAACGCTGATTGAGCCTTTAACATTCTCCTGAAATTCCGCGTAAGCTGAGCCGACCGTGTATAAACGAACGGCTTCTGCGACCGATATATTCTGGCGTTTGCCGTCGAAAGTGTAGTTCGTGTTGACCGCTTCGTGAATCCCTAAAAGCGGATTAAAATCCGTGATCGAAGCGTCCGAACCAAAGGCGATAGTTGCTTTTTCGTCGAGCATTTCCTCGAACGGATCGGTTCCGCCGAATAAATGCGGCTGCATCGAGGCGATCAGATTCGGATTGACGAAGCGTTTTAAATCTTCATCGAGAAAATTGTGAGCGTGTTCGATGCGGAAGCGGCGGTCTTTTATGCCGTCTTCAGCAAAGATTCTTTCAAAAACTTTCAATATCAGAGAATTTGAACTCGTGCCGATTGAATGAATCATCACCTGCAAATCGGCTTTATCGGCATTTGATGCGAACTCGTAAAGCTGTGATTCTTCTTCGGGAACACCGTCGGTCAAACCTTTTAAGCAACCCGTTCGCACGAGAGCGTCGCCCGTTGCTCTTTTAATTCCGGCATCGGCAAGTTTTTTCCAGTCATAAAGCGGCGTGCAATCGTAGATGCGGGTTTTTAATTTGCCTTGTCTCTGCACTTCGCGGAAAACGTCGGCGATATAATCCGAGTGCATATCCTGAATGCTTGTAACGCCAAGCGAGGCGGCATAATTCGTCGCGGATTCGGCAACTTCAAAAAGTTTTTTCGTATTTGCCAGCGGTGCCGCATTTTTGACAAAAACTATCGCATCGCCCTTGAGAAGTCCGATCAAATCTCCATTTTCGTCCCGCACGAATTCGCCGTTTTTAACGTTACTTTTATTTCTGTCAATTTTCGCAAGTTTCAACGCCAGACTATTTGCCAGAGCCATCGTTCCGTCCGAATTGTAGATAAAAACCGGATTGTTCGGCGTAACCGCGTCAATCAAATCCTTCGACGGCAATCTGCCCGCACCCCAAGTGTTTTCATCCCAACCGCCGCCGAGAATCCAGCGACCTTTCGGAATATATTTAACGTAAAACTTCATCTTTCCGATGACTTCCGGCAAACCCCGCACATTTCGCAGATCAATCGAAGAAAACATATTCCCGATGCCCATAAAATGCGTGTGGCTGTCATTAAATCCGGGAATCACGGCTCGTCCTCTCGCATTTATTTGCCGGGTATTTTTATCTCTGTATTTTTCGATTTTCCCGAACTTCTTCTCGACGGCGATAATCTTATTTCCCTTAATCGCAATCGCCTGTGCCTCCGGTCGCTTATCGTCCATCGTATAAACTTTCGCATCAACGATTATCAAATCCGCCTTTTGTTTCTGGGCTGAAATTGCGGAAACGAAAATCGTAATTGAAAGAATTGAAATAAATAAAATTTTTGTTTGCTTTGTTTGCATTGAGTATTTAATATATGTCGAAATCAAATTGAACTGTTTTTACTACTGTGTAGGGAATGCCGTTTTTCGATGGAGGAAGAAATCTAATCTGTCTAGTGGCATCAACAGTCTTTTGAGTTAGTCCATTCTCTAGTGATTTTACTACTTCGATGCTTTTTATCAATCCATTACTTCCAAAATAAACTTTGAGTCGAATATAACCTTTTATATTCTTTCTTCTGGCAAGGTCTGTGTATCCGGGTTTCGGTTTGGTTAAAATAGCTATTCCAATCTCATTTTTATCTTTGGTAGTGGGAATATCTGCTTTCGGATCATCGGAGTTATCAATCTTCGCGTCATTTGATTTCACTGACTTCTTCGGTTTTTTATTAATGTCAGGTTCATTATATGAAATAGATATGGGGGTAACATCTATCTTTTCGTAAATTAATTTTTCATTCGAACCATTGATTTCTTCAACTTCTTGACTGCCCTCTGCAAAAAGTTTTTCTCTCATAAATGTTATGGATTTCAGAAATTTTTGAAGTCCGGGGGGGTCGGAATTTCTGATGCCGAATCCCATAAAATAAACTCTTTTGTCAGAATAAAAATAATAGTAATTAATGGTGCTGGACTCACTTTGAGCCGATTTCACTTGCAGGAAATACTTTCCGACTTTGTATGTTTTGTATGATGCAATGTCGCTGGAAGCATTTGCTCCAAAATAACGAAAAGCTTCTTCACCATTTTTCACATCGTAGCTTTCAATCCACATTGAAATACCATTTTCGTAGGCTGTTAGGGAGCGTAAATTCCTGAAGGATATTTTTTCCCTCGAATATCTTCCTTTGATGGTATCGTAACCTTCTTCATCAATAAAAAATGTGTAATTATCGGGAATTGACAAAGATAGCTCTTTGTTTTCAGTTTCAATCTGAATCCAGTCTTTGTTCTCATCCGTGGAATTGATTGCTTTCGGTGTCTGGGCATTTGTGTAAAAACAAAGTGCGAGTAACAAGCATAAGGTGTTCTTCAAATGTTTCATTTCGATTATTTTACCATCCTGTAACTAAAAGCCTTCTCGCTGAACGCAGACTTATTTATTTTTCATATTTGGACCAAAAAGATAAACAGTGCCTTACAAATATTTGACATCATAAAACTTATCTCTCAAACTTCAAATTGGGCTAATTATATCAAATGAAAGAAAAACATATTCAAATTTTAGGCATAACTTTGACGCTACTTTATGCGGTTTTCGTTGCGTGGCTTTATTGGGCTGAACCGAAAACTCTGGCGGAACTTCCGGCGAAGGCGAAGGAAACCGTGCAGCAGGCGACCTCGACGGCACAGGTTATCACAAACACCTACGAGATTGACAGAGAGAAATTCGGCGAGGGTTTGCAGGCGTTTCGGTCGGATAATTTCGTCTTGGCGAGGGACTTATTCGAGCGGGCGGACAAGGAACAACGCGATGCGGCGACGCAGTTTTATATTGCTTACACTTTTTATCGGCAGGGTTGGGGAAGGTTTTCAAATGATGATGAATTATTTGAAAAAGGTTTGGAGCAAATCAAGGTCGTCAGAAAGTTGGATGAAGATTACAAGTCGGACGATAACGATTTGAAACTGCAAACACCGGTCGAACTCGGCGATGAACTCGCGGAAGGTTTGAGAGTTACGGCGGCGGATTTTAATCCTTTGAAAATTACGCGGGAGAGAAAATAGAAAATTTTACCACAGATAAATACTGATGAATTCAGATAAAGAAAAAAATAATTTGGAAAATGATATAAATTTGGCGGATGATTTAACAATTATCGAAGGCGAATTGCTGGAACTTTCAGATGCAGACGTTGTGGAGATTGATGACGGGGTGAAGACAGAAATTTCACCAAAAAAAAGTGAGGCGATCGGGTTTCCGAAGACCGAAGACCATAGACCGAAGACCGCAAACCAAACTCATTACTTACAATATATTGTTTTGCCGTTTGTATTTTTAACCGTTACACTGCTCGGCGGTTTGCGGATCGGGGCGGCAAATAGTGATATTTTATTTTATAAACCGGCACTCGTTTGCCTGATTTTCGGGGCGATTTTGCTCGTGCTTTTTTTTCGGGCAAGTCTGCTCGAACTTAGCGGTTGGATTAACGAGCAATTTTCAACGGCGAAAAATTTTGCCAACGGTTTGCTGCTTTTCACGATCTGGACGGCTTCGACGCAGGTGTTTAATTCGCTGATTCCCGAACAGGGTTTGCCGTTTTGGATCGTTTCGTTTTGCTTTTTGTGGACGCTCTGGACGAATCTTTTTGCGGAGTTTGACACCAAACGGCTTTTGCAAAGTCTGGGCGGGCTGTTCGGTTTGGCGTTCGTCGTGAAGTATCTGATTCTAATAAACTTAATTCCCGAAACATCGCAAAGTTGGCTCGATGTTCTGAGTCTTAAAAACATCACGCAGGAAACTTTCGCATATTTGCTCGACCTGCCCGATTTTGCGGGCGGAACGGGTTATATTCAGTTTTTTATGCTCGCCTTTTATTTGATCGGATTATTTTTGCTGAAACCTCGAACAGATTAAGAATTTGGAATTAAACTTATCTCGAACGGTGCTTCTTCTTCGATGGTTTCATCGGAGATTACCTCATACAGATTGCTTGCGTCTTTTTTAGAAACTTGTTTGCTGCGGGGGACTTGCACGACTTTTACCTTCGTTAAACGGGTGTGGCGTTTGATCTCGATCTCATCATTTAACTGGACATCGTAGGAAGATTTCGCGGTTTTGCCGTTGACTTCGATTAAGCCGTTCATACAAAATTCTTTTGCCAAAGTTCGCCGCAGAATCAAGCGGCTGGATTTTAAGAATAAATCTAATCTCATAATCTAAAAACAAATTCGGAGAAATAAAATCGCAATATCAACTGCTTACCAGTTGATATTGCGATTGTTTGAAGATAAAAAGTTAATACACAAAATTTATTTACCGGCGGTTACGTTTTCTGTCGGATCGGTAGCGGAATCTAGAAATGGCGTAACAATCGGACGGTAGCTGGTGCGGATTTTAATATACGCATCTTGCTTCAGTTCCTTGATGAATTTTTTGCGGGCTTCGGGAATTTTTTCCTGCCAGATCGCTTGTCGAACGGCGTTCTCATTAAATGCCGATTCACTACTGGCGGCAGTTCGCTCATCAACTCTGATGATTTCCAGACCGATTTCGTCAACCTTAATCGGATCGGAAATTTGCCCTTGTTTCATATTTTTCAGCGGCTCATCGAACGGTGGACGAAGATCGGCGACATCGAATGTTCCGGCTTTTCCCCTCGTTTCGGCAACATTCGGTCGGTCGGAACTCTCAACCGCGAGTTTAGCAAAATCCTCTCCTCTTCTCGCCCGCTTGACGAGTTCTTCGGCTTTTGCACGAACCGCAGATACATCTTTTCCAGCAAATGCTAAAAAGATTTCGCTGATTGAAACGCTTGCCTGTTGTTTGAATTTGCCCGAATTTTTATCGTAATAAGTCTTCAATTCCTTATCCGTGATGCTGGTATATAAGGCTCTGTCAACCAACTCATTGTAAACAATCTCACGCATAATCTGTGGTCGCCAGACTTTTCGCAAATCATCGGGTGACACTCCCTGAGTTTCCATTGCGGCAAACAATTCGTCCAGCGATTTAAAGTTGTTCTCATCCCGCTGCTTGATGAACCTTTGGTTTATCTCCGATTCAACCGCTTTGTCGTAGCCGACTTCTTTACCTTTTTGCGTGATCAGTTCTTCCTGAATAATGTTAGCGATCAGTTGACCTTTCTTTTCTTCGACGATAGTTTTAGCCTCTTCCTTAGTTTTCCCCTCGGAAACAAGCGTGTCAATCGCAAACTGCATTTCGCGTGTGATCTGCGAAAGTGTGATAACGCTCTCATTAACCTGGGCGATGACTTCATCAACGACCGTTTCTTCAGTTTCCTGTGCAAAAGCCGAAACTGCCGTTAGGCTCAACAAAATAGTTAATAATAAGGCGAAATTTGTAAATCTCACTTTTTTGGTAATTCTCATAATATTTAAAGATTTGCTAAAAGTTCTGAATTTGCATCTTAATCCTGAATTATAGTTGTTTGCAAATCGTTTTGATGTCTTAAAATGTTTTCAGGGTTGTTTTTTGATTTGATAAATTCATATTTTTGGAAAGAAACAGGTTTTATAAGTTTCTTTAAAGAGAGGATAAATTCTCCCTGCAAAACACTCAGAATCAATGAACAAACAATGTCCCCGGTGCAATCTGAACAATACTAATTACGCAAAGTCCTGCGTCAAATGCTTGTTTAAATTTCAAGAAGTTTCAACCGTCAACGTCAATAATAACGGACGGAAATCGTTGGTCAAAGTAATTTTGAGGCGAGGTGTCATCTTCATTGTGGTCTGTTTGGCAGCAATCGCCGGACTTTATTTGTCGCTCGTATTTACAGCCGAACCGCTGTCCGCCGAAGAACGGAAGACAGTTGATAAAGCGATTGCGGTCTTAGCGAAAAAAGGCTTTACCGATGAAGTTTTCTATTTAGAAAATCTGACTGTTTTTCGCAACAACGACAATTGGCTAAATGCTTCCGTTCCGAAGGAAAATGCTTACGCTGCGACCAATTACCCGTTTGAGATTATGACGATTTATCCCGATTTCTTTACATATCTATACGACGACACTGAACGTGCCGCGATTCTTCTGCACGAAGCCAAACATTTGCAGGGATTCGGCGAAGATGTTGCCTACGAATTTGTTTGGAAAAACAGAAAATCACTCGGCTGGACAAAGGAGAAATATACAATATCAATTGCGTGGAAAGAAATTCGCAAACAAACCCGCGAATATGCTCCGAAATTATTTATCTGTGACTTTAATGAATTTAATGATTGTTCAGAGTAGATTAAAAGAAAAAATTTGTTTTAACTTTCAAGTTAGATCAGTAAAGAATTTCATCAAACATTCTTGATTTCAACGAAACTCTTTACGGTAATATTTTTAAGCGTGAATTCGTTTTTTTTGTAATAGCTGACGATTTAATTACAATCAAGCCAACAAAGTATAGGAAAGCATAAATTGCATAAGCTAACTTAAATGTTGTTTGCTCTAACGCAAATGTTCCCGCAATGAAAACACAATGTAAAAAATACAACACAATCATAAAATCGGATGTGTCTTTAAATGATTTTGATTTCAAAATTTTGTGTAATTTCTGATAAAATATTTTGAAACTTTTGTTCTTGGAGACGTGATTTTTCAGTTTCTCCGGAAAATTATGAAAGGCTAAGTGCAACTGTATTCTTTAATGTTCGTAACGATACGATATGAGAATCTTTATTTCTATCTTTCGTCGTTAGAATTGAATTTCCTTTCATCAGTCTTAGATTTTCTGTTGATAAAATATCCTTCAACTTATTATTTATATTATAATCTCTTCCAGAATCCTTCTCGCATTTTCGATCAAATTTTCCATATCAACCGGAACACGCAGAATTCCATTCGGCGAAAATGCCGAACCTTTCACTTCTTCAACGATCCGCATCAGGTTTTCAGGATTAACTTGTGATTTTTCGCCCAACTTGATCGCCACGCCATCCTTTGTTTTATCAACCGAAACGATATGCATCGCCTCAGCGGTCTGACGAAGGCGTGCATATTCAAATAAGTTTTCGACCGAATCGGGAAGTTTGCCGTAGCGATCTTGAATTTCGACATAAATCTGCCGCAATTCGTCTTCGGTTTCGGTTGAAGATATTCGTTTATATGTCCGCAACCGCTGACTTGTTTCGCTGATATATTCGTTTGGAATCGAAACATCTACGCCGAGATTTAATGAAACGCTGGTTTCATCGTCAATTTCCTCGCCGCGTAATTCGCTGATCGTGCGGTTGAGCATTTTCGTATAAAGATCAAAGCCGAGCGAGTCTAAATGCCCGGATTGCTGACCGCTCAGAATATTTCCCGCACCACGCAGTTCTAAATCCAACGCGGCGATGCGAAAACCCGCACCGAGATCGGAAAATTCACGAATCGCCGATAAACGCCTTTTCGCAATCGGCGTTAATTGTAATTCGCCCGGAATCAGCAAGTATGAATACGCCCGCCGATTTGAACGCCCGACGCGTCCGCGAAGTTGATAAAGCTGCGACAAGCCGTAGTTGTCCGCCCGGTTTATAATAATCGTGTTCGCCCGCGGAATATCAATGCCGTTTTCGATAATCGTCGTGGCGACCAAAACATCGAATTTATAATCCACAAAATCAAGCATCACCTGCTCAAGTTCCTTCTCGCCCATTTGTCCGTGTCCAATAACGACACGGGCATTCGGCACGATTTGTTTGATATGTGCGGCAATCGCTTCGATGGATTGAACGCGGTTGTGGATAAAAAAGACCTGCCCGTTTCGTGATAATTCCAATTCGACCGCCGATTTAATCACGCCTTCGCTAAACTGCACGACCTGCGTATTTATCGCCAGACGATCACGCGGCGGCGTTTCGATGACGGACATATCACGCATTCCGACCATAGACATATTTAGAGTTCGCGGAATCGGCGTGGCGGTCAATGTCAGAACGTCAACCTTTTTCTTTAATTGTTTAAGTTTCTCTTTGTGGGCGACACCGAACCTTTGTTCTTCGTCAACAATGACAAGTCCGAGTTTCGGCATTTTGACATCATTCGACAAAATCCGGTGCGTTCCGATTAAAATATCAACATCGCCTTTTTCCGCATTGGCAACAACTTCTTTTTGCTCTTTGCGTGAACGAAACCGTGAGAGCATTTCGATCTTGACGGGAAATGCGGCGAATCTCTGTTTAAATGATTCGGAATGCTGATAGGAAAGAATCGTCGTCGGAGTTAAAACCGCGACTTGTTTGCCATCCATCACGGCTTTAAATGCTGCCCGCATCGCAACTTCCGTTTTACCGTAACCGACATCGCCGACCACTAATCTGTCCATCGGAACCGCCGTTTCCATATCTTTTTTAATATCTTCGACCGAAGTCGCCTGATCTTCCGTCAGATTATACGGAAACGCATCCTCAAACTCCTTCTGCCACGGAGCATCAGCCGCAAAAGCGTAGCCTTGCACGAGTTTTCGTTCGGCGTATAAACGGAGCAGTTCGTCCGCCATATCACGCATCGCCCGTTTTGCCTTCGCCTTCGTTTTCTGCCAACCCATTCCGCCGAGCCGGTCAAGCGTCGGTTGCTGTCCTTCCTTCGAGCCGTAGCGTGAAACTAAATCTAATCTTTCGACCGGCACGAAAAGTTTTGCATTATCCGCATAAACGAGCAGCATAAATTCGCGTTCAATGCCCATCGAACCGATCATCTGCAAACCTTCGAACCGTCCGATTCCGTGGTCAACGTGAACGACAAAATCACCTTGCTTCAGATCCCGAAAGTCCGAAATGAAAGCGGAGGTCTTCGGTCTTCGATTTTTGGTCTTTGATTGATTCGGCTGAAACTCAAGCTGCGTTTTCTCGCCGAAAATTTCGGTTTCGTTAAAAATCTTCGTCCCTAAAGACGGAATCTCGAAACCACTTGAAAGATCACCGATTCGCAGTAAATTACCCGGCAATACGACTTCATAATCCCGCAGAATATCGTTAAATCTCTCGGCAAGTCCCGGCGACTGAAAAACGAAAAGCGTGTTTCGTAATTCGTGTCTTGTATTTCGTAATTCGTCTTTTCGCTTCAATTCGCCCGCAAACTTTTTGATGTCGCCCTGATATTTACGAACCGAACGCGATTGAATGTCAAAATCTGCGGATTTCTCAGCACTTGGAAACAGGAATAGAGGTTTTCGGTCTTTCACTTTCGGCAGATTATTTTGCAAAGTTAAATCCGAAATATTTTCCTCCGACAAATTTCCTCCAACTGCAAATTCTTCATCCACCGCCGCCGCAATTTTTCCGAGACTTCTTATTTCCAATCTTTGATTTCCTGCAATCTTTTCCCGAAGCTCTTGAACTTCTAAAAATAATTCCTTCGGCTCAAGTCCGATCTCGCCGTGTTCGGTTATTTCTTCAAAACGCTCGGATAAATGCTCGTAGAAATCGGCAAGATTTTGTTCAACCATTGTCGGTTCATCAATTATGAAAACGCAGTCTTTCAAATAATCGAAAATATTTGCCTCCGATTCGTTGACCAGCGGCAGCAGGAATTCCCAGCCCGAAAATGTTTCGCCTTCGTCCGCAAAATCGGTGCGGTCTCTGAGGTTTCGTTTGAATTTTTCGTCTGTAAAACGTTTGCTTGCAAGTTCCGCCCAAATCTCGAAATCATCCGAAGTTGCGGAAAATTCACGCATCGGGGCGATTGAAATTTCGTCCAACTGCTCGATGGAAAGCTGCGATTCGGCATCGAATGTGCGGATTGAATCAACCGTATCGCCGAAAAACTCGATGCGAACCGGATTTTCCGCGTCCGGCGACCAGACATCAATGATTCCGCCGCGTGTCGAAAATTCGCCGATATTGGCAATCGGTTCATCCTTTTTATAACCGCACGCAAATAATTTGCCGATCAAAATATCCGGCGGAAAATCTTCATCGCGTTTCAAATTCGCTCCCAAATTTTTTAATTTTTCCGGCGAAGGAATTTTCGTAATCAAAGATTTTGCCGAAAGTATCAAGAAATTCGGTTTGTTTCGCGTCAGGTTCCAAAGCGTCAATGCCCGTTCTTCCTGCGTTTCCGCGTGCGGCGAAACGCCCGAATAAACATCGGCTTCAAAAGAGGGAAGTGTTAAAAGTGGAGAGTGGAGAGTGGAAATTAGAGAGTTTTCTTTATTATGATTTTGGAAAAAAACTAAGTCGGATTCCCAAATTTCCAAATCTTTATTTAAGTCTGTAACGACGACGAAAGTTTTGCTTGATTCTTTTTGAAGTTCCGATAAAACATAAGCCTTTGCAGAAATGGAAGTTAATCCGCTGAGGTTCAAAACTTTTGTGCCACGCTTTATTTCATCGCGTAGATTTTTTAATTCGTTTGAAGTTTCGGTTGATGGATTCATAATAAATAAAACAAACTACGAAATTTGCGAAAAATGAAACACGAAATTTTACGAAAAAAAGAGAGGAAAAAAGTAACAAAAAGAAAAAGTGAGCCAAGAAATATCAGGAATTTAATTTCGTATTACTTCGTGTTTCTTTTTTCGTAAATTTTCGTAGTCAAGTCTTAGTCAAGCAGCATAATCGTCGCTTCGCCTTCGATCAGCAGAACGCCGTCTTGATTTTCGCAATTGGTTTCTATCTTAACAATCGGTTTATCTTCTCTAATGCTCCTGACCGTTGCTTTTGCCGTGACGACATCGCCGATAAATGTCGGATGTTTAAATTTGAGAGTCTGTCCGAGATAGACGATTTTTCGGACGCTTAACTTGTAGCCGAGAACCGCCGAAATGAACGAAGATGTCAGCATTCCGTGAGCGATTCTTTTGCCGAACCGCGTGTCTTTTGCAAAGTCTTCATCAAGATGCAAAGGATTGTGATCGCCCGAAATGTCCGCGAATTGTCGAATCAATTCGTCGGTCATTTCTTTTTCAAATGTAAATGTGTCGCCAAATTTCAATTTCATAGTTTTTATGTTTTAAACGCAAGTATCCGCAAATAAACGATTTCGACAGTCTGCATCGAACTTATTTATCTGCGATAGATTTTTCTACCGAACAAATTTTCGCACCTTTGAAGTTTGAACACAAAATCAAAACAAAAAAATGTGCCGACTTTATCAAAAGCCGACACTATTCTAAACAGAGGAGCGTATGTTACAAAATAAGCAGATTCAATAATTATTCCAAACTCCAACCGAAAGTTACGGCTTTCGACGAAGTTGCTGCGTCGCCGTCAATTTTCGTCAGAGTTCCGGTAACGACTTTTGCATTTTCATCTAACGTATAAAAATTTCCCTCAACTAAAAACTTGCCGCTGAAAATATATTTGACTCCGTTAATCGGTTCGGTTTCAAATTCGATTTTTCCGTTGCCGATGCTGACTTTCGTAAATTTATAATCTTTATCGGCGGAAACATAACCGCTCGGAGCAACTGCATTGCCGTAATTTTTATCATTTGCGGAAACCTTAAAATTTTTGTTGTTGATCGTAAAACCTTCAAAATCTCCAACTTTCTTGGCATCGCTATCAAGCACAAAATAGTAACCTTCGGCATCAAACATCGCAGCATTGTCTTCGTCAACGTGCGGTGATGTCAGTTTATCTTCCTCGAAATTGATCGGTAAAACCGATTCCGGATTACCGATGTCAAATTTGGAAGAATCGGCATTTTCCATTTTGACGGTTTTTGTCAAAAAACAAGTGTGCGGTTGAACGGCATTTGTGCCGACGAAATACTGATAAACACCAACCCACGTTAAACCGAAAAGTAAGGCGGCTGAACCGACGGCAAAATTAAGTAAGAATTTGTTAAACTTCATCTGAGTAATACTCCTAAAAATATATAAGAACCAGTAGTTTTAAATAATACGCACCGGCTGAAAACAAAAACAGCGTCGTCTTACTGTTTAAAGAGTGTGGTTATCCACAGTATTTTTTCAACTCTATAATATTAAAACGCAAATATCGTTCCGTTTTGTAGAAAGCATCGAAATATTTTGTCTTAAATACTCTTTTGCTGTTTGGTAATTGCGTAGATATAATCAAAGGATTAGAAGGACAAAATTATACAAATAATCAATATGAAAACCGTAGAATATAACGAAGTAATCGAGCCGAACGACCAGACGGAAGCTCGTGAAAATAACTTGCAGGAATTAGTTGAAATGATTGGAAATCCGTATCCGAATAAGTTTGAACGCTCAAATATATCGGGCTTTGAAGATACAATTTCGCGGATTGCCGAATTGCCCGTCGCGGTTGAAGCAACGGCAGAATTGGCTGAAATTATCGGCAATTTGGTCGAAGGTCAACGACTTGATTCGGCATTGAAAGAACCGCTTAACGAAAGGCTGAAATCACTCGGAAATGTGCGTGTTGCCGGACGGCTTGCAACTCCGCCGCGAGTAATGGGAAAAGCGGCGTTCGTGCATCTGTCGGACGGTAAAAATCGTCTGCAAATCTATGTTCGCAAACAGGACGCAAAAGCAGTCAATAATGATACGGGCGATGTATCGGATGAGGAATTTTCCGGCTTTAAACTTTTCGGAATGCTCGACCACGGCGATTTTGCGGGTGTTGAAGGCTTTTTGTTTTTGACCAATACCGGCGAACTTTCGGTTCACGTCGAAACGATTCAGTTTCTGGCTAAATCAATGTTGCCGATGCCCGATAAAATGCACGGAATCGTTGACCCCGAATTGCAGAGACGTTACCGCTATGTTGATTTAATCGGTTCATCTTTACAGGTCGAACACGAGGGTTTAACGACACGCGAGATTTTTGAACGCCGGGCGAAAATTATTTCTTCGATGCGTCGTTACTTGGAAGATGACGGCTATATCGAGGTTGAAACGCCGATGCTTACACCGAAAGCGACGGGTGCGGCGGCAGAACCTTTTGAAACTTATCATAAAGCTCTCGACATCCCGCTTTTTGCCAGAATTGCTCCTGAACTTTATTTGAAACGCTTAATGGTCGGCGGTTTTGAAAAGGTCTTTGAACTGAACCGCAACTTCCGCAACGAAGGTTTATCGCACAAACACAACCCCGAATTTACGATGCTCGAATTCTATTGTGCCTATATGGATGTTAATGGAATGATGGATTTCTGCGAGAAAATGTTAAAAAAATCTGTGGAAGACGCAATCGGAAGTTTGACAATTGAGTTTGAAGGAGATGAGATTGATTTTAATAACTTTGAAAGACTTTCGATGAAAGATGCGGTTCATCAATATATATCCCTCGAACGGGAAATTCAAAAAGTCATCGAACGCGGACAGAATCCAAAAGATTATATTATTAATATAAATGATTTAATTGGCGGAGGCTATGAAAAATCTTGGTTGGATGATCCGATAAGGCTCCGTGCTATTTTTCTATTCCTTGAGAAAAACAGAAAATATGATGAAATACCCAAAGATAAAGAGAAGCAGATATGGAAATTTAGTTCTGAAACACAAGAAGAAAGAAAAATAAGACAAAATAAAACTATCGAGAGAACAAAAGAACTTTGGAAAGAAAGTCTAACAGAAGCACAGAAATCAGATACTAATAATGAATTTTCCGGTGCGAGTGATTTGATAAAAATTTTTGAGGATAATGTTGAGGAATATCTTATCCAACCTACATTTGTCGTTGACTATCCAAAATCAGTTTCACCACTGTCGAAGGCATCGCCCGAAAATCCCGCGATTGCCGAACGCTTTGAGTTGTTTATCAACGGAATGGAAGTTGCGAACGGTTTTTCCGAGTTGAATGACCCGAAAGAGCAATTAGACCGTTTTAATGACCAGATGAAAGAACGCGAATCAGGCGACGCGGAAGCGATGGTTTTGGATGAGGATTATATTAAAGCGTTGTCCTACGGAATGCCGCCTGCCGCCGGAATCGGCATCGGAATTGACAGAATCGTGATGCTTCTGACAAATCAACATTCGATTCGTGATGTGATTTTGTTCCCGCATATGCGACCTGAGAAAAACACGTCGGCGGATGACGAAGAAAAGTAGAAATTGAAATAATAAGATAAGTCTGAACTATAAACGCGTAATTTATTTTGAAAGTATTTTTATTGACAACCTTTGCACTCACGGCGTTTGCGTTTAATTCGATTCTTTGCCGGCTCGCACTCGGCTCGCAATTAATTGACGCGAGCAGTTTTACGGCAATTCGGCTGCTTTCAGGTGCAATAACTTTGCTGATAATTTTCACGCTCTTTTCCAAGAATAAAACCGAAAATATAAAACGTGGAAATTTGCTTTCGGCGTTTTTTCTTTTTGCTTATGCGATTTGTTTTTCGTTTGCATATATTGGTTTAACGACGGCGACGGGTGCTTTGATTTTGTTCGGAATAGTGCAGGCGACGATGATTATTTCCGCGTTGATTTCCGGCGAACGTCCGAAAATGTTGGAATGGTTCGGTTTAATTTTGGCACTCGGCGGACTTATTTATTTGGTTTTTCCGGGACTCGAATCGCCGCCTTTTATAAATTCAGTCTTGATGGTTTGTGCGGGAATCGCTTGGGGATTTTATACACTTCGCGGCAAACAGAGCGAAAATCCGCTTGCCGATACGACGGGAAATTTCGTGCGGACGATTCCGTTTATTACTTTGGCAACTCTGCCGTTTATTTACCGATTAAATGTTTCACTAAAAGGCGTTTTATTCGCCATTTTATCGGGAGCAATCGCATCGGGAATCGGTTATACGGTATGGTATGCGGCACTTAAATATCACACGGCGACGCGGGCGGCGATTCTGCAATTGTCCGTTCCGGTTCTGGCGGCAATCGGCGGTTTGGTGTTTTTGTCGGAAGTAATCTCGCTTCGTTTGATTATTGCCAGCAGTTTGATCTTAGGCGGAATCGGTTTGATTATTTTTGGAAGAAATAAGTAGATAAATATTACCTCGTGTGCGACTTTAAACCACTTCATCTAAAAGTGATAGTTGGAGTGCTTTGTTGCCAAGTTGCATATTTATAAAGACTCCGACTGTGTGGCTGAGGATTTTCCTAAATATCCGATTTTGATAATGCCACAGGTCT
>JBGTGO010000042.1:0-39602 GCA_041746675.1 Pyrinomonadaceae bacterium | reverse complement strand
AGCGGGCACGAGCTGATCGGAAGATGTCCCGAACTGAGCCACGCCGGTCTGCGAATTGGAAGACTGACGATACCACCACTGCCCGACATCTTTGCGGAAGATCGAAGTATCGGTTTTCTTATCGCCGTCGAAATCAAATTTCGTTTTAGCCTTACCCGGTTGATTAACGCTTGCAATCGTAAAATTGCTCGCTGATGCACCGACGGGTTCGGCAAAATTATATTCACGCACACGAATCTTCGCCTGAGTTGTCGGAATATTCGGAACGGTAAAATTATAAGTTGAAGTATTGACGATATTTTCCGCAATTTTGACCGGATATGTAGTTCCGCCGTCGGTCGAAAGTTCAATGGTTACGTTCCGATTGAAACCGCCCGTGTTTATCCAAGTTATCGTTACCTGACTGCCGATCAAAACATTTTCGCCGCTCGGTTTAACGGTCGTAATCGTATCGGGAGTCAAATCCGAAGTGGTATCACGATACCAGCCAATGTCCCGCATTTGCTGTTTGGTCAAATCCAGATCAAGCGGAAGCCCGCGGTTGATTCGCGGCTCCATCAGCAAATTCGGAGTTGCACGATTGGAAAAGTGGGAAACGGAAGAACCGCTCTCGACCGGACTTGGCACATATAATTCCACTCTGCCTGTTGCCGGATCACGTCCGGCGGTCAAATATTCCGAAGCCAGTTTGACACTCGGACCGTCCCAAAAGACATTATTCGTATTGATTGCTGATTCAATTCTTTCGGCATCGGTCATATCGTTCCAGTATTTGTTCTTGAACATATCGAACATAAAGGTTGTAAATACGTCGGGGCGACCCTGTATGAACACTCCGTCAGCTTCATCCACAAAATTTTGAAATCCTAAACCGTGTCCCATCTCGTGAAGCACCGTGACCAGTAAATTGATCGTTCCCGCCGGCGTGGAATTATCAAAACCAAGATAAAATCTGGCTCCGCTGAGGCAGTCCGCCCTGCCGTCAACCTTGCTGTTGAAAGTTGCACTAATATCTTCATTTGTCAGTGATCGGTCGGCACCTGATTGTTTATTTGCCAAAGCCTGATGATACCAAGTGTTCGGCAAACGAACGTTGGCAAAATCAGCGTGAATCGTCGTTGATCCAGCTCCGCCCAAGGTGGCGGAATTCGATGAACAGGTCAGTTCATCAAACTTCGCACGGACTTTAATCTCGACACTGCTATCCAGAAATGCTCCCCAAATATCAGCCGCGAATTTGAACAGATTCAAACGCTGTTCGCCGAGCGTCATTCCGTTGTTGCCGCCTTCGGGGTTTGCCGGAGTTGTATTATTTAGTCCTTCATCGGCACTATCTTTATTGACAATCGTAATCGTTGCTGAGTTCGGACTGAGCAGTTTTTGCTCATTCGCTTCTTTAATGAGATTGGTGTAAAACAAATATTCCTGCTTTGTCATTCCCTGCGATTCAGCCTTTTGCGAAATTTCATCCGCCGCAAACATTTCGAACGGCAAAATCTGTCCGGTTTCCAAATTCCTGCCGAAAAAGGAATTTGCCTCCGGCAATGATGCAATACAGGCGTTGATTGGTTCACCATAGGCATTAAGTTTAGCCAACATCAAATTCTGAAATCTACCCTGAAGATCAAGCGTAACTCCGCCGTCCGAATCTTTTATTGCAGTTAAATCCTTAGCGGAGCGATTCGTTCTCTGATTAATAGTGTTTGCCAAATCATAATCCGCCTGAATTTGCTGAACCGGACTGAAGATGTAACGATTTTTTGTTTGTGCGAAAGCATTGAAACTCTGAATCAAAATCAATAAGAAACTAATTGAGAGAGCAAAAGCCTTGAATGAATGTTTTTTCATAATAATTATATTTGTCCGTAGTTACACTAGAATTTATTCTTAGTGATGAAATAAATAAAATTTACAAAAAGTTCAGATTGACCTGATTTGAAATTTATTTTTGAGTTAAAAGTTGATGAATCTTACTCCTACCTTTAAATATTATACAAAATCGAAGTCAAATATGAAACAAAAAAATTTTATAAAGTAATAAAAGTTATAAATCAAATATTTGATTTATAACTTTTTTAGCATTCAATGGATGATACCCGACAGAATCAGTTGTATTCCGTTTCGACCCGGCAATAACCAATCATACATCAAATATTCGGAACTAGAATCAGACTAACCCGCCGATTTTTTTCACGGTTTTTCTTGGTCGTGTTAGCGACAACCGGAATTGCTGCCCCAAAGCCTTTCGATTCAAGCCGTTCCTGCGAAACACCCATAGACATTAACTTATCAGCGACCGCCTGTGATCTTTCGCTTGTTAAAATCCGCAGATCATCGGGCGTTCCGTCGTTGTCGGTGTGCGATTCGATCATCACTTTATAGTCCGTACTGTTTGCTAAAACCTGTGCTAATTCGGTCAATTTTGCATCCGAAGTCGCCGCGAAACTGCTGACGCGACTTCCCGACCAGTAATTTTCCGGCAAGGTTACAATAATGCCGCGTTCATTTTCCTCAACTGTCCCGAAGCGTCTGAGCGATTCGACCAGAACCGACGAGTTTGCCTCAAGCCGTTTTATTCTGTTATCTTTTTCGCGTTCGGCTTCCATAGTTTTCTGCCGGGCTTCGATGGTGGCAAGTTTGATTTTTGCTTCCTGATTTTCTTCCCGCAATCTGATTACCTCATTTTTTAAATCTTTAATTTGTTCGAGATAATTGATCGAATCGCGTTCGGATAATTCTCTGGCACGGGTTTCGGCGGCGAGATTATCACGCAGACCTGAAATTACGCCCTGAGCATCGTCAACCTTATTTTCCGCCTGCCGCAATTCCGCATCCTGACGAATTTTTTCGTTGCGTTTTTCGCGGGCATCCCTGCGAACCATCGCCGTCTGTTCGGCTTGCACCGCCTGACTGATAGCTTTGCGGGCGGCAATATCAACCGCTTCTTCGCCGCGTCCCGCCGTCCACGAATCTTCGGCGTTTTTGGTCAAAGTCTGTGCCAGTTCAAATTCGGTCTGAGCATCGCGTTCCGCACCCGCGTATCTTGCCAGAGCCAATGCTTGCCGTGCCTGCAAAACTGCCGTCGGTGTGCTTTTATAGTCAACATCAGCGATTTGCGGAGTCCTCGAATCGCGGAAATAATCGCTTGAATTTCCGAAATAGGTAATCGTCGAAGTCGTCGCAATCGTTCTGCCCGATTTTGAATACGGATCAAGATTTTCCAGCATAATTTCCTGACTCGGACGAGTTACCAGAAAATGCGGTTCGGCGGTAACAATTAACGCAAACGTCTGCAAAGGTGTTGTAACTTTGATGTTCGAGTCAAATTCCCAAAACCCGCGGCGTTTTATTTCGCCGAGATTATCAACCTGTCCGTTCGGCGAAATCGCCCATAAAACATACGTCGCATAACCCGCACCGAGTTCAAACGGTCGCGGCATTTTTGAAACCGAAAGTTCGATCTCCGTTCCGTTTTTATTGGTTCGTTTGATCTTCGCATCGCCCTTCATCCGCGGAAATCGCGTCGTTCCGCGAAAACGCACCATAATTTCCGCATCCTGTGGATAGGTGACCGCTTTGGTTTCTCTCGAAATATCAATCTGGGCAAATGAATTAGCGGTTAGTAAAAGTAACATTGAAAAAATTGCGGTTAAACTAAGTGGATTTTTTTGTGTCATAAATATTTTCTCCGGAAGCGGCACTGATTTTAATTAAAGATGATTCAAAATCACTTGAAGTTGTAAATCTTAAAACAGCCGAATAAATTTTGTGATACTTTGGACTTTACACTTTGAACTAAAGTATATTCAATGGTTTGCAACCGATGAAAGATTTAAAAAGACTTTTTAAATATCTGCGACCGCATCTGCCGATCTTTTTGATCGCTCTTGCCGCGATGTTTTTGTCGGCTCTTCTTGAAACCGCGACGGGTGCGTTGCTCGTTCCGATTATTGATCAATTCCAGAACGAAACGGCAAAAAATACGCCGACGCTGTTTAGTTTGCAAAATTTGATTCCCGATGCCCGCGAAGATTGGTTTCAGGCATGGAAAGTGATCGCTGCATTGTTGGTGAGTTTTACGATTTTGAACGGAATCGCGTCATATTTATCAACTTATTTAATGGCGAAAATCGGGCAATCCGCTATTCTCGAACTACGCGAAGAACTTTATGAGCATTTACTAAATCAGTCGGCTTCGTTCTTTGAAAATCACCGCACTAATTTTTTGGTTTCAAGACTTGTAACGAGTTGTGCGGCGGTCGAAGCAACCGTTTCGGCAAATCTGCGGGACGTTTTTAAAGAATCGCTGATGCTCATCGCATTTATTAGTGCAGCGTTTTATTTCAACTGGCGATTGATGCTCGGAGCTTTGATAATCGGTCCTATAATTGGAACTTTAACATCGAAATTCAGCAAATCACTGCGGAAACTCTCCGACGTATCGCTCAAAGGAAATCAGCGTTTGACCGATACCGCTCAGGAATCGCTGGCGAATCAAACCATCGTCAAAGCCTACACCGCCGAAGCCCGTGAGCAAACGAGATTTACAGAAGTCGCCGAATTTATCGCCAACGCCAATCTGCGAAGTGCCAAAATCGCCGCCACTTCTCCGCCGCTGATTGAAACTATCGGAATGATCGCTATCGTTACATTTTTCTACTTCGGTTTGCGTGAAATCAACGTCGGAAATATGGAAGCCGGACAATTTTTCGCATTTCTGTTCTTTCTGCTGAGAAGCTATGACCCGATGCGGAAACTTTCGCGGCAGCATAATGAGATAAATAAAGGTTTTGCCGCCGCCGCCGATGTTTGGGAAGTTTTGGACGAAACAAACGAATTGCCCGAAAAAGAAAACGCCGTCGAAATTGAAACGCTCGAAGATAAAATTTCGCTTAGAAATGTTTGGTTTCGTTATCAAAATGAAGAAAAGCAAATCCTGAAAGACATTTCGCTCGACATCGAAAAAGGTCAGATGGTCGCCCTCGTCGGAGAAAGCGGCGGCGGAAAATCGAGTTTGATTAAACTCATTCAAAGGCTTTACGATCCGACGAAAGGTTCGATTTTGTGGGACAATAATGACTTGCAAGATGTAAATTTTTTCAAATTGAAGAAACAGATCGCTCTCGTAACGCAGGAAACGGTTCTGTTTAACGACACGATTCGCTACAACATTTCCTATGGAAACCCGAACGCAACCGACGCGGAAATAAAACACGCCGCAAAGGTTGCCTTCGCCGATAGATTCATCGAAGAATTGCCCGAAAAATATGACACATTGGTCGGCGAACGCGGAACTTTTCTCTCCGGCGGACAACGCCAGCGAATTGCCATTGCTCGTGCTGTTTTAGTCCACGCTCCCGTGCTGATTTTGGACGAAGCAACTTCGGCACTTGATGCCGAGAGCGAAAGATTCGTCAAAAAAGCAATTGAAAATCTGATGAAAGACCGAACATCAATCGTCATCGCCCACAGACTTTCAACCGTCCGCCGTGCCGACAAAATCGTCGTCCTGCAACGCGGCGAAATCGTCGAACAAGGCACGCACGACGAACTCATCGAAAAAAGTGGAACTTATAAAAAATTATACGAATTGCAATTTGCAGAATCAGAAATTCTAAAAGCAGAAAATTAAAACATTATGAAATCAATGACCGGATTCGGACGCGGTGAAGCGAATGGAAAAAACTTTACCGTTTCCGCCGAAATAAAAACAGTTAATAATCGTTTCTTAGACGTAAATTTGCGGCTCTCGAGCGAACTTCAGCCAATTGAAGCGGATTTGAAAAACCTAATCTCGAAGCGTCTTTCACGCGGGCGGGTGGATGTGTTTTTGAATTATGAGAAATCAAGCGACGTGTCTTATGAATTAAATAAACCTTTGATTTCCGGCTACATCACGGCATTAAAGGAAATGAAAGAAGAATTCGGACTCGAAGGCGAACCGGATTTGAACTACATCGCCCGTCTGCCGAATGCTCTGCAAACAAAGATGGACGACCTCGATCAGGATTTTGCCGATGGAGTAAAAAACGCGGTTTCGGATGCGTTGGATAACCTGGAAAAAATGCGTGAGGTCGAAGGTGAATCACTAAAAAGTGACTTAAAATCGCTTTCGGCAAATATCCAAAATCAACTGCCGACCATCGAACAAGAAGCTGAAACAGTTGCCGATGAATACTTCGAGCGACTAAATAAAAAGATCGAGAAATTGCTTTCCAGAAGCGATTCGCAAACCGAAATTGACCAAGCCAGACTCGCTCAGGAAGTCGCTTACATCGCCGACAAAAACGACATTTCCGAAGAGATTTCACGCCTTAAAAGCCACATTGAACAATTTGAATCCATCATCAACGAAGACGATGTCGTCGGCAAAAAACTCGATTTTCTAACGCAGGAATTCAACCGCGAAGCAAACACCATCGCCTCGAAAACGCAGAATTTAATCATCAAAGAAGCCGCATTAATTATCAAAGCCGAGATCGAAAAGATTCGTGAGCAGGTTCAAAATGTGGAATGATTCGAATTCTTTGGACTGCGGGCATCCTGCCCGCAAGTATTGTCTTAGTTAAATTTAGTTTAAATCATCCATCTGTGATTTCATTCTTGCGGACAGGGATGTCCGCAGTCCGGGTGTAGAAGCTGCTGAATTTCCAGTCTTCCGGTTTTTGACACAATTTAACTTTGACGGGATTGTTGCGAATATATCGCAATACATTTTGATAATGTTCGTAATCTCGAATGAATCTGTCAAAATAATCCGCTTGCCAGAATGTACCTTTGCGTTCGAGGAATTTGTTGCATTTTTGAGCAGAATAAGATTTTATCGAGTGCATCAAATCTTTTAATTCATAATTTTTAAACGGACGAAACAAAAAATGTATATGATTCGGCATAATTACCCAAGAGATCATTTTGTATCTTTCGTTATGAAAATATAGAAGTGATTCTTGAACTTTTTGTGCGATAGATTCTCTATTCAAATAGCATTTGCCGAATCCCCGATCAATATATTTTTCAATTTTTCTTTGCAGTTCCAGTTTTGCAATTGATTCATCTTCATTTTCCAGTTCAATTCTCCAACTTCGAACAACCTTTTTCGGCAAAGCATCCGCCAAATGAAGCGTAACAAACTGATTTATCTCGCCACCGTCAAAATGTGGAAGATAACCACGGGAATACCAACCAAGGTTATTTATCGGACTGCGGGCATCCCTGCCCGCAAGTGTCTTCTTATCCATTTTCATTTTTTCATACCTTATAGATTAAAAAGCAATACTTGCGGGCAGGATGCCCGCAGTCCGATAAATCAATCTATTCAGCCCCGCGACCGGAAGTTTTCGGCATATCGCTTGCCGGAAGTCGCGGCAATAATTCATCACGCATTGCCAGATAATAAACGGCGGCGGCGACCATTGCGGCATTTGATTTGACATCATCTTCGACAATTCGCTCGTAGGTGTCGAGATTTGTGTGCCAGGTATCCGTAAAGTACTCAATCGGGTCTTGCGTTGCTCCGATTCCCGGCAGACCGGCTTGATTAAACGAAGTGTGATCCGAACCGCCGAGTCCGCGACTCAACGTGTTGGTTGCCCCTTCAAAACCGTTGTCGCCCAACGGTATCGAACCGATTCCGACAATTGTGCCGGCTTCCTGCGGTCCAAAGACGCTCCAACCGCGAACTCTGCCCGTTCCCGAATCAATGTTGAAATATCCGCCGAATTTATTGTATTCGGCTGTCGGATTTTCATATGAACCAAAATGTTTTTTAACGTAAGCCTGCGAACCGAGCAAACCTTGTTCTTCGCCCGACCAGAGTGCTACGCGAACCGTCCGCCGTGGTTTAACGCCGATGGCTTTTAATATCCTCGCTGCTTCCATCATAACCGCACAGCCGATTGCATTGTCGGTCGCACCCGTTGCCGCGTGCCACGAATCGAGGTGTCCGCCGAGCATTATTACTTCGTCGGCTTTATCCGTTCCCTTAATTTCGCCGATTGTGTTATAAGCGGTTTTACCGTTCGGATAGATGCTGTTCTGAATATTGAACTCGAGTTCGACATTGCCTCCGTCTTTTAAAAGCCGCCAAATTCTGCCGTAATCTTCGTTACGCATAACGGCTGTCGGAAGCGTGTCGTCGGGATTATACGAACGGTTTCCGAAGGCACGAATCTTACCGTGAACCATTCTTCCATCCTGAATAATGACGGCTGCACCGTTTTCCATTATAAACTTGTTATATTGTTCAACCGCATCTCTGTAATTGATCGGCGTAACCGTAATTTTCGGGCAATCGGGAGCGTTCGGCGAAGCGGTTCCGCTGCCATTGCCTCGACCTCGCGGATTTCGGCGACCATCAATCTGTTCCTGCGTAATTCGCTTATTCGGCGGATCAAAATCAACTCCGGGACTTGCCGGATCACCGAAAAGCACCATTCCGCCCTTGATATTCGATTTGATCGAGTTTAAATAACTCGTGTATTCTTCCTGCGTCGGCGGACGCATACAACGCGGATCGTCGCCGTTTGGAAATCGCGGAACATCAACCATTACGGCTTTTCCCTTGACAGTTCCCTTCGTGCTTGGTGTCCAGGCGAGAACTTCAAAAGTTAATTGGTCTTTCACCGGCGACGTGATGAAACCCGATGCCCGGTCATTTTCCCAACCGACATTTCCAAACTCCCACGGTTCCATTTCGGTTTTATCAAAACCCCATTCGTCCATCCGTTTCATCGCCCATTTGCCCGCCATTTCGAGTTTCGGCGAACCCGTCAAACGCGGTCCGTAAACATCCGTGAAATGATGCAAAGTGTTCATAATCTGCGAATTCTCCATCGCTTCCTTACGAATCTTGGCATAAATTTCCATATCCTTATTCGTATATTGTGCCGAAACTACCGGGGCAACCGACACGATCATCGCAAACACGAACATAATTGCTGAAATTCTTCTGAATTTAGTCATAATTTTTCCTTATTATTATTTTTTGTTTTTAAATTAATTGTCTTCTCTCATTTTACGCAAACTTTCCGTGAAAGGTTTTCGGGCAACGCCTTTTTCGGTGATAATTGCATCAACAAGATCGTTCGGTGTTACGTCAAACGCGAAGTTGCCGACTTCGATTCCTTCGGGGGCAAGTTGTATGTCGCCGACGTGCGTAACTTCGCGGATGTCGCGTTCTTCGATAGGAATCTCATCGCCCGTCGGACATTCGAAATCAACCGTTGACATCGGTGCGGCAACGTAAAACGGAATGTTGTGACGCTTTGCCAAAACCGCGACCATATATGTTCCGATCTTGTTGGCAACATCGCCGTTCGCCGCAATTCTGTCCGAACCGACGACGACCGCTTGAATCATTCCCTTTTTCATAATGTGTCCGCTTTGATTGTCTGTAATCAAAGTTACGGGAATTTTATCCTGCAACAATTCCCACGCGGTCAACCTCGCACCTTGCAGATATGGTCGCGTTTCATCCGCGTAAACCATAACTTTTTTGCCCTGGTCAACCGCCCCGCGAATCACGCCGAGTGCCGTTCCCCAAACTCCGCCCGTCGCTAAAGCTCCGGCGTTGCAATGCGTTAAGACATTTGAATCCTGCTCAAGCAATTCGCCGCCGAAGTGTGCGATAAGGCGTTGTGCTTCGATGTCGTCTTCGTGAATTTTTATCGAAGCATCAATCAGGATTTGTTTAATTTCGCTGACATTTTTGCCGTCGGCTTTTGCTTTTGCAAAAACTTTTTTCATTTCATTGATCGCCCAGAAAAGATTGATCGCCGTCGGACGGGTTTTGCCAAGAACTTCACAAGCGTAATCCAATTCTTCTTCGAGATCATCAACATTCGTGCCGACAAAATTCTTCGCCGCAATCGCAATTCCGTAAGCACACGAAACACCGATTGCCGGAGCTCCGCGAACTGCCATATCTTTGATGCCGACCGCGACATCGTTATAATTTTTCAATTCCAACCATTTTTCTTCAAGCGGCAACAATCGCTGATCCAGCATCAAAACGCAGTCGTCCGTCCATTTTACGGGTATAATTCCTTCTTTATCCATTATTTTCCTCTTTGTTTATAAAATTTTGTATGTTCCGAATTTCAGTAAAATAGTAACTTATAACTTTCACAAAACATAATTTACATTTTTTTTGAAAATCGAAACTAAAAATGTGGAAATTTGTCGCAAAAAATTGTAAAACATATATTATGAATAAATCGGATGAATTCACCATTATCGCTTACGGGAAATACGCTAATGTTGACGAGGCGAAAAACGCTTTGCAAACGCCTTTTATTGAGGATTATGTTGATATGCACGGACAATTCCGGCAACATAACCTTGAACATATCAGAGTTGCGAAAGGCGTTTCGCTCGGCGAATTACAGATTGAAGAAATCGCCGCCGAAACCTTCGAGATTTCCTGCCACAATTCGCATCTTCCTCTAAACCGTACACGAATCGAAGAATTAGCGGAAGTTCTGGAGATTTACGATATGTTCGATGAAATCGAGATTAAGGAAAAAGATTAAAGACAAATAGCTCACCACGAAGCCATAGAACTCACGGAGTTTTGTGAAATCACTTTGAATAATCATAAAATTCCCTGCGTTCCTCTGTGGACGCTGTAGCTGTGCGGTAAATTGTGTTTTTTTCGTTGTGGAAAGACCTCAGTGATAATTTTTCAGACAAACCGTTCAATCCTTATGTTTGATAGTTTCAGAGCAATGTTTTATATTGCATAAATTCTATTTACAAAAATTATAAGTTACAAAATTCAACAATCAAACAAAAATGGAAACTTCCAATGAAGGTTATACAAATATGCAACAAGCACTTGGTTTACAATCCGAACAAAATTTCAGAAATGATTTTGATCCAGACAGAAACATCCCGCAAAATCTACAGTTTTTAGAAAAAGCCGCGTGGAATTATTATTGGTCGTGGACGCTCGAAGGCACGGAATTATTCCGTGAACTCGATGCCGGACTCTGGGAAAAATGTGAGCAAAATCCTTTGAGAATGCTCCGGGAAATTTCTGAACTAAGGCTTTGGCAAAAGGCGATTGATGAAGATTATCTGGTTCGTTTGTCGAATTTTGAGCAGAAATTTAAAGACTATCTGAAACAAGAACCGAATAAATTCGGGAAGATTACGCCTAAAAATCCGGTTGCATATTTTTGTGCGGAGTTCGGCGTTCATAATTCCCTGCCGATCTATTCCGGCGGTTTAGGAATTTTGGCGGGCGATCATCTGAAATCGGCGAGCGATATGAATGTTCC
Source organism: Pyrinomonadaceae bacterium (assembly GCA_041746675.1). GTDB lineage: Bacteria > Acidobacteriota > Blastocatellia > Pyrinomonadales > Pyrinomonadaceae > Aridibacter. The sequence continues at coordinate 28,323 of JBGTGO010000042.1, read as the reverse complement.
GCTGGTCGCCGTCGGTTTGTTGTATCGCTTCGGATATTTTCGCCAGAATCTGGCTCACAACGGAATGCAGACGGAAAATTATGTTGATTCGTTCGAATCGGAATTAGCTTTGAAGCCGGTTTTAGATGAAAACGGCGAACGTCTGACAATAATGGTTCGCATTCGCGGACGCGAAGTTTCGGCACAGGCGTGGCTCGCAAAAATCGGGCGAATCTCGCTGTATTTGCTTGATACGAACGTTGAACAGAATAACGAAACTGACCGCTATATCACCGGACATCTCTACGGCGGCGATACCGAGACGCGAATCGTGCAGGAGAAAATTTTGGGCATCGGCGGCGTGCGTCTGCTTCGCAAATTAAAAATCGAACCAAGCGTTTTCCACTTAAACGAAGGACATTCGGCGTTTTTATCACTGGAATTAGCCAGAGAATTTCTTGAAAAAGACGAGAATTTATCGTTCACCGATGTCGCGTCGGTCGTCAGAAATAAATGTGTCTTCACGACGCACACGCCGGTTGATGCGGGCAATGATACATTTAAGCCGGAACTGATCGAAGCGTGTTTTGATGAAAATTTCATCAACTCGCTGCGACTTGAAAAGAATGAATTTTTCTCGCTCGGACGCTCGAATCCCGATGATTCGGAAGAATGGTTCGGAATGACACCGCTGGCGATTCGGATGTCGCGTTCGGCAAATGGAGTCAGCGAAAAACACGGCGAAGTGTCGCGTAGTCTATGGCTCAAGATGTTTCCCGAAGACACGAACGCGGAAGATGTTCCGATCACGCATATTACAAACGGAGTTCACGCTCCGACCTGGATCGCACCGACGTTTAAATCACTTTTTGAATATCGCATCGGTGAACATTGGGCGGAAACTTTGCGGAATAACGACGAATGGAAAGCAGCGGTCGAAAAAATTCCGAACAGCGAGATCTGGCAGGCTCACCAACTGCTGAAACAACTGCTGATCTCGTTTATCCGTGAACGAACGTTTGCTAAAAAAACCGGAAAAACCGATACCATCAACGAACATAAAAAGACGAAAGATTTGTTCGATAAAGATGTTTTGACCATCGGTTTTGCAAGGCGTGTCGCGGCTTACAAACGCTGGAACTTACTGCTTACGGACACCGAACGTCTGCTTAGAATGATTGATGATGCGAAGCGTCCGGTGCAGTTTGTTTTCGCCGGAAAAGCTCATCCGCAGGACACGAAGGCGAAAAAGATTCTGCAAAATCTGGTCAGTATTGACAATGACTCAAACTGGCAGAATCGAGCCGTATTTATTGAAGACTACGATCAGGAGGTCGCCCGTTATTTGGTGCAGGGCGTGGATGTCTGGATGAATGTTCCGCGAAGACCACTCGAAGCATCGGGAACGAGCGGACAGAAAGTGGCGATGAACGGCGGTCTGAACTTTTCGGTTCTGGATGGCTGGTGGATCGAAGGTTATAACGAAATCAACGGTTTTTCAATCGGCGGTTCGGAGGAAAATATGGAGGAAGAAGAAAATCAAGTAAACGATGCGACGGATGCCGAGTCGCTCTATGACATTTTGGAAAACAAAATAATTCCGACCTTCTATAATTTAGACGAAAACGGTTTGCCGACCGACTGGATCGAGCGTATGAAAAATGCGATAGCAACCCTCACTCCGCAATTTAGCAGTGATCGGATGGTCAAAGATTATATCGAACAAATTTATCTATAAATTGGCATTAAATTGTGCTAACTTAATTTTTGTTATGGGAAACATCGAATTTACGACCGGACAAATAAGACCGTTTGAATGTTTCAGAGAAGGTTGGGAATTAATCAAACCGCAGTATTGGATAATTTTCGGAATTACCGTCGTCGGTTTGATTATTGCCGGATTTATCCCGTTCGGCATTGCTCTCGGGGCGGCATATTGCGGAATTTATTTTGCGATATTTAAACTTATACGGGGCGAACGAGTCGAATTCGGTGATTTGTTCAAAGGCTTGAATTATTTCGTTCCCGCTTTGATCGCAATTTTGATTTTTATCATTCCGGTTTTTGTCTTTAGGATAATCTCCTGTATTTCGATATTCGGATACTTTGTGTCGATAACTTCAGGCAGCGGACAATTCGAAGAATCGGCAATTTGAGGGCTTTACGGAATTATTTTCACCGAAGGAATTATTTTTGCGTTTATCCTCAGTTGTATTCACGCGTTTATTATGTTCACATATCCTCTGACAGTTGAACACGACTTACCCGGAATGGATGCATTCAAACTGAGTGCAAGTGCGGCTTGGCAGAATCCAGGTAGAGTCGTCGGTTTTACTTTAACCGAATACTCGAATTTGTAAAAAATATATATGAAAGCTCAATTTATAGAATTAAACAACGCAGACCAATTAGACGAACTTTTTGAAGTTTCAAATCGCAAACCCGTAATTATTTTCAAACACAGCACGACCTGTCCGATTAGTGCCAATGTTTACGATGAAGTCAAGAATGTTGATTCGACGATTTTTTTAATTACCGTTCAAAAGGCGAAAAACATTTCAACGGCAATTGCCGAAAAAACCGGAATCAAACACGAATCGCCGCAGGCAATTATTTTAAGAAACGGCAAATCCGTCTATACTGCTTCGCATTACGATATAACAAGTAGTGGATTGACTTCGGAAATATCGAATAACGATCAATAAATGCTTGAACCAACCGAAATAATCGAGGAAAGTGATTCTGAAATTTCGATCAAATGGTCGGACGGCAAGGAAACGAGTTATAACGCGTTTGATTTGCGTAAGTCCTGTCCGTGTGCCAGTTGCATTGACGAATGGACGGGTGAGAAGCGTCTGAAAGAGGATTCGATTCCCGCCGATATAAACTTCTCGCACATTTCCATCGTCGGCAGGTACGCTTTGAATTTTCATTTCTCCGACGAACACGACACGGGAATTTTCAGTTTTAGATTGTTGCGGGATTTGTCTGATAAAGAATAGTTTTTATAAATTTATGCAAGAACGCGATATTTTTGACGAAAAGCAGGAAACTAAAAAGCAATTCTATAACTGCACCTTCTGCGGCGAACGCAGTGAGTTTGATGTTCGTTGGCTCAAACGCACAAAAAAGAAAAACTCGAACCGCCGCATGAACGAACAGGAACGCTCACAGTTCGACAAATCCCGCGATTATATGATCCGCATAGATGACGAACTAATATGCAAAAACAATCGTTGCCGCCGCCGCTTTGAAATTCCCTCCTCGCAAACCGTCGTTTTTATATAATTACAACTCGGACTGCGGGCATCCCTGCCCGCAAGTGTTGAATTTACGATTAAGTGAATAAGCAAAAGATACTTGCGGGCAGGGATGCCCGCAGTCCGATGATACGCATTACTTTTCATAAACTGGTATAAATCAATAAAATTTTTCTCCGTGTCTCCGTGTCTCTGTGGTGAAAAAATTATTTGTGATATTATTTATAAAAAATTAACTTACAAGGTGGTATAAAAAAAATGTCAGGAAAAGATTTGGAATTTTACGAAAATCAACCCGTTGCGGATGAAGATATTCAGGAAGCAATGAGCGAAGAAATCGCTAATGCACCGACCGCTCCGAATGAATTGAAAGAGCGACTTGAGGAACACAATTCGACTTCGCCCGCACTTTCCGGCGGCGACATTGATGCCGAATGGGAAGATGCCAACGACAGCGGAGCCGAAAGCGTCGGCGGACACAATCCGACTCCCGGACAATCCGACACGGAAGCCAACGCTAACGCGATGGGCGTAAGTTTTGAAGACAATCAGCCGCTCGACTTCGACGACCAAAAACGCGGTGAACAAAGGTTTGAATTGGAAGAAGACTCAAAAAACGACGATTCGATTTAATAAACATTTACAGTACGAATAAAAGAAGCGTGACAGAATCTAATTTCTGTCACGCTTCTTTGATTCGTACTTTATTTCTGACTATTTGGCTTTTTCATCTCCATAAATTCCGACCACAGGCTTGCCGTCTTTATCAATATAAGCCCGGTACATTCCCTCCGAATTAAATGAAATTCCGATGTTGCCGAATTTATCGAGAGCGATTACGCCGCCGTCGCCGCCTAATTTTTGGAGTTTTTGCTGGATCACATTATCAGCGGCATTCTGGACAGGCAACGCACGATATTCCATCTGCGACGAAATATCTTTGGCGACGCTCAAACGAATAAAATACTCGCCCCAACCCGTTGCCGAAACCGCACAAGTTTCATTATTCGCATAAGTTCCCGCACCGATCACCGGCACGTCGCCGACTCGTCCGTATTTTTTGTAAGTCATTCCACCGGTTGAAGTTCCCGCTGCCAAATTGCCATTTTTATCCAGAGCGACCGCCCCAACCGTGCCGAATTTATTGGAAGGTTTTTCAAATTCTTCATTAACCGAAACTTTTTTGCCTTCCTTCTCCGCTTTCATTTTCACCTTTTCCGCTTCGATGATTTTCTGTAAGGAATTCCAACGCGAATCGGTGTAAAAATATTTTTCGGGAACGAGTTCGATATTATTTTCTTTCGCAAAAGTTTCCGCACCTTCGCCGATCATCATTACGTGCGGCGATTTTTCCATTACGGCTCGTGCCAGCAAAATCGGGTTTTTAACTTTATGAAGTCCGGCAACCGCTCCCGCATTTTGCGTCTGCCCGTCCATAATCGAAGCGTCCAACTCATTTTTGCCGTCGGCGTTAAAAACCGCACCTTTGCCGGCATTAAACAGCGGCGAATTTTCCATAATCATAATCGCCGTCTGCACTGCGTCAAGACTTGTTTTGCCGTCCTGCAAAGCTTTATAGCCGGCTAACACCGCTTCTTCGAGCTTCGCCCGGTATTCCTTTTCCTGTTCGGGTGTCAAACTTCCGCGTTTAATTACGCCCGCTCCGCCGTGGATGACAAAGCCGAGCCGCGGATTCTGCGGCGACTGCAATTGCGAAAGTCCGCCCGATGCGGTCTTTTGTGCAGTCGTGAACGCCGGAAAAACGGCGAGTGTAAAAACTACTAACAGCGAAAGTATTTTTGTCATATTTTAGAACTCCGGTAAATGTTTTTAATAAGATTATCACAAATACTTAATAATTCAGAAAATAATAAACAGACAGTTTATATATTTCAATAAAAAAGAGGATGCAAATTAAATAATTGCATCCTCGAAAGTAAATCATTTATTGTGTTGCAGTTTCTATCTACCTCTGGCAACAAAGATTAAATCGCTTATGTTATCAACCACTTGAACTATCTGTGGAGTAAATTTCGCAGTTCTTGATTTGACGTTGAAAATATAAGTTTCACCTGCCTGAACATCGTTGATCGTAAAATAACCGAAACTGTTTGTCGTCGCGGAAATTTCTTTCCCGTCTTCATTCGTCATAACAACGACAATCCGGCTGATACCCTGACCTTTTGCAGTAGTTACTCTTCCCTTGACAACAGCTAAAGCGGCACTCGGAGCTAAACTCGGTTGAGTCAAAGCCTCGACATTGACAGTAAAAGCAACCGGTGCTTGCGGAGCTAACGATCTTACTGATTTGAAAGGTGTCCCGCTCTGAACTCCGAAAAGAAAATTGACGTTGTATCTGGCGTTCAAATTAAGCGGAGCAGCGAAAGTAATTTCTCCTGCTGCAACCGATGAACCAACACCGCCGCCCATTGAAAGTGTCGGTACATTTTCCAATATCAGAGCTTTAGCGGTTATGTTACAAGGAACCGGTGTTGTTCCGCAGACCGTTGCGTCACTACTCGTTACAGCAATATCGGATGAAGACAAAAGCCGCAAATCGGGGTTTGTCGAAAGCGAAGTAATGCGGAAACGCAGTCTTGTTACCAATTCTCCGGTATTATTTAATACACTACGGCGAACTTGAACGGTACCATTCGCAGCATTCGGTCCAGTTGCCGTTGCATCATAGAACTGATTCGGTGCTGCATCAGCGGCAACCGTGCTGTCAATCAGACTAATCGGCAGTTGTGCATTGTTGGCAATCGGCGAACCGAGGTTCTGCGGTCCCGGAGAACCGACTCTCTGAACACCCGCCGAAGGCGATGCTCCGTCGGTTGAAACGAATATGAAATCCGCATTGTTGTCCTGCGTGTCGGCATTCAGATTTCGGAGATAACTCCAGTCTGCTGTCGGTTGCGTCGTAATTGCCGGAATTCCCGCACCTTCTTTGAAAAGTCCGGCGGCAATCGTTGAAAAGCCGACCGAATCCATTCTTGTCGCGGCACTGAAATTCGCCACCGTCGATGTTTTGAATATTGCAAATCCGCCATTATCGGCTAAGTCTGTGGCGGCGGTGTAACCCGTATCACCGTCAGCTCCACGCACATCAACCTGCGACGGATAATTGCTCAAACTATAAGTCGTTGTCGGTAGAATCGGAGTTGTCCCGCCAATGGGATTACTCGTTATTAAGAAATGTCCTCTAGCCGGAATGACGGTTCCGTTCGGAACGACCGTAACAGGTGTTACAGCTGTGCCATCCGCACTATAAGCCAACGCCCAGCCATCGGAGTTATCCGTCGTATTAACAATAACCGGTGATGTGCCGGGATTATACAATTCTACAAATTCGTCCCGTACACCCTGCGGTCCATTCAGACGAAATTCGCTGATAATCAAATTGCCGTTCGTGACAGGTTGCGGATCGGATGGTATGACGTAAGCCCAAAAAGTTTCCCAGGGCGATGTAATGCCGATTCCGAAATCCTTCGGCACTCCTGAAAATTCCTGAACTGCCCAAAAGTCCGTATCATTTACCGGATCGGTCATTGCCGCACTATAATCTCCCCAACGTCGGTGGGTTGATGTGCCGGTTCCTGAAGCGAGACCGTAGTTTGCCTGTCCGGGACGGTAAACGGCTAAGTTACGCATCGTGTTTGGAGCATCAGCATTGCGGCGAATGGCATAAGCTCCGCTCGGATAGGCGTATGCCGAAAACTGCGTAAATCCGATAAAGACATCATTATCTTTGTTAACCGCAATATTCGGAAACGCAAAAAACTGTCCGACTTGGGCAGCATTGCTGGTGCAAGTTCCGGTTGTTCTCAAACCGGCGGTTCCATTGTGGCAATTATCGGCAATCGGGTCTTCGATGCGACCAAATTGGAGAGCCGGAACCAAAAACGCACCGGGTTCTTGTGCCTGATCTATTTCCCACCATTGAATAACGGAACGAACATCCGGGTTTGTAGCATTGTAACCAACTCCGGGAGCACTCGGTGTCGCGGCAACCATAACGTGATGAGTCGCCCAAAGTCTGCCGTTACGATAAACCACATTTCCCATTCGGGCATCGTTGTTTGCTAAACGACTTCCCGACGGCAAATAAGCAACTTGCTGACGTTGCGGGGCATATCCGCCGGAAGAGGCAATTCGGGAGGCACTGGTTCTCCACGAATTTAGTCCAGCCGGTGCTTGAATTCCAACCGTTAAAACGGGACCTCCTGTTGCCGGTGTTCCGGTGATTTTACTCAATCTTAGTATTCCCGATGTGCCATTATAGTTCTCAGCCAAATAAACCGTTTCAGTCATATTGTCCTCAACTATTGCGGGAGCCAGCGTAAAACCGGAGCAAAGATTTGTAAAACCGTTGGCACAACCCGCCGTTAGTTCTTGAAATGCCGTGACGGTCGGTGTTCCGGCATAAGCGGCGGCTTTGTCAATAACGAAAATATCCGCTCGTGCGTAACTACCGCCACTTGTTCCGAAGCCGAATGAGTTGTAATTGATCACAATCCAATCTTTATTAATTCCGATGGATGGATAATCTATCCAAATTCCCCCTGCCGTAGTTGCCGTCGGATCAGACCGAACGGTAAAACGAGTCCACGCTCCCGTCGGATCCGGCGTTTGTGAAACGGCAAATAATGCGGCGGAATCAGGTGACTGACTGCCCGATGAAGAAATTAAAATATAACGGTCATTAAATCTGTCATACAAAACCTTCGGGTCGAAAGTAGAAGTTACCGGATTGCCGTTAACCGTCAAGCCTGCCCAAAAAGCGTTCAGCGTCATTCGGGTTATTTGTTTTCCGTTACGATCCGTAATACGAATTTGATTATTACTGACTGCAAAAGTATGGTTGATTCCAACCGCACCCATTGTATCGGGCGGAATTGATCCTCCGCTCAGAAACTCACCCTGAAAAGTTTTGGCTGGTCCGGGCGATGATCCCGTCAAAGAATTCGGCGGAGCCAAAGCATCTTTACCGGATGTTGTCTTAATACTCTTCCCCGAAGGAGTTGTCTGCGGGATTTCTTTTTGATCTTCGTTCGGAGCCTGCTTGGGTGAAGGTATGACATCGACCCACGAAAGAGGTTCCGTTCTATTCAATTCGTTAATTTCAGATCGCTCTTTTATTCTGACAGGCTCAAAAATTTCTACCTGTTGTTTTTTTGGTTTGTAAACATTCGGTTCTTTCTTTTGTGCATTCGTTTTGTTTATCGGCATAAAAATCGCCCCCGCTACCAACATTAATACTGCGATAAACAGCAAATAAACGAATCTCTCTTTTAATAGCTTTTTAACTGGATTCATATTAAATTTTCCTTTTTTAGTGTGTTTTGTATCTCTTCGCTCGGAAAATCATCAACCGGCAATCAAACAAGTATCTGCGATCATCGAACTTCGCTAATTTATTTATTTATTTTCGCTGATTTTTTGTATAAGAAATACTAATCGGATCGAAAAGACTGCAATAAATAAAATTTAATCGTTAGAATTCAACAGCTAATGATTTAAAGTATTTTCAAATATGTTGACAAAATATTTTGTCAACAAAAGTTGTGAAAATACCGGTAGAAAAGATATGTTGCAACAATATCACAAAACTGAAATAAATGTTACAATTTTTTTTTAGAAAAACCGATTGTTTTGATTTTATCGGTAGACTTAGACTTTTTGTCATCAACACCTTTTACCGGAAACTCAAATTATTAAATATGCAAAATAAACATAGAAAATTTTTAATCGTATTAATAACGCTTTCATTCTTGATGACGGTTTCTACTTATGCTCAGGTAAAACCCGATATGGCACAACCGGATTTCGGTCAATACGAAGTTCTTATACAAAAAGACAACTTGAAGGTGAGCGACCCTAATTTTGCAGGGAAATATGTTTTGAGTAATTGGAGTTGTGGCAAAGGTTGTTTTCGGTTTGCGATAATTGCCGCTGAAACGGGAAAGGTATTTTTCCCGAAGCAACTGCAAAATGTAAAAGGTGACTCTGCCGAAAAACTAATTGACTTCAGAAATGACAGTATTTTGTTGGTGTTGAACGAATCTTTAGCTAATAAAATGCAAAAGAAAACTTTCTTTATATGGACTAGAGATACTCTCGATAAAATTACGACAACGACTGAAAGAGAATCTGTCGCTCAAACCTTTGACGGCATTGTTTTGCCGATATTTACGGCTATTTCCTCTAAAGTTATAAGTGAATCGGAAGTGCCGCTACGATTGCCTAAAGCAATTCCATCGCCCAAGTTTCTTCCGAAACTCATCCCGATGGCAGAAGGAGCAACTGAAATTTCTTTTTATTCTTCCGTTCAAAAACTCGGCAAGGATGAGTATGATCTGACGATTGACATTACGCCCGATTGTGCGGGAAGACCCAACTGCAATTACGCTCGTCTGATCGGCATCAAAAACTCCGCAAAAACTCCGGTTGATTCAAGTTTCATAAAATATGTTGCCGATTCAGCCAAATCAGTTGATTTGGCGAACAATATCAAAGGATTTTATACTCCGGCTCCGACAAACCCAAAATCAATCTACGGAGCAAACATTTTTTGGATGGATGGAATGGGCAGTCAATATATAGTCAGTATCAAAAGAGGTTCGATGGAACAAATGATCGAACTGGCTAATTCCGTTATTGCAAATTCGGAAAATATATACAAACCTCTGTAAACAACTTCAACAAAAAACAGTTGCGAACGTCGTTTTGAAATATCGACGTTCGCAACTGTTTTTTCTTTAGTAAAAGCGGAATAATTTTCAGCTTTTATTTATTGATTTTCGGTTCTTCGAGTTTTTTCAATTTTGTGATAATTACGTCCGCTTCAAGCCGTTTTTTGTAATCGGGATCAAGGAAGGCATATGTAATTTCGCCGTCTTTGTTGACGATATAAGTTGCCGAGAGCGGAAGTTCCGGTTTTGCTGTGCCGTTGTCTTTGACGAGATCAATGCCGGATCCTTTGTATTTCTCGTTCGTTTCCTGCGGCAGTTCATAAACGATTTTGAATTTTCTCGCTAGATCGAGATTCTTGTCGCTCAAAACCTCAAATTTCAAATCATTTTTTTCTGAAACCGACATTGAACTGTCGGGATCTTCGACTGAAATTGCCACGAGTTTTCCGCCGTTAGCAACAAAATCCTTGTTATTTTCCTGCAGACGCTTGAGATATAAATTGCAGACGGGACACCAATCACCGCGGTAGAAAACGACGATCAAATTCGAATCCTGTAACAATTCGCTGCTTTTGATCGTTACATTTTTCGCGTTTGGAAGCTCAAAAGCAGGCATTTTGTCGCCGACTTTCAAAGCATTTTTCACCGCATCATCCACCGATACAAAGTCAGAGTTCACTTCGGACTTTTTCATTTCCATTTTTTTGTCGTCATTTATTTTCGATTTTGTTTGACTGTCAGTTACCTGCGTGCAAGCACCGACGACCAATAAAGCCGACATCATCGTTGTTATTAAATATATTTTTTTCATTTTTATTTTCCAAAAAGTTGTTGATTTCTGTTTAACTAATTCTCGTTTAACGAAAATTTATTCCGGTAAGACAAAAAAATCTACAAATTTCTCGCTTCCTTCCAAATTGCGGGAATCGAAAACAACTTTTGTCCCTTCGTTGTGAAAACTCTCTGCTCGAAAACATTATAATTCTGCTTTTCAATCTCGTCTAAAATCTTCCCGTAAATCCTTGAAGCCAACAGCACGCAAAATCTCGAATCTTTTTCTAAATAAGGAATTCCCTTTTCACCTTCAGCATAATATTCCCTTGCCCGTGCGATTTGGAATTTCATCATCTCAATAAATTTCCCGTCAAATTCGTTCGCAAATATCTGTTCTTCCGTAATATTGAACCTTCGCAAATCTTCCTGCGGCAAATAAATCCGATTCATTGCCGCATCTTCCTTCACATCACGCAGAATGTTCGTCAACTGCATCGCAATTCCCAACGCTTCCGCATATTCCAACGCAACTTTATCCGAATATCCGAGAATTTCCGAAGACATCAAACCGACCGTCGAAGCAACTCGATAGCAATAGGTATAAAGCTCATCGAAAGTTTCGTAACGATTCTGATGCGTGTCCATCAGAACGCCTTTCATCAGATCAAGCGGAATTTCCTGCGGAATCGCATAAGTTTTCAGCATATCTTCCCAAGCGATAAAAACAAGTTCAGAATTTAGTGTTTCGGGTTCAGAATTTAGAGTTTTTGGTTTAGAGTTTTTGATTTTTTTTCTTAAACTCTGAACTCCAAACTCTGAACTCTCAACTTTTTTTGAATAAACTTCATTTAGTTTTACTTTCCAATTCTCAACCGCTTTAATCGCTTCCGCCTCCGAACGCACTTCCGCTTCATCCACTTCGTCATCTACATTTCGGCAAAGTGCATAAAGTGCGTAAACGGCTTTTTGTTTATCTTTCGGGAGAAATTTGTTGGCAAAATAAAAACTCTTGGCGTGTTCTCGCGTTACACTTTCGCAATATTTATAAGCCTCTTTAAGTTCGCGTGGATTCATTAACTCAAATAATAACTTATGGAAAAGAGTTTTACGATTTACGGTTTTGAACTTCTTCTGGAAAACGAACCATTTCTTTCAACGGTCTTATCAATAACTTCATATTTAATATTTTTGATTGGCTCGGTAGTTATCATAAATCCACCATTTGTATCAATGGGAAGAATACCGAAATTTTTCCATTTAGCCTGAAGGTTTTCTAACAAATCTGGATTCTTTTGATGTTTTACCAATGAAGTTGAATACTTAATTATGAAATTCGGATAACTGGATAACTTGAGTCCGCCTCTAGAATCTTCACTATAATCGGTTGAAGGTCCTTCAAAAGAATACATAAATCTCGATGTTTCATATTCCTTCTTCAAAATCGCTTGTTTAATAGTTATCTCATCAGTAAATTGTAAAGAATTGCCGGGTTCAATAATATTTGTATAATTTTGTGGGGGAGTTTCAAAATCTAATATTTCCGCTAATTCAACCAAGCGTTGATTTTCAATAGTTTCTTGTTTATATGATTTTGATAAGACTATTTTCTCGAATGTATTTGTAGGAGTGCCGTGTTTTCCAACCCTATATACCCAATCTTCTGTAATAAAATCAACTTTACTTTTCCAACCGCCATATTCGGTAAATGGATTTATCAAAATAATCGGCTGAGAACCTTCATTAACAAACTCCATCTGCAATTTTGCACGCCAAATCGCATAATCATCGTGCATTTCAACCGTTCCGTCGTAAGCCGTTCCACGCAAAATCAAACCGTGATTATCGCCCGTTTGAGCAAATGCGTTTTGACAAAATAATATTGTCAGAATAAACAAAAATAGTTTCATTTTCATAACTAAGCCCCCTGACAATAATAAATTAGACCAGCATTTGGTGAAATTGAATCTTGTATTCTTCTCCAATGTTGTTGAAGATATATTTTATCTTCTTTTTGAATTTGGCAAATGAGCCGTAGTCAGATGCTCGGGATTCTGCTGCGATAAGATCGGCGGTCGTCCCCGTCCGGCACGCGTTGCCAAACCCTCGATGCCTTCTTCCAAATAGCGTTTGATCCAGTTGTTAACGACCATCTCGCAACAACCTGAAATTTCGGCAACCTCTTCGGAAGAACGCCGCTCACTTTTCAACAGAATCATCTGACACCGCCGGCGGAGAGTATGACTTACACCTTTGCGATACCCTTTCTCAAGTTCAGATCGCTGATTCTCGGTTAATTCGATTACTTTTGTTTTACCTATCTCAACGAATAGTCTAACCTATTTCTGTTGAGGTGCTTAATTATACCTCTGTAATATTTGAAACTGAATTTATAATCAACAAATTAATCAATAATTCTAATTTATTAATTTCATTTTGTATTAATTGTCTGCATCCTATTAAACATACAAAATTTGAATAATGTATTGAATAATGAAATGATTACTTATATTCACAAATCTTCCGGTCAAAATAGAGCGACACAAACATAACTATCACTTGTAATTACTTAACAAAATTCTACTTAGAGAAATTCCACTTCCAACCAAATTGAATTAGTCTGGGGCTGCTCGGATAGATTCCTCTGGTTCGATCAACAATAAACAATCGGTCAAATAAATTTTTTGTTGTTACAAAAATTGTCGAATCCCATTTTTCTATCTTGTAATTCGCTGTTGCATTAAAATACATCTGACTTCCGATCAGACCTCTCTGCCCGTTTGCCGTCGGATTTATCGTATTTAAATCATCCGTAAACTGTTTGCCGATATAAACATTTTCGATAAACCCGTCAAAGTTTTTGTAAGAAAACCCGACCGATGAAGTTGCCAGATGTTTTGGCGTGTATGGCAGACGATTTCCTGTAATCAGCACATTATTCGAGCCGGAAATATCGCTGAATCTCAAACTGTCAAATTTTGCCGTGCCTAAAAATGTGTAAGCGGTTTGAAAATATATGTTGTAAGCGGTTTTGAAAATTCGATTTGTGTCAATCCGCGAATTCATTTCAAAACCCTGCTGCAAAGTTTCTCCGGCATTCGTTACGATTGAGCCGACTCCGCCGGCGACGGATGAAGGCACAATTTGATTTTCGTAATCGTTGCGAAAATATGTGGCTTCCAGCGAAACTGCATCCGTCGGACGTGTGCGTATTCCGAATTCATAATTCCAGCTTAGCTCTGCATCCAGATTCACAACCCCGCCGCTGTTCGTCAAAATATCCGATGTGCTTGGCGGTGCAAATCCTCTGTGAACTCCGGCAAAAATCGTCGTGTTGTTAAAAGGATTAAAAGCAACTCCAAAACCCGGAATTATTTGAGTCAAATCGGTTTTGGCATTTGCACCGTTTAAAAGATTTGTCCGTTCATAATTGATTTTTTCAATTCGCAGACCGGGCGTGAATGAAAAATCTTTCCAGACGAAACGGTTTTGAACAAAACCTGAAACGGCAAAGCTATTTCGCAGATTTCTTTCGGTGATCTGACTTCCTTCTTCGCGTGCATTCGGAGTAAATCCGAGCCAAGTCCGACGGTTTTGCGTTTCGTAGTGAACTCGAAATCCTGTGTTTAAAGTATTTCGCAATTTACCGAAATCAAACTGCATATTAAAACGCGGTTCGATCCCGAATGTGCGAAAATCTCTCGGAGTTCCCGAATTTCCGCAGGTCGTGTTCAAATCCGCCATACTCAGACAGTCGGGATCGGAGTTTAAGCGATTCGGTCTTTGGTTGGAATTTGAAGACTGCCGCCACCAATCTCTGGAAAAATAGCTTGTGTAAAAATTTGTCGTCAAAGATGTTTTAGGAGTAAAAACCGCCGTATGTGCAGCAGAAAAACCTTCGCGGAAAAATTCCAGATCATCATTGCGAAACGGATTCTGTCGCGGATTTTCGGCAAATTCAGCTTCCGTCAGTCCCGTGTATGTAATTTGCGAGCTTTCGTCAAAATGACTGTATTTGATAGTCAAAACATTTTTGTCATTGAGCGTCTGAACAACCTTTGTGCTGAAATCATTTAATCCGGCTCGTATATTTTCTCTTGCTCCTTCACCCTGCTTGCGTGTGTAATTGAACAAAACTCCGGTTTTGCCGAATGTGCCGCTAAAGCTCGTGCTGCCGTTAAAGAAATCACGGTTTCCGCCGATCAGCTTTAATGAAAATGTCGGTTTGTTCGTGGGATTCGGTGTCAGATAATTGACGACTCCGGCAACCGTTACCGGACCGTATTCGATTTGTCCCGAGCCTTTTAAAACTTCAACCGATTCAAATCTTTCTATCGGCGGATGATAGTAAGAAGAATTGTCTCCGTAAGGTGCGTAGGCAAGCGGAACGCCGTCCTCCAAAATCAGAACTTTACGTGAGCGTGTCGGATCAGAGCCGCGAATCGAGATATTCGGTCTGAGTCCGAACCCTTCTTCGCTTCGCACATTTATCCCCGAAACTCTTCGCAATGCTTCGGCAAAATTAAATACGCGGGAATCTTCTAATTCTTTTTTCCCGATTATCTGAATCGAACCCGCCGTTCTCTCTAACGCTTCGGAGCTTCCCGCTAAATAATTTGATGTAATTGAAACAACCGCCGCAACATTTTCCGGTTCTAATGTTATTTCAACCGACTCATTTTGAATAATTTCGATGCTTTGTAAATATTCGGAAAAGCCGTCGGCACTTACTTTTAATTGATACTTCCCCGCTTTCAAATTGCTGAATCTGAATTCTCCGGTTCTTTTAATAGTTGTGGTCAACTCATTTTTTGTAAGTTGATTTTTAAGACTGACTTCTCCGTTTATCACAACGGCTTCATTCCGGTCTTTAACTATTCCGCTAAGTGCCTGTGCGTTTACTACGCAAGTTAATAAACTAAAAAATAATAAAGTAAATATAAATTTTTTCATTCTGATAAACTCCTCAATAATTTTTGTATTTTCTAAGATGAAATTGAAAGTCGTTTTCAATAAATAAAGAAATTAAAGTTATTTTGATTGTTTGTCAAAGCAGTATAATACTTTTTTATTAAATGAAGATTTTTTACTTATTTCAATTAAGCACCCCGACAATAATAAATTAGACCAGCATTTGGTGAAATTGAATCTTGTATTCTTCTCCAATGTTGTTGAAGATATATTTTATCTTCTTTTTGAATTTGGCAAACGAGCCGTAGTCAGATGCTCGGGATTCTGCTGCGATAAGATCGGCGGTCGTCCCCGTCCGGCACGCGTTGCCAAACCCTCGATGCCTTCTTCCAAATAGCGTTTGACCCAGTTGTTAACGACCATCTCGCAACAACCTGAAATTTCGGCAACCTCTTCGGAAGAACGCCGCTCACTTTTCAACAGAATCATCTGACACCGCCGGCGGAGAGTATGACTTGCACCTTTGCGATACCCTTTCTCAAGTTCAGAACGCTGATTCTCGGTTAATTCGATTACTTTTGTTTTACCTGTCTCAACGAATAGTCTAACCTGTTTCTGTTGAAGTGCTTAATTTTTCTCCAACCATTCTTCAAATTCCATTAAAACATCAAATTGATCTTTATCTTCCAAGCGATTCAAAAAATCCGTCAAAATCTCATCGGTCAGTATAGATAACCCGACGCTGTTTTTTGTTGCCCGATAACTTCCGCCGTCCAAGACGTAAATTATCATTCTTTTTCCATCAAATAACCAAAATTCGGGAACTTCTAGTTTGGAATAAATATCAAATTTTGAAGTTGAAGCGTGGTGAATATCAATCTCGACAACAATATCGGGCGGAACGTCTTTACTAAAATCTATCGAATTCATCTTCGCCACGAGTTCCGCATTCTGCACATAAAAACAACAATCAGGCTCAGAACCTCTGTCTTTTTCCGACCTTTTCATCGTCGCTGAACCAAAAGAAATCAACTTGATTTTCTTCCGCATACTCAAGTTATTTACTAATCGTTCAACAAATCGGACATATTTTTCGTGCAAAATTGAGAGCGTCATAATTTTTATATTTTCTCCGTCAAAACTAATCCGTAAACCACTTGCTTCGCCAACGGATTCGAGAATATTTTCATAATCCGACCAAGTTCGATTACGAAAGTTAATCTCACTTGCTTCGGGAAGATTTTGAAAGAGATTTTGTAATTTATCAGTTTTCGGTTCTTCAACTGTTGAAATCATTTTTATTTTTTCCTTGTCTGACAGATATTCCGTGAATTGTATTATACAACTGCGTGCTTCATTTGATGGAAAATTCTTTGCCCGGAAACAAAACATATTCCAACGCCGTCTTAATTGAGTTTCAATTTTTAATTTTCAATCTCTTTATTTTTTGACGTTTTGTAAAATTCCTTTCCGCGATTCGCCAGTTCTTCAAAAACCGTCACGCGAAAGGGATGTTTTGCCACGTAATTCGGCACTTTATCAATTTTTGCACCAAGATTTTCCAAAGTTTCAGCAATTTTTTCATCTGACATTTCACTAATTTCAAAATGCTCAAATGCCCGCTTGAATGCACCAAGTAACCTGTCGAGCGGAAGTTTTCGACCGATCAATTCAAAGCCTCGGTTTTGAAAATCTCCGAGTGCGTAGAGCAGAATTTTATCCGCATCAACATTTTTGCCGGATTTTGTTTCAAATAGAGATTGTTGTTTTTCGTTTTCCATTTTTTCCCTGTGCTGAATTTTATCACAAAACTCAATCAATTTTGATATAACTATTCATGTTAATTCAGTTACAAACTCGCAGTTTTTTATTGTAAAATGGTTAATGTTAAACTTATATGTAAATTTAACAAATTATTATTATGAATAATAAACAAAAGAAATTTCGCGTCGGTTTAGGAGTTTCAGGCGGAATTGCGGCGTATAAAGCAATTGAAGTTTTGCGTCTGCTGCAAAAGCAAAATTGCAATGTTCAGGTCGCAATGACACGCCACGCAACCGAATTTGTTCAGCCTTTAACATTTCGGGCGTTGACGGAAAAATATGTTTTGGTTGACGATTACGCTCCCGAAAATCCCGATTCGATTGCACACATAAATTTTTCGCAAGAGATTGATTTGCTTCTAATTGTTCCCGCTACGGCGAATATCTTAGCAAAATTTGCTAACGGAATTTGTGATAATTTTTTGACTTCGACATATTTGGCTTCAACGGCACCAATTATGGTTGCTCCGGCGATGAACACGACGATGTGGAATCAACCCGCGACGCAACGAAACATCGAGCGTTTAAAAAATGACGGCGTTTATTTTGTCGAACCCGTTTCCGGCGAATTAGCTTGCAAAACCGTCGGCACGGGAAAACTTGAAGACGTTGAAAATATTGCACGGCAGGCACTTTTGCTTTTGGCGAAAGGTTTAGAATTTAGCGTTCGGAGTTTAGAATCAAACAACCAGAATGAAAAAACTGAAACATTAAACTCTAAACTCAAAACGCAGGATTTACTCGGAGAAAAAATCTTGATAACAGTCGGCGGAACACGCGAGGCGATTGATCCAGTTCGGTTCATTTCAAATCATTCGTCAGGAAAAATGGGCTTTGCGATGGCGGAAGCGTCACGGAATCGCGGTGCGGAAGTTACAATCGTTGCGGGCAAGACTTCGGTTGAGCCGCCTGAAAATATAAAAATTTTAAACGGAATTTCCGCCGAAGAAATGTATCAAGCAACAATGGAGAAATTGCCAAACGCAACAATTTTCGTTGGTGCGGCGGCAGTGGCGGATTATCGTCCGAAGGAAATTGTGACGGTAAAAATCAAAAAGGAAAATAAAGATTCGCTCACTTTAGAACTTGAAAAAACGCCGGATATTTTAGCCGATGTTTCAAAGAATCGGCACGAAGGCTTAATGGTTATCGGCTTTGCGGCGGAAACGAATAATGTTATCGAATACGCAAGATCAAAGTTGAAAAAGAAAAATCTCGATATGGTCATCGCCAACGACATCACCAAAAAAGGTGCGGGATTTAATACCGACACGAATATCGCTGCAATTATCACGGGCGAAAATGAAATTAGTTTGCCGATAATGTCGAAGCGTGAATTGGCTGACAAGATTCTGGATGAAGTGGTAAAATTGAGAGCAAAAGCAAGAAGTAAAAAGGCAAAAAGGTAAAAATTGAACACGGAATTTTTAGAATTAATAAAAGATTTAAAAGAGCAGGTAAAATACTTGGCGGAACTCGGCGTGGAAAAATTGGAGGCGGATTTGCCTGAGTTTTCTGCTAAATCGCAGATTGAAAATCCAATTCTGAGATCGGTTGCAAGTCCGAATATTTCGCGGGAGCGTTTGGAAAAGTTTGTGCCGACGGATGAGATTTTAAAGAAAATCACGAGCGATGCAAAGGACAGATCGGTAAATTCGGACGATAGCAAAACGGTTCGCCGAAGCGGTTTGCTGAACTCATCGAGGATTTCGGATATGCCGAGTTTGCCGAAGCGGAATTTTGGCGACAGAACATTTTCGAGTGAGAAAAACACAACAAAAACAGAACAAACAAGGGAAGGAAAAAAAGATATGGCTGAAAAAGATTTGAGCAATTCGTTATTTGGAGATATTACGGAAACTTTGCCGGAAACGAATGAAACGATTGAAGATGTGCGGGTTGAAATCGGCGATTGCACCCGCTGTCCGCTGCACGAAGGTCGCACGCAGATTGTGCAAAGCACGGGAAATATCAACGCCGATCTGATGTTTGTCGGCGAAGCTCCGGGAGCGGATGAGGACGCACAGGGCGTGCCGTTTGTCGGGCGTTCAGGGAAACTTCTCGATAAAATCATCGAAGCTATCGGGATGAAACGTGAAGATGTATTTATCGGCAACATCAACCGCTGTCGCCCGCCGGGAAATCGCACGCCGACGCTCGAAGAAGCCGAAACCTGCAAGCCTTTTTTACTCAAAGAAGTCGCCATTGTCCGACCGAAAATTATTGTCGTAATGGGCAATACGGCGATGAAAAATTTGCTCAACACAAAAGAAGGCATTACCAAAATGCGTGGCTCGTTCGTTGATTATTACGGTGTCAAAGTGATGCCGACATTTCATCCTGCTTATCTGCTTCGTGATCCTCGAAAAAAACGCGAGGTTTGGGAAGATATGAAAATGGTTAAGGCTGAACTTGAGAAAGCGAAATAATTATGTCGAATCGGCGAAAATAGAGTAAAATAGCCTTTAGAGGTATGATTTATGTTGACAATAGTTAAAAACGAAAACTCGAATACAATCTCAATTCCAGCGGATGAAATGGAAAAACTCGGCATTAACGATGGTGATGAGGTGGAAATTTCTAAGGAAAATGATGAAATTGTTCTGCGTTCTACTAAAGAAGCAGAGAGAAAAAGAAAATTTGAGAAGGCGAAAAATGAAGTTTTCAAAAGATGGAACAAAGTTTTTATCGAACTTGCAAAAGGTGTGGACGACAAAACAATCCAATCGAATTCGGGTGGAAAGTTCGTTTTATCTAAATCTAATAAAGGGCTTTATAAATTTATATTACGCGAAGCCGATGGAAAAATAACTTACGAAAGTCCTGCATATAATTCACGGCAAGAAGCTCGAAAGGCAATCGAATCTTTGAAAAATTTCCTTTTGGAAGTCGAGTTGGAAACGATTTAATCAAAATGTCTGAAATATATTTCCCTCAAAAAGTAGAAATTCTCGAATTGCAGGCAGAATTAACTGACGAATTCGGCGGAATTCACGAAATGCGTGATGAATCGGCGTTCGAATCGGCACTATTTGCGGCGGAAAATCGTTTCAATTATGAGACTGAAGATATAACTAAACTTGCGGCAACTTATGCTTTTCATCTTTCACAAGCCCACGCTTTTCTTGATGGAAACAAAAGAATTGCGGCGGCAACGGGAATTTTTCTCGGAATGAATGATGCCGCACTAAATACAACTCAGGATGAAATTATCGAACTTTTTCTCGCCATTGCCGCAAGCAAATTGTCGCGTGAAGATGTCGAAGAAAAATTTGCCGAATGGTTGATTAAGCAAGAATGATTATGCGAAATTTATTACTTATTTTCTTATTGGTTTCTTTTTCATTTGTAGTTTTCGGACAATCGAAATCAGAAGGTGTCATTGGAACTTACAGGGTGTGTCCTTATGAATGTGAATTTATCAAATTTAATAAAGATTTCACATTTGAATATTTCAGGGAAGCACATATTTTACCTAAACAAAGGACAAAAGGAACTTGGAAGTTCACAAAAGAAAATAAAATACATCTTACTTCACCTAAATCAGAACTTATTGTTCAAGTAAAAGAATCAAAATCCGAAACTAATAAAGATAAAATTTTAGTTCAAGTTTTAGATGGTAACGGTGCAATAGTTCCCGGTTTTTTAATTTCTCAAACTTATGAAGGTAAAAAATATAACTTTGTGACTGATGATGACGGAACTGTTGAAATATTCAGAACTAATGAAATTACGTTCATTAATTTGCAACAAGAAGAAAAAAAACACAAATTCAAAAATAAGGATATTAATGAACTTGAAATAATTTTTATACCTGATTTTAGGAGAACATTTGAAGATTTCTATTTAATTAAGAAAAATCAGATATGCTACACCGATGATGAGGGAGTATCAGATTTTTGCTACGAAAAAATTAGTAAAAAAGAATCAGATAAGATATTTAAGAAGTTAAAAGATGCAAAATGATTTATTCAGCGGCAGTTGGGAATTGACGGAATCTAACGAAACGCTTGATGAGATAAAGCGGGAGATGATCGAGAAGGCGAAAGAAATTCCGGCGTTAAAGAATGAAGTTTTTGTTTTTTCGCAAGGTAAACCGAATGCGAAAGTTGCGGTTGTCGGGGAATCGCCGGGACCGCCGGATGCGGATGCGGAACTTCCCTTTCAAGGTCCGACGGGCGATTTGCTTAATCGAATTTTGGCTTCTATCGGATTGAATCGTGACAATACTTATCTGACAAATATCGTTAAACATATTTCGGGAAGTGAAGATTTGACGAAGGAAACAATTGAATTTTACACGCCTTTTGTATTTCGTGAGTTGGCGGTCGTTAAGCCGCAAGTTGTTGTTGCACTTGGAAATACACCGACGCAGGCACTTCTCAGCACGAAAAAACGCATCTCGAAAATTCGCGGAGAATTTCAGGTCAAAGATGGTTTTACGATTATGCCGACATTTAATCCGGCTTATTTATTGCGTGATCCGACAAAAAAGCGTGAAGTTTGGGAAGATATGAAAATGGTTAGAGAATTTTTGAAAGATGAAAGAAAAAACTGAAATAATCTCAAGTGAAATTGTTTATAAAGGACGGGTTTTTGATGTTATGAAGTCAAAAATCCGTGAAGACGACAGCATTTACGAACGCGAGGTCGTCACGCATAATGGAAGTGCGGTGATTGTTCCCGTAACTGATGAAAATAAAGTGATTCTGGTTAAGCAATATCGGCACGCGGCGGAAACATTTTTACTGGAATTGCCAGCGGGTTCGGTGGAAGTTGGCGAAACTCCTTTGGAATGTGCGTTTCGTGAAGTTGAGGAAGAAATCGGGATGAAAGCGGCATCAATGGAAAAATTGACGGAGTTTTTTGTTTCACCGGGATTTTTGAGTGAAAAAATGTTTATATATTTGGCGACTGACCTGACGGAAAGCAAGCAGAATTTGGATGAAGATGAGAATATCTCGCTGGTAAAAATTTCGTTTGATGAAGCGTTTGAGAAGATTCGCAGTAATGAGATTTTGGATGCAAAAACGATGTTGGGTTTAGTTTTTGCGGGGAAGCGATTTGGGATTACAATTTAAGAACAAATACTTGCAGATAGAGAATGTCCGCAGTCAGATGAAACAAATGTCAATCTTTACTTGACGTTCAATATCGCTTTCGATATTCTATCGGTTCGCATTTTAAGCGAAAATTTCTATATAGAGCAAGTATTTATTATGAGTACATATTTCCCGAGCGGAAAAAATTTAGCGGAAAATCGCAAGTGGTTTCTTGTTGACGCAAAAGACAAAACACTTGGCAGGCTTTGCACGCACATTGCGATGCGTTTGATGGGCAAGGACAAACCGGAATATACACCGTTTTTAGATATGGGCGATCACGTTGTGGTGGTCAATGCTAAAGACATCGTTATTAAAGGTTCAAAGGCTCAACAACGGAATTATTACAGACATTCCGGTTATCCGGGCGGTCTGAAAACAATAAATATCGAAGATATGATGGCGAATAATCCTGAAAAAGTCATCGAATTTGCTGTTCGCAGAATGCTGCCGAAAACAAAACTCGGCAGAGCAATGTTCAAGAAATTGAAAGTTTACGCTGACACAGAACATCCGCACAAAGCACAATCACCGGAAGTTATGGAGATTGAAACAACCTAAACACCGATTCAAAGTTTAATGTTTAAAATTCAAAAACATCAAACTTTTAAATCTCAAATAATTATGGCAGACACACAGTATTACGGAACAGGTCGCAGAAAGAACGCGGTTGCGAGAGTTTATTTGCGTCCCGGAAAGGGCGACATTGTTGTCAATAAACGCGAATTTGAAACATATTTTCCAAATGAAGCACTTCAAATGATTATTCGTCAACCACTCAGTTTGACCGAAAATGTCGGTAAATTCGATATTTTGGTAAACGTTGACGGCGGCGGAAAATCAGGACAAGCGGGTGCGGTTCGTCACGGCATTACACGGGCTTTATTGGAATATAATGTTGATTTGCGTCCGACTTTGAAAAAAGCCGGATTGATCACCCGCGACCCTCGCAAGAAAGAACGTAAAAAATACGGTCAAAAAGGTGCGAGAGCTAGATTCCAATTCTCGAAAAGATAATTTTGCGATACGTTTTATGCAATTCGTTTCACGCTTTACTTTAGCGAGTCACGTTTTGCGTAAAACGAATTGTGAACAACAAATCCATTGTCGGAATTTTTTGGTTTGTAAATATCAAATTCCGGCGAATACATAAACCAATAAAGATAGGAGATTACAAATTTTGGCAACAGTAACGATGAAAGAACTTCTCGAAGCGGGAGTTCATTTTGGTCACCAGGTTCGCCGTTGGAATCCGAAAATGAAAGATTACATTTTTGGTGAACGAAACGGCATATATATTATTGATCTGCAAAAAACGCAGAAACTTTTCCGTGATGCACTCGGATTCGTTCAGGATTTTATAACTGAAAATCCGAAGTCTAAGGTTTTGTTCGTTGGAACAAAGCGTCAGGCACAGGATTCGATTGTTGAAGAAGCGGAACGTTGCGGTCAGTACTACATTCATAATCGCTGGCTCGGCGGATTGCTTACGAATTTTAAAACAGTTAAGGGTTCGATCAATCGTTTGAAAGAAATCGAAGCGATGAAAGAAGACGGGCGGGCGGAAATGCTCACGAAGAAAGAGCGTTTGGGACTTGATCGTGAACTTGAAAAGTTGATGAAAAACCTCGCGGGAATCAAGGATATGAACGGACTTCCCGATTTAATTTTCGTGATTGATGTTCGTAAAGAAGACATTGCCGTTAAAGAAGCAAATCGTTTAGGAATTCCGGTGGTAGCGGTGGTTGATACGAATTGTTCGCCTGATGGAATTGATTATGTAATTCCGGGAAATGACGATGCACTGCGGGCAATTCGTCTGTTCACTTCGCGAATTGCTGATGCGATTCTAGAAGGGCAGAATGTTGCCACCGAAGGAATGGCGGACGAGCAAATGGCGGCGGCGGCGGAAAATGCTGATGCCTCGGAAACAGCCGCAGAAACTATTGAAGAACCAATCGTCAACATTGCCGATAAATCAGTTGCTACGGCGGAAGATACGAATGTTCCGATTTTAACCCCGACGACCGACGGCAAAAATGCCCCGGAAGTTGCCGGCGTTGATAATTCACCGACAGAAGTTGAATCGCAAATCGAAGCACACGAAGTTTCAGAAGATGTCCGCGAAGTTGTTGAAAATTTTGACACGGAAAATGTTACTAAGAAAAAAGTATCTGATGAAACGAAAGAAGTTTTGGAAGATTTGAAAACCGATGAGAAAAAAGAAGCAAAATCGGTAGACAAAGAAAAAACAGAAGCATCAGCAAGTTAAGTTTATTAACTTTTAATTTATCAAGCGTAGCACCTGAAACTTGTTGATTTTACGGGCTACGCTTTTTTATAGGAATTTTTAAGAAACAATTATTTTTGGAGCAAATATATAATGGCAGAAGTAACAGCAGGTATGATAAAAGAACTCCGCGAGAAAACCGGTGCGGGGATGGTAGATTGTAAGAAAGCTTTGGTTGAAGCTGACGGAAACATTGAACAGGCGAGCGAAGAACTCCGCAAGAAAGGAATGGCAACCGCTGGTAAAAAAGCCGGACGAATCGCGGCGGAAGGTGCGGTTGGTTCGTATATCCATATGGGCGGAAAAGTTGGCGTAATCGTCGAAATAAATTGCGAATCCGATTTCGTTTCGCGTGGTGAAGAGTTTCAGCAACTCGTTAAAGACGTAGCGATGCACATTGCCGCAGTTGATCCGCAGTATGTCCGCCGCGAAGATGTTCCGCAGGAAGACGTTGACAAAGAAAGCGAAATTTTGATGGAACAACTCAAAAATGACGAGAAAAATGCGAACAAACCGGATGATGTTTTGCAAAAAATTATTGTCGGTCGGTTAAATAAGTTTTATGAAGACACGGTTTTAACCGAACAGCCATTCGTCAAAGATCCAAGCAAAACAATCGGCGATTTGGTGACGGAAAAAATTGCCGCGATTAAAGAAAATATCACGATTCGCCGTTTCACACGTTACAAAATGGGTGAAGGAATCGAGAAAAAGCAAGACGATTTTGCAGCAGAAGTTGCATCAATGACCAAATAAATCAGTGGAGAGTGCAGAGTCGAGAGATTAAAACTCTTAAACTCTCGACTCTGCACCCTCCACTCTCCACTCTTATGAAACCTGCATATAAACGAGTATTATTAAAACTTTCGGGCGAAGCTCTGATGGGCGATCAGAATTACGGGATTGATACGAAAGTTGCTCATTCTGTTGCCGAGGAAGTCAAAGAGATTTATCAACTCGGCGTTGAGATTGCTATTGTCGTTGGCGGTGGAAATATTTTTCGCGGTGTTTCGGCATCGGCGGGAAATATGGATCGGGGAAGTGCCGATTATATCGGAATGCTCGCAACGGTGATGAACGCCGTTGTTTTGCAGGATGCACTCGAAAAATGCGATGTTTT
This sequence comes from Pyrinomonadaceae bacterium, assembly GCA_041746675.1. Lineage (GTDB taxonomy): Bacteria > Acidobacteriota > Blastocatellia > Pyrinomonadales > Pyrinomonadaceae > Aridibacter. The sequence continues at coordinate 2,375 of JBGTGO010000042.1, read as the reverse complement.
TACGAGAGTTTTATCAGCGATTGATATTCCGCAGCTTGCCGAGCCTTTTATTCGTCGCCGAGCGATTCGTCATCTGGAAAAAGGTCGCGTCGTCATTTTTGGTGCGGGAACGGGAAACCCTTATTTTACAACTGATTCTGCCGCTGCTTTACGTGCTTTGGAAATAAAAGCCGATGTTATATTAAAAGGCACGAAGGTTGACGGAATTTACTCCGCTGATCCGATGCTTGACAAACTCGCATCGCGGTATGATGTTATCTCGTTTCAGGATGTTTTGGAAAAACGGCTCCGCGTGATGGATTCTTCGGCGATTTCATTATGTATGGAAAATGATCTGCCGATAATGGTTTTTAATATGAGGGAACGCGGTAACATTCTGAGGGCAATCAATGGAGATTTATCAATCGGAACACTTGTAACTGCAAGTGGAAAAACCCAAACTGCGGCTTAACATTTTTGAATTCTCACAGTTTTGCGTTAAAATCTTTAATCAAACGATTTGGAATCAACCTAAATAAATTGGAAGTTCCCGCAAGGTTTTTTAGAAGTCGAACTTGAGAAATCAAAGGTTATTATTAAAAGAAAAAGAGTAAAAAAATTTTATGAGCATAGATGTTGTAATAAAAGAAACGAAGCCGAAAATGTCCGCAGTTATTGACGATTTACGCCGAAAACTAGCGAGTGTACGAACGGGACGAGCTAATATCAGTCTGCTCGATAATATTTTAGTTGATTATTACGGAACACCAACTCCGCTTAGCCAGATGGCTTCGGTCAGTGTTCCCGAGCCTCAATTGCTGACGGTTTCGCCGTGGGATGCGACGGCTCTGGGTGATATTGAAAAAGCAATTAATAACGCAAATTTAGGAATCAACCCTTCAAACGATGGAAAGGTGATCCGTTTACCGATTCCGCCGCTTAACGAAGAACGTCGTCAGCAACTTGCCAAACAGGTTAATGAGATTGCTGAAGAACACAAAATTTCGACCAGAAATGTTCGTCAGAATGCGAATACTGATTTGAAAAAAATGCTGAATGATAAAGAGATTTCGGAAGACAATGAACGAACCGGAAACGATGAGATTCAAAAACTAACCGATGCTAACGTCAAGCAAATTGACGAACTTGCAAAGGCAAAGGAAGAAGAAATTTTGAAGGTATAAGGTGTGGCAATTACAGAACTAATAATAAAAGAGGCGAATCGAAGTGAACTTCAATTCGCCTCTTTTTTTTATCAAAAAAAAGATCAATGAGGATAAATATCTGCGGCGATACTTTTATAATGCAAAAATATCATTCTTTATTTCGGTGTTAACGAGAATTTCTTTCGCCTTAAAGTCTGCATAAACGGTGAATTCATTGAAGTTGAACCGTTGAGCATATTTTGAGGGAATAATTATACCGCCCTTGTCTTCAAATTTATCAATTTCGACGACGGTTGTGGCTTCGACGTTGTTGACGAGATAGCTCGAGTCGTAACCTTTAATTTGTTTGGTTTTTTTATCCAGATAGAAATTGCTGTAATATCCCTGCGGTGAAGTTAAGCGAAATCCGGTTTTTTTCTTATCGGCAAGCGGTGTTACAACAAAACCTACATCACCGAGTTTTTGCAGAAGTGGCAAACCGACTTGATTGATCGGTGGCAAATTAACACCGCGTTCGGGAGAAGTAAATGTTTGTTTACCGTCAAAAACTTGTTTAAAACTGACGAATGCACTGTTTACCTCAAGCCGATATTTGTCGTCGGAAAAAATAGTTGCAAATGTCGCCGGAATCTGTTGATTAAAAGCTGAAACGGTAATGTCAACCGAACCGAGAATTGAAAGCGTTTTCATATTCTTCAGCTTTTCGCCGCCGTGTGCTTCAAAAGCCTCTTTTGCTAACATTTCGGCTTGTTTGGTTAGATCATTTGTATCCACTTTTTTATCATTGTTTTTAGTAGATTCTTTTTGAGCGTAAGCTCCGATTGATAACGCGAGAATAAATAATACTGACAGATATTTTTTCATATTTCCTCTTTTACTCAATAGTCAATTACTTTGATGCGGCAAATTTAATTTGCGTTTCGGTAATTTATTGTTACGCAGAGAAAAAGGTGAATGTTACAAAAACATTCACCTTTTTCACAAAAACGGTTTCGAATTAGAATCTGAAAGTTGTTCTGAATTCGACTTGACGATTTCCGCCGCCGCCGCCGCTGCCGCGTCCGAATGAACCGGCAGTATTGGTTGATTGCCCGAATCTGTTGGAATTGATATTTCCGATTGGCGTATTCGGGTTATTCGTATTCAAAAGATTATTGAAACGAACACCGACCGACAAATTGTAAGGACTTCTTTCACGTCCGCCGCCGCCGCCGCCGCCGCCTGTATCTT
>JBGTGO010000041.1:0-27951 GCA_041746675.1 Pyrinomonadaceae bacterium | reverse complement strand
CCGATAATTGCTTCCCAACCGTTTTTCATAAATTATATTCTCAATAAATTTTGTTTTTTATCAAATAAATTATAGACATAAACCGCCGCAAAGTCATTTTTCGGAAAAAAAATTAATTTTTTTAGGAAACTTTTTTGCGTTACTGCCGATAAATACATTAGGCGACAATTTTGACAGAGGTTGTCGGCTTAATTCATACAGACATAATACTTCACACCAAACTTTAGTGAATAAGGAAAAGAAAGGCTGTCGGCATATCCAAAATGCCGACAGCCTTTCTTTTTACAAATTCATTTTTGTTAGAAATCAATTTCTGATTCTGATGCCGATTCTCGTTCCTGATCTTCCGACAGGTTTAAATCCGCGACGGGTGTTCATGTTCGGAATATTCGTGTTGAAGCGGTGATTGCGACGCACGAAATCGGGTAGTCCGTCAATAAATCTCTGCCGGAAACCACGATTGCGATTACTTCCGTATCGTTGACCATTGAAATTCGTGAAACCTCCGTTTCCAAATCCGGTGTAATATCCACCACTCCCGTAATATCTGCCGTAATCTATGAACGCCGGATTCGGATACTGCCCCTTGTTTACATCGAATTCCTGGTTCTCGTTGTAATAATTTTGATTACTTTGATTTTCGCGGGTTAATCTAGCCTCACGCAGACGATCTGAGAGTTCAGCCAGCCGATTTTGACTTTCTTCATTCTGACGCTCGATTTCCTCCGGCGACGCAAAACCCATCTGTTCATAATTTTCCGCTAAATCACGTTCTGCCTGCAGACGTTTTTGCCGAAATTTTTCCAAATCGGAATTTGTAACCGTCTTGGTTTGTGCAAATGCCAAACTCGAAACCCCGAATACCAATGTCAAAACAAAAATTGCTTGTTTTTTCATAATATTTACTCCTTGTTTAATTTTGCCTGATTATATCACTTTATATTCGATCTAAGAAACAAATTTTCGGAACGGGGGTTTTTAGTTCGCAAACGGAACGCAGACTTCAGTCCGCAAGTCTCTATTATAAGATGCCAACCAAATTCTTGACAGTTTAATAATTTCTCGACTTACGAATTAGAGTCCGCGTTCCGTTCTTTATTCAATTCTTAAAAGTTTAAGCCCAAACCGATTCTTCCGGTAACACCTTCTGTGCGGAAACCGTTTTCAAAATATTCGTTATCGAAGATATTTTGAACCGTTCCGAAAATGTTGAAATTGTATTTTTCCCTGAGCGTCACGAAGTTATATCTTCCCGAAAAATCACCGCGATTGCTGCCGTCGAAGCGATATAAAATTGTCGAGAACGTCGTGTTGCTGAAGATCGGTGCAAGATAACTGCTCGATGCGACATAATCAAAATTAACAAAAATACGCTTGCCGATTCGTTGTGTCGCTACCAGCGTAAATTGATTTTCGGGAATTCCTAAACTTTGAATTATTCCGCTCCCACCGACCTGCGGACGGCGTTGATCGCTATTTGTAAATGTGTAAGATGCGAAAATATCGGTTGAATCCGTTGCTTTGAATTGTCCGCTTAATTCAGTGCCGCGGGCGATTCCGCCTTTCGTATTTTCATATCCGCCGAATGGTCGCGGCGTAGTATCTATCGCCGGAACAACATTTCCGTAACCGATTGTATTGGTTAATTTCGTGTAAAAATAAGTTGCGGTTAAACGAACTCTGTTTTTCATAAATCCCTGCTCGATTCCTGTATCGAACGCAATCGAGCGTTCCGGTTCGAGATACGGATTACCAATGGCAGTAAAATCCTGCGAAAAAGAACTGTAAAACGTACCGAATCTTTCATACGCCGACGGAACACGATAACCGTTGCCGATGTGTCCGCGAATTTTTGTTCCGGTTTTTGCAAAATAATATGAAGCCGCACCGTCGAATGTATAAGCATTCGGCGGATTATCGAGCGTCAGATTTTCATACGGAGCATTGTTTACGCTAAATGCCGGATCATCTAAGTTAAAGAACTGTACGCGAAAACCGCCCGCAAGTTGTAATTTATCATTAAATAATCCGAGCAAGTTTTGGGCAAAGATCGTGTTGCTCGATTGATTGACGCGGGCAAAAAAGTCGCTTCCGGGATTTGAGTCAAAACCATCGTTGCCGTATTTTTCAAACTCGTATTCGTAACCAATGGTTAGTAAATTATTGCGGACAGGCGTTAAATTGACCTTCGTGTTGAGCGTGTGAATCTGTCCGTCGAATGTGCTGAACTGCGGTCCGCCGAATGGTTGGAATCCCGCACCTAAAACGCCGTTCTCGTTATCGCGTTTTGTTTTCAAACCCTGATAGCTTGCTGAAAACACCGCTTTCGGGTTGAAAATTTGAGTTAAAGCGAGTTGTCCGCTGAAAAAATCCGAACGCTGAAAATTATCGGGATCATTCTGATCGACAATAAAATTCACGCCTTTATTAGCATCAATGATCTGACCGGACGGCACAGTTCCGAAGGTGTCGGGGTTTCCGTTGAGCCGCACAAACGCATCGGAAAAATATAGTCGTCCCGAGATATTTGTATTTACAGACGGATTGTAATCAACGCGACCTTGCAGATTTAAGTTGTCCGCGTCGTCGTCGCCGTCTATTCCTCTCGTGAATCTCGTTTTAGAAAATCCGGTCGTAAATCCCAGTTTGCCGTCCGCCGTTCCGCTTCCGACATCACCGCGAAAACGTGTCATTCCGAGTCCTCCGTATTCCGAGAGAAAACTTCCGTTAAATTCTTTCTGCGGTGTCGGTGTTTGAAAATCAATCACGCCGCCAATCGCATTTGTGCCGTAAACCGAACTTCCCGAGCCACGCAAAACTTCGACGCGACCGATATTTGCGGTCGAAAAATCAGACAAGAACGGCGAAGCATCGCCATTTATTGCCGCCGGATCACGAAACCGAATTCCATCAATCAGAATCGCCGTGTCCTGATTCCGCAACCCACGCGTTTTAATGCTTGCCAACCGCCCGAAACCACCGAGTTGCTGTACGCGAAAACCCGGAATCGTCCGCAGCGTGTCGGTTAGAGTTATCTCGTTGCGATTCGTAACTTCATCAGCATCAATAATACTGACCGTTTTTGAAACTTCAGAAAATGGTTGATTCGTGTCCGCCGAAACATTGACCGTTTCCTTTATTTGCGTGTAAGCCATCTGCACTTGCAACGTGATCGTTTTGCTTTGATCGCTTTCCAGATCAATGATTTGCTCGTCAACCCAAACCGTCAGCATTCCCAATTCCGGTGCGTTAACGCCTGCATAAATTCTATATTTTTCGTTGGCAATATTCCTGAAACTAAAATTTCCGTTGTCATCCGTGATAGTTTCAAACTGATTACCGGCACGAACTAATGAAACAAGCCGGACTCGTGCGTTCCTTTCCGGCGTGGCAGAGTTCAAAACCTGTCCTTCTAAAACCGCTCCACTTTGAGCAAAAATTCCGCTTACCAAAAAGCCCAATAAAAATAAAATACCAATAAATCTCATTAAAAATCTCCTGTCCCGCCCAACGCGAGAATGTCTTGTAGTTAATAAACTTAAACAAACGGACAAAGTTCCCGACTTTTCATTTATCTTTTATCATTTTTTTAACTAAACAGTTAATGATAAATACCCGATGAATTACGGTTGCGTGGGCAGTCGCGGAATATTCACCGCGTTCCCCTGCACTGTTTGCTCTTTAAAACTTTAAATCAATGTTTACCCGAACACCAATCATTCAAAACTGTTTCCGCTATAATTAAATACTTTAACCAACGGAAAATCTCCAAAAAAATTTATGATATTGACGCACGCATAATCTTGTGCGAGGCGGAAAATGTCGGCATTCGCCATCCTTAAAAAATGAGCGAGAACGATCCGATTGACTCCGCCGTGTGAAACTATACCAACGGTTTCACCGCCGTGTTTTTTCAAAACCTCATCCGTCGCCGCCAAAACTCTCTCCTGCATTGCGGCAAATCCTTCACCGTTCGGAAACTCGACTTCGGTCGGAGTTTCCATCCATTTTCGGAAAACTTCGGGAAAATCTCTTTCCAGAGATTCGTATGTTCTGCCTTCAAAATCACCAAAATCCATTTCCGCAAAATCTTCACGGACATCAACCGAGTTTCGACTTTCGCGGGCAATTATTTTTGCACTCTCGGACGCTCTTTTTCGCGGACTCGCATAAATTGCCGCTAACTCCAGTTTTTTGACAAATTCGCCGGTTTTCTTTATTTGCGATCTGCCTTTTTCCGACAGACCGACATCGAGTTTGCCATAGCAACGACCTGTTGCCGATGTGGAGGGTTCGCCGTGCCGGATTAAGATCAGACGAGCTGTGATTCCTGCCGATAAAGTCATTTTATGTGATAAAAACCCGCTGTCAGCAAAACCAGAGCCTCGCAGATTTCCGTATTCGCTCCCAACGTGTCACCCGTTACACCGCCGATTTTTTGCAGACATTTGCGGGCGATATAGAATGTCATCAGCATCACCAAAATCCAGATCAGCAATGAAATCCGCCAATCTGCCAGATAAAAAATTATTACCGCCGCAATCAAAGTCGCTCCGCATAATTCACGCCAACCGACGAAATCCGTCACTGAATTACCCAAACCGTCCGAATTTCTCGCATACGGCATAAATTTTCCGAGCGGCACGGTCGCCCAGCGTCCGAGCAAGGGTGCGATTATCAAGAATTTTTGCGTTTCGGCATTCTCAAGCAGCGAAGCAATCGCTGTAACCTTCAGCACAATCAACAAGGTCAGAGCAATTCCGCCGTATGTTCCGATAACGTGATCCCGCATAATCCGCAGAACATTTTCTTTGTCGAGTCCGCCGCCGAAGCCGTCCGCCATATCTGCTAAACCGTCGAAATGTAATGCTCCCGTTGCCAAAACATTGATGATCAAAAGCAAAACCGCCGCCAGAACCGGCTTGAAACCGGCTTCAAATGATACTCCCGTAAGTTCGAATCCTTTGACCGCCAGCAACTGCAAACCGCCGAGAATTGCACCGACCAGCGGAAAATAGAAGCTCGATCTGCCAACGTCTTCCGCTTTATAAACCGAGTTCGGCGAAACCGGAAAGCGTGTCAAAAATGAAACTGCACACAGAAAACTTTTCATTCCCGATTACTCACGGCTGCCTTTTCAAACGTCGCCATCTGTGTAAAAGCATTGACCGACGCTTGAATTATTCCGAATGCCAGAGCCGTTCCGGTACCTTCGCCGAGCCGCATCTCCAGATCGAACAGAGGTTTTTGTCCGATCATTTCAAGAAGTTTCGGATGTCCTGTTTCGACCGACAGATGCGAGGCGAAGACATAATCTTTGATCGCCGGACAAACTTTGACGGCGAGACCGACCGCCGCCGTAGCGATAAAACCGTCGGTTACGAACGCGATTTTTTCCAATCCCGCACCGATGCAGATGCCGACCAAACAGGCGATTTCCAAACCGCCGACCTTCTGCAGAATCTCGAACGGTTTGCCGCCGTTTTCCAGTTCGTGAAACTTCAGTGCATCTTCGACAACTTTTATTTTGCGGGTAAGCATTTTGTCATCCGCCCCCGTCCCGCGTCCAACCGTATGTTTTGCCGAAACTCCGGTCAGAGCCGTCGTTATCGCACTCGCCGAAGTCGTGTTGCCGATTCCCATTTCGCCGAGACCGATCAACTTCACACCGTTTTTGCCGGCTGCCGCTGCTGCTTCAATTCCGACCCCGACAGCCCTTTGCAGTTCGCGTCCGGTCATCGCACTTTCTTTTGCAAAATTCCGCGTTCCTTCCGCAATTCTCTCGGAAATGAACCGGCAATCTTGATCTCTGACCTTAATATCAGGAATTTCGCCGCTAACACCGACATCGATCACATCAATTTTTGCTCCGACGGTTTTTGCCAGAGCATTAACCGCCGCCCCGCCGTTCATAAAGTTAGCGACCATCTGAGCCGTAACTTCTGCCGGAAACGGACTGACACCTTCATCCCAAATCCCGTGGCTTGCGGCACAGACGATGACTTTTTTACTGCCGACATCCGGCGACATAGTTTGCTGAATCGCACAAATCCGGTTGGCAATTTCCTCTAATCTTCCCAGACTTAGCGGTGGTTTCGTCAAACTCATCTGTCTTGATTCGGCTTTTTTTATCCAATCTCTATCAATCGGTTTGATTTTTTTTAAGATTTCTTCAAACATAAGATTCATTTATAAATCATCGTTACCCGCGTATTTCGGCTAACGGGATTGTCATCCAGCAAAACATTGACATTGAACGCTTTGAGTATATTACTCTGCGTCAAAACATTCTTCGGCTTGCCGCCTGCAATAATCTTTCCATCCTTTAAAAGCAAAATCTTATCGGCAAACTCTGACGCTAGATTCAAATCGTGGGTAATGACAACCGCCGCCGCTTCGCAAGTTTCGCACCGTTCCCTGACTAATTTCAAAAGCAGAGCCTGATGCGACAAATCTAAATTATTGGTCGGTTCATCAAGCAGTAGAATTCTGGCATTTGTGGCAAAAGCTCTTGCAAGCAAAACTCTCTGTCGTTCGCCGCCCGAAAGCTCATTCATCAAGCGTTCTTTATATTCTCCCAAGTCGCAAAGTTCCAAACAATCATACGCAATCCGCAGATCATTTTCTGTTTCCCAGCCAAAAGAATTCCCATGCGTAAAACGTCCCGCCAATACAAATTCCGACACCGTGATCGGAAATTTCGTTTCATTTTCCTGTGCGACAACCGCAATTCGTTGAGCAATTTGCCGCCGCGAATAATCTTCAATAAGTTTATCGTCCAATAAAACTTCGCCATTCGCTATCGGCAGAGTCCGGTTCAACGCCCGCAGCAAAGTTGTTTTCCCCGCTCCGTTCGCTCCGAGAATTGCTGCAATTTCTCCCTTTTCAAGCGAAAACGAAACATCCCGCAAAATCTGTCTATCACCGTAATTTATTGAAATGTTTTCGATGCTTAACATAATATTTCACCACAGGGACACAGAGAACACAGGAAACATTTGTTTAATCCTTTTTAGAAAAATATCTAAGTTTATCTGTATTTATCTGTGGTTAATTTCTTCTTAACAAATAAATAAACAGAGGACATCCGATCAGAGCCGTTATCGCACCGACGGGCAATTCTCGCGGCGAAATCACAGTTCTCGCAATTGCATCTGCCAGCACGACAAAACTTGCTCCGAACAATGCCGAAAACGGCAAAACATTTCGATTATCGCTGCCGATGGCGAGCCGAACGATGTGCGGAACGATCAAACCGACAAAGCCGACCGAACCTGAAGCCGCCACCGAAATTCCGACCAGTCCCGAAGCCGTCGCAAAAACGATCAGCCGGGTTTTTTCGATTTCCACACCAAAATCGAACGCATCACGCTCGCCGATCATCATTAAATTTAAGGCTCTCGCTTGCGAAGTTAGAACAATCGTGCCGATAATTACGGCGATCAAACTTAAATAAAATCCACCGCTCGTCGCTTGCGACAAATCGCCCAATAACCAAAATGTAAACGAACGAAGTTTCGTCGCATCGAGCAAGGTCGTCATCAGAATAATGATTGACGATAAAAATGTTGTTACGATCACACCGGCTAAAATCAGACGTTCGACATTCATTCCCGCCCGCGATTTTGCCATTTGGTAAACTGCAAAAGTCGCAACGCCCGCACCGGCAAAAGCCATCACGGGACGTGCAAATTCAAACGATTCAAAGAAAACAAAAGCCAACATCGTTCCCAGTGCCGCACCATTTGAAACGCCGAGCAAATAAGGTTCTGCCAGAGGATTTCTAAGCAACGCCTGCAAACTTGCACCCGCAATTGCAAGGCTCGCACCGACACAAGCACCGAGCAGAATTCGCGGTAAGCGGATGTTATACAGTATTGCATTTTGCGATTCGGTCAATTCAAAGAACGATAATTTCTCACTTCCGAGAAAAACTGCCAGAAAAATCGCCAAAATCAGCAAAATAATCAGACCAACGCCAAAACGAAGACTTTGGACTCTGGAGTTGGGACGTTGGATTTTCATTTAAATTCAGATGGATGCAGACTTTTCGAAATTTGCTCTAAGGCTTCAACGATTCGCGGCGACGGACGTGATAAAATATCCGCATTAATCTTGAAAATTCTGCCGTTTCTGACCGCTTCCGAGTTTGCAAAAACTTCGTTCGGTTCATTGTTATCAGGACTATCCGACAAAATAATTGCGGCAGGATTCAAGGCGAAAGCCTTTTCCTTGCTGATTTTCGGGTAGTCCGTGGCGACATCTTTTGTAACCGAAACTCCGCCCGCTTTTTCGATCAAGTCTGTTAAAAAGGACTTTTCACCGATTGTGTAAAGCGATTTATCAATCTGCACGAAAGTTCGGATTTTTTCGGCATCTTTCGTTTTTGCTTCAATATCGGCAACTCGTTCTTTCAAATTTGAAACTACTTCATCAGCCTTATCTTTTTTGCCGAAAACTTCGCCGACTTTTTCGATACTTTCGTAAATATCTTCCAATGAATTCGGATTCGTGATAAAAACTTTGATGCCTTGTTTTGCTAAAGTGCCGGTAAATGATTCGAGTTGCGACGCGGTTGAAACAAAGACGATGTTCGGCTTCAAAGCGATAATATTTTCGATGTTCGGTTTTAGAGTATCGCCGACTTTTCGGATCTTCGTCGCGGCTTCCGGATAATTGCAAAACGAAGTGACACCGACAAGTTTATCGCCCGCACCGACCGCAAAAATTATCTCGGTCAGATTCGGAGCGAGCGACACGGCTCTCGTAACTTCGTTCGGCAAACTGATTTTTCTGCCGAGATCATCGGTAATTTCTCTGCTTGCCGGAACAGTTTCGATTTGAGTTTTCCCGCTACGGCAAGACGAACCTGCAAAAACGCACAGCAATAAAAGAGCCGCAATAAAACGCATTTTTGAGTAATTGTTATTTTCCAACATTTTGTCCGAGTTTTGAGTTCCGCTTAAAGGCGGGAATTAAAACTAAAAAAATCCCGCCTTTCTCGCGTGAACAAGAAAAACAGGATTTTTGCAATATTAAAAATTTCCGCTGTTTAACCTTCTGTCTTTACGCGAGACATTTTTCGGCTAAAAATACTTTGTAAAGGTTTCCTGACTTTCGAGATTCAAGGTTCAAAATTTAAGATTCAGAGTTGCTGTTTAACAATCTTGAATCTTGAATTTTGAATCTCGAATCACTTCACAGTGACGCGATCATGCGGGAGTTTCACCCGGCTTTCCCTTTTTTGTAAAATACAAAACAAAGTTTCTAGTTTATTAAAGAACTTATCCGTCCAATTTACGGCGAAGTGCAAGGTATCACGGAACTGCGAAGGATGTCAATGGAATTTGAAATAAAAACTTAGCTTCTTGAAAATGGATTCGGAATAGAGCTATCCTGTAAAAGTAATAAACATTTTATATGCAGGAAATAACAGACAAATTTATGTATCAAAATAAAAAAGCTATGGCGATAATTTTGGGCGGCGGTGCGGGAACACGACTTTCGCCGCTCACGAATGAGAGGGCAAAACCGGCAGTCCCGTTGGGCGGCAAATATCGCCTGATAGATGTGCCGATTTCCAACTGCATCAATTCCAACATTACGCAGATGTTTATTTTGACACAATACAATTCAGCTTCATTAAATCAACATATTGCAAGGACTTACCGCTTTTCTAACTTCTCCAGCGGCTTCGTCGAAATCCTCGCCGCCGAACAGCGGAAAGATTCGCTCCAATGGTTTCAGGGAACTGCCGATGCCGTCCGCCAGATACTTCCGCACATCAATCAACTCGGCGTAAATACAATCATAATTTTATCCGGCGATCATCTGTATCGGATGGATTATCGCCAATTCCTGCAAAAACATTATGAAACAAACGCTGATGTTACGATTTCCGTAGTTCCCTGCACACCGAATGAGGCGGAAGGTTTCGGACTTTTAAAAACCGACGATAATGGAAAAATCATCGAATTCAAGGAAAAACCGAAAGGCGAAGAACTTGAAGCAATGCGGGTTGACACGACAAAATTCGGTCTGACCGAGGAACAATCGAATTCGCGTCCGTATTTAGCTTCGATGGGAATTTATATTTTTGATTACCGGCGGTTGGTCGAAGTTTTAAGCGAAAATGAATCGTGGGTAGATTTCGGCGGTGAAGTGATTCCCGCTTCGATTGAAACGCTGAACGTTCAGGCACATCTATTTAACGATTACTGGGAAGACATCGGAACGATTCGGGCATTTTACGAGGCAAATCTCGATCTGGCTTCGGCACTTCCGAAGTTTAATTTTTTCAACGCCGAAGCCCCGATCTACACCCGCAGCCGCTATTTGCCGCCGTCGAAAATCCAGTATAGCGATATTCATTCAACAATGATCAGCGAAGGATGCATTCTCGACGGAATCTATGCCAGAAACTCGATTATCGGATTGCGAAGCCGGATTGACAGCGGTGCCAGAATCGAAAATTCGATCATAATGGGTGCAGATTTTTACGAATCTTACGAGGAATTGCAAATAAATTCGGCAAACGACCAACCGCATATCGGAATCGGTCAAAATACCGTTATAAATACAGCTATTGTTGATAAAAATGCCCGCATCGGTAATAATGTCCGCCTCGTCAATGAACGTGGAATTCAAGAGGAAGAAGGCGAAAACTACGTCATCCACGACGGAATTATCATCGTCCCGAAGAACGCCGTCATCTCCGACGGAACGGTAGTCTAAACTTATGAAAATACTTGTGACCGGAGCAACGGGTTATATCGGCGGGCGTTTGATTCCGCAGCTTCTAGGTAAAGGTTATGAAGTCCGGGCGTTCGTCCGCGATCCGAAGAGATTACGCGGAAAGAACTGGTTTGAAGATGTCGAGGTATTTGAAGGCGATCTTGAAAATGCCGATGAAATTACTGCGGCAATGAAGGATATTGATGTTGCCTATTTTCTCGTCCACGCAATGTATGAAGGCGACGATTACGCCGCACGCGAACGCCGGTATGCCGTAAATTTTGCGAACGCTGCCGAAAATTGCGGTAAGGTAATTTATCTCGGCGGACTCGTTCCAAAAGACGGCGAAATTTCCGAACATCTGACCAGCCGTGCCGATGTCGGCGAGATTCTACGGGAAAACTGCCCGACAACGGAATTTCGAGCCGGACCGATTATCGGTTCGGGTTCGGCTTCGTTTGAAATGGTCAGATACTTAACCGAGCGGTTGCCGGTGATGATTACGCCGAAATGGGTTAAAAATCCGGTGCAGCCGGTGGCGGTTCGTAATGTTATCGAATATCTGATGGGAGCAATAGAAAAAGAGGCACTCGGAGTTGTTGACATCGGTGCTAATATTCTCCAATTCGTCGAGATGATGAAACAGTTTGCCGAAGTTCGCGGACTGCAACGCGTCATCGTTCCCGTTCCGGTGCTGTCGCCTCTGCTGTCGGGAATGTGGGTTGGATTGATTACGCCGATCCCGAATTTATTGGCGATTCCGCTCGTCAAAGGCATTATCAACCCGGTCGTCGCCGACACGACCAAAGCCGAAAAGCATTTTCCCGAAGTTAAACCGATGTCTTACAAAATCGCGGTCGAGCGGGCGTTGTTGAAAATCGAAACACTTGCCACCGAAACGCGTTGGAGCAGTTCGCTCGGTAAAAATAACGAGTATAAACTCACCGATAAGGAAGGTTTAATAAAAGAAGTGCGAATGGTTTTGACCGACGCTTCGCCGAAATCGGTATATAAAAGTTTTACGAGTATCGGCGGCGAAAACGGTTGGTTGGCGTGGAATTGGGCGTGGCGGCTTCGCGGCTGGTTCGATTCGCTGATCGGCGGTCCCGGTTTGTCGCGTGGTCGCCGTCATCCGACTGAGGTTAATGTCGGTGAAGTCTTGGATTTCTGGCGGGTCGAAGATTTGGAAGAGAATCGTTTGATTCTGCTGCGTGCCGAAATGAAAGTTCCCGGCAGAGCGTGGCTGCAATTTGAAGCGATTCCGAAAGGCAACAAAACCCAGCTTATCCAAACCGCGATGTATGCTCCGAAGGGTTTTCTCGGAATGGCTTACTGGTATGCGATGTTTCCCGCCCACTTATTTTTGTTCAGCAAAATGGCAAAAAATATCGCCAAAGGTGCGGAAGTTTATGAGGGAAATTTCGACACGACCGAAATGCCGACGACGGTTTGAACTAATAAGAATATTTACCCGCGAATAACCACGAAAATAATAAAAAAGTAAGAAAACTAAGAAGCATAATTTTTTTAACTCTTACATTTTGATTGTTTCTTTTTTCATTTCGCGTGATTTCGCGTTTATTCGCGGGTAAACAATCTTTCATATCCGCTGGTTTATTTTCGCCCGTTAATCCCAAGATTTTTCATCCGCCGATACAGATGACTGCGGTCAACGCCCATTTCTTCGGCGGCTTTGGTTACATTTCCGTCGGTTTCGCTGAGTTTGTGGATGATAAATTCGCGTTGGTAAGCGTCGGTTGCTTCTTTGAACGACGGGAAACGGAAACTCGAAGCGGTTGGCTCATCAGTCAGATTAAATTCAGGCAAATCGTCCGCTTTGATCTTGACTTTCTCATTCATAATAACGATTCGCTCAACCGTGTTCCGCAATTCCCGCACATTTCCGAGCCACGCGTAATTCTGCATCGCCTCGATTGATTCGTCCGTAAATTCCTTTGTCTGCTTGCCGTAATCCGCCGAAAATTTTCCGTTAAAATGAGTAAGTAATGCCGGCAAATCTTCGAGCCGTTCACGCAGCGGCGGAATCTGAAACGGAATCACGTTCAGACGATAAAACAGATCGGTGCGGAAATTTCCGTTTTCGATCAGATCATCGAGCCTTTTGTTGGTCGCCGAAATTATGCGTACGTCAACACTGACGGGCGTGTTGCTGCCGACGGGTTCAAATCTCTGCTCTTCCAGAACACGCAGCATTTTCGCCTGCACCCGCTCGGACATATCGCCGATCTCATCGAGAAAAAGCGTTCCCGCATCGGCGACCTCGAACTTGCCTTTCTTCGCCTTCAACGCTCCCGAAAATGCTCCTTTCGAATGTCCGAAAAGTTCCGATTCAACTAAATCTTCAGGAATCGCCGCCGAGTTTATTTCAACGAACAGAGCATTTTTGCGTTTTGAATTAAAATGAATCGCCCGGGCGACAAGTTCTTTTCCGGTGCCGGATTCGCCCGAAATCAAAACCCGTCCATCGGTCGGAGCAACAATCGCAATCTGCTTTCGCAACGCCCGCATCGCAATCGAATCGCCGACCATTTCATATTCCTGATTGATTTGCTCGGATAAATTTTGATTGACGATTTCAAGTTCACGTTGTTTGACCGCATTGCGAACCGTTAAAATCGTCTTTTCCAACGAAAGCGGTTTTTCGATAAAATCAAATGCACCGAGTTTCGTTGCATTGACCGCAGTTTCAATATTGCCGTGTCCCGAAATCATCACGACCGCCGCATCGTTTCCCTTCTCACGCAGTTTCTGCAAAGTTTCCAAACCGTCAATTCCGCCAAGCCAAACATCGAGCAGAATGCAGCTAAACTTACTCGTTTCAAGCGATTTTAAACAATCTTCGCCCGATTCGACGGTTTCCACCGCAAAGCCTTCATCTTCCAAAACGCCGCGTAAAGTTTCGCGTATGCCGCGTTCATCATCAACTATTAAAATTTTGTTAGACATTCGTTGGTAATTCTACAATAAATTTCGCACCTTTCGGAGTGTTCGAAACAGCTTTTATTTTTCCGCCGTGTTCGCTGATGATTCGCTGGACGATTGCCAGACCCAAACCCGTTCCGCGTCCTTTGGTCGAAAAATACGGTTGGAAAAGTTTTTGCAGGTTGCCGGGATTGATGCCTTTTCCACTGTCGGCAAATTCGATCACGACCAAATCTCTCGCCGGTTCATAGAAACTCTTAACCGATACTTTTCTATCGGTAGTTGCTGCTTCAAATGCCTCGAACGAATTGTCAATTAGGTTAACGAAAACGCGTTTAAGCTGTTCGGCATCAACCGGAATTTTCGGCAGATTTTCGCTCAGATTCATTTCGATAATAATTTCATTCGTCCGGTCTTCATAGAGCATCGCTGCTTGTTTGATGATTTGATTGACATCATCTTCCTCAAGTTTTACATCCGGCAAACGGGCATAACGCGAAAATTCGTCAACCATTGATTTGAGCGACGAAACTTCCCTGATAATGGTTTCGGTTCCGTCTTTGACGATTTTTTGCAATTGTTCATTGTTGGTTGTTAGTTGTTGGTCACCGTTCGTTTTGTCGCTTTCGAAGCCTCCGACGAATGACGACGGACGACGGGCGACGGACAAATTTCGAGAAAAGTTTTTGGCAATTCGTTCCGCCGAAAGTTGGATTGGTGTCAGCGGATTTTTGATTTCGTGTGCCATACGGCGGGCAACTTCCTGCCACGCGGAAGCTCTCTGTGCGGAGATAAGCTCTGTTAAATCTTCAATTACGAGAACCACACCGTTTTTATCAGGAAGTGTCGTTGCCGTTAGAGCGACCGGCAAACTTTCGTTTGTTTCAGAATTTTCATCCGTATTTTTGCGTTGCAAAGTTGTTTGCTCGGTTGCCAACCCGATGCGTTTTGCCCGTGAAATCAATTTTTCCAAAATCTGTGTATTTTCTTCGTTAACCAAGTGATTTAATTGGCAATCGGAGAAATCCGTTACTTCCAGTTTGAACATTTCGACGGCAGCTTTATTGATCGTCGTAACGCAGTTTTGATCGTCGAAGGAAATTACTCCGGTTGAAAGCGATTGCAGAATCGTTTCGATATATTTTTGCCGTTCCTCAAGTTCGGCGGAATTTTCCTCCAATCTGCCGGACATTTGATTGAAGGATTTAACCAGCAAATCGAGTTCGTCTTCGGCGTAAATATCGACACGGTGAGCAAAATTTCCCTTCGCAATTTCGTCTGCTCCTTCTGCCAACGCACGAATCGGTCGAGTCAGATTTTTGCCGATGTAAAATGCCAGCCACGAAGCTGCAAAGATCAACAGAAACGTCAGCAAACCGAGTGTCGTAATGCCGATTTGCCGCACGTTATTCTGATTAGATTTCAAGTTATCAAGTCCGATTAAACCGCCGCGTGTGATACGATTTATCCCGCTTTCATCCGGCAAATCCATCACCAATACGAGCGTTTTGCCGTCTGCCATTGGTGCTGTCGTAATGTCGAAATTCGTTTCGTCCCATTTCGTTAAACCGTTATTTTTGACTGAGTTAAATGCATTCAATTTCTCATTCAGTAACTTCGCTTTTGCGGCGGACAGATCTTTTTCGGCTTCTGCTAAAACATTTTTTTCAGAATCAATTATTTCAAGTTTCAACAAATCTCCGGCATCAACGATTTGCTGTAAATCCTGATTACTGATAACTTGATTTTCCAACGATTTCGCCAGCATCGGTGCGGTTTTGCGGAGTTTTGTAAGCTGTTTTTCATAAGTTTCGTTGCGGACGTTGTTGGTTTGCCGTATGACGCTTTCGGGAATCCGCGAAAACCAGTTCTGCACCGCCCGATTCATAAACCAATACGAGAAAACCGCCATCGCGATCAGCGGCAGAATGCTAACGGCGGCAAAATATCCGAGTAATCGCGTTTTAATTTTCGAGCCGATTTTCAAAGACTTTCGTTCCTGCCGAAGTTTAAGCAGACTGCGAATGAGGATGAACGCAAAAATTATAAACGCGATGAAATTAAGTGATGAAAGTGCGTATAAAAGTATCGTGTCGCTGGCTGAACTGATTGTCAGAGTTTTCCAAATATTAGAAGTTTGAAGCAATACCAAACAAATAAACAAAATCAACACGACACTTGCCAAAACCCACGGAATCCGGCGTTTTTTCTGGTTTTTATTATTGTCTTTTGATTTGCTCATTACTTTAGAAGTTTATCATAAAATATAGTTTCCGCTTCGATAGAATTTTCGCCCGACTTAAAGTAAACTTCATTCGCAATGAATGATGTATTTTTTAACAGTTACGGGCGTTTGCGAAGCGGTTGGCGATTTGTATTTTTCGTCATCGCATTTGGATTTTCAACAGAAATTTTCTCCCGAGTCGCCTCTGAATTTTTCAAAAATCTACCGGTCGGATTTGATGTAAACAGTTTGACGGCAAGAATTTTTGAATCCGGTATCGGATTATTTTTGGCGATCTTCCTCGGTTGGTTGTGCGGAAAAATCTTTGAAAATTTACCATTTCGGGCATTGGGGGCTTGGTTTACCAAATTTTGGTTCAGAGATTTTGTTCTCGGTTGTCTGATCGGTCTGGCTTCGATCACATTTGCCGTTTTGTTCGCAATGATTTTCGGTGGATTGCGTTTCCGCTTCAATGCCGAAGCAGGAATGACGGCAATTTATCTAACACTCGGAATTTCTTTTATCGTCTATTTTTTCGGTGCGGCATTTGAAGAAGCACTCGTCCGCGGATACATTTTTCAAACTTTCGTCCGGGCAAATCTGGCGTGGCTGGCAATACTTTTAACATCGGCATTTTTCGCTCTCGGACATCTGGCGAATCCGAACGCGGAAGTTTTTTCTTCGATAAACACGGCACTTGCCGGAGTTTGGTTGGGAATTGCTTATCTGAAAACCCGCACACTCTGGCTGCCGTTCGGAGTTCATCTCGGATGGAATTGGTTTCAAGGCTCGATCTACGGCATCGAAGTCAGCGGTTTGACCGATCTTTCGACGGCACCGCTTCTGCGGGAGATTGACAAAGGACCGGGTTGGATTACCGGCGGCGATTACGGCATCGAAGGCGGAATTGCCTGCACCATCGCGTTGATTATCTCGACGCTTTTGATCTGGTATTTGCCGATTCTAAAACCGACCGAAGAAATGCTGGCATTGACGAGTCAAGAAATCCCGGCAGCGAACGGGCATTCTACCCGCAAATCTTGATTTTGTATTGCAATCTAAATAGAGGTAAGTTGATAAAATAACATTTGCGGATAAGATGCCCGCTCTCCGACAACTTAAAAAATATCCGCAGTATTTATCATAATTTTTGGTAGAGATTTGGGCGAAACAGTTTGAGCTTTTTCGTATTTTTCGACCGATGTATATTTATCTTCGCTCGGAAGGCTGTAAACTTCCAGAATTTTTTTCGGCAAATTTACGATCCACACTTCCGCCACTGACGCTTTGGCATAGAGTTTTAACTTCACATCCCGATCATATTTCAAGGTAGAATCGGAAACCTCGATCAGTAATAAAACATCTTCTGAAGTCGCTTTGCCGGATGAATAAAAATCTTCTCTGAATTTTAGCAATGTTAAATCAGGTTCAGGTTCGGAAATTTCGCCGATGATGACCGCATTCTGAATGCTCAAAATAAAATCATCGTTCATATTTAGACCGAAGATTCTGGTCAATTTATTTACACAACCGATATGAAAACTACCCTGCGTCATTTTTTTTACGATTTCCCCCTCAATCAGTTCATAATTTGAATTTCCGGCAAAAACATCGGCATCAATCATCTTATGATACTCGTTGACAGTGAAAATTTTTCGTTGCGGTAGTGCTGACATACTAAATATATTTTACATTTAAACCTATCTATTTCCAAGTTTTTCGTCCAAGGCATTTAGAATCTGCCGAACGTGGCGGGCATTTTCGCCGAAATCACTCTGACCGACGC
The DNA here is from genome assembly GCA_041746675.1 of Pyrinomonadaceae bacterium. Taxonomy (GTDB): domain Bacteria; phylum Acidobacteriota; class Blastocatellia; order Pyrinomonadales; family Pyrinomonadaceae; genus Aridibacter. The sequence continues at coordinate 10,264 of JBGTGO010000041.1, read as the reverse complement.
GGGATTTTGAAACGGCATTGACTTCGACACCGCCGTTTAATCCGACTCTTTCGATAATAATTTCCAAATCATCGGTAAACATCAACACGGGAATTTCCGCTATAATTGCTGCCGAATCCTCATCGTCTTTTTCGCTGACAATGTTCCAGTTGCCTCCATAAGTCGTCAGCGTCGGAACAATCTCTTTAACAGCTTGTTTTGCAGTTTTGACATCGGTTCGATAGGCTCGTGTGTGTAATTGCTTAACGCCGCCGTTCGCCGAAGTTTCAGCAACATTATCGGGATAAAAAACGCGTCCGATGATAAATACGACAACGGCTTGAATGACTAGAATAATTCCGACTGCGATCAATATTTTTTTCATTGGTGAATTAAAAACTGCGAAATAACCGGTGTTTCGGATTCTTAAAAAACACGTAAGCAAACAATATCGCCAACGTTAGATCCATCACCGCCGCACCGAATATCATTTGTGATACGCGATTTTGCGTAAACAAAACTATCGCGGGAATCGCAAAGCCCAATTTTTCAAGCACACAGGGAATTATCATCATCCGGTATTTAACCAGGTCGAACGAAATAATAACAAACAAAATCTGAAAGGCTAGGGCGATTCCGATAAAACCGTAATAAAACTCAGGACGCGAAACCGCCGTTTCACCTGTCGCATCATCAATAAAATAAAGCGGCAGCAGTAATATAATTCCCGCTATTCCAGCCAGTAAAAATAAGTATTTTGCAAATTTCACAATAAAGAGTCTAACACTTTTTCAAGAATTTTTATTGTTCGCGAACAAACGCGAAATTACACGAAATATAACCTGAGAAAAAATTACTTTCTTATTTTCTTTTTTTCGTGTTAATTCGCATATTTCGCGGATAGAAATTCTTGGTTTTCCGTCTTCAGATGGTTTTAATCTTAAACGAAATGTCCATCCCGCGAGCGGAATGTGTCAGCATTCCGACGGAAATCAGATCAACTCCCGCTTCGGCGTATGAGCGAACCGTGTCGATATTCATTCCGCCCGACGCTTCGAGCAACACGTTCGGATTCATATCTCTCGCCATTTCGACCAGCTTTCTAGCTTCTTCGGGCGTTTGATTATCAAGCATTACGATGTCCGCTCCGGCTTCGATGGCTTCGCGTAATTCCGCCCAATTCATTATTTCGATTTCGATCTTGTGCAGATGCCCGACGCTTTCCTTCGCCGCGTAAACGGCTTCTTTTACGCCGCCCGCAAGTGCGATGTGATTATCCTTAATTAAAACGCCGTCGTCCAAACCGAAGCGATGATTCTTACATCCGCCGACCGTGACTGCATATTTTTCGAGCATCCGCAGTCCGGGCGTAGTTTTCCGTGTATCAACGATTTTCGCGTTCGTGCCTTCGACCGCTTGAGCAAATTTCCGCGAAAGCGTCGCAACGCCGGACATTCTCTGCATCAAGTTCAAAGCTACTCTCTCACCCGTCAAAAGTATGTCGGCAAACCCTTGCAAAGTTCCGAAGACCGTTCCGCTTTCGATAAAGTCGCCTTCATTGACCGTCGCATCAATCTGCGGACTTTCCGCATCGAGAATCTGAAAAACTGCTTCGGCAACCTGCAACCCGCAGACGACCAAATCCTCTTTCGCCAGAAATTTCCCCATACCGCGAACACCTTCGGGAACGGTCGCCCGCGTCGTAATGTCGCCGCGTCCGATGTCTTCGGCTAAATATTCGGCGATGTCCGCCAAAACATCGCTGTTTTCTAAAACATTCATATCGAATTAAAATAGCACAAAAGAGATAGATTTTAGATTTTAGATTTTAAATTTTAAATTCCAAGAAGAAAAATAGAACGCCGATAACCCTAATTTCGCGGATTTTCGCGTTTATTTGCCGGCAAATTCCTTTGGATTCAACATATTCAACTGTGCGTTATATCAATATCAACATTTATATTTTTCCATTTCCCTTGATTAAATCTAATGATGCTTAGAATACAACGAACAAAATGTCCGGCAAGAATGGCAAACCAGATGTGCCACGCTTGAAGTGAAACTGTTTCCTGAAATCCGAAACATATTCCGAGCGGGATTATTACCTGCGAAATTATCGAAATATAGAGCGGACTTTTCGTATCGCCGGTTCCCTGCAATCCGCCAGTATAGGTTAGAGCAACGGAAACAAAAACCCCCGAAATACTTAAAACACGCAAAAGCTGCACGCCGATTTCGACGGCGGCGGGTTCGTTCATTCCGAAAATACCAAGCAGTTGACTCGGAAAAAAGAAGAAGAAAAATCCGACAAATGCTGCACCGATGGCTCCGAAACGTGCCGCCGTGTGAACCGCTGCATTTGCCCGTTCCGGTTGTCCGGCACCTAAATTTTGTCCGGCAATCGCCGCCGCCGCTCCCATCAGTCCAACCGATGTCCAGGTTACGAGCGAGAAAAGCTGTCCGTATGAAATTGCATAAGCGGCTTGAGCCGCCGCACTTTCGGCAAGTGAACCGATAAACGCCAGCATCAAAACGCCGCCGATATTCATCGCCACTCCTTGAATTCCAGCAGGCAAACCGAATTTGAACAATTTGCGAATAACTGACCAGTCAGGTGCATAACCACGCTTGCTGTGCATCGAAACAACCCAACCGTTGCTCCACATTTTCCAAACTGCATAAACAGCAATAATTCCGGTCGCCAGACACGTCCCGATTGCCGCACCTTTTGTGCCGAATGAAGGAATTATCCAAAATCCGCGAATTAAAATGACGTTAAATAAAATATTCATCAGCGTCATCGCAATTCCCAAAACCATCGGAGTTTTTGCATCGCCCGCCGAACGCAACGCTCCGCTGAGCATAAAATAGATCATCAAACCGCTGCTGAACAAAAACATTATCCGCAGATACGGCAACGCTTCCGCCTGCACACCCGCATCGGCATTGACGATATTCAGCAAAAACGGAGAAGCAAAATAACCGACCGGAGCGATTACCACGACGGCAATAAACATCGCAGTGATAAACGCCTGATAAACCGTTCGATTAACTTTATCTTCATTGCCTTCACCCGCAAAACGTGCAACTAAAATGCCCATTCCGGTAAAAATTGAAGCTATAAACGCGACAATCACGAGCAGAATCTGCCAACTCACACCAATCGCCGCATTTCCCTTGAATCCAACAACATTTCCGACAATGATATGATCTATCAAACCCTGCAAACCGCCGAAAATGTTCGCCAAAACCGTCGGTGCGGCAAGTTTCCAAACCGCACTGTTAAACGAACCCTCGATAATCGAACGATCATATTTTGTGGCGGCACTAGCGTCCCGCGTCAGATGAATCTCATCCTGCGGATGTGTCGTGCCGTCACTTTCGGGATAGTCCATAAATTGTTTTACTATTATTTCGGAAGGCTTGTTTCAGTTTTATTGCTCGCTCTCATTAAGATTATCGTAATGGAAAATTTTTTTGCCCGCAAATAAACACGAAATGACGCGAGTAAAGAATAATAAAATGCAAAGAGTGTTTTACCACAGATTTGCACAGATAGACGCTGATGAAGAAAAGATGACAAGAAAGCTAAATTACAAAACAGTTCAAAAAAATTCGTGTTAAATTTTCGTTAACGCAATTGCGGAACGGTTGATAATTTCTTTTCTTTTCTTGTGATTTATAATTTTTTGTTTTGATTTTTTCTTTATTTCGCGTTTGTTCGCGTTTGTTCGCGGGCAAAAAAGATTTAGTCTTTATTTAATTCCGCCACGTGCGTTCTGACAGTTTCGCCTAGAGTTTCAAGATTATAACCGCCTTCCAAAGCCGAAACGATTCGCCCTTCACAAGTTTCGTCCGCCCATTGTTTAATGGTTTTCGTCATCGAAATATAATCTTTATCCTCAAGCATCAGTTGTCCAAGCGGATCGGTCAGATGTGCGTCGAATCCGGCTGAAATTATTATCAGGTCAGGTTTAAAGTCTTTGTTAATATCAGAAATCGCATTCTCGAACATTCGCAGTTGTTCCTTCGCCGGAACTTTCGCTTTGACCGGAACATTTTTCGTGTAACCTTTCCCGCGTCCGAAACCCTGTTCGCCCCAACTTCCCGAACCCGGATACCAAGGATATTGGTGCATCGAGAAAAAATGCACGCTCGGATCGTCAAAGAAAATCCCTTGCGTTCCGTTGCCGTGATGCACGTCCCAATCAACAATCGCCACCCGCTCGATTTCCTTATATTGATTCTGTGCATATCGTGCGGCAACGGCGACATTGTTAAACAAACAGAATCCCATCGCATTCTCGCCCGTCGCGTGATGTCCGGGCGGACGTACAGCAACAAAAGCATTTGAAACTTCGCCATTCATCACCGCATCCACGCCCCGACAAACTCCGCCCGCCGCATAAATCGCCGCATCAAAAGATTTCATCGAGATGATCGTGTCGTTGTCCAACGCTTCGTAACCTTTCCCGAACGCTTCCTCGACCGTTTTGTAGTGATCCTTCGTGTGTGCCGCTTGAATAATTCCTTTTGAAACTTCCGTCGCTTCAATTTCTTTCGTCGCATTCCAAAGTTTTTCATCGCCCCGTAAAGCCTTCATCACGGCTTCATAACGTAGAGGCGTTTCGGGATGTCCTTCGCCGGTTTTGTGTTCCAGATATATCGGATGATGAATAATTGCTGTTGTCATAATAAATACATTTTATCACCACGGAGGCACAGAGAACACAGAGTTTTTACAATTTTTTTAACAGAGATTTATGGGATGAAGAGGATTTTTAATATTTTGTTCCTAAAAGCTGTCTGCAAAATTTGACCGTAATTATGATTTTTTAAAAAAATCCCTGCAAATCATCTTCATCCCTGTTAAAAAATAGCTCTGTATCCTCTGTGTCTCCGTGGTGAAATAAGTTCTTAAATAAATGCAGTTTCGTAGAGCAATTCACCGCTCGCAAATCTTTCCAAACTCAAACACGAAACATCCAAAAAATTACTTTCGCCGTCTAAAATTATTTCCGCCAAAGCCCGTCCCGTTGCCGGCGAGTGCATTACGCCGTGTCCCGAAAATCCGTTCGCAAAATATAAACCAGTAATTTCACAACCGCCCAAAATCGCGTGATGATCGGGCGTATTCGCATAAAGTCCTGCACGACATTTTTCCAAAATCGGTTTTGTTTCCGCCAAAAATTCCGCACGCATTTTCGCCCGTTCATAAACTTTTGGAATAAACGCTTCGTCAAAATCCGTGTTGAATGAAGATTCTTCGTCTGCGTCGGGATAAGCAAAAAGTATTTCATCAAGCGAATCTTTGGCGGGGCGAAAATGAAAACCTGTTCCAATATCAATCACCATCGGGAGAGTTGCTTGCAAAGGTTTGTCGCTTTTTGCCCAGACAATTTGGCGTTTCAGCGGTTCGATTGGCAAATCAATTTCAACGGTTTTTGCTAAATTCTTCGCCCAAGCACCTGTACAAATGACAACATTTTCGCATTCGATTTTGCCGTGATTCGTTTTAACCGCCGTAACTTTTTCGCCGTGTTTTTTGATTGATAAAACTTCCGTGTCGAATTGAATCTTCGCACCATTTCCTAAAGCTTTTTCAGTAAAGCCATTCATTACGGCTAAAGGATTTATAAATCCATCCGTTTCGCCAAAACTTCCGCCGACAATGTCTTCGCAATTCAAACCTTTGACGATTTCTGAAATCGTGTTTGCATCAACAATTTCAACACCTTTTACGCCGAGAGATTTTTGTTTAGCAACATTTTTTTTCAAATATTCGAGTTCGCTCTGTTTTGTCGCAAAAAACAAATATCCGCGTGGCTCATAACCGCAATCAACTTCCCATTTGTTGAAGAAATCAATCGAATACTGCGACATTTTGATGTTTATTTCCGTTTCAAACTGCGAACGCACGCCGCCTGTCGCCTTTCCCGTCGCACCAAGTCCTTGTTCTGTTTCACGCTCAAGAATCAAAACATCTTTCGCACCTTTTCCGGTCAGATGAAAAGCCACACTTGCCCCGACAACGCCGCCGCCGATGATGATTATTTCCACTTTCATTATCTTGCAAACACCTTTGAAAAATCTTTGAATCCTTTAAATTCCAAAGCGTTTCCCGCCGGATCAAGGAAAAACATTGTCGCCTGTTCGCCGACTTCGCCTTCAAAACGGATTTTCGGTTCAATGATAAATTCAACACCTTTTGATTTCAATTTTTCGGCAAATTCTTTCCAATCTTCCATCGAAAGCAAAATCCCGAAATGCGGAACGGGAACGGCATCGGCATCAACCTCATTTGTCGCTTTCACGCCGACATTTTCAGGCGAAAGATGCGTAACGATCTGATGCCCGAACAAATTAAAATCTATCCAATGCGAAGCACTTCTGCCTTCCTCACATTCCAAAGTTCCGCCGTAAAACTCGCGTGCTTTTTCCAGATCATCAACCGGAAAAGCTAAGTGAAATAAATTATTCATAATTATTTTGTGGTTTTTGTTTGACACAAAAAGTAAAATTTATCTGTTTTATAGTTCTGTTTTCGATTTCCGTTTCTTGTAACCAGACTCTTACATCATCTGTTGTTATTGGGTAAATCGTTTTAACTTTATTGAATCCTTCGATAGCCTTAAATAGAGATGCTTTCCTAAAAATATCGCCTTCATTGAAAGGATAATTTTTGTTTGAGCCAAACTTTTTTAAGAATGATTTATATCTTGAATATGTATTTCCTACAATCTCAATATATTTAATATTAAATTCTTCATTTTCCGCTTTTTCAACAAGTTCCATCTTTTCTTCGTTATCTTGAAAACACGGCTTCTCGTCTTGATTTCCATCAACTTTTTCTTGTGCTGTAACCAACGAAGCTAAAGCAATAACCAAAAAAATAACATTCAAAATTTTCCTGTATTTCATAAATCAACCTCATAAAATTGTTAATTAACTGTTTTTAAAATCTGTCGAATTGCTCCTAAATGATACGCCGTATGAACGACGATTCCCAACGCATCGCTGATTTTGTCGTCGTTCCAAGTTTCGATTGAATTGAAAGTTGCGGTAACTTTCTCGTATTCTTTTCGCGTATTTTCTTTTAATGAATCCCACACGGATTCGCTGACATTATTTATTGACCAACTCGTCTTCCAATCAACTTTTTCGGTTCTACCGTTCATAAACTCTTGTAACGCAACAAGATAAAATCTTGTATGTTCGAGATGAGCGGCGATTGTCGCACTGCCGCCGCCGCCTAAAGATTTTGATGCAGCATCGGCGGAAATGTTTTCTATCGTGTCGAAAAGTCCTGTGCCTTTGTCTATAAAACTGTTGCCGTTGGGCGTTGTGCCTTCAAAGGTTTCTTTAAAGAAGTTCAAGAGATTGTTGGTGAAATCTTCTTTTTTGATCGAGTTATTGTTTGAATTCATATTTTATATATAATCCGATGGTTCGACTAAATTTGCAAATATTTTATCGGCAGTATAACTTTGCTAATTCAGATATGCCCGTAATTTTTGTGATATGAGTATTTTAATAACAAAAGCCGGAGTTCTCGATACGTTTCAGGATTTAGGCAGAAACGGTTTTCGCCGATTAGGAATCAACCCGAACGGTGCGATGGATCGAACCGCCATTCGTCTGCTCAATGTTTTGCTCGGCAATAATGAAAATGAAGCCGTTCTCGAAATGCATTTTCCGGCGTGCGAAGTAAAGTTTGAAGCGGACGCAATTTTTGCCGTCGGTGGAGCAAACTTTGATGCAAAATTGGATGATAAATCAATTGATAACTGGCAAATTCAAACGGCTAATGTCCATCAAACATTGAAATTCAACGAAAAAATTTCGGGAAATCGCTGTTATATAGCAATCAGAGACGGATTCAAAATCGAACATTGGTTAAATAGTGCAAGCACGAATCTGACGGCTGAAATCGGCGGCTTTGACGGCAGGAATTTAAGCATTGGCGTCAAAATCGGATTTGGTTCAGAGTTCAAAGTTCAGAGTTCAAAGTTCAAAACCAAAATTGCCCGCAGTATTATTCCAAATTATTCAAATTCACCAACTATTAGAGTTACTGCGGGTGCAGAATATCAAGATTTGACGGGTTTAGGTGAGATTGTTCTTTTGTCAAATGAATACAAAATCACGCAATATTCCGACAGAATGGGTTTTCGGCTTGAAGGCGAAAAACTTCATCTTTTGTATGATAAAGAACTCGTTTCATCCGCCGTTGATTTCGGCACGATCCAACTTCTGCCCGACGGACAAATGATCGTTTTAATGGCAGACCATCAAACCACCGGCGGTTATCCGCGGATCGCTCACATCATCAAACAGGATTTGCCATTGATCGCTCAATTGGGTGCGAACGATTCGGTGAAATTTGAAATAATTTCCCACGAAGAAGCGGAGAATCTAAATGTTGAATTTGAAAAAGATTTGGATTTTTTGAAAATGGGTATAAAATTAATAAAAATTTGAAAATAAAATATGTTGATAATTGGACTGCGGGCATCTCTGCCCGCAAGTATTTCATTTATTCAAACATTTCTAAATCATACACTTGCGGGCAGAGATGCCCGCAGTCCGGCGATAAACGAATTTATTTGTGGATAATAAAAAATCAATTGATCTAAATTGCGATATGGGCGAAAGTTTCGGGGCGTGGACGATGGGACGCGATGCCGAATTGATGGATTTTGTTTCAAGTGTAAATATCGCCTGCGGTTTTCACGCGGGCGATGCCGGTGTGATTCGCAAGACGGTTGAAATGGCGATTGAAAAAAATGTAGCCATCGGCGGACATCCAAGTTTTCCCGATCTGCAAGGTTTCGGCAGACGCGAAATGAAACTTTCGCCACAGGAAGTTTTCGACATCGTGCTTTATCAAGTTTCCGCCATCAAAGGAATCTGCGAGGCTTCGGGCGGCAAACTCCACCACGTCAAACCGCATGGAGCGTTGTATAATCAAGCCGCCAAAGATAAAAATCTTGCGATAGCAATTGCCAAAGCGGTTAAAGCAATTGACGAAAATCTGATTTTATACGGACTTTCGGGAAGTCATTTAATTAGCGAAGCAGAAAACATCGGACTAAAAACTGCCAGCGAAGTTTTTGCCGACAGAACTTATCAAACAGATGGAAGTTTGACACCGCGAAGCGAATCGAATGCTTTGATTCACGATACGAAAATTGCAATCTCACAGGTTTTGCAAATGATAAAAGAGCAAACCGTTACAGCAACGAATGGCGAAAAGATCAAATTAAAAGCGGAAACGATTTGCATTCACGGTGATGGTAATAATGCTGTGAATTTTGCAAAAAAAATAAAATCTGCTCTGTTTGATGATAAAATTTTCACAAAAGCATTTTAAGGTTTATTATATTTTAGGTTTTGAAATTTTACTGATAAATAATCGTTATAAAAGTTGTTTCACTATTTTCATTTAGCACAAAATTATTATGAAAAAATTTATTATTCTTGCCACACTCATTTTATCAAGTGTTTATTTTGTCAACGCTCAAGAGGTCAAACACAAAACAGTATTTTCTGATGAATACAATTTCATGGCTTATTTTCCGGAAATCCCAACTTTTACTGAAGGCGACGTAAATACAATTTACGGTAAGGGATATTCCCGAAATTGGAAGTTAGAGTTACCTGATATAGTTTATGAACTTTCGGTAAGTGACTTTCCGAATCTTTCTATCGAAACGGATAGACGATCATTAAATACTTTTTATAAAACTATTTGCAATGACTTTGCGAGTCAGAATAATGCTGATTGTGGAACTTATAATTCGGTAGCTTTCTTTGGTGAAAAGGGATTTGAAGGTGGCGGACGATCTAAAGAGTTTTTTGTTAATACTCATGTGTATTTGATAAATAATCGTCTTTATCAATTAAAAGTAATCAGTTTAGTTTCATTGAACAAGGACTCTAAAACGATAAATGATATAAGCAATTTTCTTAACGACTTTATTTTCATTTATAAAAGCAAAGATGAGAAGAAATATTGCTATGGTCTTCCTCAAACTAATTCTCAGAGTTCAAAACCAAAAGAATGTACGTCCGCTTTTACATTGCGGGAAAATTAAATCTTTTCCAACTTATACAATATTCTAAACTCTATGCTATTGATAATTAACCATTGGTGCTAGTTGAAAAAGTCACGGAAAAGTTTCTAAAGTATAGGTGACGAAACCATTTACCAAGGGAACTTAAATAACCGTGACTCAAGAACAATTTATCACAGAACTCTTTTGCCGTGTAGATGATATGTTGC
>JBGTGO010000040.1:0-169774 GCA_041746675.1 Pyrinomonadaceae bacterium | reverse complement strand
TAAGCCAACGATAAAAGGCTCTTTGCGAAACACCTTTCAAAGCAAACAAGAGTCCAAGCGTAATAAGTTCACTCTTAGAGAGTTTAGCTTGGAGATGTTCTTGCATATTTGGCAACATATCATCTACACGGCAAAAGAGTTTTGTGATAAATTGTTCTTGAGTCACGGTTATTTAAGTTTCCTTGGTAAATGGTTTCGTCACCTATACTTTAGAAACTTTTCCGTGACTTTTTCAACTAGCACCAATGGTTAGTTAAAAAATTTTTGTTGACAGTGTTTAACACAATAGTTTAGTGTTAAAAATGTGGAATCCCGCTCTACACTAAAGATTTCCCTGAAAAACACACAAATTAACTAAAAATCTTGATTTTTCTGAATAAAATGGTAAACTTGCGAAACGAAATTAAGCAATATTGGATTTTTGAATAACAGAATCAACGGCTTAGTTTAAAGTAGATTTTGTTCAGGTAGATTTTTCTAAAATTTCGGTGTTTTTTACCATTAGAATTTTATTGTAAAAAATTGTAATGAACTTGTAAGTTTTTGCAATAAAGTTCAAAGTAATGCAAATTGAGGCTGATTTATCGTTCTGACTACGAACTTTGTTGTTCTGAATTACATCAGAACGATAGAGGGCTTATCACGGATAGGCTACTGTAAGTTAGGCAATAGTTTGGCTTACCTCTTTATTGAAAGTAATATTTGCATTCATATAGTAGCAAATTGAGAACTATGTTTAATTTAATAAAACATAATATTAGAATTAAATAAGTTCTTTGAAAGTAGCTGTTTACAGACAATCAAGCTACTTTTTTGCTGTTACAACACTTAGGAGAAAAACATCATGATTAGAACTACCGATGAAATTAATTTAAATACTGGAAACAATATGTATTTTAGCTTATCTAGAGTTAAAAAACCTTTTGATAACAGGTTTTTATCTCTAATAAGAGATTTGGTTTTACTTATTAAATACAGAGATTTAAGTAAGATGATTAGAGACGAGTATGAAGAAGTGGGAACTAAATCTATCGAAATTTTCAATAAGGAACAAAAGCTATCGAGAAGTCGTATTTTGGATAAGGAGAATAATATGAGTTCTGAATTAATTACAACACCGGGAGCCGTTTTAGCTCGTGAAGAAAGATTTATATCAGGCAAATCTGCTCTGAGATGGCAGAATATGAAAGACCTTCCATCAGCAGAAGACTTAGAACATAAAAAAACCATTTGTTTGGATTATCATTATCTAATCAGTCGGTTTTCGCTTGAAGAAATCATTGAATGGGCAAGGGAATCAGATAATAAATTCATTCGAGACAAGATTTACTTAATTAATACCATTCTTTTTGTTAATTTTGACAAATTCGAGCCGAATGAAGCATCAGTTCTTCAAAGAATATTAGGTAAATACGGTATAAGCCTCAAAGATTACTCTGATGAGGGTAGTTTTAGGACAGCTTTTGATAAGTTTGATAAAGAAAATTTGGCAGTTATTGAAGATTCTATACAATATGTGGTAAAACGAAACAAAACCATTAAAGACGCGGGAGTTGCGGTTTAATAATAAATTGTTTTATATTGGCATTTAGATAAAACAAACAAAATTTGTTTGCTTATTACTCCCCCAATAAGTAGTTTTTTAGGGAAATAAGTTATATGTAATTTTTTACATATAACTTATTCTTTTTATTTTGCAATAGATTCAGAAATTATTTTAAGTAATAAACTTCTATGAACGATATATCAACTGAAATAGAGAATGATGAAATAAATGTCAAAAATTTAATCAATGACCGCATTCTCAACACTCATCGAGTTCCACTAGACTATACGATTGAGGAAGATGATTCTCTGATTAATAAAGCTGATTCGGAAATTAAAAATTCCGGATTAATTTGTTATGATATGTCGGGATTCTTCAGTCCGATAGCTATCAGAGACCAAGTAATCAGAGCTTACCGTATAGTCAAAAGAGCAGTTCATCATAAAATTATCTCATCAGAAAGACCTTTGTTGATTATTGGCGGAGGAATTGCCGGTATGACGGCGGCAATCGTAGCTGCCGAAGCCGGAATCAGAACAGTTTTAGTTGAAAAAAGAGCGTTTAGACATAATATCTTAAAATCGAATAGAAATTATTGTCCGGTGCAGTATGATTGGTCCTACAATCATTGGAAAGATGGAGTTTTTCCTTTAGAAGATGAATCGGAAATCCCAAAACTACCTTTCAACTTAAAAGAGGGAGCAGTTCATTTTTCCTTTAACAGGGTGCAACAGCAATTCTTTAAATATATAAATAGAAAAGATTTAGAAAAGTCTCTAACTCTTCATGAGGCTAATAAATTTGCAGATTTTAGTATAATAGAGAAAGATGGACATAAGTTGCCGTTCCTAAAAGCTCAATTTAAGCAAAATGATAAAATTGAAAACCTGAAAGAACTGAATTGTCATCATCTGCCGGATGTTGATGAATTTGGAATGGGATTGTCTTGTATCGGGTTTGGGGATGAAAATATTTCTATTAAACAAAGCGATTTTCAAAGTTTAAGATTTTGGGAATTTATTCAACATCCACAATTTGTCAAAAATAATAACAAAATTCTGGTTTGCGGGGGCGGTGACGGTGCGTTGCAAGAGTTTTTGATGTTAGTTACCCAAGAAAAAACTGCCAAAGAAGTATTCAAAAAGGCTTTACAGGGAGTAGATGCAGGATTAATAAACGACATTGAAAATAACATCAGAAAAGCTGAAGAAGATACGAGAAGTTATGAATTATGGTTAAACGGGAGAGATAAATTAGACAAAAATAATCTGTGCAAAGCATATCGAAACCTACATACAAATTACGAAAATGAAGTGGAAAAATTATTACAAGAATCAGAGATTTCACAGAACCTGAAAAAGTTGATAACCGAAAATGCTTATAAAGATAAAATAACAGTTACTTTTTTGTGTAATCATTTCTCGGCTTGTTATCCATTAAACCGCTTCTTAGCAATCCTAATTGGGAAACACATTGACGAAAAGAGAAAAGATAATGGAATAGATTCAGTTTTTAAGAAATACTCTTCCGTTATAGGTATTACCGGAACGGAAGAAAATAAACATATTTGTGATATTGAAAACCCCAATGATTGCCAAATAAATGAACACAAAGTTACTTTTGCAATGGGTTTTTCCTGTCGGGATAATATAGAAAAAGCAGAAGAGTCTGAATCTAAAGAAGAGGATATTTTTCAAACAATTCTTATTAGATACGGAATTTTGCCGCCAAGAGCCATCTTTAAACAGGATCCAAATTATCCCGGAAAGCAGATTCTTCCTCTTACGTTATTGGACTTGGACGATTAAATAAAAACATTCAAATAATGTAAATTATTTAAGCTAGAAATAAATTATAACTATTTAAGTTGACTTAAAACAATATGTTGCTTCTATGTTGCTTCATTAATGGGATTCATCAAATGATAAATTGCACGAGTAATTTCTACATCTTGTAAACAATATTCTGCAATCAATGAATGATTATTTGCAAGAAATTCATCATAAACCCTACTACCATCAATTCCTTCAGTTTTAGATATTTTAACTCCGAGTAGTTCAGCTAGATGAACAAGCGAAATTGATTTTTCCCGTAAGTTCCATAAAGCCCACTCCCGCATCGTATCGTATATCGGGAACGAGCGATACCGGGCAAAACCCAACCTTACCGTTGGCTCTATCCTAAGAATACGGGAGCGTTTGTAGATAAACGGCAAATCGAAATCCATCACATTATGACCGATGATAAGGTCGTGCCTGACATTAAAATCCTCCTTCATCATCTTCCAGAATCCGCGTAAGGTTTTTGCTTCATCCGTATGCAGGATTTCGTCTTCAATATCATAACCGAATACGCCTTTTCGCCATTCTTTGCCATCCTTTTCCAGTATCACGCCGATGCAGAGGATTCTGCCGTATTCGGCTCTGAGTCCCAGACTTTGATAGTGTTTTTTTAAACTTTCTTCTTTAGATTCTGCGGTAGTTTCACTTTTATTCTTTGAACTATTTCCATTATTAAATTTTTCCTGAAATTCCTTCATTTCAACTTTAGTTAGAAGATGCGGAAGGATTTTAGTTTCAAAAACAGGCAGAACGGATTCGTCGGGCGGCAGAGTTTCAATATCCAGAAAAACTTTGAGTGTCATAACAAAACCTTTAAGAAGTTAATGCTATGTATAATACATTATTGCATATATGAAACAAAGTATAATTCCGTTATTTTTTAAGTTTTTCAAGCGATTTAATAAATTTATTTTTACTTCATTAAAGCCGGGGGAAATTCTGATTTAAGTTCGGTTTGAATTGCAATTAGTTTAAGTGATTTGATCGGTTTTTTGTTCAAAACCGAATTATCTTCAAAGATACCTTTAATAAATTCAAGCCAAAGATGGATGAGCGGGTGAACACTTAACTCATCCATCTTGAAGTTTCGACTTATCCGTTCCTTCCAGAAAGGCAATCGGATTAAGTCTCAGATGAACCATCGTGATTGCCACAAAGCCATCGCATTGAAGTTCATGGATAGTTATTCATTTTAGCATAAGCAGCAAAAAAAACTTGACAGTATTGCAGACTTAGCGTAGCGTCGAAATTGTCAAAAAATAATAATAGTCCTAGATTGGTTCAAAATTCCCCCAGGAGATTTCCGGCAGTATTCCGGGTTTCCTTTGTAAAAAGAGACTTCTCCATTGTCGTCTCGCCGATCTACTGTTTAACATACTTGGATAATTATTTATAAAAATAGTAGTTTCTCTTAATAAATAAATGATTTTATACTCCCGAAAAATAAATTTCAAAAAGATTGTTCCGCTCCTGCCGGCACCCGTTGCCGGTAATTTGCCGATTGTTTATTCGGCAAATCCGGGAGTGTCGAGAAATTTGGTTTTTCGCGGAAGAGTTTGGGAAGAATAATTTGAAAAAGTAAAAGGTTTGAGAAAAGTAACGTCAATTACCTTTCTCAAACCTTTTTATAGAGAAAATCTTTGGTGCAAAGGATGCACGTCGAGATGTTCCGTATCACTACTGCACATCCTACTTCATCTTTTTATCGAAGACAATCGGAAAATACTTAAATCGGTTTGAAAATACTTTTTATTTTCAATCTTCCGGCGACGGTTTGTTCGTTTAGAAGAGAACAATCCGTAAATTGTTAAAAATTATAAAAAAAGGATAGGAAAATAAAGATGAAAAGATTTGATATTCGCCCGTTGGTCAGCCGCTTTAGATCACAATACTCACGATCATTGCAATTTATAATTGATCATAAAGTAGCCGTCCGCACGGTGTCGCTTTTACTCATCACGGCTCTGCTGATTCCCGTTCTGTTTATTGGCGGTTCGAGTCGGGTTTCCGCTCAGGGAAACAAGCCGGGTTCTTTTTCATCTGTCCGGTTATCCGTTTCTAATCTTTTATCGAGAGTGCGGATGCCCGCCGTCACAGCGGATTTTGGTCTGCCAACGGTCAGCCTTGCCGATATTCCGACCAGCCGTTTCGGAATGGTGATAACCGATTCTGCTGGAGCGGTTGTCAATTTCGTTTCAACCCCGACTCTGCCGCCGGGATTCGAGAATGCTCAACCTGTTTCTCCGCTCTATGCGACTGTTTCATCATTATTCTCATCAGTTTCTTCGGTCATGTTCGGATTTGTCACAAGTTCTACTGCAAACAAAGTCACGGAAACCGCTCCAACGCTTATCAGGTCTTCTCCCATCGGCGGTGTCAGGTTCGATTTCGTCGGCAGTCCGGCAGTCGATTATGTCCGCTTCCGACCGGCGACCACCGATTGGGAGATCAAGGACGGGGCGACCGGGGCGATTACCAATGTTACGCTCGGCACGTCCGCCGCACAGATCGCCCCCGGTGATTACGACGGCGACGGCAAAACCGATTTAGCCGTTTATGTGGCGGGAACGTGGACGATCCGGCAGAGTTCAACCGGCACGACCGTAACCGCCTCGCACGGGATGACGGGAGAAAAGCCGGTCGGCGGTGATTACGATGGTGACGGTATCTCCGACTTGGCTGTTTTGAATACCTCGACAAATGTCTGGTCAATCAAACGAAGCAGTACCGGCTCTGTTACGACCAATTCGTTTGGCACCGGCGGGGATATATCCGCCCAGGGAGATTACGATGGCGACGGCAAGACCGACATCGCTGTTTTTCGTCCATCAAACGGAACATGGTATGTCCTGGGAAGCACAAACGGATACTTCGGATTTCAATGGGGAGCCAACGGTGATGTCCCTGTTTCGGCAGACTACAATGGTGATGGTCAGACGGATATAGCCGTTTTCCGACCCGAATCAGGAGCCTGGTATATCTATTATCTAAACGATGGCACCTATTCGGTTACGACTTGGGGTAACTACGGCGACCAACCCGTCCCGGCTGATTATGATGGTGACGGACGCGACGATCTGGCGATCTGGCGACCGAAGACCGGAGTCTGGTTCACATATAAGAGTTGTAATTTGAATAATTCCTGCGGCGGCACGGGCAGCGGTCCGCAGTATGTCTATGAGAGTCTCGGTCTTGCCGGCGATATTCCGGCTCCGGCGGCTTACCTGAAAAAGACGGGCGGAGTCGTGCAGGATTACAGTTTCGCCAAACTGCGGCTGTCGCCGAAAAACGCGACGGGCGGGACGAATCTCTATTCGAGAAACTTCGCGTGGTCGAGCGGTCTCGTCGGACTGCCGGGACGGGCGGGACTCGATGCCGGGTTCGGGATCTCCTACAACTCGCTTGTCTGGCTCAAAGACGGGGCGAACAACGCGATAATCTTCGACCCCGATACTAGCAATATCACGCCGGGTTTCAATCTGGGATTCCCTTCCATCGAACCGGCTTTTTTCGATAGTCAGACCGGCAAGTTCAGCTACCTGATGAAAACGCCTTCCGGCGGTCGAGTCGAGTTCAAACAGTCCGCCGCGTCCGACGTATATGAATCCATTGATTCGAGTTACACGCAACTGACGCTGAAAAACCCGCTGAATCCGAACACGGCAGCCGAGGATGTCAACATCACCCTGCGCGGCACCGACGGCACGCGAATCAGTTTCGCCTACCAAGCCGGAGCCTACCGGGTGCGGGAAATTAAAGACCGCAACGGTAACTATATCTCGGTCGGTCACGATACTTACGGGAATCTCAAAACGGTTACCGATACACTGGGCAGAGTTGTCACGGTTAACTACGACACGGAATTCTACCCGACGACCATCACGCAGCAGTGGCGAAACGGTAACGGATCAGACTCGAATATCACCCACACCTACGCGACGTTCGCCTATACGACGAAGCAGATAAATCCGAATTTCAGTTCGTCGCTGACGGTTCTCGGACCGACCAATAACACCAATGTAAAGGTTCTCGATAAAATCACCTATGCCGACACCAGTTCGACACGCTTTACCTACAATACTTACGGGCAGGTGCAGAAGATTAGTAATTACGCGGCGGACTCCGTGACCGAACTGAACTCGGTGGAGACGAATCTGGCGAATGTGATGGGAGTTCAGGCGGATGTGCCGAGATTCTCCGAAACGCGAACCTTCGTCAAGGACTTTAATAATAACAATCAGGTTATTGTTACCAACAGCGAGCCGATAGCAGCGGCGACGGGGACGATCCCGGGCGAAGCAAGCGAAGCGGCGAAGATCATTCAGATAAAGATGGTCGGCGATCCGTATAACGCAGCGACCAATATCTATGTCGGGGCGAGCGGGTGGAAGGAAGGCTTGCCGATCCTGACCGATGATTACATCAACGTCGTCGGGGCTTCGTTCGAGAAAAAACGCTGGTCATACACGAAGTGGACGCAGGCTGATGAAACACTCGCGTATGCCAAGAATCCGCGAGTCATCAGGACAAAAATAGGGGATGCCGATAACTCGAATATCAAGCGAACCGAGATTTCCTATGAAACAGCACCGGCTCTCGCAGGTTACGGATTGCCGAAGGAGGTAAAACTCTATGATGATACGAATAATTCCCTGCAAAAGAGAACGGAAACCATCTACAATACCGATCCGGCATATCTTTCCAAGAGAATCATCGGTTTGCCCGCTAATATAAAAAGCTACGGTTACGACCAGTCGGTTGGCACGCAACTAAAAGTGTCGGAAGTCGATTACATCTATGACGGTAATAATTTTACGACCGAAGCCAACCAGAACATTCAACCCGTCCGGCACGAGACGACTAGATTCGGCACTTCGTTTATTACCGGCAGAGCGAATCTGACCAAAGTCATCCGCCATAATTTATTAGATTCAACCACCACGTCATCCGAAGTCTTCTACGATGTCGCCGGTTCGCCGGTTGCCAGCACCGATCCGCTCGGACGTAAAATTACGACCGATTATACCGATAACTTTAGTGACGGTACGACCGGCACCTATGCTTATCCGACGACTTTGACCGATCCGGCAGGTAAGAGTTCGACCGTTAAATACCGGTTCGACACCGGAGCCAACGTCGAAGCCGTTTCGCCCGGTCCCGGTGGTTTCACCGTTGGAAAGGTCAGTAAGAGAATCTATGATGACGGTTACGGCAGACTTATCAGAAATTCGATTTACAAGGGCGGAGCCGAATATTTCTATACGAGATACGAGTATCCGAACAGTGATACGGAATTTGCCAGTTACTCGACGCTGGTCGCCGGGCAGGGCGAAGTCGAATCGAGAAGTTTCACGGATGGTGCGGGCAGAGTTCTGCGGAGCCGAACGCCGCATCGAAACACGACGAGCGGAACGTGGCGGTGGTCGGGAACAAAGGTCGAATATGACATTTTAGGCAGAGTTACGGCAACAAGCGTTCCGATGGAGGTTGATGCCAACTTCGGCTTTGCTGGGGATGATGCCGGCAGAACGGATTGGCTCTGGAATCAAACGAAATATGACTGGAAGAGCCGACCCGTCAGACAGATAAAAACCGACGGGACTGCCACTACGAGTGAAAATAATTCCGATGTTCTCATCAGTTACGAGGGCTGCGGTTGTGCGGGCGGACAGGTCACGACGATCAGGGGCGAGAAAATAATCGAGAAGGATTGGAACGGCAATAATCCGGTCGATCTCGGCAGAAGAACGCAGAAGGTTTATCAGGACGTGTTGGGCAGAGCGTGGAAAACCGAGATAATGCAGTGGAACGGCACGACTCCCTACCTGACGACCGTAAATGAATATAACGGACGCGATCAGGTGATGAAGGTGACGCAGACCGATAACAGCGTCAGTCCGAATGTCAGCCAGATCACGAATATAACTTACGACGGATTCGGCAGAACAAAAACCAGTCAGTCGCCACAGCAGGATGCTCCGACGACTTACAACTACAATTCTGACGACAGCATCCAATCAATGATTGATGCTCGTGGTGCGATTACCGGGTATTCATACGACAATCGCAAATTGGTTACGCAAGTCAGTTACAACGTGCCGACGAATTCGGGTATTTACGATCCGCAGAATACGAATTTCGAGTACGATGCCCTCGGCAACAGAACAAAGATGACGGATGATATGGGTGAAACGAATTATTATTATAATCAGCTTTCGCAAATGACGAGCGAAACGAGAACTTTTGCCGATACTCTAGCGGATGCCCCGACCGGCGGATTTACGGTATCCTATACATACACGCTTGGCGGACAACTGGCATCCATTAAAGACCCCTTCAATGACCAGATCAATTATACGCACGATAAACTCGGACGCTTGACCTCGGTTGACGGGGCGACGGCATTCGGGAGTGTGACGAACTATGCCGACAGTCCGCATTACCGGGCGTGGGGGGCATTGCAGTCACTCGATTACGGCAACGGTGTAAACATGGAGATGACCTTTAATAATCGTCTGCAAGCCGATACGTTCAAGTTGACCAAACCGACGGCGAATGAAACTTATATGGATAAGGAATACGAGTATTATGCCGATGGCAGATTGCGGAAGTTAAACGACAAAATTACGTATGGATCACAGGACGGTCAGCAAGATTCATTCGACCGCTTGACGACCTATGACCACGTCGGTCGTCCGAAAGTCGGTTTGTCGGGAGCGGAAGCGAGAGGCGAAACGGTGGCACCGGCGGATAGGGAAAACAAAGTGCCGTATCACCAGAGTTATACATTCAATGCGTTTAACAATATGACGCAGAGACTCAATGAACACTGGGGACGGTCATATTGGTATGGTGTGGATTTTAATCTCGGTTATACCTATCAGAACAACCGCATCAGCAATGCGGGTTGGCAGCACGATGCTGACGGACGGGTCACGCAGTCGGCATATCCCGATGACGTTGTTGAGGCAACTTATGATGCGAAGGGACAATTGATTCGTTTGTATAAAGATTATATCTCGGAGGTTAACCGTTACTATGACGGCAACGGCAGCGAAGTGAAAAGAAAAAGATTTTCTTGGGAAACTGACCAAAATGGAGAAAACGGCAGTTGGGAGGAAGCAGAGAAAAAATACTTTGTCCGCTCGACAGTTCTCGGCGGTCAAGTGATTAGCGAAGTCGGCAGCACGGGCAGAAAGACCCGTACCTTCGTGTTTGCGGCGGGAACGGTGCTGGCGTGGCAGAATCAAGGATTCTATAACATCTCGGAAAACTATGTCAATTTCCAGTATGCGGATGCTAGCGGTTTTAGTCAGCGGTCGGCAAATAAGGACGGCAATGTTCTCTTATACTTTGATGGAGAGGGTTCAGCAGTTGAAAATGATCCGTTAGGCGGTAATGTCGGGATATATACTCCATATATTACTTTTTATACTGAACCGCTGGAACCAGACTCACCACTGCTTCAACCAGCGAATGAGTGGATGCAAAACAGCCGGAATCCGAATGCTCCGACTTATTATCTGGACGGCATCCAAGTTCCGGCAAGCATCGCTCTGCCAGCCCTAGGAAACGGTTCGGCTAATATTGATTTTGGTAGAACTGATCCGTGGGCGTTAACAAATGCAGGAATATTCGGAGTTTGGCGACCTAATGGCGGGCAAGCCCCTAATTCGTCATCTGAGATTTCAGAGAACCCGGATGGAAATATTATAGGTGGTCCTAATGCGGAAGGAAGAGGTTATCATTGGGAATATGCTATTAGCAATGCTCCTTGGAGTCCTCAACCTCAGCAGCAACAACAGCAAAGAGAAGAAAAAACTCCTTGTGCAAATTTAGTATACTTTTTAAAAATTGGCGTGAATTTCTTTGATTTTTTCGATAAGGTTCGTGGGGAAGGAGTGGGAATTGCTGGACTTAATCACGCTGGACTTGATGGAATAGTTGAAAATATAGATGCGTATTTTAGTCAACATTTTTTGGGTGTTAATAAAGTAGATTCTTTTGCTGTTGGAAATGAGCTTCGAAATGGTCAACATTATGCTGATAGTGGTGTTAGACAGGAAATTGAGGGAGGAACTGATATTCACAGTAACACAAATCTTGGACAAGAGGATTTTAAACATGAATACCAAGAAAGGACATGGTCGGGCAATGTTTTACCAGATGTTGACCAAACCCATCATTTTGCTGCTTATTTTAGTGCTGGAATAAATGGACTCGCAACTCTTTCGATTGGTCATGGAATTGCTGATATACTCGATTATGGGAATTTTCCAGATGCCACATTAGGTTTAGCTGCTTACACACTTGGTGGTAGCTTAAACATGAGAACTAATTGGAATGTTGCGAACAAAATAAGGGAGGGTGAAGATCCGAAAGATAGAGCTGTCCGCATTTTGAATATTGCTGATTCAGTAAAAAAAGCAATATGTAGATAAATAATTCCAAATATAGGTGTTTAAAGATAAATTGAAGGTCAATTTAACAACACTTAATGTGAATTTTTTTAGATTTAAGGCAGACACATTTGAAAACGGCATTTTCGAATCGTCGAGAATGCCATATCTGAAATGCTTGGTTGAATCAGAAACAATTATAATAGAATCAGACTGCATTCGGAAATTGGTTACTTAATTTCTAATCTATCATTATTGGGAAATTATCCTAAAAGTAATAAAAGAAATGAAAATAAAATTTGTTTGGAATTACTGGTTATATATACTCTCAGGTTTATTTCCGTTAAGTATTTTGGCATACTACACAAAAATTGATTCCCTGACGCAGGAGATTGATGTATTCAACATTATCTTTCAATTATTATTGGCAATTTTCTGTTATTCCTTATCTTGGATCATCAGTAAAAAATATGATATACACTACTTTTGGACGTGTAGTATTGGAAGTGGAATGATACTATTCGCAAAAATAATAGGAAGAACTTTAATTTCAATCAAGGCAGGCTTTTTTACTGAACACATCAGTTCTTTGCCACAATTACTATTTTTGTTAATGATTGCATTTCTATTTCAAACCATTGTAATGATTTTAATTTCATATTTCTTTCACTTTATTTATTTCAACCTGACTCAAATTTTGTCGAAAAATAAATAGATACTTTTTAATTAAACCATTTGTACCGAAACGTCCATCCACAAAACAAGTTGAGTGTCTTTCATTCAGTTCAAATAAAAAGACAGATTAGCAATGAGAACAAAACTTAATAGATTTGGATAAACAAAAATTTGAAAGAAATTACGAAATAGGAAAAGTTTGCAATAAACTAGCTAATTTATGCTAAAATTGCGGAAGAATTTTTGATTGACCATCTTAGTAAAAAGGTAATTGAAAGTAATAGAACATTTTAAAGCAATTTCTATTACTAATATAAGTTACGCAGTTGAGAAGATATTCTCTAAATACAATCATAAGATACCGACTTGATTTCACAACTTTCTCGCATCAAAAAAAAACAAAAAGTTAGAGAGTCAATGTTTTTACTCCTGAAATTTTTAGAATTATTGGAACTTCAACAAAATACCACCGGAAGTTTCAGTTTGTAAAGAAATTTTTATTGCTTTAACTTTCCTACTTTCTCTATTTATCTAAAGGCATCTATCTGAGAAATGAACTAAACCATCGTTATTCAATTACATTTACTCCTGTCAACATAACTTTTATTACCTTTGGAGTTAATATAGTAGCAACCAACGCGTGAGCCTCTGATATATGTCTGGTTTTCTCTTGGTTTAGTTTTTCTTACCTGTGGATTATTTTGCGAATTTGGAGAAATTGATAATTTAGGTTTGATTGACTTGTTCGGACAATTTTTAGCACGACGATAACCTTCTGTTTCAGCTTTTTCCGCACTTTTAAAAACTACTTGATTTTGTTTGAACACTTTAGCAAAACCGGGACATCCCGTGAGATGATAGATCATTGAATTTTTATTGCCGATAGCCGCATCATTTGGAACTCCTTCAAGGTTTGCGTTGTTTTCACCTGCTCGCCAATTCCAGGGCGAAGTAGCGTTTGGCACTGTCCAAAGTCCGATCTTTAACTTTCTTGCCTTTTCTTCTTCATCACCGTAAAGTGCCTGACCGGATTCTGATTGCTCATCGGCATACTTCTTATAGTGCCACGCTAAACCCGCTTTGATCTGTTCAAGATTCACATCAATATTCCCTAACAAGATTTTACCGACAGATCGCCCGTATTTGTCTGTTTTCCCGATGATAACCGTTACTTCCTTGTCAAAAATCAGGTCGGATAGATGTTGCTTTGATTTTTGTCCGAAGTCTTGTTTCGATTCGGGAGCGTCAATTCCTTCAAGTCTTATCTTAAATTGCGTATTATCAACATTCAAAACAGTAACGGTATCACCGTCCGACACGCTGATTACTCTGCCTTTAATTTGTTTACCTGATATTTTATTGAGTTCGATTATTTGCGAACGAATTTGTTCTACATCAGCCTTTTGCGAAACGGATTGATTAACAAATATAAATAACAGAATTGAGGTAAGAAAAAATTTGACTTTCATAATAGTAAATTTATATCATATTTAACGTTCATTTCGATAAAAACAACTTAGTATGTTGTTAATTTATCTGGATTAAGACAAATATAGAAGTCGAATGTCAAATATTTAATATGAGTGTTTTTTATAGTTCAATTACAGGGCGACCCGCCAAAGTTTTGTCTGGTATCAAGCGTAGAATAAGTGCATTCACTCGCAGTTGTAATATATCCCGTTTCAAAATAGGAATCACGAGCAATCCTCAACGCCGATGGAAAGAGTATAATCAGGATGGGTATGATGAAATGCTTGTTCTTTATGAATCTTCATCAATAAACTCGGTGTCCTCTCTTGAATATGATCTAATCAATCATAATTGGGAATGTTGCGACAATCTTGTTGCTGGCGGCGGCGGCGGAATTGCAGCAGTATCACCGTATTATTTATACATAGTCATCAAACATTAGATAATGATTTCAGGTATTAGCTTCTCATCTGTTTCTGGGATTTCAGACGAGAAAATCGGTCGAAATTGCATGTTGACAGAGACCTTAGGCTTTTACTCGAATATCCTTTTTGACTAAATTCGTATCTGCCTAATTCATATTAGGGGTAGAAGAATGTATGAATGGGATTGTAGGGCATATTCCTTTAGTTGGAAGGAAAGAAGAAAAGTTTAAAATTCCAACTAATCTCTCTAATTCATTTGATTTTGGCGAGAAATTGTTTAAATTTTATTCCAAGATAAATATCTCAGTATCGTGGTCAAATTTCTTATTCCAGTCAGTTTGCACGCAACCCATTCCAACTAAAGTCCAGATTGTGCGAATCAACTTTCTTCTCTGTTTTTCAGTATGCGAGCCAATACGAAGAACCGTAGAAATTTTTGTGACACCGTGAGCGTCTAATATGAATTTAATTAAATCACGATACTCTTCATTAGGTTCATCCAAATAAAATCCCTTAATAAATTGGACATTATAAAAATAATCCGATTCAAAAAACTTATCGCGGTAAATTCGGAATATCTGACCATTTGATATGGCGTATTGATTCATAATCTTCCAGACAGCAATGAACCAATCGGAATTTTCTCTAATATAACTGTCGGTTAGAACGTCGGCAATTTCCATCAACCCGTATCGGTATCTGATAGAAAGAAAAGGCTTATATGTTCTGTCGAAACCTTTTTTATCCTTAAAATGTATATCAAAAGGACGCAAGCGATAGATATTTACATCGTGATTAACACACAAATAATTGTGAAATAACTTTCTTTTATCTTCTATCTCCTGATTAGGTGAGTTTCTTAACCACTCTGATTCAGATGCTTTCTTTACAACAGGGTGATAAATTCTTTGTGCGTCCGGCAGATTCTTAGACGAGATTGATAATCCTTGAGATACCTGGCATGTAACTAACTCTGAATTGTGATAATGAATTACCTTTGTTGAGTTGATTTTGTCTTTAAACATAATTTACTACCTTTTTTCCTTTTTTTTCGCTAAAATGAAATTGGCGAAAAGTCAGAAAGAAGTTCTTTGAAGTAAATATGCTAATTGATACCTTGTTTAACCATTAGTATTACTAGCACTGCGGTCAAACTAAGGCAGTTATGTAAAGAATAGCATATCGCTAAGAGAAATTTCGCTCTATTATTTTAGAGAATTCGCCGCAGTAATTTCCGGAAGGCATTGGGATAAAAGGTATTCTCAATGCCTTCTGAAAAAGTGGAGGGCATTCTCATTGACTTATAGAAATATTCTCAATGACTTATACTCAAAACATACAATTTTATGTGTTTTATTCTCATTGTCTTCCGGAAGTTACAGCGGCGGTTCGATTCCGAAACCGGGCGAAGTTTCACTCGCACATCACGGCGTTTTGTTTCTTGATGAACTTCCGGAATTTGACCGAAGTGCGTTGGAAGTTTTACGTCAGCCGCTTGAAGACAAGGAAGTTACGATTTCGCGTGCGGCTTTGAGTTTAACTTTTCCCGCAAGTTTTACAATGGTCGCTTCGATGAATCCGTGTCCGTGCGGATATTACGGAAGTTCGCGGGATTGCAAATGTTCGCCGTTTCAAATTCAGCGTTATGTCGGTAAAATTTCAGGTCCTTTGATGGACAGAATTGATATTCACATAGACGTTCCCGCCGTCGAATTCAAAGAACTTCGCGGACGCGGAACTCCCGAAGGCGATTCGTCCGCCACAATTCGGGAAAGAGTCATCGAAGCAAGAAAAATCCAACTTGCAAGACTCGAAGGTGAAGGCGTTTATTCAAACTCCGCAATGCAGCCGCGTCACATCAGAAAATTCTGCGAACTCGACACCGACAGCGAAAATTTATTAGAACGTGCGATGCTCAAACAAGGTTTATCCGCAAGGGCTCACGACAGGATTTTGAAAGTTTCACGAACAATTGCCGATCTCGACAAAAGCGAAAACATTCAAGCCTCGCACATCAGCGAAGCGATAAATTACCGTTCGTTAGATAGGAACTATTGGACTTGAAAATTGTTAATGCTCTCCAATCATTGATAAAGCCGCCTTGCTCGGATAACGTCCGCGATAATTCAAAACATCACGTTCTAAAACCTGGTCGTCGTGATTCATTTGCAGAATACGAATGGTCGCTTCGCCGATTTCGGTTACAGATTCAATTATTACACCATTTAACTGAAAATGTTTATTCCAACGCATCGTGCGGGGATTGTAGAAATTTATTAGATGATTTGTTTCGGGGACTAAGGATGCAATATCACTACCTTTATAGCGATTACAAAACACACAGGATAAAGCTAAATTATCCAATTCCGAAGAACCGCCGTGCTTACGGCTGATAATGTGTTCGATTTGAAATTTAAAGTAAGCATCTGCTTCTGCCAATAAACAATACTCACAAATAAAATTAGCACGACTTGCAACAATCTCCCGAATTTCTGAACTGATGTATTTACTCATTCGTCAGAAAATCTCTCGCACGGGCTTTTGCCAGACGCATTAAATGTTCGATTTGCATATAGTGGTCGAGTTCGCTTTTCTCCGTTGCCGATAGCTTTTCTTCTTTTTCTCTCAATAACAAATCCGTAACTCTTTCCTGTGCAGATTCCGAAGGGCGAAAATCAATTACGTTTTGCGGAGTTGTCCCGGCGGCGATGAAATCAATAACATCTTGGTATGCTTTGACAGTATTCATAATAAAAACAGCATACTATTTTACACTTATTTATTCCAATTTTATTGCTTCAAACTTCATCTTAATTTGTAAAAGTGAAATTTTTCGGATAAAAGTTTATAATCTGTAAATTTGAGCGATAAAATTTTACAAAGCTCCTTATGAGGCACAATTTATGACGGCTGAAAATTTAATTGGATTTGAGAGTATTCCTCAGACGATTCCCGCTTATTGTATCGAGTCTTTTCGGCGGCATAGTAAGCCTGATGCTCTTAATTTTAAATCGGGTGATTCGTGGACGAATATTTCAGGTGAAGCGGTTATTGATAAGATAAAACATATCGCTCTGGGCTTGGCTGATTTGGGTGTGAAGGCTGGTGATAAGGTAGCGATAATTTCGGAAAATCGTCCCGAATGGTCTTTGACGGATTTGGCGATTTTGTCGCTTCGTGCCGTAAATGTGCCGATTTATACGACACAGGCGGTTGAGCAGATTCGGTATATTTTGGAAGATTCCGGCTCGAAGATGCTTTTTGTTTCGGGGAAAAAACTCTGGAAACACGCGGAAAATGCGATTCAGAGTGTTGAGCGTCTGGAGAAGTTGGTTTTCTTTGACGATGATGCAAAACCCGAACACGATAATCGGGCGATCACGCTTGCGGACATTGAGGAACGCGGTAAAGAACTTGATGAAATTGATGAAAAAACATTTGAAAAGCTGCTCGCACAAGTCAAAACCGACGACTTAGCGACGGTCATTTATACATCGGGAACGACCGGCGAACCGAAGGGCGTGAAGTTGACGCACGAAAGTTTTGTGTCCGATGTGATTGCAATTTCCAAAGGTTTGCCGATTCGTCCGACGGATCGTTCGCTGGCGGTTTTGCCGCTTTCGCATATTTTTGAACGCACCGTTTTTTATGTGCTTTGTTCGAACGGCGTGGCGATTCATTACTGTGCTGCGTTCGATCAACTCGCACCTAGTTTGCAGGAAGTCAATCCGACGATTATGACCGCCGTGCCGCGTCTGTTTGAACAGGTTTATCACAAAATCGTCAAAAAGGGACGGGCGGCGGGCGGCGTGAAAACGAAATTATTTAACTGGTCTTTGCAGGTCGGACAGGATTATTGGGATCGAAAAGAGAAACGCAAATTCGTTTCGCCTTCGCTTGCCGCAAAACATAAAGTTGCAAGCAAATTGGTTTTCTCGAAATGGCGTGATGGTGTCGGCGGTTCGCTGAGATTTTTCGTTTCCGGCGGAGCTCCGCTTTCGAAGAAATTGTCGTATGCTTTTTGGGCGGCGGGAATTCCGATCTTGCAGGGTTATGGAATGACCGAAGCGTGCATCGTCTGTGCCAATCGCCCGGATGATAACAAAGTCGGTTCAATCGGTACGCCATTTGAAGGAATCGAAATGAAAATTGCCGAAAAAGACGGCGAACTGCTGATTCGCGGCAAAAATGTGATGGAAGGTTATCTGAATAAAGATGACGAAACCGAAAAAGCTCTCGACGCGGACGGCTGGTATCACACCGGCGATGTCGGACACAAAGACGCGGACGGGCATTTTTATATCACCGATAGAATAAAGGACTTGTTCAAACTCTCGAACGGAAAATACGTCGCTCCGCAACAGGTTGAAGCACTGCTCAAACAATCGCCGCTGATCGGTCAGGCGGTCGCGGTCGGAAACGGTCGCAAACAGGTCGGAGCATTGATCGTTCCTGATTGGGAAGCGGTCAGGGAAATTATCGAAAAAGAGGGAATTGACGCAAAGGGAACCCGCGAAGAACTCTGTGAAAACAGACATATTATCAAGCGTCTGCAAAATGATGCGATCCGTTTTACAAAGGAAACGAACGATTACGAGCGTGTCAAACGAGTTTATTTACTACCTAACGAATTTTCGATTGACAAGGGCGAAATGACTCCGACGCTGAAGATCAAGCGAAGTGTGATTGATGAAAAATACGCCGAAGCGATTGACGAAATCTGCGGAAGTTGATACCGTTTATCATTGACCATTTACCAAAAATAAAAAGGATTTGATTATCAAATAATCGAACCTTTTTTATGTTTTGTAAATTCTTGAATGATAGATGTTAAATGTTATACGATAAGTCGTTTTCGTTGAGCAGTTTGGTGAGCAGGGAAAAGTCTCTGTGTTGATTGTTTAATAATGCTTCAGCGAGTTCGTAGAGCGGTGCAGGGATTTCCGTAACTTTTATCTGTTCATCGCCAACCCTCGGACAGTGCATGTAGAACTCCGTTTCTGCTCCGCAGAAATCGCAAACTGTCAGATGCTCCCGGATAATCTTCGCTTGCCCCGTCGTTACTTCGTTGTCCTTGAAATTTAATAAATCCTGCGAACTCGGACAACTCGTGTGTTTGTGAAAACCAATCATTGTTAAATTAAACATATACTTTGAAATTTATCGTTACGATTCCTAATTCAGGCTTGTCTGAACACAGAAAGTTCTGTTTTTGGTGTCTAACAAAATAAATAAATAATGCGGGCTTGCTTCCAAAACTTATTCACTTATTTAGTAAATAAAATTCTCGATTAAATATTTTTTCTGTCTAAGCTCTTTTAATGCAATGTTTAAGTAAGACATTAAACATTGTAAAAAAATGTAAAAAAATGTTGCCCATTTTTGGAATAACTGTTAACATCTTAAATGTAGGTAGAACGAAAGGCTCTGTATGTTTCAGATTGCCATCCTTCAAGAATTATCGGTCTAAATCCAAAGTAAAGATAACAAATTTCAGCTGAAGTTCGGAAAAAAATTCTTAACAATTTTTTTAAGCGAAATATGTGTAAATAAAAAATTTCCCCGCAGCGATAACTTTGCGAAAAAAGCGATTTAGGCAGTAACGATCAAGTTCCTCACGAAAAGGCATATCACGCAAAAAAAAAATTAAATAAGAAAGCGGAAGGTTTTATATGAATTCAAAAAAGCAAAAGGCTGAATTGTCTGGAAATGCTTCGGAGAAAAAATCTCGGAAAAGAAGTTATAAGATCGGCGAATGGAACAAGAGCCTGAAAAAATCTGATGTCAATCAGATTTGGGCGGAACTGCACCGCATCGTTTCTTCACATCCGCTCGTGCGGGCATCAAAGAAATCGGGCTTTTTGGTTGAGGAAGGCAAACACAATGTCTATACCGATATGACGCAGGAGTTGTTCGTCACGCTTTTGAGCAAAGAGCGGTTTCAGCATTACCTCGATACGAAAATGACTGATGCCGAGATCGAGGCGGAAGTCAGTCAGATCGAGTTAACCAATCTTTTAACGGCTCAGCTTCGCAAACGTCATCCCGAATCGTATCGCCTCGCCCGCCGCATTTCGACGCTGATTCAAACAAGTAAAACCTTCAGAAGATTCGATAATCTGCACAACCCGGAAGTTCACCGCCGGCTTGCCGACCGCGTTTACGGTCTGGCGAACTGGAAGGAGCGAAAATCAACCCGCAGCGAACAGGAATTAGAACAACGAATCGCCATCGTGTCGCACTACGAACGCGACACGCGAATGGTCGGCTGCACCGGCGACGCACAGATCGTCATCAGCAATGTCGAACTCGAAAAATTGATCGTCAAGGTTTTCAAAGCGGTTGATTCGCCGACCAATGTGCGAAGTCTGCGAAGACTCGTGATGTCGCGTCTGCCGATTATGGACATTTATCTCGTGCCGATTACCGCACCGAGCAATCGGGACGATATGGATTACGACCTCGATCCGATGGACTTGCGGGAAAACCCGGAGGAAAGTGTGATGCGGAAGGAAGCGGAACACGAAGCCCGCGGATTTGTTGAAAATTTTCTCGGCAGTCTGGAAAAATCGGTTCGCGGCAAAGCAAAACAATATAACCGGATGATAAACGTGCTGTGGCATTGTTATTTATGCACCGAAGGCGGAACACAACTCGAAATCGCCGATAAATTGGGCGTGTCCGATTCACTCGTGTCCGATTACCGCAAACGCATCGAGGAAAATCTGCAGAATCTTTCGTTCGGCGGTGTCAATGAAGCAAGACAATTTGAGAAGGTTCTGAAAATCGAAGTTCAGGGTTTAGTTGAACTCGAACAGGAAATACGAGTTTGAACTCTTTTAAGCGACGTTTGTTACAAGACATTAAATCAAAAATTTCATCGGTCGTCCGTGTTTCGGCTTGAAAGTTTAGACAACCGAAATTAGCAAAAATTACTCTCAATGGTTTAAGATTAGTTTCGTAAATTTTTGGCTCAATAATCTTCTTCTTCGGATAATTGGTAAATTCAAACCCCTCGAAAAAAATGTTTAGTATAAGATTCGATGTCTTTCAACAACACAAAAAGCGGTGATTACGATTCATTAGGCTCGTCGAAAAAGGACGTGAGCAAAGAAATCCACGTTCAGACATCGCTTAAATCTTCAAACAGACCAAACACATCAAATAACGGCAGCAACGCTGAATTAACGCCTTCTAATCTCGTCAATTACAACAAGGAACAACAGCCAAAAATCGTTTCGCATTATTCGGTAGACGTTAAAAGTAAAGCCGAAACTGCGGACAAATTAGTTTTAAAACCGAAAGAATCCGCGATCGAAAGCAAAAGTGAAAGTGTGTTACAGAAGGAATTGCTGCAAAACGCAAAGGTTCCGTCCGCAGTGGAAACCGATTACGCGACCGAACTGAAGAACCGGAAACAAGAAAAGCAAACTCAAAAGGATTTTGAACTGTTAAATGACGAAAGCTGGATCACCCGCAACGGTCATTTTTTAACGTACATCGGACTTTATTGTTTTTCGATTCTCGTATATTTTCGCCCTTACGAACTTGTTCCGGCACTCGGTTTTCTTTCCGCAACGGCATTTTACGCGGCATTTGCAACGCTTTGCATATATATCCCGACGCAACTTGCGACTGAGGGAACCCTGACGACTCTGACGACCGAAGTTAAGTGCATTCTGCTAATTACATTCTGGGCGATTCTGACGATGCCGATTGCGAAAAGTCCAGCGTTGGCTCGGGAAACATTCAACGATTCGTTTATCAAAGCCGTGGCGATGTTTATCGTAATGGTCAATGTTCTGCGAACCCGGCAGCGGTTGATGGGCATTATCTGGATGTCGCTGGCGGTAGCGTTCGTGCTGAGTTATATGGCTCTCGGAATGTATCTGCGGGGCGAAATGGCGGTCGAAGGTTATCGAATTGCCGTCGAGGTCGGCGGAATGTTCGGAAATCCGAATGAGATGGCTCTGCATCTGGTAATGATGACTCCGCTCGCCGTTGTTTTAGGCATCGCGGCAAAAAATAAATTGTTAAAGTATATATATTTTGCGGCGGCGATTCTTTTTGTGGCGGCAAATGTCGTGACATATTCGCGTGGCGGATTTTTGGCGTTGGTGGCATCATCGGCGGTTCTGATCTGGAAACTCGGCAGACAGCAGCGGATGAAAATTTTTGCGATAGCCGGAGTTTTTATGGTTATATTTGTTTTGCTCGCTCCGGGCGAATACGGGCAGCGGATTTTTTCGATCTTCGATTCAAGTATGGATGCGGTCGGTTCGTCGAATCAGCGGACGGAACTGCTTAAACTCTCAATCTTCGTCAGCCTCCGCAATCCGTGGGGAATCGGAATCGGAAATTTCCCGATCGTCGGTATTCAAAATCTCGGAACGCATAATTCATTTACGCAGATTTCATCCGAACTCGGATTGCTCAGTTTCGCGGCATATCTGATATTTTTAATCAGTCCGTTCCGCAAATTAGGAGCAATCGAACGCCGTCTGCTGGCAAGGGATGAAACGAAGTGGTTTTACTATCTCGCGGTCGGTTTGCAGGCGAGCGTTATCGCCTATATGGTCGGAAGTTTTTTCGCCCACATCGCGTATAATTGGTTTGTGTATTATCTAATCGCATACGCCGTTGCTTTTCGGAGAGTTTATCTGATCGAAACAGGTTTGCAGGAGGAAGATGTCAAAGCGGACTCTCTGACCGGAAATCTGCTCGGTTGGCAAATGAAATCCACATAAAAAATGGTCTTGTACTTGATCGCACAAATTATTTTCTGGCTCTCGACTCTGGCGTTATTTTATACATATATCGGCTATCCGCTATTTGTCTATCTGGTCAGTCTGGCGTTTCCGAAAGTAATTTCAAAGGATAAATTCGAGCCGCAGGTTACGATCTTGATAACGGCTTACAACGAAGAAAAAGCGATTCGCAAGAAACTCGAAAACACTCTGCAAGTAGAATATCCAAAGGAAAAACTCGAAATTCTTGTTGCCTCCGACGGATCGAGCGACAAAACCGATGAGATCGTCAAAGAATTTGCAAAATACGGCGTAAAACTTTTTCATCAAACCGGCAGAAAGGGCAAAACTTTTACGCAGAATAAAGCGGTCGAGCAATCATCGGGCGAAATAATACTTTTCTCCGATGCGACGACTGATTACCGCACGAATGTTCTGCGGGAGATTCTGCCGAATTTTGCCGATGAGCAGATCGGTTGTGCCGCCGGGAAGTTGATATACGTTGATAAATCGGATTCCGATGTCGGGAAAGGGGCGAAAAGTTACTGGAATTATGAAACTTTTATCAAGCAATCCGAGAGCAGAGCGTGTTCGCTGATCGGTGCTTCGGGTTGTTTGTATGCGGTTAGAAAATCGGCGTATCAACCGATGTATGCCGAAGCGTGTTCTGATTTTCTGATCTGCACCGTAATTTATCGGCAGGGTTTGCGTTCGGTCTATGAACCGAATGCGATTTGCATCGAAGAAACGAACGATCAAGCCGATCAGGAAATGAAAATGCGGGTGCGGGTAATTTCGCAAACATATACCGATCTCTGGCGAAACCGCGAAATGATGAATCCTTTCAAAAGCGGTTTTTATGCCGTCCAACTTATTTCACACAAACTTTTCCGCTACTTTGTTTCATTATTTCTGTTGCTGATTTTGATAACTTCCGCGATTTTAGCATTTTCGAGTATGTTTTTTCTGGCAACTTTTGCATTGCAAATAATATTTTACGCACTTGCGGCAACGACACGAATTCTCGAAAAAGTCGGGGTTCGCGTCGGTTTGCTGGCGATTCCGCAATACTTCGTTCTCACGAATTTCGCGTCCGTTGTCGGATTTTACAAATTTCTGATCGGCGAAAGATACGCCGCCTGGGAGCCGATTCGTGACCCGAACGAAAACCATTCCGAGTTAAAGCAAACCGGCTAGAAAAACTTCCCGCTCATAATCCAATGCTTAATACATCAGATAACGAAAAAATATTTGAAAAGAGAATCGGCGAACGATCTTCCGAAGTTCCGCCTAAAGTCAGCATAATCACCGCCGCTTATAATTGTTCGGAACTTGTTGCCGAAACTCTGGAATCCGTTTTTGCTCAGACATTTACAGATTATGAAATAATTTTAGTTAACGACGGTTCGACGGATACGCCGCAGCTTGAACAAGTTCTCGAACCGTATTTTAGCCGAATTACATATATCAGACAGGAAAACAAAGGAATTGCCCGCACCCGAAATTTAGCGATCAATGAAGCCCGCGGAGAATATCTGGCTTTTCTGGACAGCGATGATATTTGGATGCCGGAATATCTGGAAAAACAAGTTACGGCACTTGCCGCAAAAAAATGTGATCTAATCTACACCGATGCTTATTTATTCGGTGAAGGAATCAAAAAAGGAACGAAATATACGGACAAAGCACCTTCGACCGGAAAGGTTACGACGGTGAGTTTGATCAGCACCGAATGCAACGTGCTTCTGTCGGGAACGGTCGTTTCCCGCGAGAAGGTTCTGGCACACGGAGCGTTCGATAAAAATGTTCCGTGGATGGGAATGGAAGATTTTGATCTCTGGTTTCGGCTTGCTAAAAACGGGGTGAAATTAGATTATCAAAGCGAAGTTCTAGCCAAATACCGGGTTCATTCCAAAAGTATTTCGGGCAGTCGTCTGGATGTTATGAAAAGAACTCTAGCCGCTCTGGAACATCTCGAAAAAACTTATGATCTGACCGAATCCGAAAAGAACGCCGCCGAAAATGCTAAAAAGCATTCGCTGGCGATGATAAATGTAGAGCAAGCCAAACTTTTTATGATCGAGAAAAACTATCCGGCGGCGATAGATTATTTTCAAAAAGCCAATAGTTCCATTCACCGACTGAAATTAAGCATCGTTATCAATCTGCTGAAAATCAGTCCGAAGTTTTTAATGTTTTTCCTCAAAAAAATACAACCGGATGAATACTGCACAATCGCAACCAACAGGAAGTAAAATTTGCCGGAGTTTGTCGGGAAAATTATCGGTAGATTCCCAATGATCGGAACCGAATGCGAAAAGAAGAAAGCAAAAAATTATCTCTAAAATCACAGAGTGCGTGGCTGATGTTCGCCAAGATCATCGGCTTTTTCTTCACATTCGCTCTGCCTCTGGTGGTCGTCCGCATTCTGACCAAAGACAACTTCGGACTTTATCGCCAAGTTTTCACCGTACTAATGAACGCCGTCGTCATTTTGCCGCTCGGTATTTCGATGAGTGCTTATTATTATCTTTCGAGAAGTGAAGAAAAGCGTGCGAAAGCAATTCTGAACATCGTCATTTTCAATTTCGGTGTCGGCGGCATTGCGTTTATCGTCTTGTTCCTTTTTCCGCAATTGATCGGCAATATTTTCAAAAGCCCGGAAATTACGAATCTGACACCGTTGATCGGTTTAGCGGTCTGGATTTGGCTGTTCTCGATGTTTCTCGAAACGGTTGCGGTCGCCAACAGAGAATCGAAAACCGCGACGATTTTCATTATTTTCTCGCAATTGACAAAAACCGTTCTGATGATAAGTGCGGTCGTCTGGTTTGAAACGGTCGAATCGATCCTTTATGCGGCAATAATTCAGGGACTTGTTCAAACGATAATTTTATTGTTTTATCTGAACTCACGCTTTCCGAGGTTCTGGCTGAAATTCGATTTCGGTTTTTTCAAAGAACATCTAACTTACGCAATTCCGTTCGGTTTCGCGGCGATTCTGTGGACGGCTCAAACCGATATTCATTATTATTTTGTCGGAAACCAATACAGCGATGCAATGTATGCGGTTTATGCGGTCGGCTGTTTTCAACTGCCGCTGATAACGATTCTTGCCGAATCCGTAACATCGGTTCTGATTCCGCGGATGAGCGAATTGCAGATAAACGGCGATGTCCGGGAAATGATTCGGGTAACGACCAGAGCGATGCAGAAACTTGCGTTTTTCTACTTTCCGATCTTCGTATTTTTCCATATTACGGCGGAAACATTCATCGTTACGCTTTTTACGCGGAAATACATCGAAAGCGTTCCGATATTTCTCGTTTTTATCACGCTTCTGCCTTTTCACATAATGATTTCCGATCCAATCGTGCGGTCTTATGAAAAGTTGGGTAGATTTCTTCTTAAAATTCGTATTTTCACTTTTATAGTTTTGTTTTCCGCCTTATATTTCGGAATTCAAAACTTAAACTTGGTCGGAGTTATCGCCATCGTCGTCGGTATCAGAATCGTTGAAATGCTGATCGTGGAAGCCTTTGTTTTCAGCAAAATCG
The DNA here is from genome assembly GCA_041746675.1 of Pyrinomonadaceae bacterium. Lineage (GTDB taxonomy): Bacteria > Acidobacteriota > Blastocatellia > Pyrinomonadales > Pyrinomonadaceae > Aridibacter. The sequence continues at coordinate 143,114 of JBGTGO010000040.1, read as the reverse complement.
GTGCCAAATGGAAGGATTTGTATTTGCTTAAAAACATCGGCAAGATCGCCGTCATCAGTGTTTTCGTCGGTTTGCTGATGTATCCCGTTTATTTTTACACCAAAGATTTAACGCCGCAGATCGGTAAATATTTAATCGGTTTATTCTCGTCCGATGCAAAACCCGGAGTCGAAAATTTCGTGTCAGGTATGATTACGCTTGGGATTTCATTTGTTTTTTACTCGGTAATTTATCTTATATTAGTAAGTTATTGGGGAATTATTGACGAAGACGAAAAGCAGGCATTTCTAAAAATATACAATAAATTGCGGAAACCTTTGAGGCAAAAGGCAATTCAAAATCCGCAATCGGAGATTCAAAATTAAAATGTGCGGAATAGCCGGATTTATCCAAAAAGACAGATACGCTTCACGCGAAGACCGCGGAATTTTGCTCGACAAAATGTGCCGGGTCATCACGCATCGCGGTCCCGACGAACAAGGCACGAATGTCGAAGGTCGTGCCGCACTCGGAATGCGGCGGCTTTCGATCATTGATTTGAAGGGCGGACAGCAGCCGATCTATTCAAGCGACAAATCGAAATTCATCGTTTTCAATGGCGAAATTTACAATTACCGCGAACTAAAAAAGGAACTCGAATCACTCGGTTACAAATTCAAAACCAATTCCGACACCGAAACGATTATTCACGCTTACGATGAATTCGGAGCGGATTGTGTTCATAAATTACGCGGAATGTTCGCCTTTGCGATCTGGGACAAAACCGACGAAAGCCTTTTTATGGCACGCGATCGCGTCGGCAAAAAACCGCTTTTCTACACGCATCTGCCGAACGGAAATTTCGTTTTCGGATCGGAATTAAAATCGCTGATAACTCACGGTGAACTGAAAAAAGAAGTTGATTATGCGGCGTTGGACGCATATTTGACATTCGGTTACGTGCCGGAAGAATTCTGTATTTTCAAAGGCGTTGCAAAACTTCAACCCGGACATTTTCTGCATTTTAAGAACGGCAAAGTAGAAACCGGGCAATTTTGGGATTTCAAATACGATGAAGTGACGGAAGTAAAAAGCGAGAAAGAATATACGACGGAGTTACGCGAAAAAATCAAGGATGCGGTCAGGGTTCGTTTGATTTCCGAAGTTCCGCTCGGAGCATTTTTGTCGGGCGGCGTTGATTCGTCGGCGGTTGTCGGTTTGATGTCGGAGATTTTGGAAAAACCCGTCAAAACATTTTCCATCGGGTTTAACGAAGACACTTTCAGCGAGTTGAAATATGCCCGCATCGCCGCCGAACATTTCAAAACCGAACATCACGAATTTATTGTTACGCCCGATCTTGTCGAGACGATTGACGAATTAGTCTGGCACTTCGACGAACCGTTTTCCGATCCGTCCGCGATGCCGACGTTTATAGTTTCAAAGATGGCGAGAGAATATGTTACGGTTGTTCTGTCAGGCGACGGCGGCGACGAACTTTTTGCGGGTTACACGAGATATTCGATTGACAAAAAACGCAGCGGTTTGGGCAGTCTGCCGAAGGCTTTGCGAAAGGGTTTGATGCAGCCGCTCAGCGAAGCACTGCCGCACAATACACGCGGCAAAAACTTTTTGTATAACGCTTCGCTCGATTCGATTGACCGCTACATTGACAGCATTTCGCAGTTCGGCAGACTCAAAAAAGATTCGCTCTACTCCGGGAAATTCAAAGCAAAATTAGACGGAGGATCAAATTCCGGCGAAGCGGTTTTTCAGCAAATCGCCGGAAGCATTTCAACCGGAAATCCGATTGATAATCTTTTATATCTGGACTCGAAAACCTATCTGCCGGGTGACATTTTGACCAAAGTTGACCGAATGTCTATGGCGACATCGCTCGAAGCGAGAGTTCCTCTGCTCGATCAGGATTTGATTGATTACGTTACGCAAAAAATCCCGACTTCGCTGAAATTAAAGGGCGATGTAACTAAGTATATTTTCAAGAAATCGCTCGAAGGTTTAGTTCCGAAAGAGATTTTATACCGCGAAAAACAAGGCTTCGGCGTTCCCATCGGTGAATGGATAAATTCGCAGTTGAAGGAAAAGATACACGACACGCTGATCGAAAAAAGAACTCTGGAACGCGGTTATTTCGAGCCGAAATATATTGAATTATTACTACACGAACACTCGACCGGACGACGCGACCACGCTCATCCGCTGTGGGTTCTGTGGATGCTGGAACTCTGGCATCGGCAGTTTGTGGATAATTAAAACTCGTGTTATCCGCGTTCTGTTCTCCAATGTTTTTTTGGACAATCAGCCGGATTTAGACTTTTTACATTTAACAATGAGCGAACTCAGTTACTATCAGGAATACGCACAGATTGCGATCAGGCAGTATGCCGAAAAAGATGCGGTGAGCCGGGATCTGCTGGTTGATGCCGTCGGTGATTTAGATGTCAGACGGGTTCTCGACATCGGCTGCGGGGCGGGACAGGAAATGCTGCCGTTCATTGAAAAGAAAAAAGCATTTTGCGTCGGGATTGATGTTGGTAAAGAATTGGGAAAAGTCGGAAAAGAGGTCGCGGAAAATTTTAATTGTGAAAAGAGTTTGAGTTTTTTGCGTTCAAAGGGCGAAGAACTGCCGTTTGCAAATGGGAGTTTTGAGGTCGTTTTGTGCCGCATTGCTCTGCCGTATATGCACAATAAAAAAGTCATTGCGGAAGTTGCGAGAGTTCTGCAGGACGGCGGAGTTTTTCTATTAAAAACTCACGCACCGATGTTTTATTTCGGAATGCTGCCGCGTCGTGCGAAAACTTTGAACCCGAAACAAATTGCATATCCGCTGATTTGTATGGCAAATGGAATCTGGCATTCTATTACGGGAAATCAATTACAGGAAGGTTTTTGGGAAGGAAAAGAAGTTTTTCAAACGAAGAGGTTTTTAGAAAAGGAATTTGCAAAACAAAATATGAAAATCGAAGGAACTCTACCCGACGATAATGTTCAATCGCCTTCGTTTTTGATTAGAAAGAATTAAGATAAGTAAAGAATTAAGATGAGTGCTGAGCAAAATACGATTTTAACCAAACTAAAGTGGAATCTGCCGTGGCTTGTTCGTTATCCGTTCGAGCGGACGAAGGCTTTCTTCGGCAGAACCGCGTTTGAAAAAAAGCATATAATTTTTACCATCGCCGATCATTTCGAGCCTTCGTGGAGTCCTGCCGGTCTGCTGAAACTCGACGCTCAAAAGCGAAAGCTGGATGCTTATTGCAAACTCGCACGCACGACGGGCGAAGCCGTCCGTGACCACGACGGAACAAAATTTCGCCATACCAACTTTTATCCGGGCGAACAATACAACCGGGAAATTTTGGACACATTGGCAGCAATGCAAGCCGAAGATTTGGGCGAAGTCGAAATCCATCTGCATCACGGCGTGGAAGCACCGGACACGGCGGAAAATCTGCGGCGTGAACTTATTGAGTTTCGTGATACTCTGGCAAATGAACACAAATGTCTGTCGCGGATGGACGGCGTTGGAAGTCCGATGTATGCATTCGTTCACGGAAATCTGGCACTTGCAAACTCCTGCGGCGGACGCTTCTGCGGAGTTGATGAAGAAATGCAAATATTAGCGGACACGGGATGTTACGCCGATATGAGTCTGCCGTCGGCACCGGATCAATCGCAGGTTTCGATGATAAACAAAATATACGAATGCGGCTTGCCGCTGCACGAGAAAATCCCTCACCGCACCGGCAAATCTGTTAAAGTAAATAGAAATCCGGTGCAATTGCCGCTGATATTTACCGGACCGCTTGTTTTTAATTGGACTCGGCGAATTAAGGGTTTGCCAGTTCCGCGAATTCAGGACGGCGGTTTAGTCGCCAGTCAGGCAATGGATTTAAACAGATTCAGGCGTTGGAAAAATGCTAATATCACGGTTAAGGGCAACTCCGAATGGGTTTTTATTAAACTTTACTGCCACGGCTTTTTCGACTTTGACCAATCCGCCTGTATCGGTGAAGATGCTAGAAGATTTTTCAGCGAAATTATTGAAAACGGTGAAAAAACAGGCGATTACAGAATTCATTTTACGTCTGCCAGAGAATCAATGAATATGGTTTTGGCGGCGATTGACGGCAACCGCGGAAACCCGCACGACTTTCGGGATTACCGCTTGAAATCAATTATGAAGGAGTCGGGACGCGAACTTTAGTCCGCCGGTTTTGACACGCGAACTTTAGTTCGCGTTCCATATAAAAATGACGAATCCTTTAGACGCTCTAAAGAAATTGAAGGGGAAAAGCCTTGAAGAAATCCGTACCCGCGGCGGACAGGCTCTTTCCGCCTACACCGAAAAAATCGGCATCGGCAACAAACTTCCTACGTCTGACGAACTTCGGCAACTGGTGGAGAAATCTCAATTTGAGGGAAACATAAATTTATCAGCAGACGTTTTGCGAGCCAGATTCTACAACGATTCGCTAAAAAGTTTTTTCCCTTCATTCAACTCAAAAAAAGAAACTATCGAGGCATTTCGAGGAAATTTTGAAGACCCGGCGGTAAAATTTTTTGTTGCCAAGGCGAACAAAATCGTTGACGGCAGATTCGATCTGCTCGGACTCATCAATCTCGATTTCGGAACTCCCGTCGATTGGCATTATGAACCGCTTGCCGATAAGCAATCACCACTCAAACACTGGAAGGAATTCGACGAACTTGATTCGCGGGAAACCGGCGACAAAAAAATAATTTGGGAACTCAACCGTCATCAACATTTTTTTACGCTTGGAGTCGCTTACTGGCTGACCGGTGATGAGCGGTATGCAAAAACTTTTGTTGACCAACTGACGGGTTGGATGGAACAGAATCCACCGGGAATAGGTGTAAATTGGGTTAGCAGTCTGGAAATTTCATTTCGCGTGATTTCCTGGATTTGGGCTTTTCACTTTTTTAAAGACTCAAGAAGTTTCACCGATAAAATCTTCGAGCAAGCACTAAAATTCTTGTTCGTTCAGGGCAGACATATTGAAAAATATCTCTCGACCTATTACAGCCCGAACACGCATCTGACGGGCGAAGCACTCGGATTATACTACCTCGGCACACAATTTACCTTTTTTGAACGAGCGAAAAACTGGCGTGAACTCGGCAGAAAAATTTTGATCGAAGAACTCGACCGACAAGTTTATACGGACGGCGTTTACTTTGAGCAGTCAACCTGGTATCAGCGATACACGACCGACTTTTATTTACAATTTCTGATTTTGCAGGGTTTGAACGTAAGCAGTTTCGATAATACGGTGACAGAAAAACTTTTCTCGGTAACGCAGAAATTACTGGATTTTCTAATGTTCATTACCCGCCCCGATGGAACGACTCCGCACATCGGCGATGACGACGGTGGCAGATGTCTGCCGCTGACCGGCGAAAATCCGACGAATTTTCGCGGAACGCTGGCGGTCGGAGCAACGGTTTTTAAACGCGGTGATTACAAATTCGTCGCCAGGGAAATTTCGCAGGAAATGCTCTGGCTGACCGGGACGAGCGGCATTGAACTTTTTGAATCCGTCTATTCACATAAGCCGAGTATCAAATCCCGTGCGTTCGAAGATGGCGGTTATTTCGTGATGCGTGATGGTTGGACGGAAAATGATAATTATTTGATTGTTGACGCGGGTGAAGTCGGAGCGTTGAATGGCGGACACGGACACGCCGACACGCTAGCGTTAGAATTAGCCGTCGGCGGACGCACCCTGTTGGTTGATTCGGGAACTTATACATATCACAAATCAAAAGACTTACGCGATTATTTTCGTTCCAGCACAGCACATAATGTGCTAACGATAGACGGAAAGTCTTCGTCGCATTGCGGCGACAAATTTGATTGGGAAGAGCGAGCCGATGCGGATTTGAAACAATGGATTTCGCAGGATCGGTTCGATTTTTTCGAGGCTTCGCACGACGGTTTTCGTCAGCTGGAAAATTCACCCGCAGATTATGAACGCAGTATTTTATTTCTTAAAAACGATTACTGGATTATGCGTGATTTCGTTAAAACCGTCGGCGAACACGAATATCAGCAGAATTTTCATTTCAACGCCGAAACAAATCCATCGGTCGAAAATCTCTCTAACGGCAGATGGTGTGTCAATGAATCTCCGACCAACGAAACGGGTTTAAGACTTTTCACGTTTGGCGACAACGGCATCTGGCAGCGGAAAGAAAGCTGGATTTCCAACTGCTACGGCGAGCGGGTCAACGCACCATTTCTGCGTTTTATTTCAAGCGGCATCGGACCGCAGGAATTTTTTACGTTTATGCTGCCCGTCGAAAACGGTTTTGACAAACCCGAAGTCTTTGAAACGGAAGTCATCGGCGGACGTGCGTTCGTTATTAATTACCGTGATTACAGAGATTTATTCGTCTTCGCCGACAGCGATCAGGTCGTGCGGACGGAACTGTTCAACACGAATTTCCGCTTTCTCTGGGCAAGACTTTCGCAAGGCGATCAACTGCCCGAAGAATTCGTTTTGATTAACGGCAAAAACTTTTCGCTCGGCAACCGCCAAGTTGTCAATCATCCGAAAAATTTAGAATTCGCCATCGCCCGCCGCTTGGGAAATAAATTAAATGTCCGCACCAATGAAAGCGTGTTCAGCGTTTCGCTTCCGCAGACAACTTCAAAGACATATATTTTGAAAACTACGCCGGAAATTTGATTCAGCCGGACAGCGGACATCCTGCCCGCAAGTATAAAAACTTGAGAAGCCGTCATATATTATGGATTTGAATTAAGAATAGAATGCGGATTACGCGGATTGAAGACGATTTTCGCGGATTTTTTATTTGTATTATTTTCGCGGATTTTTTATTTTTTGTCGGTTTTAAATTATTGTTCTTCTTTTCTTTATTTCGTGTCAATTCGCGTTTATTCGCGGGCAAAATATCTTCTCTTAATTATCAAAACTGATAGATTCTTGCGGGCAGGATGCCCGCTGTCCGGGTTTATGAAAAGAAACGTCTTACAATTTATCGGTAGTTTTCATCAGGGCGGTTCGGAACGGCAAGCCGTGCAGTTGACAAAACTTCTGCACGCCGACGGAACATTCAAGGTTTTTGCCGCAACGCTTAACAAAGAAGGTATTTTGCTGAAGGAATTGGAAGATTCAGGTTTTACCGATATTCCCGAGTTCAAATTGACAAGTTTTTTCAATCTGCATTTTCTTAAGCAAATTCGCAGTTGTGCCAAATTCATCAAGGAAAACAAAATTGACATTGTTCACACGCACGATTTTTATACGAATGTATTCGGCATTCTGGCGGCGAAATATGCCGGAGTTTCGGTAAAAATCGCCTCGAAACGCGAAACAAGCGGAATGCGTTCGGCGAGTCAGAAACGCATCGAAAAATTTATCTTTGGAGTCGCCGATGCGATTACGGTCAATGCTGCCGCGGTCGAAAGTTATTTACTAAATCAGGGAATTCCCGCAAGTAAAATCAAAATTACATACAACGGTTTAGACCTCGAAAGATTGAAACCGAAGGAAACGAATCGTGAAAAAATTTGCGAAATTTTGAATCTGCCGAAAGATAAAGACATAAAATTTATAACCATCGTGGCGAATCTGCGGCACGAAGTTAAAAATCAGGAAATGATTCTGCGGGCGGCAAAGCTTTTGAAGAATGATTTCCCAAACGCCCGGTTTGTTTTCGCGGGTGAAGGCGACCGCAAAATACTTTTGGAAAATCTTGCGAAAGATTTGAAAGTTTCGCCAAACACGCATTTTATCGGTCGGTGCAGTATCATTCCCGAATTGCTTTCGATCTCGGAAATTTGTGTTTTGACATCCGTCGCCGAAGGTTTTTCCAACTCGATTCTCGAATATATGTCTGCCGCCAAACCCGTTGTTGCAACAAATGTCGGCGGTGCGGCGGAAGCGATTATTGATGGCGAAACGGGGTTTTTAGTTGACTCGAACGATGATGAAGCGTTGGCTGAATCTTTGTCCGCGTTACTTGGAAATCCATCGAAAGCCGAAGCATTCGGAAAAAAAGGCAGAGAAATTATCGAACAAAAGTTTGCTTCCGAAAAGCAATTGCAAAATTTGATTCAGTTTTACCGGGATTTATCAGTTTGAATATCCGCATATTTTTCAGCATTTACGTTTTAGAAAAATCTGAAAAGCTGATATAAAATTTCGTAGAATCTGTTTTACAAATCTTTTCTAAGACAATCAAAAAATATTATGATTCTGCCCAACTCAACTATCGGTATTTTCGGAAGCGGACAACTCGGAAGAATGCTTGCCGTCGAAGCCTGCAAACGCGGCTACCGCGTCGCCACGTTCTCGCCCGGACGCGATACACCGACCGGACAGATTGCCGATTTAGAAGTTTCCGCCGATTATCTGGACTTGGAAAAGGTTGAAGAATTCGCAAAAAAAGTTGATGTAATTACTTACGAATTTGAAAACGTGCCGTCGCAAACCATCGAAACGGCGGCACGTTTCGTGCAGGTTCATCCGCGGGGCGAAGTTTTGCACATTACGCAAAACCGCCTGCGGGAAAAGAATTTTTTGTTGCAAAACGGTTTTCCGGTGGCGGATTTTCGGCACATTAAAACCGGCGAAGATTTACACAAAGCCGTCGCTGAAATTGGTATGCCGTGTGTTCTGAAAACAGCCGGATTCGGCTACGACGGCAAAGGACAAAGTAAAATTAGAACGAATGCGGACATTGAGAAAGCACTCGAAAAACTTGCCGGAAAGGAATGTGTTCTTGAAGCGTTTATTGATTTTGAAAAAGAAATCTCGGTCGTTGCGGCACGCGATGAAATCGGGAATTTTGCACATTACGGCGTGATTGAAAACGATCACGTCAGACATATTTTAGATGTTTCTTTCGTGGCGGCGGAAGTTACCGGTAAAGTTCAGGCGGAGGCAGTCGAAATCACCCGCGGAATTGCTGAAAAATTTGCGTATGTCGGCACGCTCTGCGTTGAATTCTTTTTGACAAAAAACGGAAATTTGATCGTCAACGAAATTGCACCGCGTCCTCATAATTCGGGACATTTGACCTTTGATTCGTCTTTTTTAACATCGCAGTTCGAACAGCAATTACGTGCCGTCTGCGGTTTGCCGCTCGGTTCGACCGAGTTCTTAAAACCCGTGGCGATGGCAAATCTGCTGGGCGATTTATGGGAAAAAGGCGAACCCGACTGGACCAAGGTTTTTGCGGAAAAAGATATAACACTGCATCTTTACGGAAAAAAAGAAGCACGCAAAGAACGAAAAATGGGACATTTAACGGCGATTGCGGAAACCGCGAAAGAAGCCGTGGCAAAAGTTCGCAACATTCGCTCTTTAATCGCACCGAATTTGTAAAACAGATTTAGAGATAATTCAAATATGCAGGAATATTTATAAAATCTTATATTTCCAATGTTTTGTGTGGCTCTGCCATTTTTGGTTTTGGATTAGCAATCAGCTTCAAAAATTATGGAAAAAATTCGCAACGGGCAACCGCTTTAGGACTTTTAATTTATGCAGTTTGGACGGATAGAAGAGAATCTTAAATCTTGAGTTCTGAATTTTGAATTTTGAATTTTGAATCTTAAGTTACTTATCTTCATTTTTTCCGAAATCAACTCGTTTTTTTCCTTCTCTCGCTTCTTCGAGCAAATCTACCGCCCGGAAATTATCTTCCTGAAGTTTAATCGCCTTGTTTAACTGAGCGATGGCTTGCTCATATTTGGCGAGTTTGATAAAAACATAGCCGAGTTCGGTTCGATAAAGACTGTTTTCATCGTCAATTTTGACTGCTTTTTCGAGTGCTTTGCGGGCATCTTCGTCATTTTTTTCGCCGAGTTTGCTGTATGCCCGACCTAAATTATAAAACGCTTCGGCATCTTCCGTATTTTTCCGCAGATATTTATTGTATGTTTTGATCGAATTTTCGAACGCGATTTCGGACTTTCTTTTCTTATCCTTTTCCTTTTTCGGTTTCTTTTTGGAATCATCCGTCGGTTCTTCATCGGCGGCTTTCACCTTAACATCATCTTCGCTTTCTTTTAACGCATAAGCGATACCGAGTTTGAAGTGTGCTTCGGCAAGTTCGGGATCAAGTTCGACGGCTTGCTTGAAGGCATCAATCGCATTTTCGTTTCTGTTCTTATCGAAATATTCCGTCCCTTTATTGAGTGCTTCCTTCGCATCTTCAAACTTCGGAACTTCTTCAGCCAAAGGTTCTTCGGCGGGTTCAATGTTTTCGTTAGCGTTTTCAGCGTTTGTATTCTGGACGTTCGCGTTGATATTTTGATTCAAATTTTCAGACGCATTTTCATTAGTCGCCGTATCCGACCAGCAGCCGACTGAAAAAACCGTTAAAACCGTTAAAAATAAATAGATTCTTCTCATAAAAAGTGTTAAAAACAGCACGAATCTCAGCCGGGCGGAAAAGCAAATTGTCTGCCGCCTAAAAGATGAACGTGCAGATGAAAAACCGTCTGTCCGCCGCCTTCGTTCGTGTTAATAATCGTTCGATAACCTGCTTCGGCAAAATTTTTCTCACGGGCAATATCCGCCGCTTTCAGCAAAATGTGTCCGAGCGTTTCTTCGTGTCTATCTTCCGCTTTATCGAGCGAAGCGATATGCTCCTTCGGAATTATCAGAATATGCGTCGGTGCTTGCGGGTTCAAATCGTTGAACGCGACACAAACATCGTCTTCATAAACCATTTCGGACGAAGTTTCACCCACCGCTATTTTGCAAAAAATACAATCTGCTTGACTCATAGAATAAATTATTAAACCATAAAACACGGAATTTGAACAAGGACGCAAGATGACTGAATGGAGTTTTTTCGTGAAAATAAATCTATCAATGTTAGTGGATTTTACCGAACAGAAATAGATATAATTTGCTAGCCGTAAATGCTGATTATTGATTTTGCAGGTATCTATTGTAGAATGACTATGTATCTTTCGCTAAACACCTAAAATTTATGTCAATTCTGATTGCCGAAGACAATGTTGCTCAACGCCGTTATGTTTGTGAATTACTTGAAAGGGAATTTCCGAATCACGCACCTTTATTAGAAGTCGGCGACGGTGAAACTGCGATTAAAATCGCCCTCGAACATCGCCCGGAACTTTGTATCTTCGACATACAAATGCCGAATCTGTCCGGTGTCAAAGCCGCCCGCAAGGTCTGGCGTGAATATCCACAGGCGAAAATTATTTTCTGGACACAGTTTCCGCACGAGATTTATATCAACGAAATCCGCAAGATAATCCGCTCGTTAGAACCGCAGCCGGCTTACGGCTTTATTCACAAAAATAATCCCGAGGCAAGATTTTTGCGGTTCGTCGCGACCGTTCTTGAAGACGGTGCGGATATGATTGATCCGGCTTTTAAAGATTCGTTCAAGCGTCCGCTGCTGACCGAATTTGAAGCGGAAGCCTTACGTTATCTCGCTCTCGGTTTGTCAAACTGGGCGATTGCCCGCAAATGTTCGCTCTCGCAACGCGGAGTCGAAAGCCGTCTTGCTAACTTATACGAAAAACTTTTCACGAATTTATCCGAAGGAACGGAAAGCGAGGCTTACGACAAACTCGCTTACAACGTCCGCACACGGGCATTTTTTGAATCCTTACAACGCGGACTTATCAACAGCGATGAACTGTCAAAAGCCGAAAACGAACTATCCAACTGGATCAAACGCGATCAGCAGAGATTCTTGGAAGAAAAAAGATAATCCGGACTGCGGGCATCCTGCCCGCAAGTGTTGACTGCAAAATGGAAAAAGTATCGAAATGCAAAATAAAAAAAGTGCGGCACATATCCGCACTTCAAGTCTCTCATCAAGTTAAATAAACCAATTAAAAATTAATCTTCTCATTTTCACCGCCATCAGCCGCTTCGCCCGTTGCGACCGCTTTCAGAAATCCGGCGATTTGCGTAAAAGTGCTGGAAGTTACGTCCCAGTATTCGGCTTGCTCGACTGCAACCTTTAGCAAAAGCAACTTCGGATCGTCCTTGCCTTCGGGAAACCAAGCCTTGTGTTCAGGACTCCAAAGTTCTTCGATTTTGGCTTTATCGGTTGAAAATTCCGCTCTCCCTGAAACCGAAACGTATGTATTATCACCGGGCATTGCGTATGAAACATTGACGCGATTGTCCTTTTTTATTTCATCAACCGTATGATTTTCGGTGCTGGTCATAAACCACAAATCACCATCAAATTCAACCTCCTGCGTATCCATCGGACGCGACCGCAAAACTCCCTTGTCAATCGTCGTAAGCATCGCCGTATCAACGTCTTGTATCAACTCTCTAAGTTTTTCTACTGCTTCCTGTCTATTGTTACTCATAATATTTTAACCGCCTTTTTTATATCAAATCTAATTTAAATTTAGTTTCGCAAATTTATATTGAACGCAAGTATTATTCCATCAGTGTCTGCCGAAATCATCCGTCTGTTCTTATTTATTATTTCTTCATCAAAAATTGATGAATTTGAATTAGATTGCAGCAGTTCAGACGTAATTTTTAAGAACTCAGTTGAAAGACAAAATATTATTTTCTATTTCCAATCTTGCTGAATGAACACTCATTCAGTTATACTATCCTCAACAAATATCAACATTAAATCAGTTTAAAAAAGGAAAAGTAAAACTATGTTAAAAGTCGAAAAAGCCGCTGTATTGGGAGCGGGAACAATGGGAGCGGCGATTGCTGCACATTTATCGAATGCGGGGATTCCAACATTGCTGCTCGATATTGCACCGAACGAATTGAACGAAGCGGAAGAGCGGAAGGGTTTGCCTTTGAGTGATCCTTCGGTGAGAAATCGCCTTGTCAGCGATATGTTTGCGGCGGCGAAGAAGTTGAAGCCGGCACCGTTTATGTTGGGCGATAATGCGAATTTGATCGAACTCGGAAATTTTGAGGATGATATAGAAAAACTCAAGGATTGTGATCTTGTGATCGAAGCGGTCGTTGAGCGGCTTGATATAAAACATAAGTTATTTGCCGAAGTTGAAAAGCATCGCAAGCCGGGTTCGATCATTGCTTCAAACACTTCAGGGATTCCGATTGCGGATATTGCCGAGCCTTTTTCGGATGATTTCAAATCACATTTCTTGGGAACGCACTTTTTTAATCCGCCGCGTTATATGAAGTTGGTTGAAGTTATTCCAACTCAATGGACGGACGGCGAAGTTGCTTGCAAGGTTCACGGATTTATGGATAAGCGACTCGGCAAAGGCGTTGTTCCGGCGAAGGATCGTCCGAATTTTATCGCCAACAGAATCGGTGTTTTCGGGATGATGGCGACGATTCACGCGATGATTGAAATGGGTTTGACACCGACGGAAGTTGACCAAATTACCGGAAAGGCAATCGGACACGCATCTTCGGCGACGTTTAGAACTTCCGATCTCGTCGGCTTAGATGTAACGGCACACGTTACGCGAAATCTTTATCCGGCAATTCCCGAAGACGAAGACCGCGAGATTTTCCAGATGCCCGAACTGATCGAAAAAATGCTTGAGAAAAATATCTTGGGCGACAAAACGGGTGGTGGTTTTTTCAAAAAATCAACAGATGCGGAAGGCAATCGAATCATTTTAGAATTGGATATGGATTCGTTTGAATACAAGCCGCAGGAAAAAACGAAATTCAAAAGCCTCGACGAAGGCAGAGCAATTGAAGACGCGGGCAAACGCATCAAAAAACTTTATTGGTCTGAAGATAAGGTCGGCGAATTCCTTCGCAAAACTACCGGAGAAGTTTCGCGTTATTCGGCAAATAGAATTCCTGAAATTGCTGATACGATCGTTGAAATTGACAACGCGATCAAATGGGGATTCGGTTGGTCGGTCGGTGTTTTCGAAGCGTGGGATGCGATCGGCGTGAAGGAATCGGTCGAAGCGGTGAAGGAAGAAGGACACGAAATTCCTGAAAATGTTCAGAAAATGTTGGATTCCGGTGCGGAAACTTTCTACAAAAATGAAGACGGCAAAAAATACTATTATGATCTCGTAAACGGCGGTTACAAAGAAATTGCGGCACAGGACGGCGTGATAATGCTTGATTCGGTTAAAGAAACGAACGGTGTTATCAAATCAAACGCGGGTGCTTCTTTAATTGATTTAGGCGACGGCGTGGCGTGTTTGGAATTCCATTCAAAAATGAATTCGATCGGCGGCGACACGGTTCAGATGATGAACTTTGCCTTTGATGAGGTTGAGAAGAATTTCGAAGGTTTGGTTATCGGAAATCAGGGTGGAAATTTCTCGGCGGGAGCGAATATTATGATGGTTCTGCTCGCGGCTCAAGAGGAAGAATGGGACGATATAAATATGATGATCGCCCAATTCCAAAAAGCCGTGATGCGGATTCGTTATTCCGCAAAACCCGTTGTAACAGCACCTTACGGTCTGGCACTCGGCGGCGGCTGCGAAATTGCGATGCACGGCGATAAAACCCGTGCGGCAAGTGAGACTTACATCGGACTTGTCGAAGTCGGAGTCGGTTTGCTTCCTGCCGGTTGCGGAACGAAGGAAATGACGATGCGTGCGATGGACAAGGCGAAAGCTACGCCTGACGCTGATCCGTTGGCGTTTTTGAAAAGCACATTTGAAATGATCGGAATGGGCAAGGTTGCAACTTCCGCACAGGAAGCAAAATCTTGGGGAATCCTGCGACCATCGGACGCGATTTCGATGAATGGTGACCGTTTGATTGCCGATGCGAAACAAGAGGTTCTAAATTTAGCGGCTTCGGGCTATGTTCAACCAGTCCAACGAACCGATATTCTCGCACTCGGCGAACAGGGACAAGCGGCATTCAAAATCGCTCTGCATATGATGCTGAAAGGCGGTTTCATCTCCGAACACGATCAACTCATCGGTAAGAAGATCGCACGGGTAATGTGCGGCGGCGACTTAAATCACACTTCTTATGTTTCCGAACAGCATTTGCTCGACTTGGAACGCGAGGCGTTTTTGTCACTTTGCGGTGAACCAAAAACTCAACAAAGAATTGCGGGAATGTTGAAAACAGGAAAACCTTTGAGAAACTAAAAGAAAATTACCGCAAAGGACGCGAAGGTCGCAAAGATTTTAAGAAATTTTTATAAATCTTCTTAGTGTCCTTTGCGACCTTCGCGGTTAAAATTAAAAATTATGGAAACACAGACAGAAGAATCGAAAATATCGGTCGAGCAACGCGGAAAAGTTTTATTGATCGGTTTGAACCGTCCGGCGAAACGGAATGCTTTTGATATACAGATGCTTGGCGAACTCGCGGCGGCTTACACGAAATTAGAGAACTCCGAAGATTTACGCTGCGGGGTTCTTTTTGCACACGGGACAATGTTTACGGCGGGTTTAGACTTAGCGAATGTTGCACCGGAAGTCGAAAAAAGCGGTGGTGTTCTAAAATTTGATGAAAATTCGATTGATCCGCTCAACCTGCAAAGCGAACGGACAAAACCAGTCGTTGTTGCCGTCAGTGGAAAATGTCTGACCATCGGCATCGAACTCATTCTGGCGGCGGACATTTGCGTCGCGGCGGAAGATGCGACATTTGCACAGATTGAAATCAAACGCGGAATTTTCCCATTCGGCGGTGCGACACTTCGTTTTCCCGCACAAGCAGGTTGGGGAAATGCGATGCGTTGGCTTTTGACGGGCGATGAGTTTGATGCAAAAGAAGCGTTGCGAATTGGAATTGCACAGGAAGTCGTCGCTAATGAAAGTGTTTTAGACCGTGCAATCGAAATTGCCGAAACGATTGCCAAACAAGCACCGTTGGGCGTTCAAGCGACGATCAAATCCGCCCGAATGATGCAGAACGAAAGTTTTGAAACGGCGAAGAAGCATCTGCAGCCGCAAATTTTGGAATTATTTCAAAGCGAAGACGCAAAGGAAGGTGTCCAGTCTTTTCTTGAAAGACGCGAAGGGAATTTCAAAGGTAAATAAATCTTTCTGAAAAAAACAGCCACGGACAAAAATGCCGAGCAATTTCTTTCTGCCCGAATCAGACAGCTGAACTTGTTTTCCGGCTATCGAAGATGTAAATGTTTTTGAAAATCTCGAACTTTTATCAAAAGCACTTGTAAATGTTTTGAGAAATGCGGAAAAGTTTATGCTCAAAATCTCGAACCGAAGAATTTTGAAACTGTTGTTTAGTTAAAAGATTTTAACCTGAATTAGCTTCAATTTCATTAAAAATCGTAATATTGAATAAATACGAATTTTGCTTTCCACCTAATGAGTGAAATACTCCATAAACTTTTAATTATGTTTTAATATCCATCTTTGCCCACAGTTATATCTACAATATTTGATTCTCTGACCCTCTGTTTTTCGCTGACTCCTTTTTACCGCAATTCTCAATAATTTAAGGAAAAACAGCAATTATTTACGATATATAATGTTTTGATTTTTTTAAATGCATATTTGTAAAACAATTAAACCTAAATCACAGGATTAGTCAATTTTGACTGGAGTCTCGAAAATCATTTTTACTATTGACAATATAATTATATAAGAATATAGTTATATTATTTTCAATTACTGAGGATAAGAAAAACGAAAATTCAGCAAAAAATAAAGATATAGATGTATCGACGTTAAATAACGCTTTGGATGATTTGAAAATGCTGTTTGGGATTTGGAAAGACAAGTGCGTTTTGTGGCTGGATTATTTTTCCTGACAGGTGTTGTTTTAAGGTTTTTTATTAGCCGGTATTTCATTTTGCTATCGGGATTTATCGGAGCGGGATTAGTATTTTCGGCTCTGACAAATACTTGCGGAATAGGAATAATACCCGCACGTATGCCTTGGAATTGGATGGGAAGTAATGTTGGCAAACCCGTTACACAAAAGATATAAAAATGAGTCCCTTGCTAATCATTGGTTT
This sequence comes from Pyrinomonadaceae bacterium, assembly GCA_041746675.1. GTDB lineage: Bacteria > Acidobacteriota > Blastocatellia > Pyrinomonadales > Pyrinomonadaceae > Aridibacter. Next base: position 126,194 of record JBGTGO010000040.1, on the reverse strand, counting down.
ATTTCTGAGCAGTTTGATCGGTTTGTCACTTGGTCTGATCGGCGGCGGCGGTTCGATAATTACCGTTCCGGTGCTGGTTTATGTGTTGGGAGTCGAACCGCACGAAGCGGTTGGAATGTCGCTGGCAGTCGTCGGCGGAACGAGTTTAATCGGCTCATTCCTTCATTATCAGAAGGGAAATTTGCAATTTAAGACCGGATTGATCTTTGGAATATCAGGTATATTTGGGGCATTTGTCGGATCGCCGATGACAAAACTACTCTCACCGTCGGCTTTGCTTCTGACCTTTGCAGTGCTGATGCTGTTTATCGCTGTTTTGATGCTGCGGAAAAAGCAACCGGCGGATAATAGTGTTGAAGTTCCGGTTGCTGAAATGAACATTTGGAAAGCACTTCCGGCAGGGTTTGCGGTCGGAATTCTGACCGGTTTTCTGGGAGTTGGCGGCGGTTTTTTGATCGTTCCCGCACTTATAATGTTTGGCGGTTTGGGAATGAAAGAAGCGGTCGGAACATCGCTGCTCGTAATCTTTCTCAACTGTATTGCGGGACTTATCGGACATGCCAACCAGAACAGTTTTAACTGGCGACTCACGGCTTTAGTTACAATGCCGGCGATTTTAGGAGCGATAGTCGGAACTTTCTTTTCGCAACAAGTGCCTGCACGAAAACTGCAAAAAGGGTTTGCGGTGTTTATTGTTCTGACAGCAGTATTTTTGATTATGAAAAACTACGGAGCATTTATTGGAGAGTAAAAAAAACTATGAAGTTCAAACAATTCTATCCGGGGTTTTTATCCCACGCATCATATTACTTAGTTTCAGAAAAAGACGCGGCGATCATTGACCCGCAGAGAAATGTTCAGCAATACATTGATAAAGCGGAAGCTATCGGACAAAAAATCAAATGAGTTATTGAGACACATTCGCACGCCGATTTTGGTTCGGGACATATCGAATTAACGGAGAAAATCGGTATTTCTTTAAGAAAGAAATATAAAAATCAAAGGGCGGTTTGAGTAAGAATTTGAAACGCTCGTTCTAATTGGAGTTTAAAATTATGTATGAATTTCTGTGGTTCGTTGGAATTATTGGATTTTGGTTGCTCCTGCAACTTGTGATTTTGCCAAAACTCGGCATTGAAACCTGAATGCGTGGAGCTTGTGATGTCGGGTCCCGGCACAAAAAAGGAAACAAACAAACTCCTAATGAGCAGAAATTTGACAAATAAAAAATTAAGACAAAAATGAATCAAGCTAGTGAAAAATCTCTAACAAAAAATATTCTCGAATGGGTCGGTTTTGTTCTAATTTTAGGAACAATGTTATATTTTTTTGCTCCGCCTTCCTGGTGGCAATTTGGCGTAACGGCTGTTGATGAAAGGAATTCAAACGCAAATTTCTCACTTCGATCATTAGATAGTAATGGTAAAGGCTGGAATTTTGCGGATAAACGCGGAAAAGTTGTGGTTATCAATTATTGGGCAACCTGGTGTCCGCCGTGTCGCTTTGAAATGCCGGGTTTGGTCAATGTTTCCAACGAATTCAAAAAAAAGGGCGTTGAATTTGTTGGAGTTACTTTAGACGAAAATCTATCGCAAATTCCGCCTTTTATCGAGAAATATCAAATAAATTATCAGATTCTTCTGCCGGGCAATGATCCGAATGTCGGAAATGAAGCAATGTCTCTGCCGACCACATTTCTTTATGACAAAAAAGGAAATTTGGCAAAAAAATATACGGGACTAGTTTTGGAATCAACACTTCGAGCAGATATAGAAGATTTACTAAAAGAATAAAAGAAGCGTCGGAAGTATATGGCTAGAGCGAAGATGACGGACTTACGCAAACAGTATATTACAATTTAATAAAAGAAGAAATTGCATCCGTTTTTAATGATTAAAAACACAATAATTCAGTTAGATGAATGGTTCACATTCTTAACCAAAGACAGACTGCATCTTGTTATATCGTGATTCCATCCGCTCTTGCAGAGAGCCGCAAACGACATCGCATAATTCAAAAATGCTTGGATCGGCAATGGCGTAATAAACCGTATTGCCTTGCTGTCTTCTCGAAACGATGTCAAAAGTTTGAAGCATTTTCAGATGCTTACTGACATTCGGTTGTGAAGTTTCAACCGCTTCGGTTATTTCACCAACGCTCATTTCTCCGGCTTGCAGTGTTTGCAAAATACCCAGACGAATCGGCTCTCCAAGCAGTCGAAAGCGTTCGGCAACCATCGTTAGAGCTTCGGGCGACATCATTTGGTAATCTTTTGATTTTTTCATAGATTTATTTTGATATTATTTAATATAACTCTATAATCATATTACTAAACAAGAAACAAGGTCAAGTTTTTATCAAATAAAATAAAGGGGAAAGACAATGCTTTTTAAGCAATTTCATCAGGAAAGTTTGGGACACGCATCATACTTAGTTGGCTCGGAGCAGACGGGTGAAGCGTTGGTTTTGGATGTTCGCAGAGATGTGGACGATTATTTTTCGCACGCACGCGAGCAGGGTTTGCATATCGCTTACGCCGCCGACACGCATCAGCACAATGATTATATGTCAGGAATTTGCGAACTGCCCGAACGCGGAAAAGTTCAGCTTCTGGCAAGTGCAAGAGCGGAAGTCGGCTACAAATCACGCGGAGTCGGCGATGGTGACCGTCTGGAAATGGGCGAAATTCTGTTTGAAGTAATGCACACGCCCGGACACACGCCCGAACATATTTCGTTGCTTGTGACAGACCGTTCACGCGGCGATGAACCGACAATGCTTCTATCGGGCGGGGCATTGCTGGTCGGTGATGTTGCCCGTCCCGATCTGCTCGGCGGCAGTGAGAACACAAAGAAATTGGCAAACGCAATGTGCAGCACTCTGCAAAAGAAAATTCTAACCTTGCCCGACCACGTAGAGGTTTATCCAACCCACGTTGCGGGAAGTTTATGCGGCGGAAATATCGGAAGTCGGCTTTCAACGACAATCGGTTATGAGCGAAAAATGAACAAATTGCTTGCTTCGATTTCTGAAAGTAGTGAATTAGTAGAAGATTGCTTGGACTTGGAAAATTTGCCCGCTGTTCCGCCATACTGGAAACGGATGCGAAAGCAAAATGAAAGTGGTCCGCCACTTCTCGGAGTTTTGTGTGAACCTGCTGCATTAAAAGTCAATCAATTTGAAAAGAAAATTAAAGATGGAACAATTGTGCTGGATTGCCGTTCACCCGAAGCATTCGGCGGAAGTCATATACCGAAAGCGTTAAATGTCGGTTTGGGTTCATCATTTCCGACTTGGGCGGGAACTGTTTTGCCCGCCGACACGCCTTATCTTTTGGTTTTAGAAAAAGCGGAAGACCTTTGGAATGTGTGTTGGGAACTCTTGCGAATCGGTTACGATCTGCCGGAAGGCTGGTTGGCTGGCGGAATGATGTCTTGGCGAACTGCCGCAAAACCGCTTGAGTCAATGCCGCAATGGACGGTTTGGGATCTGCGGAAACAAATCGAAAAAGACAAAGATTTGATAGTTTTAGATGTTCGCCAACCGCAGGAATGGGCAGACGGACATATTGAGAACGCCCGACATATTACGGGAGCGGAACTGCCCGAAAGATTCTCTGAAATTCCCGAAGGAAAACAAGTCGCCGTCATTTGCGGAAGCGGATTCCGTTCATCGGTTGCGGGTAGTCTTTTAATGAATGAAAATTACAAAAAAGTAGCCAGCGTTATCGGCGGAATGAGTGCCTGGAAAAAGGCGGATTTTCCGACGGTTTAATACTTAGAGAATTGCAAATTTGAATCGCTGAATTTGTATCAAAAATAAACTCGCAAAACATATAAGCGTGATTTGTTTAATAATACCAGCGGGGATTACAATCAATTTTGACTCTGATAAATATGAAGCAGGCGAATCCTGTGATCTTATATATCGGGCTAAATCACACAAAATCCAACAAAGAATACATTGCAGGTTCACGGCTTGTCGCGTGGGATGACACGACAATAAAACGCGGCGGCATTCCAAATAATCTGCCGCCGTTTGAGAATCGGCAACCGTGGAAAAGCAAAAATAAGACTGACTATTCGATCAGAAGCGAAATATCAATCAAAGAAATTTACACCCCGAAATAAACTGAAATGATGAATTTTTTCAATACGACTTCGTGGTCGCGTTTCCGTCTCGAAATTCAATAACCCAAAATAATTTTGAATGACTATTTGGGTGAAACACTCCATAGAGCAAAAATGTTTTATGGAATTTAAGCGGGTTTTCGGTTTGGTTCTTTTTTTGATCCAGTTATATAATTTGGCTTTTGTTAAAGTCCAACAAAAAAATTCTCAAACAATTCAAACGCTGATTATGGATTAATTCGTTTTTGAGATAAATTTAGAAACAAATCAAGAGTTTCCGATGAATCAAACTATTTCTGCTAATCAATCGAAAATCAGCATCCGTGAATCGGAGGCGAGCGATACGCCGTTTCTTGAAAAGCTGTATCTTGAAACGCGATACAGCGAATTTGCTCAGATCGGTTGGGACGAAAACCGGATTCGAATGCTCTTGAAGATGCAGTTTGACACTCAAACGCAAGCCTATCAGATGCAGTTTCCCGATGCTCGAACATTTGTTATCGAAGCCGACGGAGTAGCGGTCGGAAGATTAATTACGGGCGATAATTCAAACGAGTTACGGTTGATCGACATAGCGATTTTGCCCGCGTCGCACGGTTTCGGCATCGGAAATTTCGTGATGAAAAAACTTCAGACTGAAGCCCGAAAAATCGGGAAATCAATGATTCTACAAGTTCTCAAAACAAATATTCCGGCAATTGGTTTGTATGAAAAGTTTAGCTTTGAAACAGTTAGCGAAGACGATTTATATCTGACAATGGAATGGCGGACAGAGCCGCTCTGATTAATAAATTTTGCGAATAAACTTTATCGGGGAAAAAAAATAGATGCTGACCAAATTACATCACGGCGATTATGCCGAACAGATCAATACGAAATTTCGTGTCGTCGAAGCGGCGGAATCATTGGAAATCGAACTGACGGAAATCAGCGAACTGAAAAGACTCGGCAGACAGGAAATTTTCTCGCTTATTTTTACTGGCGGCAAGGAGAATTTCTTGCCGCAAAAGCTGTATCAACTCGAACACAAAACACTTGGACGCGATGTCCTGTTTCTCGTGCCGGTCGGCGAAGAAGGCGACCGGATAATATACGAATCGGTTTTTAACCGGCTGAAAGAATCCGAATAAAATTTACAGACGATTGATAACGGCACTCATCATAAATCCGCCCGTCTGACTCTGCCCAGGAACGAGCAGTAGCTCAAACTGCCCTAAATTCGGGTGAATGATGGTATAAGTCGCTTGTTTCGCCGTGTCGTCCTGGATTTCAAACAAAAGCGTAAAATCTTTGGACGAAACGGTTTTTCGTAAGCTACGGATTTTTCGGCGAGCCGCAAAGACAGAATCCCGAACCTCGCTTAAAACAGCCGTCGCCGCAAAATCTTCAGTGAAAAGCGAAAATTCAGAACCGACCAGCCGCCGAAAAGTATCAGCGTGATACGACAAAAGGGCATCGTCGTAAACTTCCGCCGGAAGAACTCTGCCGTAGATGTTTTTCACCTGTCCAAAAACACTGTTTTCAAGTCCAACGCAACCTCCGGCAATCAAAGCCGCGGAAACGCTCCCGATTTTTATAAAGTTTCTTCTTGATATAGTCATAGCTGTATTTGGCAATAAACAAAACTGAAAATATAAGCAGAAAGGAAATACGTTATCGGAGATCAGAAACGTGTGGAAAACTCGGATTGTTCCCGTAACTTCGAGTATTCAACTGAAAATTTGAAGTTTATAAAACCTGATAATTTTATCCGACCTGCTTGGTTAAAATGAAATGCGGAAGTTTTTTTATCGAAACCATTGGTGATAATAAATCTCTCACATTCATTTAGAAAAAAGGGGCTTTATTTAAAACTGTTATTACCTGAAATTTCAACGCGAAACCCTCGGTTAGATGTCTCTTCAAAATGACTATAAATCAAATAACGTTTTCAGTAAAGCTTGTTGTTATTGAATGATAATTCTTTTCAGCAAAATTTTAATATTTCTGTTTGTTAGTTACAGATACTTTTGATAATATCTGCCTGCAATTCTTCTATAATAATTTTTATGTTCCGGTAATCGAACTAAGCCAGGTTTAATTATGTCCCCCCGACTAATTCCCGTGACACCTTCGGACAATTCATTTTTGTTTGAAATATATGCTTCATCAAGGGCAGAGGAGTTAAAATTCGCCCCGTGGACGGAGGACCGGAAACTTGCCTTTCTCGAGTCGCAATTCGAGGCTCAAACCAACCATTACAACGCGTCTTATCCGAACCGTTCGTTCGATCTGATCACACTTGAAGATGAACCGGCGGGTAGATTTTTTCAGGCGGAACTTGCCGATGAAATCAGAATTATAGACATTACCCTTCTGCCTCGGTTTCGCAATGGCGGCATCGGCACGGTCATTCTTTCGAATCTTTTGGACACCGCCACAATCAAGCACAAGCCGGTCAGCATTTATCTCGAAACATATAACCGGTCGCAAACTTTATTTACACGGCTCGGCTTCGTTCCGGTTTCCGACGACGGAGTTTACTGTTTGTGGGAAAAAAAGCCGGAGGGGAAAAGTCGAATCATCGTTAACGGACAGACAGTTCGAGTGGGTAGCAAAACCGAGTAACATCTTTGCAAAATCCATACGGATTTTGTTTTTCATTAACACAATTTATTCATTTTCTTTTGGAGAGTAAAATCTATGTCACAACCATTTATCGGTGAAATAAAAATGTTCGGCGGAAACTTTGCCATCTCCGGCTATGCTTTTTGCGATGGACAATTGATGGCTATTGCTGAGAATGATGCGTTATTTGCACTGATCGGAACGACCTACGGCGGCGATGGGGTGACGACTTTCGGTCTGCCCGATCTGCAGGGGCGATTGCCGGTTCATCAGGGCAGCGGTGCCGGTTTGACTACCCGCACTATTGGAGAAAAAAGCGGCACGGAAAATGTCACATTAACGGCGAATCATTTACAGGCACATAATCATACGGTTGTCGCCGATTCAAACAACGGAACGGAAACCAGCCCGTCGAATAGGATCAATGCCGGATCAATCGCGAATCCGTACAATACAGCGGTGGTTGATAATCAGATGGGTAGTCAGAGCATCGGACAGGCGGGCGGTTCACAACCGCATAATAATATGATGCCGTATCAATCCGTCAGTTTTATCATTTCTCTGTTCGGCATATTCCCGTCGCAGAGTTAGATCGAAAAATCTATCCTCATTGATTGGTTAGAAACTTAAAAACAGTGGAGAACAAAATATTATGTCAGAACCATTTATCGGCGAAATTAAAATCGTAGCGTTCGGCTTTGCCCCGCGTTCTTATGCTAAATGCGACGGACAACTGCTGCCGATCAACCAGAATCAGGCGTTGTTTTCAATTCTCGGCACAACTTACGGCGGCAACGGGCAGACGACTTTTGCTCTGCCGGATATGCGTGGCAGAGTTCCGGTGCATACCGGTAACCAGACTGTTCTAGGTCAGAGATTAGGTGAGGAAAATCACACTTTGAATACGAGTGAACTGCCCACCCATACTCACCAATTGAATGCTTCGAATCAAGCCGCGTCGCAAAGCTCGCCGGTTGGCAATTACCGGTCGACATCTTCGGACATACCGACTTATTCCGCCGCCGCCGCCGCAAATACCGCGATGGTTGGCAGCGAAGTTACCAATACCGGTGGAAGCCAGCCGCATAATAATATGCAGCCATATACAGTGATGAACGTCATTATCGCTTTACAGGGAATTTTCCCGTCGAGAAGTTAAAGGAGGAGAAAAAATTTATGTCGGATCCATACGTTGGTGAAATAAAAATGTTTGCGGGAAATTTTGCTCCGCGTTCGTATGCTTTGTGCAATGGACAATTGTTGCCGATTTCTCAGAACACGGCGTTATTTTCGATACTCGGCACAACCTACGGCGGCGATGGGAGGACGACTTTCGGTCTGCCGGATTTACAAAATCGGGCACCGCTGCACCGGGGACAGGGTGCCGGTTTGACTGAGCGTTCTCTCGGTGTAAGGGCGGGCGAATCGGCAGTAACGCTGATTAGTAGTGAGATGCCGTTGCATAATCATCAGATGCAGTGCAACACCGCGGCGGGAAACACCACCAATCCCAGCGGGGCGACGTTCGGAGTTGTCAACGGACGCGGCAGACCGGCACTCTACGCCAGTCAGGGGACAGTCGTTCCAATGGCACCGCAGGCTCTCGCTCCGACGGGCGGAAATCAGCCGCATAATAATCTTCAGCCGTACCTGTGCGTTACTTTTATCATTGCCTTGCAGGGCGTTTTTCCGCCCCGCGATTGATTGCAGGATTTTTCAAATAATTTCGTCGCCGGTGTCCGGTTTTTTTTGGCATCAGCACCGTTGTATCTTTTATCTTTGTCGGTTATCTAAGGAGAGTTTCTATGAGTAAATCAGCTTCCAAGTTCAATTTTCGTCAACGCATTTTTTTAATTTTTTTAGGTGCCGGTCTGCTTACGGGCAGTCTTCTGATAAATTATCGTGCCGAAGCGAAAAGCGGTGGTTTGGTAAATCAAAAAAACAATTCTTTACTGAAAAGTTTCAGTCCGTTACAGCGTGATGATTCTCCGGCGATCAATATCGGCGAAAGAACTTCGGTCTGGCTTAAACTGGAGCAGGGCAAATCCTCCGACACGACATTTTACGGATACGATGCAGCGATTGCAGCGTTGCAGAATAATCAGGCAGAGCCGACCGGACAGGTTTCGGCTGACATCAATGCCGACGGTTACGCCGATTTAATCAGCGGTTTTCGCAACGCGGCGGGAGGCGGTCTGATCGCCCTTCACCGTGCTAGACAGCAGGCGTTCGAACCAACGGACAAAAGAACTTTGGCGATTTTGAAACGCGGCGGATTTCCGGCAACATTTGAAAAAAATACGCTCATTCTCAGTGTGCCGACCGCACCGGATTTTATTGCCGCCGGAAAATTTTCGGAAGACTCAGCAGTTGCTCTTGTTTTTGCTGCACGCGGCGGACGCGTTGTTTATCTAATGACTTCCGACGGGAAAGGTGGATTTAATGAACCACAGGAAATCACCGTCAACGGCGAAATCACCGCACTTGCTGCGGATACGCTCGACGCTTCCAAAACTTATACGGGTTTAGCAGTTGCTCTAAAAACTGGAAAATCTTCGAGTATTTCGGTGTTTGACGGCACGGCGGAACTCTTAAAAACCGCACCGCACGAATATCAGGTCAAAGGCAGTGTCAGTTCGCTGATTTTGGCAAATCCCGCCGGAGCGACAGCGAAAAAAGATATTTTCGGTCTGGCGGACGGCGAAATCTTCACGATCGGCAGCATCGAAAATCCGAACAGTGCGGTCAGCCGGATCGAGTTGCCGTTTCGAGCCGCCGATATTGCCGTCGGCGAATTTATCCGCGACCGCGAACTAAAAACCGAAATCGCCGTTTTATCCGAAGCCGGCGATGTTTCATATCTAACCAACGGAACGCTCGACACGCGACCGTTTACGACTGACGAAGTGATCGAACAATGGCAACGCAACGGCGGACGTGGACGCAGTGAACTGACGCTCAATAAAACAGCGACCGACAATTTATCGAACGTTTGGTCGGTTGCCGAAACGCATCAGCTTGGCGTTTATGAATCGGCGGAAAATTATTCGGGTGGAAATTCTCCGGTGCGAATTCTGCAAAAAGCATACATTACCGGCAACGAAACCGATGATTTGCTGGTCGTCAATCCGCAGACGAATCGGGTTCAGATTCTTTTCAAAGAACCGAACACCGCTCCGGACAGAACTTCGTTAGTGGGAGATACAAAACTCCAGAACATAGATTTTGCCGAATCGCCCGTTTCGGTTCTGCCGATGCGTCTGAATGTGATGGGACAGCAGGGATTTGTCTTTTTCAGTAAAGGAAATCTCGAACCGACACTGGTGATGCTCGCCCCGAACGCGACTTTTACGGTTTCTAAAACAGCCGATACGAATGACGGTGTGTGCAATGCCGATTGTTCTCTGCGTGAAGCGGTGCGTGCGGCAAACGCGGCGGCGGGTGCAGATATGATTACATTTGCACCGAACGGAACGTATCAGCTGACAATCAACAATGTGGGGGTTGAAAATGCAGCGGTGGAAGGTGATCTGGACATTACACAAGCTCTCACTATCGTCGGCAACGGCACTGGAAATACAGTCATTACAGCCGGCACGACCACGGTTGACGGAATTGACAAAGTGTTGTCCGTCAACCCGAATTTCGACGCGGCTTTTGCAACGAGTTTCAGTAATTTTACGGTTCGTTTCGGACGCAATCCCAGCACTTTTTCTGCCGATGGATTCGGCGGCGGATTTGATTGGGAAGCGAGCGGCACCGGAACACTAACCGTTTCCGGGGTAACGGTTGACAGTAACAGCACTCTCGACGGCGACGGCGGCGGGATTGTCGCTACAAGTGCTCCGGTGGGAAGCGGTGTCGTTTCGATTACCAACTCGACCATCTCGAGTAATAATCCCGGACGCACGGGCAATAATTCCCCCATCGGCGGCGGAATTTTTGTCGGACAGGGCGTAACTTATCGGCTGACGAACACGACTCTTTCGGGAAATAGTGTCGTTGGAGGAAATAATCAGGGACAGGGCGGAGCGATTTATGCCTTCGGTCCGGCGAGTTCGGCGGGTAAATCGTTTTTGACCGGATCGACCATTATGTCAAATTCCGCACCGAGCGACGGCGGCGGAGTATATTCGTTGCAGGCTCTCGACATCAACGCCCCGACGATCATCAGAAATAATTCATCCGGCAGGTCGGGCGGCGGAATTTTCCTCAATCATTCAAATGCAACGACCGTGATGAGTAAGTCCACGTTGACCGGAAATTCCGCAACGCTCAACGGCGGAGCGGTTTATCTCGGTACTTCAACTACGGCGAATGTCTTAAATATGAGTTTTTCGCGGATCGTCGGGAATACTGCCGGAACATTTAGCGGTTTGGTTACGACCGGCGGCATCGCGAATGTCGAAAATAACTGGTGGGGCTGCAATACCGGACCGAGTGCCGCACCGTGCGATACGGCGGGTGCTTCCGGCGGAACAGTTGATTTCGATCCGTGGCTGAGATTTACGCACACTGCCAGCCCGAACACGATTGTCGTCGGTCAAAGATCAACCTTAACGGCGAGTTTTCTAACTAATTCGTCAGGACAAGCAATTGCGGCAAGCAATCTCGATGTGTTAATCGGTTTACCGATTATTTTCAATAATGCAGTCCGCGGCACGCTCTCCGGTACCCAGCTGACAATTCAGGCAAACGGCACGGCGACCGCGAATTTTACCGGCACATCACCCGGAGCAGGTTCCGCAAATGCCGCAGTTGAGAATGGCACGGCGACGGCAACTCTGACAATCAATCAAGCCGGCACGGCAACTTTTATCACGGCTGAATCCGCTGATCCGAGTACGCAGGGACAACCTTTTACCGTCTTTTACGCGGTTACAGTAAACGCTCCCGGTGCGGGAACGCCGACCGGCAACGTGACGGTTTCCGATGGTGTGGACAGTTGCGTCGGAACGGTCGCGGCGGGACAGTGCAATTTGACGTTAAGCACCGCCGGAGAGAGAACTTTAACCGCAACTTATGCCGGAGACGCAAATTTCAGCGGCAGCGTTTCACCGGGCGAACCGCACACCGTCGTGCCGCTAACCGCCGCATCGGTCGAGATTAGCGGACGCGTTACAACGACTTCGGGCAGAGGACTCACCCGCGTTCGGGTAACGATTACCGATCAATCCGGCAACAGCCGTCAGGTTGCGACGAACCCGTTCGGATATTTCCGATTCGCCGATGTCCAGGCTGGTCAAACATATATTGTTTCGGCATCTGCCAGACAATATATCTTTGCATCGCAATTAGTAACCGTTAATGAAACACTAACTAATTTGAACTTTATTGCGTTAGAATGAACTTCTGTTACTGCTTTGCTTGCTTGAATCCATAGAATTACTTTTCTCTCTCCTGAAAATATGAAAAGGAACGGCAGAACATCTGCTGTTCCTTTTTTGTTTTAACGTAGGAATGCTGAGATAGTGTTGATATAATTTATAAAGTAAAACTAGTCTGCATATTCCAATCTTAAAAACGGTCTTTTAACAAAAAACTAGAGTCATCTCGTGTTTTATGTCTGTTAAATTGTGATAATAAAGGCTACATTGCCCGGAATATTTTACCGATAGTGTCTTAGGTCAGAACATAAGATTATTTAACTGTTTCAAGAACAGTTGCGGCTGATTGTTGTTTGTCATTTTTCTGGAAAATCATTTTTTTATTTTAGTCCGTTGGCGGATGATAAGATGATATAGTGTCGAAAATGTTAGAATATAGTGTAAACACGGTTGCCGAATTGGTAATTTCTCTGATGCAGTAAATGAAAATCGGGCGGATAATTGTTTTGGATGGCAAAGGAAAAACTAAAAAAAGAAGAATTTGAAAAGCCGGATGTCGAATATCGTCTGCGTGAGCGTGAGCGGTTTTTGCGGATGCTGATTACTAATCTGCCGGGTGTGGTTTTTCGCTCGAACGCCGATGCGGAGTTTACCAAAACATTTGTCAGCGAAGGTTGTTTCGATCTGACGGGTTGTTCCGCCAAAGAACTTATCGGCGAGAATGCTGTTGCAGAATGGAATGATTTGATTCACAAGGACGACCGCGAGCGATTTTTCACCGATTTGCAGCATTTAAACGAAAACAGGGAAAAACTTGACGGAAAACAGTTTCAAATCTCATATCGCCTTGTTTCCCGCGATGAAAAAGTCAGACACGTCCGGGAACTTTTTCGATTTGTTCACGATTCGGCGGGAAATTCTCACACATTGGAAGGTTTTATCATTGATATTACCGACCGAACTTTAGCCGATGAACGCATACGTAAATCGGAGGCTCGTTACAAATTACTCGCCGAAAATATGCGTGATCTGGTGTGTCTGCATGATCTTGACGGGACTTGTTTATACGTTTCGCCGTCGTCGGAGATGATGCTCGGATATTTGCCGCACGAACTTGTCGGAACTTCGCCCCAGGAACTGATTCACCCGCAGGACATCGAACTGGTCCGCGATGCCGCCCATTCCAGACTTGTTCAGGGCAAAATCAGCAGTATCGTCATTGAATACCGGATGCACGACAAAAAGGGCGATTATTACTGGTTTGAAACGATGGCACAAACTGTTGCCGGAGAAGACGGTAAGATCGTTCAGTTGCAAACCGTTTCGCGTGATATTACAGAGCGAAAGAAAATTGAAGATGACCGCGAGAAAGGTCGTCGGGAGTTGGCGAAATTATTTATCAGCGAACAAACAGCTCATCAGGAAGCCGGTATCGCACTGGTCAAAGCCGAACACGCGAGCCGGGCGAAAGATGAATTTCTGCAAATGGTTTCGCACGAATTCCGCACGCCTCTGACGACGATCAAAACTCTCGTCAGGGTTTTGCAGCACGGTGGAAATTCGGAAGCCGAACGGGACAGACATCTCGAAACGATTGCCGCCGAATGTGATCGGCAGGTTGATGTGATCCTGAATTTGTTGGACGTTTCGCGGTTTGATGAAGGCGATGTTGATCTCAAGCAGGAACCCGTTGACATCAATCGCGTCTTAAATTCGTGTGATAAGATCGAGCGTCCTGCCACCGATGCCCGCGAGCAATCCTTGACGATTGAATTTGACGAATCTCTGCCGCCGGTCTGCGGCGATGAAAAAGCGATTCGGCGGGCATTATGCACGATCATCGAAAACGCCGTCAAATACACGCCCGTCGGCGGAAAAATTACCGTTGCGACGGAGCATTTTGTTTATCATAAACTGGAAAAAGTTGAAGGAAATACAAAACGCGAAGCGGCTGCCGAGATATTCGGAGATCTACCGAAGCAGATGGAATTTTCCGATGACGAAGATTTTTTAAACGATGAAATTGCCGTTGTTATTACGGATAACGGACGCGGCATTCTGCCTGCCGATCTGCCGAAGATATTTCAAAAATTTTATCGCGGTGCTAAACCTCATCACGACGCATCAACCGACGGCACGCCGGATGATGCTGCCGGAAAAGCGGAAACTCCCGGCGTTGGTTTGGGTTTGTATCTTGCCGAGCGTTTGATAAATGCACTCGGCGGACGAATTACGGTTACTTCGGAAGTCGGGAAGGGAAGTTGCTTTACGGTATTTTTGCAAGTTTGGAACGAAGATTTACACGAAAGTGATACAATTGACGAATATGGCTTCGACGAGAACTAAACTCAAAAAAAGACTTCTGTTAGTTGAAGATAATCGGCAATTGCTCGAAGCGATGGCGATCAGTCTGGAACAGCAGGGTTTTGAAGTGATGACCGCCCGCTGCGGCAACGATGCGTTTGTCAGTATTGCCGAAACGCTGCCCGATCTGATTATCAGCGATGTGATGATGCCGCAGGGTGACGGTTTTTCGCTGGTGAAAAATCTGCGTTCAAATCCACGCACGGAACTGATTCCGATAGTTTTTCTGACGGCTAAAGACGGACGCAAAAATCGTCTGAACGGCGTTCGTGCCGGAGTTGATGCTTATTTGACCAAACCTTTCGAGCCGGAGGAACTTGTTGTCACCATCGAGAATATCCTTGATCGCGTCAAGCGAACTCAAACCCGTGTTGCTTTAAATGCCAATTCGCAACTCGGAAAATCTACGGCTTCTCGATCTTTATCAAAAAACACTAATCCTTCGGATTTGACCGAAGCCGAATTGCGAATCGCCCGGCTCGTCGGCGACGGTTTAAGTAATAAAGAAGTCGCCGCCCATTTCAAACTCAGCGTACGCACCGTCGAATCTCACGTTTCAAGTATTCTCTCCAAAAAAGGATTTTCCAATCGAGTCGAAATCGCCCGTTATATCAGTCGGCAAAGTTCATAAAAATCTCACCCGTAAAAAACTCTAAAATTCAAATACTTAGATCAAATGTATTGCCAATCGTCATTTCATTTATCTATTTTGTAATTGTTTTTAAAAATTCCGTATAAATACTGATTACTTACCAGTATTTATACGGATTCGCCTCGCTTATTTTCCTGTTAATCTCTAAATATACAGAAAAACGATGCACTAAAAATGTGCAAAAAATCCGATACGGGAGAATTTTTTACAACGAAATGAATAAAGAACAGGAAACATTAGAAGCGTTAAATGCACGGACGAATGAACGTGGGGAAATTATTGTGCCGCTCATCGCCGAAGAAATCAGCATCAGTAAAAAAGTTGTTGATACCGGCGGAATGCGTGTGCATAAAACCGTCCGCGAAGACGTGCAGACGATCAACGAACCGATTATTCGGGAACAAATCGAAGTCGAACGGGTCGAGATCAACAAATATGTTGAAACCGCACCCGCAGTTCGCTACGAAGGCGAAACGATGATCGTGCCGGTTTTGGAAGAAGTTATCGTTTCGGAAAAAAAATTGCTGCTGCGTGAGGAAATTCGATTCGTCAAACGGCGTGAAGAAGTTTCAAACGTGCAGGAAATAACTCTGCGGCGTGAAGAAATCAACATCGAAGAGTTCGCGGCTGAAAATGATGCAGAAAATGTATCGGAATAATTAAACAAAAAAAGATGCGGAAAAGATTCTTTTTCGCATTTCGTAAATTGAATAAAGGGAAAAAATATTATGGCAAACACAATTATCGGAATTTTTGACGATCAGGAAAAATCACGAACTGCGGTTCGTCAATTATCGCAAGCTGGAATTAAGCAAGGCGATATTTCTATCGCTAAAAACGAACCGGACAACGACGGTTATTCGGTGTACGGCGGCGAAAAATCTACCGATTATGACACGAGCGAATCAATCGGCGATTCGATTTCGGACTTTTTCGGCAATTTATTCGGCGGCGATGATGATGAAGTCAAACGCGAACGCGAACTTTATTCGGAATCGGTCAGACGCGGAAGCACTGCAATTACCGTTACTGCCGAAGACAATATGAGCGACAAAGTGGCTGACATTTTGAACAATAACGGAGCGGTTGATATTGACCGGCGTGCCGCCCAATACCGCAATTCCGGTTACACGGGTTATGACGAAACCTCCAAACCTTATACCGCTGAACAGGTGCAGACCGAGCGAAAAAACTTTAACGAACAGAACGAAGTCGCTCTGCCGGTTATCGAAGAAACATTAAACGTCGGTAAACGTGTGGTCAATCGCGGCGGCGTGCGGGTGCATACAAATGTTACCGAACGCGAAGTTTCCGGGCAGGTCAATTTGCGTCAGGAAAATGTTAATGTCGAACGCCGAAATGTTGATCGTGAAGTTTCGGCTGATGAAATGAAAAATTTCAAAGAAGGCGAGTTCGAGGTCAGAACCAAAGGTGAAGAAGCCGTCGTTGATAAAACAGCAAAGGTCGTCGAAGAAGTTGTCATCGGCAAAGATGTAACCGAAAAAACTGAAACTGTCAGCGGAACGGTGAAAAAAACTGACGTTGAAGTTGAGGAAATTAACACGGAAAGAAGTAAAGAAGCCCGAAACTCGTAGGAGTTTTCAGGTAATGAGTTTTGCTTCAATGCGGGCAAAGCGGGTGCGGTAAATTTTATAAATCCGCACCATTACAAGAAAGGTTTTTGGAGAGAAAATTTTTATGGCTGAAGCAAATATCGGGGAACAAACAATAAATACGGACCCTTTTAAGGAAGTGACGTTTGAACTGAAAACACAAAAACAAGTTCCGGTCATTTCCAAAACGGCTCGCGTTGTCGAAGAAGTTATTATTCGGAAGCAAGTCACTGAACGTACAGAAACCGTCGGCGATTCGGTCAAACGAACTGATGTCGGAATTGAAGAAATCGGAAATAACGAGCCGGAAAATCGTGAAAAGTTTTAGCGGGTAAGGGGAGGGCATCGGGAAATTCAGCTTTTGAGTTTTCCGGGCAAAGCGGATTTGGCGGTTAATCGTTTACGTAGAAAAAGACGTTTAACCGCAAATACCGCTTAATGAAAGATTATTTAATATCAAATTTACAAGGAAAAAATTATTATGTTTCAACAACAAGTAACTACCGGAATCCGCGACACGAGCGAGGCGATTGTCTTTTCGCTGTATAACGCTCTGAATCGTTTTATCAGTTTTTTGCCCGCACTAATCGGGGCAATTTTGATCGTTATTATCGGTTGGTTTATCTCCGGCTTTATTGCTCGTTTGATCGAACGCGGTTTGAACGCCGTCGGACTCGAATCGGCGGTTGAAAAAAGCGGCATCGGTCATTTCGTGCGAAATTCGGGAACGAAACTGACGACTTCGGGAATTATTGCCGCGTTAATTAAATACTCGATCTTTTTGATCTTCGTGCAGGCGGCGGCGAATGTCTTGGGCATTCCGCAACTGACGGAAATCATCAACAGCATTATTTTATACATTCCGAACGTAATCGTGGCGATGGCAATTATCGTCGTCGGAAGTTTTATCGCTCAATTTTTATCGGGTTTAGTTCGTTCCAGCGTTTCCGAACTCGGTGTCGGGAATCCGAATTTGCTGGCGAAACTGACGCAGTATATCGTCATCGGTTTTGCCGTTATCGCCGCGATTGACCAACTTCAAATCGCACCGACACTAATCAATACGCTGCTTATCGGTCTGATCGGTTCGGTTGCCTTAGCGGTCGGTCTGGCATTCGGTTTGGGCGGTCGTGAAGTCGCCGGACAGATCACGCAAAACTGGTATGACGGCACGCAGAGTATGGCTGACGCGGCTCGCGTCAAAGCCGGAAATCCGACCATCGGCGAAGCAAAAGTTCACCGCGTTTCCACGCCGCAGGAAACTATTCCGACCGCTGATAAAAGTTAATAAAAAACAAAAACGAAAAAGTGCGGAGAAATCCGCACTTGAATAAATCAAAAGGAAGTAAAAATTATGAACAACACCAACAGTGAATTTACCGTAACGGGATTATTTAATGACAGAGCGAGTGCCGAATGTGCTTATGACGCACTTACCGCACGCGGTTATGACAAAGACAAATCCGACGTGATGATGTCCGAAGAAACACGCGACCGACATTATTCGGGCGTTAACGAGAACGATACCGAACTTGGCTCAAAAGCCGCTGAAGGAACGGGTGCGGGTGCGGCAATCGGCGGCACGGTCGGTGCAGTTTTAGCCGCCATCGCTGCCATCGGGACAAGCGTCGCTCTGCCCGGTTTGGGACTTATCGTCGCCGGACCAATCGCCGCTGCTCTGGTCGGTGCCGGAGCGGGCGGACTGACCGGCGGATTGATCGGAGCGTTAGTCGGTTCGGGAATTCCTGAAGAACACGCGGAAGCCTATGAAACCGGTATTAAATCGGGCGGAATAGTTTTACGTGCAACTCCCGACACTGCGGAAGACGCGGCATTTATCGAAAGTAAATGGAAAGAATGCGGCGGTCAGCAAGTCTATTCAAACGCCGGACAACAAACAACCGGAACATCAAACGCCGGACAACAGACGGCAGACACGGCGACTGCCCGAACAGTTCAAAATACACCGCAGCAACAGAACACAATTACGGACAATGCCGTCATTCCGGTTATTGAGGAAAAATTAAACGTCGGCAAACGCACGGTCGAAACCGGCGGTGTCAATGTTAAAACCAACGTAACCGAACGACAGGTTGAGGAAAACGTCAACTTACGCAACGAGGAAATCCACGTTGATCGCCGTCCGGCTGACCGCGATGCCACGGAAGCGGATTTGGCAGCAGTCAGAGACGGCAATTTTACCGTTACCGAAGAAGGTGAAGAAGCCGTCGTCAATAAATCAGCCCGCGTTGTTGAAGAAGTTGTCATCAACAAAAATGTTACCGAAAATACTGAAACGATCAGCGATACGGTCAAGCGAACCGATGTTGATGTCGAAGGTTTAGATAACAAAAACACAAAATAAGTGTTGTTAGAAAGAGGTCGGAATTTTTGTTCAACTGAATTAAATTCTTAGTGCAAAATTTTTTCCTCGAATATATTCACAGAATGGACGATGCAAATCACGAATTAAAACTTGGCATCGTCCATTTTTTTGACAATTTTTGATAAATAAAGTGTTTTGCAAAACTTTGGTATTATTTTGTTCTGAAAATCAGGAAATCTGCAACTTTACAAGCGTAAAACAGCGTCTACATAAAGTGCAGTTCAATTGTTAAAACTTATAAGCTATATTCGATCTTGTTACTTGATGAATTTTTTGAGGTTATTTGTCAAATATTATTTGGAGGTTAAAAGAAGATGAAAATATGTTCCGTTTGTCAGCGTTGCTATGAAAATGATGTCGCCGAATGCATTAAAGACAATGGAAATCTCATTTCCGAACCGCAAATATCCCGCCGAATGATCGAGAATTTTCGTTTGGATTCGCTGCTCGAACGCGACTCCGTCGGAGAAAGTTTTCTGGCGACGCAGATTGATCTTGACAGACAGTTTGTCATCAAAATACTCGATCAAAATTCCATCAATAATGTTGGCGAAGAAACGTGTATTCAACTCGGTTATGAAGCACAGGCTGCCGTCGAGTTGAGACATCCGAATATTGCAAATGTTCACCAATTCGGCACGCTCGATAACGGCGGATTTTACACCGTGACAGAATTTTCGGGCGGTCAGAGTTTGCAGGAAGTTTTGAGAAACGCGGGTTCGCTCTCCGAAAAAGATTCGGTTACAATCGCCGAAAAAGCGGCGGAAGCATTGATCGCGGCACACGATGCGGGCATTGTTCATCGTGCTGTCAGTCCCGAAAATATTATTCTCAGCCGTGATGAAACGGACGAAATTTCAGTCAAATTGCAAAATTTTGATCTCGGCGGCATTCGTGAAAAAATGTTTGCGGCGGATGCAGATCAGGGTGCTGATGTTGAAATACTCCGCTATATGTCGCCGGAGCAGCACAGCGGACAGACGAGCGACGAAAAAACGGATGTTTATAGTCTCGGCATCGTTTTATATGAAATGCTCTGCGGTCGCTCGCCGTTCGTCGCACCGACAACGACCGCCATTTCCGAACGCAAATTAGACAAAGAACCTCTGTCGAAACTGCATTTTGACACGCGGGCATTGTTCTCTAATACGATCAAAGAAGCACTTCATAAAACGCCGACGGCACGTCTGCAAGCCGCTAATTTTGTGCGGCAACTGCGGCATATCGCTCAAGTTATTCAACATTCGGGCAATAACTATTCGGAAAAATCACAGCTTTCACTTTCGCAAACTTTACCTGATTATTCAGAGATTGCTGACCGCTCGAGTATTATAAATTCTTCACCGATTTTGGAATCTACTGAAATTCGTAACGAAAACCAAGTTCCGTTTGAACCGATTTCTCCAATTGAAATCGAAACTGCTCCGGCAAACTTGGTAAATCCGATCATCGAAAAAAACGTGTCGAAAGATACGCCGGAAATTAAATTGAGAGATAATTCGGACGAAATATCTTCGGTGATTGATGCGTCGAATATTATTGTTAGAACAAACAAACCCGATAATGATTCTTCGGAATTTGCTTCCGTTTCGACTGAAGAACATACTGCCGAAGCCGAACCGATTTTGGTTGAGAAAAAACAAATAGAAGAAGATTTATACAAAACCGGAAGTTTAAGAAATGAAAATCCGCTTGAAACCCGAAAACTGCAATTTGAAAAAAATGAGGCAGACGATAAAAAATCTTCCGACGTTCCTGCTTCGGTTTTAGTCGAGCAAAAACAATCTTTCGATAAATCGTTTGATGAAGATGACTCAGAACCGATCACGCTTACCAGAAATAAAGCTAACGCGGTGCCGATTGCACCGCAGATTTTCGATGCGTTGCCCGACAATGTCGAACCTGCCCGCAAACCTGAAGTTGTCATACCGGATTCTGTCAATTATTCTGATGAAAAGCGTCCGCCGCACCGCACTCTGCCGGCAAATCGTTCTGCCTTCGTCGGTATCGGACTTTTAGGTTTACTAATCGTTTCGCTTGTTTTAGCTGCGTTGTTCTATAATCGAAACCAGCCGAATCAGCCGGAAACTGTCGAAACAAAACCTGCGTCGTCAGAGTCGCAAGATGCTCCGAAAACTTCCGAAACGAAAGATAAAACGGCTAAAATAGAACAACCGACCCAATCGGAAACAAAAACTTCCGAGCCGGAAACTACTGAAAATACCGCTGTCATAACGCCCGACAGACGCACCGAACAAACATCCGCCGCCGCCGATTCGTCGAAACAGACCGAACCGATTCGGGAGCAGGCAGCAAATATCGAACCGCCGACTCAAGCGGACGGCAAGCCGCAAGTGGAATTAAAGAACGCCCTCGACAAATTTATCTCTGCCACCAATTCCGGCAATATCGAACAGCAGATGAATTATTACGCCCCGCAGCTCGACGCTTATTATCTTTCCCGCAATGCTTCACAAAAAGCCGTGCGTGCCGAGAAAAAACGAACTTTCTCACGTGCCGACGAGATTGATATTCAGGCGGGAAAACCCGACATCAAACTGAGTCCCGACGGACGCAAAGCGACGATGCGTTTTCGCAAAAAATACGCGATCAAAGAAGGACAGAAAAATCGACGCGGCGAAGTTATACAAGAATTGCGATGGATAAAATCAGGCGATGGCTGGCGGATCGTCAGCGAACGTGATGTAAAAGTTATTAACCGCTAACGGGTTTTATCAAGCAATTAGAATACTCTTCAAACGGTGCAATTTCGTTTGCTTTAATCAAAGGCAGCATAGATTTTAAGAATCTTGCCGCCTTTGTTTATTTAATTCAACTTCGGTTAAGGACTGTTTTTTTTCGATAATCGCTGTCGCTATGGCTTGCGGAGAATAGCTAATCAGTTGGGCAGCGGAAGATTCAGAGTGCGAACTTCGATGAAGCGGGTTGTGGAAGCCGATAGGCGGCGGTTAGTTACCGGCGATTGCTCTCTATCAAATGGCTTTCGCCAATCAATAAGATGCCAAGGCAATGGTTAGGGTTAACGCCCGAGCGGGAGAGTTTCTTGTACGGATTCAAGGCGGATTTATCGGAGAACGGCATCTTTGAAACGGTTGAAGATGTCAAATCAGAGGTCTTCAACTATACTGAGGGCTATTATAATCGAATCAGACTGTATTTTGGCATTGGCTGCTGAAGTCCGATGGAGTATGAAAGTATTTAGAAAGTGAATCTAAGGAGATTTTTGTGTGCGGATTAGCTTGACCGGTTCAAAAATTTTCGGTTCTTTTCGTGTTCATTTGTGTTTGTTCGTGGCAAAATAATTTTATGACAAATAATTTTACAAACTACGGTTTTATATTCGATATGGACGGAACGCTCGTGGACAATATGCGTTTTCATATGCAGGCTTGGACGGCGATGCTGGCGGAAAACGGGATCGAAAATGACGGACACGATTTTTTGGTGAAAACTGCGGGAAAGACAAACCGGGAAATCATTCCGGCATTTTTTGAAAATGCTTCGGAAGATGAGTTGCTGAAGCTCGGCAATCGAAAAGAAGAACTTTACCGCGAACTTTTCAAACCCGAATTAGAAACGGTTGAAGGCGTTATCGAGTTTTTGGAAGAATCAAAAAAAATCGGCGTAAAAATGGCAGTTGCGACCGCCGCACCGATTGCGAATATGGAATTTATTCTCGACGGTCTGGGTTTACGAAAGTATTTTTCGGCAATCACAACCGCCGCCGATGTCAAAAACGGCAAACCGCATCCCGAAGGTTTTTTGATTTCGGCAGAAAAGTTAAAAGTTGAACCACAAAATTGTTTGGTTTTTGAAGATGCAATCAACGGTTTTAAAGCGGCACACAACGCGAATATGAAATCGGTTGGAATTGCAACGGTCAATTCGATTGAGGAAATTTTGGAATTGGACGGAGTTGTTGAAGCAAAGGAAGATTTCACCGAATTAAATGCGGCGGAATTGATTGAAAAATATTTATCGAAATCGCACAATGCAAGCGTATAAAAATTTATGAAGCGTTGCGGTTGGGCAAAAAATGATCCGGCGATTGAATATCACGACAAAGAATGGGGCGTTCCGCTTCACGACGATCAAAAACTTTTTGAATTCCTTATTCTAGAATCAGCTCAAGCGGGTTTGAGTTGGGACACGATTTTGGCGAAACGTGAAAATTATCGAAAAGCATTTGATAATTTCGACGCGAAAAAAATTGCTGAATACAACGATACAAAATTTGATGAGTTGATGGAAAATGCGGGAATTGTCCGCAATAAACTTAAAATAAAATCAGCGATTCGGAATGCGAATGCTTTTTTGAAAGTGGTTGATGAATTCAGCACGTTTGATAAATATATTTGGAGTTTTGTAGATGGCAAACCGATTAAAAATGAGTGGAAAACTTTGTCTGAAGTTCCCGCAAAAACCGAAATTTCGGATGCGATGAGCAAAGATTTGAAAAAACGCGGATTTAACTTTGTCGGTTCGACAATTTGTTACGCATTTATGCAAGCGACAGGAATGGTCAATGACCATATCGTTTCGTGTTTTCGGTATAATGAAATTTGAGAAATGAAAAGAACTGTAAAAATAAAAGTTAGTAATGATTTTCCTGAGCCGATAACGCTGTGGCTTGAACCTTGGGCAGAAGACTATCGGATGATGCCAAAAGATGAATTTGAAATTATTGCAAAAAATGTCGAGGAAGATTTTTATTTTTATGTCGTTTTTGATAAAGACAAAATAATTTCGGCAGAAGGACAGGTAACAGATATAGGCATTTATCAAAATGGTAAACTGCTTGAATGTGGACATAATAGAGAAAAAAGTGAGGAAAAATAAATGGAAAATTTAGAACAAAAAATTGTCGAAGCGGTTCACGTTTTGCCTGATGATAAAAAGGCGGAAGTTTTGGTATTTGTTGAAAATTTGAAAAATGATGCGACAAACGGGGTGCAATCGGCGGATGATAAGGAAGAGGCGAAGCAGAAAGCCAGACTTGAACGGCTTAAAAAACTTTCGGGAATGGGAAACAGCGGGCATAGCGACACTTCGCAAAGAGTTGATGGAATTTTGGCGGAAGGCATCAATAAACGCGAAGGATTTTAACGGTTGACCGCAGGCATTTCAGCGTTTTCAGACCGAAACATTGCAAAGCGTTTACACTTTTGCCATAAATAAAATCTATGTTGGATAAAGTTGCATCAATTATTTTAGTTCTCGTCGGAATAATAAACATTTTGCCAATAATAGTTTTCTTTAGCCCGAAGCAGACGGAAAGACTCTATGGATTAACTCTCGAAGGCGAAACTTTGACACTTTTGATGCGGCATCGCGGCGTGCTTTTGAGCATCGTCGGAATTGCTTTGATAACTGCGGCGTTCAAACCCGAATACCGAATTTTGGCAATAGCTTTGGCGTTTATCAGTAAGATTGCGTTTATATTTTTAATACTAACAACAGAAAATTATGCGTCGGAACTAAAACAGGTTGCGTTGACAGATGTTGGAGCGATGGGTTTGTTAATTTTGGTTTTGGGTATTCATTTTTACGGGAAGTAATTTAGCGGATTGCAAACGGTTACTAATAGTTAGAGTTAAACTAATGAATAAAAATACGAAACGACACATTCGAGATTTTCTTATAGTAATGGGTATTTGCTCTGCAATAACTCTACTCGGTGTCCTTATAACAAAACCTCCAAGCTATAGTGCTTTTTTTGTATTTTTATTTCTTGTGTTGCCGATTACCTTAATTTTATTCGTTTCTGCAATTGTTATGGCGTGTCTGAATAATGCTAAACTTTCTGCGATTTTATTATCGTGCTGCGTATGGCTTCCAGTCTCATTTTTTATTTTTAGTGCTTTACTAAATTCTCTCGGAATAATAGGGCATATTAGTTCAGACGGCACAGATTTAAAGGAAAGAATTGTTGTCGCTATCAAGGAAAATCATTCTAATAGAGATTTTAGAAGGTTTTATTATTCAGTTCCACAAAAAACCATTTCAAATTCAAATGGAACACATATTGAGCGTGCAGAAGGTGTTTGTTTTGTCGGATATTTACCTGATGAATTTAAGTATGAAGTTGTGGATATAGGGTTTTGCAATGACGCAACAGAGGAGCAAAAAAAGAAAATTAGAGATGAGGTCAATTCTACGGAGGTAATCTACAAAATTTTTGAAAATTTGCGTATGGAAGACATAAGAAAATTACCGTTAGAGAAAAAATCCAAAGTTGATAATAAACCTGTTGAGAATGCAAAAGAAGCAATAGATTCTGAAAGTGAAAAAGACACAAGCGAAAGATGAAATATCCGATAACACAGGCGATTAGGTTTTTGCGGCAGAAGAAAGTTGATTTTGTGCCGCATCTTTTTGATTATGTCGAAAAGGGCGGAACGAAACATTCGGCGAACATTCTGGGAATTGATGAGCACTCGGTAATCAAAACTTTGGTCTTTGAAACCAATGAGCGAAATCCTCTGATCGTTTTGCAACACGGCGATTTGGAAGTTTCTGAAAAAAAATTGGCAAGACATTTGAACGTAAAATCTGTTTTGCCTGCGTCGGCTGAAAAAGCGAATAGATTAACAGGATATTTATTCGGCGGAACTTCGCCGTTCGGTTTGAAAACACAGATGCCGATTTATGTTGAAGCGACAATTTTTGAATTGGAAAAGATTTACATAAACGGTGGAAGACGTGGATTTTTAATTGAGATCGAACCGAAGATTTTGACGGAAAGTTTAAGGATTGAAGAAATAGAAATCGGAATCGAGAAGTAGAAAGCCGATTGAAATGGGCGTAAACTCAACACTTATGTTAGCAGAAACATCGGGAACGGAAGCGGCGGGACTTGGGATTGAGACGATTGAGATCATTTTGTTGATCGGTGCGGTTGTGGCGATTATTGCACGTCGTTTTAAAGTTCCATACACGGTTGGATTGGTCGTAGCGGGAATTGTTTTGGCGATTTTACCGCTTGGGCTTCATATCGAACTCAGTAAAGAATTATTGTTTAAAGTTCTGCTTCCGCCTTTGATTTTCGAGGCGGCACTTTATATTCATTGGCGGGAATTAAAACGCGATCTGCTTCCGGTCGTTACGTTTGCGACGGTTGGGGTTTTGCTTTCGGCGGGAATCACGGCGGCGTTTATGCACTTTATCGTCGGTTGGGAATGGACGATGGCGGCACTTTTCGGTGTTTTGATCGCGGCGACCGATCCGGTTTCGGTAATCGCCACGTTTAAAGAGGCGAAGGTCGAAGGTCGTCTGCGTTTGCTCGTTGAAGCCGAATCTTTATTTAATGACTCGACTGCCGCCGTTGCCTTTGCGATTGCTCTGACGTTTGCAACGGGGCAAACAATGACGCTCGGAAATGCGGCGTTGGCGATGATTCTGTCAGTTGCCGGCGGTGTTGCGAGTGGTTTGATCGTCGGTTATGTGTGTTTGTGGATCGCCGGAAGAACGACGGATCACTTGGTCGAACTCGCTTTAACGACGGTGGCAGCATTCGGTTCGTTTTGGATCGCCGAACAGTTTTCATATTCGGGTGTTCATTTTTCGGGCGTGTTGGCTTCAATGACTGCGGGATTACTTGTCGGAAACACGACCGAACTAGGATTCGTAACGGAAAAAGGCGACGAATCTATCGAAGATTTTTGGGAATTTATCGCCTTTGTCGTTAACTCGATCATCTTTATAATTTTGGGAATCAACGAAGCGGCACAGGATTTTGCAAACGCGGCGTTGGCAATCGGCGTGGCGATTGTTGCCGTAATCATTGCTCGTGCCGTAGCGATCTATCCGATCTCGGCGTTATATTCAAAATCGCGTTGGAAAATAGATTCTGAACATCAACATATAATGTTTTGGGGCGGTCTGCGTGGTGCCTTGGCGTTGGCTTTGGCTTTGGGAATTCCCGACAGCGTTCCATATCGCTCGGAAATTCTGACCGTTACATTCGGCGTTGTCGCATTTTCGGTTTTTGCACAAGGCTTAACAATGACACCGCTTTTAAGATATATGGGACAATTGCCGGACTTGAAGGTTGAAGTTGATGAAATGAAAGCGAATGAAAACTCATAAATTAAAAATGTTTTTGAGATTTTTCCTGACATTGTTAGCAAAAAATAAAAAATTTGTATATTATAATAAAAATGAATGAGCATTCACTCATTATAGTATTTTATAGGTAAGCAAAGGAAAAATTATGAAAGATGCAGTTATAGTTTCAGCCGTGCGGACGGCGGTTGGGAAAGCTCCGAAGGGGACTTTGAAGAATACGCGACCTGATGATCTGGGGGCGACGGCGATTAGGGAAGCTGTGGCGAGAGTCGAAGGATTGGACGGTTCGCAGGTTGATGATGTGATTATGGGATGTGCATTTCCCGAAGCCGAGCAAGGAATGAATGTGGCACGGACGGCGGGAATTGCGGCGGGTTTGCCGGTGGAAGTTCCGGCGATGACGGTTAATCGTTATTGTTCATCGGGTTTACAGACGATTGCTCTGGCGGCGGATAGAATTCGCACGGGTGGTGCGGATGTGATCGTGGCGGGCGGACTTGAAACGATGTCGATGATTCCGATGGGCGGAAATACTTTTCGTCCGAATCCGAAACTTGCCGATAATTATCCCGATTATTATTTGAATATGGGTCTGACGGCGGAAGCTCTGGCGAATAAATACGAGATTTCGCGAACTGAACAGGACGAATTTTCGGTGCATTCGCATCAAAAAGCGGCGGCGGCAATTGCGGCTGGCAAATTTAAAGACGAGATCGTTCCGATGACGATTTATGTTGACGAAACGGACGAAAAAGGTCGGGTTCAACGCAAGGAAGTTGTGTTCGATACGGACGAAGGCGTGCGTGGCGATTCGACGGTCGAAGCGATCAGCAAATTGCGTGCGGTTTTTCACGCAAAAGGTTCGGTAACGGCGGCGAATTCTTCGCAAATGTCGGACGGTGCGGCGGCAACGGTCGTGATGTCGGCGGAAAAAGCCGAAGAAATGGGAATCAAACCGCTGGCACGTTTTGTAAGTTTTGCAACCGCCGGATGTTTGCCGGAAGAAATGGGAATCGGTCCGGTTCACGCAATTCCGAAGGCTCTGAAACTCGCAGGTTTAACGCTCGATCAAATTGATGTTATCGAACTCAACGAAGCTTTCGCCGCACAAGGTTTGTCGGTGATGAAAGTTCTCGGAATGAATCCTGACAAAGTAAATGTCAACGGCGGAGCAATTGCCCTCGGACACCCGCTTGGATGTACAGGTGCGAAACTTACCGCAACGATTTTGCAAGAAATGAAACGTAGAGATGCACAATACGGAATGGTTACAATGTGCGTCGGCGGTGGAATGGGAGCGGCAGGAATCTTCGAGTTGATTAAGTAGTTTTCATTCAGCCGGGTTATTTCCGTTAGCTGGAATAGTTTTCGGAGTTGTATTTAGAGGTAACTAAAATAAGTGTCTCAAAAAAATATAGGAAATAATTGAATATCAACGAATAAGGTATCTGTTGATATTCAGCTACAAGCAGGACAATTTATCAAAGTATTCGAGGGGTGATATTGAAATTAATATCACCCCTCGTTTTTATTTATATGAAGATACATATCTTTTGAATAATACAATTTTTTTTGCATTCAAGTTGCATTCGTATGAACTACCACAAACGTTATATGGACTTATTTAGTATTTGGATATATAATTCTGCAAAATCAAGTATATCAATGAAGTCAGGATAAGATTCAAATCAGCAGAGATTGTTAATTCGAATCCGACTTTCCAAAAACTGCTAATTGGTTGAAAAGAAAGTTTCAAAAATACCTGCAAATCTGATAAAAAGTAAGGCTCATATCGAGTATCATACGGATTGTTTTAGGGCTCATAATCCGTATGCAAATCCTTTTGCTCTAAAAAGTTAGGAGATTATGTATATGAAATTACAATCACAGAAAAAAACAAATCTGTTTAATTTTGCTGTCGGAGCATTTAGCTTGGCAGTAATTATTTTTTTAGG
The DNA here is from genome assembly GCA_041746675.1 of Pyrinomonadaceae bacterium. Lineage (GTDB taxonomy): Bacteria > Acidobacteriota > Blastocatellia > Pyrinomonadales > Pyrinomonadaceae > Aridibacter. The sequence continues at coordinate 97,072 of JBGTGO010000040.1, read as the reverse complement.
TTCGGTCAATGTTTTTGCCAACCACCCGGTTTTTGTCGAAGGAAATTGTTTAAACCCGCCTACCGGTAATTCATCCGCCGCAGCGGGAGTTTGCGGCGATTATGCCGGCGACGGTCTGATCGGAACTGCTGAAGACAACGACGGCGACAGAGTTTTCGGAACCATCAACGGAGCCAGAAATTCAATGAACGGAGTCGGCGATAACGGAACGATCACAATCGTAACCTCCGGTGTTTTTGCCGAATCGAGTATAACCTTTCGCGGAAATGTAACGTTGCAGGCGGCACCGGGAGTCGAAGCAATTGTTGACGCAGTTTTGCAAGGCGATCCGGGCAGTGGCGACAGACAAAATTCGACCGGAATATTTATTGATGCCCCGGCAAATCGTCGAGTAGTATTAAGGAATATAATTATCAAAAATTTTGCCGTCGGTATCTTTATTGTCGGTAATTCAACGGTAACATTAGAGAATGTGAGATTGGAAAATAACGTGTTTTTTGGAATAAGAGCAAGCGGCAACTCGGTCGTCAATATATTCAAAAGCTCAATCACGGCAACCGGTTATCGTCAGAATCCGGGAACGGGAGATTTCCCAACGACGAGCAATCCGAGTCCGGGATACGGAACGAGTTTTGAAAGTACGGCAAAGGGAAATATTGTTTCCTCGACAATCAGTAACAACTTCGGTGTAGCAATCTCGAATTCAAGTTCGGGAACTGTTTGTACCAGCCAAAACAATATCGTCGGAAATCGCGGATTCTCGAACGGCGGCGGAAGCGTAACTACCTCAGCTGTTGGTTGCTATCAGTAAATCGGTTCTCATATAAGTTATTGCAGAGCTGATAATTTATATGGAAACCTTTTAAGCTCTAGTATATAGGAGATATATAATCATGATTTCAAAATCAAACAAGAAAAGTTATTTTTCAAAATTCGCATTAGGGTCAATCGGATTGGCATTTATTATATTTTTGGGTTCGGTCAGTGCATTTGCCAACCACCCGATATTGGTTGAAGGAAATTGTTTAATTCCGCCTGCCGGAAGTTCAACCGGCGGAGTCGGAGTCTGTGGAGATTACGATGGCGACGGTCTGATCGGAACTGCTGAAGACAACGATGGCGACAGAGTTTTCGGAACGCTCAACGGAGCACAAACTGCTATGAACGGTATTAATAACAACGGAACGATCACAATCGTAACTTCCGGTGTTTTTGCCGAAGCAACCTTCACGATCACCGGAAATGTAACACTTCAGGCGGCACCGGGAGTCGAAGCTTTGTTAGACGCTGTTCTGCAAGGCGATGCAGGCAGCGGTTCAAGACAGGGAATGCCCGGCATCGTTGTTGATGCACCGAGTAACCGCCGAGTTTCCTTGAGAAATTTGACAATCAAAAACAGGACGACCGGTATCAATGTGATCGGAAGTTCGAGAGTTACAATTGAAAATGTAAGATTGGAAAACAATATCAATTACGGCATTCAAGCCGCCGGAACCTCAATCGTATCTATAATCAATACATCAATTACTGCAACCGGCTACCGTTTGAATCCGGGAACGGGAGATTTCCCGACAACGAGTGCTCCGGCACCGGGCGACGGAATCAGTTTCATAGATTCAGCCAGCGGTGGAATCGTGTCCTCATCAATTACAAACAACTTCAGAGATGGAGCTGTCATTCTTGGTTCGGGACCCGTCTGTCTCAGTCAGAGCAGTATCATCGGAAACGGTAGATTTTCAATAGGTGCTGTTGCATCTGCCACCGTCTTTGCTTCGGACAGAGGCTGTAACCAAAACTAAATAAACATCTCGTTTATTACACAAAAGGCGTTGATAGCTTAAAAAAGTTATCAATGCCTTTTTTTGTCGCAAAATTGAACAAATTTATAGAATATTCAGCAACAAATTTGTAATTTACCGACGGTTTAAGATTTTTTCCTTGCTGAATGAATGCTCATTCAGTTATACTATCATTAGCAAATATCAATACAACAAGAGGATTTAAATAAAAATTATGGATGCACAAATGAAAAAGGAAAAAGAGTATGTTAAAGGCGGAGCGTTTTTGATCGAAGACCGTCAAGCGGACGAAATTTTTACGCCGGAGGATTTTACCGAAGAACACAAAATGATCGGCGAAACGACCCGGGAAGTTATGGATAATGAGGTCGTGCCGAATCTTGAGCGAATGGAAAATCACGAGTGGCAGGTCGCAAAGGATTTAGTTAAGAAGGTCGGCGATTTGGGACTTTTCGGGGCAAACATTCCCGAAGAATACGGCGGTTTGGATTTAGATCAGGTTTCGGGAGTGGTGGTTGCTGAAATGACCGGACGCGGCGGCGGATTTGGAACGACCTTTGGAGCTCATTCTTCAATCGGTTTGTTGCCGCTGGTTTATTTCGGTTCGGAAGAACTAAAGAAAAAATACGTTCCGCAAATCGTTTCCGGTGAAAAAGTTTCAGCATATTGTTTGTCGGAATCGGGTTCCGGTTCGGACGCTTTGGGTGCAAAAACTACCGCGAAATTAAGCGAGGACGGGACAGAATGGATTTTGAATGGTGAGAAAATGTGGATTTCCAACGGGAACTTTGCAGACTTTTACATCGTTTTCGCAAAAGTTGATGGCGAAAAAAAGAAATTCTCGGCATTTATGATGGAACGCAGCGAGAATTGCCGTCCTGGTGCGGAAGAACATAAAATGGGTATCAAATCATCTTCGACGACACCACTCATTTTGTCGGACGCAAGAACTCCAGTCGGCAATTTGATCGGTGAAATCGGCGACGGTGCAAAAATTGCGTTCAATATCTTGAACGTCGGACGCTTCAAACTCGGTGCATCCGTAACGGGTGGAGCAAAGCAGGCAATTCACGAAGCCGTTCGTTACGCAAATGAACGCGAGCAATTTAATGTCCCGATTTCCAGTTTCGGTGCGATCAAACACAAACTTGCGGAAATGGCGATTCGCACGTGGGTTGCCGAAAGTATCACATACCGCACGGTTGGAATGATCGACGCGATGATCGGCGATGGAATGGACAACACCAATAAACTCCGTTCGATAGAAGAATATGCCGTTGAGTGTTCGATCAATAAGGTTTTCTGCTCCGAAGTTCTTGATTATGTCGTTGATGAAATGGTTCAAATTTACGGCGGTGCGGGATATTCGGCGGATTATCCGGCGGAAAAGGCTTATAGAGATGCCCGTATCAATCGCATTTTTGAAGGAACGAACGAAATCAACCGAATGTTGATTCCGGGAATGCTTTTGAAAAAAGCAATGAAAGGCGAACTCGGTTTATTAAAAGCCGCTACTGCTTTGCAGGATGAAATTTTAAATCCGCAGATGTCTTTCGACGAAGACACGGAAATGCTTGCGACTGAGTTAAAACTAGCCCGTAACGCGAAAAAAGTAGCGTTGATGGTTTTAGGAAGTGCAGCACAAAAATATATGGCTGAACTCAAAGATCAACAAGAAATTTTGATGGGTTGTGCCGATATAATTATGCAGGCTTACGCGATGGAAACCGCCGTTCTGCGAGCGAAAAAATTTGCCGAAGCAGACGGTGCGGAAGCAGCGAAAAAATATATTGATGCCGCCGGAGTTTTCTGCAACGATGCGATTCAAAAAATCGAATCCACCGCAAAAAACACCATCGCCGGATTTGCCGAAGGCGACGAAATGAAAATGATGCTCGTCGCTCTAAAGCGTTTCACAAAAAACAACTCACCGATCAACACAATCACGGCTCGTCAGCGAATCGCCGACGGGTTAATTAGTGCGAATACATATAATTTCTAAATTAGTTTTCAAACTGTTCATTTACGAAAAGCCCGAAGTTGAAAGACTTTGGGCTTTTTAATATGATTTTACAGCGAAGGTAAAAAATTATGGCAATTTATAAAAATGAACAACAGCTTGACCTCATAAAAGAAGTTTCTTTCAAGTATGAAAAAGAGATCCAACTTCTGGTAGAAGAAAACTTAAAAACATTACTACATCTTGAGTTCATTCGTTCCGAATTTCCTTTAAACGATTTTCGGATTGATACTTTAGCTTTTGACCCAGAAAACAAATCTTTTGTGATAATTGAATATAAGCGAGATAAAAACTTTAGCGTGATTGACCAAGGTTATGCCTATTTATCTCTGATGCTGAATAATAAAGCAGATTTCATACTCGAATTTAATGAAACTAAAGAAATTACGCTTAAAAGAAAAGATGTTGATTGGACACAATCAAAAGTGATTTTTATTTCGCCCATATTTACAAACTACCAGAAAGAAGCAATTAATTTTAAAGACTTGCCCATTGAACTTTGGGAAATTAAACAATATGAAAATCTAACGATTTTGTTCGAGCAAATACTAAAAACCTCTGCACAGGAAAGCATAAAAACAATCTCAAAAAATAATGAAGCCGTTGAAATCGTTAGTAAAGAAGTCAAAGTTTATACAGAACAAGACCATCTTGATAAAGCTGATTTTGAAATAAGAGAACTGTATGAAGAAGTGCAAGAGCGACTGATTGGCTTGGATGATAATGTAACGATTCAACCTAAAAAGCAGACACTTGGCTTTAAAGTTGATAACAATGTTTTTTGCGACATTATTTTGCAACGAAAAGAACTGAAAATTTATGTAAATCTAAAAAGCGGTGAACTACAAGACCAAAAACAAATTGCCAGAGATGTTTCAAACGTCGGACACTGGGGAAACGGTGCGTATGAAATTAAGTTAGGCGACTTAGACGACATTGATTATGTTGTAAGTTTATTGAAACAATCTCTAAGAAAAAATAAAGGATAAAAGTAAATGCTGTGAAAACTCTATGCGGAATTTCTTCCGGCATTGATAATTCCGAATGAGCAGCGGACGATTATTTTTTCGTAAGATTCTTTTAAATCCGTGTTATCTTCACGAATTTTCGTCAAAGCATACTGCTGAATCGTCGTTAGCGGCAAAACAATTTTTTCACGCATTCGGACGGATTGTTGAGCAACGGGGAAATCGGTCATAAATGTAGATTTTTGTGTAATGACGGCGAGATATTTTTCGCACAACTTATACTCGTAATAAATTTTCCGCCAGATTTTGCCGTAAATCTTGTCGTTTTCGAGATGATTTGTCAGCGAAAAGTTCGTCTTTTGCATCGCCATTTCGCAATTATCAATCAAGGCTTTGAAAAATGGATTATTTTTGTAAAGTTCGGTGATTTGATATAATTTTCCCTCACTTTCCATCTTGTCCAAAGCACTTCCAACGCCGTAAAATCCGGGAACATTTTGCTTCATCTGACTCCACGCACCGACGAAAGGAATTGCCCGCAAACTATCTAAAGTCAGCTTGCTCGATGCTCCGCCGCGTTTTGCCGGACGCGAGCCGATGTTGGTTCGGGCGTAAAATTTCAAAGGGCTGACATTTTCTAAATAATCCAAAAATATCGGATCGTTTTTGAGTTCGGAATACGCCGCGAAACTCGTCTTGGCTAAATCCTTCATTAACACTTCTTCGCTTGCTGTAAAAGTATTTTCTTTTTCGGCGAAAATCGTGTTGTAAATTCCGGCATTTATCATTTGTTCGATGTTGTATTGAGCCGCGTCAATCGTGCCGAAGTTCGATGAAACAGTTTGTCCCTGAACGGTCAATTCGATGGCTTTATCAGAGATATTTTCGCCCATCGAAGCGTAAAATTTATGAGTTTTTCCGCCGCCGCGAGCGGGCGGTCCGCCGCGTCCGTCGAAGAAAATTACGTCAATCCCGAATTCTCTCGAAACTGCCGTGAGTTCATCTTTAGCTTTGTAAATTCCCCAATTTGCCATCAGATAACCGCCGTCTTTCGTGCCGTCGGAGAAGCCGAGCATAATTGTCTGTTCATCGTTACGACGTTCTAAGTGTTTGCGGTAAGTCGTGTTCTCATAAAGTTTACGCATTATTTTTGCTGCTTCATTCAAATCTTCGACCGTTTCAAACAGCGGAATAATATCAATTGACAAATCCTCTTTTTTCCAGCCGCCGAGCAGAAACAAGCCAAAAACTTCGATCACGTTCAAGGCATTTTCGGAATGCGAAATTATATAGCGATGGCAACCCGCTTCGCCATTTTGTTTTTGAATTTCTCTGATCGTTTTGATATTTAGAAAAGTATCTCTGGTAAGTTCGTCTTCAAAGATTTCTGCATCAATTTCCGTTTCAATATTCAATAAAGTTTCGATCTTTTCGTCTTCGCTTAATTCCGCAAAATTATTTGGCAAAATGTCGGACTTCTCAACAATTTGCTCGTAGATATTTCGATGAACGGAACTGTCTTGACGAACATCGAGCGATGCTAAATGCAATCCGAAAAGTTCGACTTTGTAGATCAAATCTTCGAGCAGATGAACGAACAAACCGTTATGTTTCTCGACCAGAGTTTCACGCATATTTTGCAGTGAACTAAGGAGTTCGGGCTTAGTCAGTTGCTTGTCCGAGTCAGCTTGAAAGGCATTTTTATAAAGTATCTGCTCCAATTCTCCGAGTGATTTTTCAATTCCCGAAAATGTCAGACGGCGTTGAAGTCGGCGGATGTCTTTGTGATAACTGCGAAGAATTGCAGAGCGTAGTGCGGCGGCGACTTTTTGTGTTGTTTTGACGGTTACGAACGGATTTCCATCACGATCTCCGCCGCTCCAAAAACCCATTTTGACGAGATTTGAAGTGTCTATATTTTCATTCGGAAAAGTGTTTTTGATCTCGCTGATGATTTTCCCGATAGCGTTGTAAAAAACATTTTCGAGATACCAAATCAGACTCGCGGCTTCGTCGAATGGTGTCGGTTTTTCTTTTTTGAAAAATGGTGTCCGCCCAAGCTGCTGCAATAATAATTTTATTTGAGCGACATCATTTTCATCAATTGCTTTCGATAAATCATTAATAATTCCCAAAACCCAACCGGGATAAAACTGCGTCGGATGAGCCGTCAGAACAAGGCGAACGCTGAAGTTTTTTATTTTCGCCGCAAGTGATTTTTGTTTCCCGTTCTGCAAAACGGCATTTTCGAGATGAGCCAGAGTTCCGACTCCGTTCACATTGTGAAGTTCGTTGAACGAAGCGTCTTCAAGTGCATCGAACAAAACGACTTGGCGTTCGGCATACTGAACGAAGCGGAACATTAAATCTAACTTTTCCTGCTCGTTTTCAAGCGAAGTATTTCCGTCAAAAAAATCTTCGACAATATTTATAACATTTTTACCGTTCGCAAAACCCTCGCTGCACTGCTGATTGAAAAGCGACAGCAAAACGCCCGTTTGTTCGATTCCGTAAAACGGCAGAGATAAAAATAAACTGTTATATAACTGAAAATTTATTCCGACGGTGTTCTCAAATTTCTCCAAAGCATCCGGTTGTGTTTGTGTCATTGAAAAATTGTAATACAGTTCAGGGCAAATTTCAGACACGGATTTCAAGTTTCAGACAGTTGAGAATTTTTAGTTCGTAAAACTTTAATTTCTGTAAGATGGAACAATAATTCTCCCGAAATGTCGCTGCATCTAAATTGATTGACAAGCAATTTTATAAAATGTAGTCTAAATACTATGGCGAATCGGTTAAAGATACTAATTTTTATACTCGTGCTTTCAGTAAATGTGTTTTCAGGAACACCTTTGTCGGGCGGCGATATGAAAATGAAAGAAAGTGTCTGTCCGATGAAATGCTGTCGAGAAAAAGCGTCAGAATCCCAAAATCCGAAAAATGCAGATGCAAAATATCTCTGTCGGGTGCTTATTTGTTCGCAAAATATGTCGACGAACACAACTACGATTTCAAGCATAAATCTTGCACCGGTTGTAATTGCTTCGGAAAAGATCACGCTTTTTGAAATTCTTTTTTCGACCACACCGAAACAAAGCATTTCTGCAAATTACGCAAACGGTATTCAATCCCGCCAATTACTCCCGAAATATATCCAACATCAAAGAATTTTAATTTAGTTTTAAACCAGAGATGTATCTTTTTTTCAGGTCGAAGTGTGCCTGAAATTAGAGCTGTCTTGTGTTTAAAGTAAGAAATTTATCAGACCTGCGAAATACTTGAACAACCAAGAATCGGGTAGATTTTTGCAGATTTGGTAAACCAAATTTGTATTTAATAAAGCAATTTTAGATTTAGCAAAATAGGAAAAATAGAAAAATGAACAAAACAAAAAAAGTTATCGGATTAACAATACTGCTTTCACTTATCGCAATGGCAACGGCTTGCAGCGGTGTGGCAACAAGTTCGGATATGAAAGAAATCACGGCAAAAAAAGTGAATGACAAACTAACGGTTACGCTCCTAAGTGCCGACGGAAAATTAAAAAACGGTCAGCAGGAAATAATGTTGGCGTTTACAGATGGAGCGGGAAAACCTGTTGATATAAATGCGGCGAGGTTGAACTTTAATATGCCGGCGATGGGTTCGATGGCGGAAATGAACAACGCGGCGGAACTTACGACAACGGGAACGCCGGGACAATTCAAAGGGAAAATAGATGTCGAAATGGCTGGTGATTGGACTGCTCAAATCTCTTATGACGGAGCGGAAACGGGCAAGACAACCATTTCAACAAAAGCACAATAGACATTTATCAAAAATTCCAGCCGATAAATGTTCAATGATAAAGGGCAAATAAAAATATGATTCACGCAATTATTGAATGGTCGCTGAAAAATCGGGTTATAGTTCTCGCAATGTTTTTAGGCATTGCGGGTTGGGGATATTGGGCATTTGTTCATACGCCGATTGATGCGATTCCCGATGTTTCGGAAAATCAGGTGATCGTCTTTACCGATTGGTCGGGGCGTTCGCCGCAGGAGGTTGAAGACCAGATAACTTATCCGCTCGTGACGAATTTGCAAGGGCTTCCGGGCGTAAAAGTCGTGCGGGCGAGTTCGGCGTTTAGTTTTTCGATGATAAATATAATTTTCGAGGAAAATGTCGAATTATATTGGGCGAGAACGCGGATTTTGGAACGGCTTAATGTTGTCCAGAGTCAACTTCCCGAAGGCGTTACGCCGACGCTCGGACCCGATGCGACGGGTGTCGGACAGGTTTTTTGGTACACGCTCGAATCGGATAAATACTCTTTGCGTGAACTCAGGACAATGCAGGATTGGTTTGTCCGCTATCAATTGAATTCGGTCAAAGGCGTGGCGGAAGTCGCTTCGGTCGGCGGTTATGTTCAGCAGTATCAGATTGACGTTGATCCGAATCAGCTTCGCAGTTACGGAATTCCGATTTCAAAAATTATCGAAACGGTTCAAAAATCAAATACGAATGTCGGCGGAAACGTCGTTGAACAATCGGGACAATGGGCGGTTGTTCGCGGCATCGGTTTGATTGAGTCAACAGCGGATGTTGAAAATATCGTCATCGGTTCAAGCAACGGAACGCCCGTTTATGTCAAAAATGTTGCGAAGGTAAAACTCGGCGATGCGTTTCGTGTCGGTGCTTTAGACAAGAACGGCAAGGAAGCTGTCGGCGGAGTTGTGATTGCGAGATATGGAGTAAATACGCTTGATGTCATTGAAGCGACGAAAAAGAAAATAAAAGAGATCGAAGTCGGTTTGCCCGAAGGCGTGAAAATCGTGCCGTTTTATGATCGCACGCAGCTTATCAATCGTGCAACTTCAACATTGACACGCACTTTGATCGAAGAATTAATTCTTGTTACGCTCGTCCACATACTTTTTCTGTTCCACTTTCGGTCAATTTTGATCGTTTCGATTCCGCTTCCATTAGCGGTTTTGATGTCGTTCCTGTTTATGTATTTTATGGGAATTTCGTCCAACATAATGTCGCTTTCGGGCATTGCAATTGCGATTGGAGTTTTGGTTGATGCGGGAATTGTCGTGACCGAAAACGCCTTTCGGTATATGGAGAAAAACGACATTGATACGAATGATAAAAAGGCAGTTTGGAATGCTGTTTTAGAATCTACAAAACTTGTCGGGCGACCCGTATTCTTTTCGATGGCAATAATCATTCTGGCGTTTATTCCCGTTTTCGCACTCGAAGGACGCGAGGGCAAACTCTTTCATCCGCTTGCGTTTACAAAAACTTTTGCAATGATTGCCGCGACGATTATTGCCGTCACGCTTGTTCCCGTTTTATGCACATTTCTGCTACGCGGAAAAATGCACTCGGAAGATTCAAATCCCGTGATGCGTTTTCTGCAAAAACTTTACAAACCCGCATTAGTTGCCGCACTCAAACATCGTTTTATCGCGGTTTCGATTGCATTGGCATTGTTCAGCGGTGCGGTTTTTCTGGCGGTTGGTATCGGTTCGGAATTTATGCCGAATCTGAACGAGGGCGATCTGATGTATATGCCCGTTACCGATCCGGCGATTTCGATGGATGAAGCGTTAAAACTGGTAGCAAAACAGGACAAAATTATCGCTTCATTTCCCGAAGTTGCGTGGGCGGTCGGCAAAGTCGGACGGGCGGATTCTTCAACCGATCCCGCACCCGTCAATATGAACGAAACGATTATTCATTTGAAACCGAAGGAAGAATGGCGGGCGGGAATTACACGCGAATCTTTAATTGCCGAAATGGATTCAAAATTGAAAATGCCCGGCGTTACAAATATCTGGACGCAGCCGATTATCAATCGAATTGAAATGCTTGCAACGGGAATTCGTTCGGAGATGGGTGTCAAGATTTTCGGCAATGATTTAAAGACTTTGGAGAAATTATCAAACGAAGTCGCGGCGGCGGTTTCGACAGTCGAAGGAGCAAAAGACGTTTACCCGGAAAAGGTTATCGGTACGCCGTATATTGATATAGACATCAACCGGCAAGCGGCGGCACGCTACGGAATTGATGTCGGAATGATAAACGATGCGATTGAAAAAGGCATCGGCGAAACGAATCTTTCAACCACGATCGAAGGACGCCAACGCTTCCCGATTCGTGTCCGCTACGCTCCCGAATTCCGCGACAAAGTTGAAAATATCGGACAAATTCCGCTCGTCACGGCAGATGGAATGTCAATTCCTTTGGGACAAGTCGCCGACATACGCACCACAAACGGAGCTTCGATGATCCAGAGTGAAAACGGGCTTTTGAAAGGAACGGTTCTGCTTAATGTGCGAGGACGCGACATCGGTTCATTCGTCGCCGAAGCCGATGAGATCGTCAAACAAAAAGTCAAAATGCCGCCCGGATATTACATTGCTTGGAGCGGACAATTTGAAAATCAGCAACGGGCAAAACAGCGTTTATTATTAGTTGTGCCGATAGTTCTAATCGTAATTTTCGGTCTGCTTTATATGACATATAACTCGGCAACTGAAGCGGCTCACGTTCTGCTTGCCGTGCCGTTTGCCTTAACGGGCGGAATTTATTTGCAATGGCTTCTCGGTTATAACTTCTCGGTTGCAGTTTGGGTCGGTTTCATCGCACTCTTCGGAACTGCCGTGCAGACGGGTGTTGTGATGGTCATATACCTCGAAGAAGCGGTCGAGAAAAAACGGAAAGAACTTGGAGTATTGGATAAAAAAGATTTGTTCGATGCAGTAGTCGAAGGTGCATTGCTTCGGCTTCGTCCGAAAGTTATGACAGTTACAACGGTCGTTGCGGGACTTCTACCGATTATGTGGAGTTCTTCGACCGGGGCGGAAGTAATGAAGCCATTGGCAACACCGGTTCTCGGCGGAATGGTTTCGAGTCTTCTGCACGTTTTGATTATTACGCCTGTAATTTTTTATTGGATACATTCACGCCGTTTGAGTAAGGAAAATAAAGCGGCGGTTTCCGATGAGGTTTATTTAGATGAAGAAGTATAAAAACAGCTTTGCCGCAATTTTGATTCTGTTGCAAACGGCTTATTTCGTGCCGAATCTATCTGCACAAATTGCCATTGAACCGGCAGTTGAAAAGGTTGAGCCGAAGCAGATTATGCCTGAAGTAAATTTAACGATTGGGAAATATCTTGATCTTGAAAATGGTATAACCGCCGATGAAGCGGTTCGTATTGCTTTGGAAAATAACGGCGAAATTCGGGCGTTGCGGGATGAACTGGAAGCGACTAGATCACAGATTGCACAAGCTGAACTTAGACCAAATCCGCGTTTGCAGATTATGGGAACGCAGGAAGGAATTATCGGAAACCGTTACAGCGGCGGAGCTTCCGTAATGTTGCCACTCGAACTTGGTGGACGACGCAGAACGCGGATCGATGTTGCGGAAAATCAATTTAAAGTTCGTGAAGCATTGCTGACAAACAGCGAGCGAAACTTGGCGGCGGAGGTTCGTTTGAACTTCGGCGAGTCCTTAGCGTTGATCGAAAAACTCAAATTTTTGGAGGAATTAGTTGCAAATGTCGAGCAAGGATATAGGCTGATTTCCGCAAAAGTTATCGAAGGAAGCAATGCTCCACTTGAGCAAAATATGAGCGTTGTCGAACTGAATCGTGTTCGTTCGATGCGGGAAATGGCGGTTGCGAATGTTGAAATAAAATTGCTTGAACTGCGAAATTTAATGGGGCTTGAGCCAAGTGAAATTTTGCGGCTGCAAGGTGGGTTTGAAAATTTATTAGACGGACTTCCGCTCGAATCAACCGCAATCGAGCAGGCAATTTTGCAGCGTCCTGATTTGGAATCACTTCGTTTAACGATTAGTTTAGGCAATGCAAAACTTGAGCAAGCACGTTCCGAAAGTCGCCTGGATGCAGGAGTTTCACTTGGTTTTCAAAGAATGACGCGGGTTCAGCCGATGATTACAAATCGAAATCCCGTTGAACTTACGCCGCAACTAATCGGTGAGAATTTTATCACGTTCGGTGTTGATCTGATGTTACCTGTTCGCAATAAAAATCAGGGAAATATCGAATCGGCATCGCTCGAAATAAAAGCGGCACAAAAGCGTATCGAATTTGGCGAACTGACGATTCGACGCGAAATTGCCGCCGCTTACAGACGCTTTGAAGGTGCGGCTCGTGCGTTGGCGATTTATCAGGTCGGCGTGCGAAATCAGGCAAAGCAAAATTTGCAGGTCGTCTGGCAAACTTACGAACTCGGCGACAAGGATTTGCTTGATTACATCGGCGAAGAGCGTAGATATCTGGAACTTGAAAATGCTTTGATTGATGCGAAATTAGACGTTTATCAAGCGAAGATTGAAATTTACAAAGCAATTAATTCACCCGAATTAACTGGAAAATAAATGAATAACGAAAAAGAAAATTACAAAGAAATTTCTGAGCAAAACGATTTGGAAATACAGGAAAATGCGGATGAATTGGAAGTTGTCGAAGTTGTCGAACCTATAGAAGAGCAGAGAATTTCAACCCGAACATTTTTGATCGCAAGCATTTTGGGTGTTTTGCTGATCAGTATCATCGGCTTTGCGGCGTGGCGGTTTTTGCGAAATGGTGAGGCGGGAAAACCCGTTCCCGCACCGCGAAACAGTGCTTTTGGTGATACAGATGCGGACGGCAGCCTTCCTTTCGGTGAACGGACAATAACTCTGACGGATGAGCAGTTAAAAGCGGCAGATTTTAGAATTGTCGAAGTTGGTGAAACGTTCGATGCAGCGGCATCGGCGGAAACGACGACGGGCGTTGTCAAGGCGAATGATTATGAACAAACGCCTGTCATCTCGCAGGTTTCGGGCGTTGTGAAAAGTATTAAGGCTGATTTAGGTCAGTTCGTGCGAAAGGGGCAAATAATTGCAATTGTCGCCAGCGAAGAACTTGCGAACACGCAGTCGAAGTATCTTTCGATGAAGGCGGAACTCGATGAAGCTGAAAAGCGTTACAAACGGGCGTTGCAATTGAGCGATATTTCGCCGGAAGCAGAGGCGGAACTTGATAAGAGTCTGGCGGATTTGAAAATTGCTGAAGCTGAACATATACGGCATCGGACACATTATCAAAGAGTGAAAAAACTTGTTAACATCGGAGCGAAAAGCCGTGATGAATTTGAAGAAGCGGAGAAAATGCACGCAACCTCGAAGGCACAACTTGATGAGGCGGTAAAGAGTTACAAACGAGCTAAAGAACTACTGAAAATAAATCCTGCCCGCAAAAATGAGACTGACCAGTTTTTAACAAAAGTCAGAAACCAAAAAGCTGACATCGCTTCGATACGGGAAAAATTGCTGGTTTTGGGTTTACCGAATGCAAAAGTGAATTCGCTCAATTCGCCGAATCAAATTGACGCAAATCTGCCGATTTCTTCACCGATTTCGGGAACGATTACCGAGCGGATTGCAAATCAGGGCGAAGTCATTTCGATGAACGGAAAACTGGCACAAGTTACAGACCTCTCGACTATTTGGGTAATTGGTCAGGTTTACGAAAAAGACTTGGGAAAATTGCGGGTTGGAAGCGGTGCAAGCGTCACTTCAGACGCTTATTCGGGCGAAGTTTTTCGCGGGCAGATTTCTTATGTTGACGCAAATTTGGATACGACCACGCGAACAGCACAAGTTCGCATCGAACTGGCGAATCCGGGACAAAAGCTAAAGATCGGGCAATTCGTCAATGTCGCTTACGCCGGAATCGGAAACGCGGCGGAGAAAACCGCACCGCTTGTTCCGAAGGATGCGTTGCAGACCATCGGCAATCAAAAGGTCGTTTTTCAAAGTACGGATGATCCAAAAACATTCATCATTCGTCCAATCAGAATCGGACAGGAAAAGGAAAATGCCTTTCCTGTCCGCGAAGGGATTTTCGTTGGCGACAAGGTTGTAACGGACGGAAGTTTCTTATTGAGAGCAGAATTTCTAAAAACCAATTCGGCTAATTAATGCGGAAAAATGCCCGAAGCAGGGAAAATAATTGGACATTTTAAAAACCATCAGCTACGAAACTAACAAAAAATCTACAAAAGCGGCTAAGATTATTTGCACCAAACTTTCGTATCTATTTCGTGGATTTCGTAGCTAAATGTTCTTTATAACTGAAACTTTGTATTAAAACCCGGTTGAATTTATTGAATTCAAGGGTGGTTCTTCGCTTGAGTCTATTTCGTTTGAAACGGAAATTTCTTCATATTGTACCGGCATTTGCAGTTCTTCCGTCAGAGGTGGTTCGGTATCTTCCATCGGGTCTTCCGTTGAATCCTGGTTTTTGTCCGTTTCGACAACTGCCGGTTGATTTTCGGAATTATTAATTTCCTCAATTTGTTCTTCAGAACTCAGAACTTTACCATCGTTGGCATCAATCTGAACTTCAAAATGTTTGCCTTTCTTGTCTTTGATGACAAATACATAAGTCGTTACATTTTCGTTCTCATCTTCGAATGTATATTCATCTTCAACCGTTCCGACAACATTTTTCAAAGCTGTTTTCCGGGCTTGTTCCTGCGTAACTTTAGCGGTTGAACTGACAGCCGCCACATTTTTATTTTGCGAAATACTTTTAGCTGAAACCGTACCTGTTGATACCAGCGAAAGCAAAAGTCCGAAAGTTACCAATGCAATTTTTTTCATTTTAAAATTTTCCCCTCTAAAAAATTTTGACGCAAGATTTTGTTTTTCTCAGGTTTGATTTCCACAAACTTGCCGGATTATGCGTTTGATTCTAACATAAAACAAATGGATGCTAAATAAAATTTTGCCAATTTAATAAAATCTTCAAAATAATTTTAGCCGTCGGCTTTTTTGGTGGGAAATTTTTTGAACGACTCAATTAGTTCAGGTCGCCGAAACGATGTTGGAGAATTGCGGGGATGGAAATCGCGGCGGTTTCGGCACGCAGGATTCTGCCGCCGAGAGTGACGATTTGCACGCCGTTCCGCGTTGCGGATTCAAGTTCAACGTCATCCCAACCGCCTTCTGAACCGATGATGACATTCAAATTTTTGTGCGGTTTGATGCCGGAAAAACTTTCGCCGTTTTTTTCGGAAAACAATAAAAACTTGTCATCGTGACCGGCAACGTAGTTTGTTATAAATTCCGTAAAATTCAAAGGCTCGATGATTTCCATCAGTTTCGCCCGTCCCGCTTGTTTCGATGCTCCAATGATTATTTTTTCCCAACGCTCCGTTTTTTTTTCGGCATTCCGCAGTTTTACATCGCATCTGTTCGTTACTAGCGGAACAAACTTTCTAACACCGATCTCAACCGCTTTTTGAATGACAAGATCGAATTTATCACCCTTCAAAAGTGCGACCGTCAGCGTCAGATTCAAATCGGATTCGGGCGACGGCGGCGGGATTTGCTCAATAATTTTCAGCGATGTGTGTTTTTTGACTATTCCCGTAATTTCGCACAAAAATTCATTTCCGAATCCGTCGAAAACCTGTATTTTGTCGCCGAATGACAATCGCAGAACGTCCCGCAGATGTCTTGTTTCATCAAGACCGAGCGTGATTCCTTCGTTATGAAATTTATCCGTTGAAGCGTAAAATCTTCGCATTTATTCGGTGTTTTTCGTTTCTGCCGTCTCAAAAGTTTCCGTAAAATCTTTCGATTTCCGCCGCATTTTTACCCAACTTTCAAAAATTTCCGGCGATTGCAGATAAAGTTTGAACCATTCGGAAATCTCGGCTTTCTCGAGTCTTTTCTGCTCGTCCACCTTCTGATTTTTCGAGATCATCGAAGCTCGATTTCTGCCTTTGATCGCCGATTCTTTAATAAGCCGCAAACCTTCCTTATCTTTATCGGCGACAAATTTACGACGCAAATTTTCCAGGCGGCGAATGGAATTCAAGGTTTGGTCGAAGTCGGAAAATTTCAAAATATTGCGAAACATCGCGTCATACGGCGATTCTAAGCGGCGTGCAACATCAAGTTTGAGGATCTCGGCGTGGCGAAGTTCCGCACCTTCGTCAGCGAGTTGGCGGGCAATAATCATCGGACTATCAACCGCACTTGCTCCGAATTTATCCCGCACGACGAGTTCGATAGCTTCGATTTCCGCTGCTCCGACGCTTTCGCAATCGAGTTTTTCCCAAACTTCGATCATCAAATCCAATTTTATCCGTGAAGTGAACATTATTTTATCCCAAACTCAATTCGTTCGCGTTCTGAGTTCAACTCGCCGGTTTGTCTTCGATGCGGTGATTTAAAATATCAATTTTTTCATACGGCATATCAATTCCGGCAGCGGTAAAGGCGTTAAAGATTTTCTCACGCAGTTCGCCGCGAATCGGGATGTGCGTTTTCGTATCGGTCAGCCAGACGCGTAATTCCAACGCCGTAAAGTAATCGCCTAATTCCTTTACCAAAACAACAGCTTCCTTATCCGCCATAAATCTTTTATCGCCCTCAACGATTTTCAAAAGCACCTGTCGGGCGGGTTCGATGGCTTCGCCTGTGCCGATGGTTACGCCGATGTCGAGTCGCAGATTCGGGAACATCGTATAGCTGATAATTTTATTTTCGGCGATTTTCTGGTTCGGAATGCTGACGAGTCTGCCGTCGGGCGTAACGATTCGCGTCGTTCGCAGAGTTATATTTTGAACTTCGCCGTATTCGCCTTCGATTTCAACTAAATCGCCGATATAAAAAGGACGATCCCAAAATATAAAGATTCCGGCGACGACGTTTGAAAGCGTGTCTTTCGCCGCAAAACCGATAGCGATTCCGGCGATTCCCAAACCGGCGATGAGCGACGCGATGTTGACACCGATCTGATCCAGAGCCGTGACGAGAGCGAAAATCAGAACTAAATATTTAACTCCCAAGAACAAAAAATTGACAACGGTTTTTTCCAGTTCAAACCGATCAACGACTTTCAACAAGACACTTTTTAAAACCCGATACAAAATATAAAAGCCAAGCAAAACTACGCCCGCCTTGAGAGCATTTTTTGATATTAAAACAATCTGTGCGGCAATTACATCGTAATTAAAATACTTTCCGAATTCTTCCCAAAATTTATCCATTTGTGTTATCTTTTTCCTTTATTTTCCGGCAACTTTCGATTTGTTCCAAAGTGCGTCCATTTCCTCCAAATTTGAAGTCTCGAAAGTTTTATTTTTCGATTTTAGTTCATTTTCGATAAATTCAAAACGCCGACGAAATTTGCGGTTTGTTTTCTTCAAAGCATTTTCCGGCTCAACGCCTAACTTTCTCGCTAAATTAACGACGACAAAAAGCAGATCGCCAATCTCTTCTTTCATTTCATCTTTATTTTTACCGTCAATCGCCGCTTTTAATTCGGATGTTTCTTCGTCTAATTTGTCAAAAATCTGTTCGACATTTTCCCAGTCGAAGCCGACTTTCGACGCTTTTTTTGTCAATTTGTTGGCTTCCATCAATGCCGGAAAAGCCTTCGGAACTTCGTCCAAAATAGAATCCGAAACTTTCTCGACCTTGCCCGATCTTTTGCGTTCGATCTTTTTGAGTTCGTCCCAATTGTTTAAAACATCGTCGGCAGTTTCGAGTTTTTTGTCTTCAAAAACGTGCGGATGGCGAAAGATAAGTTTGTTTGCAACGCCCGCTGCAACTTCCTCAATCGTAAAATCGCCTTTTTCTTTGGCAATCGTCGAATGAAAAACGACTTGCAGCAAAACATCGCCCAATTCCTCACGCAAATTCGCCGTGTCGCCGGTTTCATTCGCTTCCTGAATCGCATCGAACGCCTCGTAGGATTCTTCCAGCAAATATTGTCCGAGCGATTCGTAAGTTTGCTCAATATCCCACGGACAACCGCCTGGAGCCCGGAGTTTTTCCATTACACGAACAAGTTCATCAAATTCTTTCATATTCTTTTTTTGAAGTTACGAAGCTGCGGGGAGTTGCGGAGTCGCAGAGTTACGGAATTGTTTTTCAATTTTCTTAACTCTGCGACTCCGTAACTTTCTGCAGCTTCGTAACTTTCCGCAACTTACTGCAAACTATTATCCATTTTTGAAATTTTTTCCGTCAAAATGCTACTATCAATTTAACAGTAAATTTTAGAGGAATTAATAAATTATAACAATGATTGGAAAAGAAGATAACAACGAAGAACCGGTTTTAAAAATCGAGGATAAAAGGATGTTCAATCCCGACGGCAGTTTGCGGGAAGGCGTGGTCATTGAGAAGCAGCAGCCGAAAGCGGAAACCGCACCGGAAACTCCGGTTTATTCGCCCGATACAAAAACGGTGGAAGATTATGAAAAAGCATCGGCAGAAAAACAGGTTCAAGCTGAAGCTGAAGCTGCGGCAAATGCACCAAACGATGAAGAATTAACTGAAGAAGACATTATGAATGATGAAAACCCGGCAAGTTTCATCAATTTTCTCTCGACTTTGGTTACGAACGCCGCCGCTTCACTCGGTGCGATGCCGCATCCCGTGACCGGACAGCGAAGTGTTGATCTCGACACGGGAAAATACTGGATTGACGTTCTCGCAATGCTCCACGAAAAAACCGGCGGCAACTTGAATTCACAGGAACAAAAACTCCTCGAAAGCATCCTCGGCGACCTCCAAATGCAGTATGTCCATTTGACCAAAGCCACCGAAGAAAAACTAAAAAACCAAGCCGCACAGAAGTTTTCATCGAAAGACATTCTCGGCGGATAATTTTTCAAGCCACAGATTAAGACGATTTTTATCAGAGTTTTTCTCTCTGAAATCTCCGTGTTCTCCGTGGCTAATTTTTTTATGAAACTGACACTTTTAGGCACAGGCACTTCGACCGGCGTTCCGTCAATCGGTTGCGATTGTGAGTGTTGTTTGTCGGATGATGAACGCGATAAACGTCTGCGTGCTTCGATTTTAATTGAACACGGCGGTAAAAAAATTTTGGTTGACACTTCGATAGACTTTCGTCAACAGGCTTTGCGTGCAAAAATCCAAAAACTCGACGTGGTTTTGATAACGCACTGCCACGTTGACCACGTTTTCGGGCTTGATGACATTCGCCCCTTAAATTTTCGCTACGGTGCGATGGGTGTTTATGCCAACGAAATCGCGTGGCAGGGATTGGAGCAATTTTTTCATTATATCTTCAAGCCAACGCACGTCGGTGGTGGTTTGCCGCAGCTTATTCCGCACACGATCGTCAAAAACGCACCATTTAACATCGGCGAAGACTTAGAAATAACACCACTCGAAGTAATCCACGGCAAACTTCCCGTCATCGCCTACCGCTTCAACGATTTCGCCTACGCCACCGACTTAAAAACGATTCCACAAGAATCAATGGACGGCTTGCGTGGTCTTGATGTTTTAGTTTTAGATTGCGTTCGTCTCAAACCGCACACAACGCATCTGTGTCTGGAAGAAGCATTAGAATATATCGAAGAATTAAAACCGAAACGTGCATATTTAACACACTTAAATCACGACATAATGTATCAACGCGACAAACATCTACTTCCCGACAATGTGCAGTTTGGTTATGATGGATTAGTTATTGAGGATTAAACAAATGAAATTTATCTTTCTTGTTCTCTTTGCTTTGGTTATGTTGAGTTGTAATAAAGTTCAAACTCAACAAGTCACAAACTCAAATTCGATAAATATTAATTCCAACAATAAAGGCGAAGAAATCGGTTATTCTAGATTTACAAAAACAGACAAACAATATTTAGGATGTTGGAAATCAATCGAAGCAAGCGAAATTGTGGATTACGAGTTAAAATTTTTCAGATTTGATAAAAAGAACATCCAAACTTCAAAAATGTCTAAATCAATCAATTATAGCGAAATAGATTCCAATAAATACAAAGATTATTTCGTTCTGCAAATTGATTCTAAATATGATGAGATTCAACCGTACTTGAGTATAAATATATTAAATGCTGATGAAATAACTTTTCACGAATTCAAAAATAAAAATGACATTATAGACGGCGAAGGCATAAATTATTGGAATTTGAAAAGAGAAGATTGTAAAAAAATCAAGTCAAAATTCAAATAATTTTATTAAAAACGAATGGCGGGACGAATATCTATATGCGATGCTAAAAGAAGATTGGGAAGAAAAACATTTAGCCATAGATAACAAACAATAAGAAATTCAACCACAGATGAACACAGATTTGCACAGATTTTTAAGAGATAAGAAAATGATATTTATATCGTTTTTATCTTTTTTTATCTTGTGTGAATCTGTGCAAATCTGTGGTTAAATACTCTTCAAAACTTTGTATTATCTGTGGCTAAAAAAATTATATGAAAATTTTTCACGGAACGGAAAATGCGAACATTTTGCGACCGACGGTTTTGACGCTCGGCGTTTTTGACGGTCTGCATCTTGGGCATCAGCGGATTATGGAAACGGTTGTCGAACGTGCAAAAATCGTGCAATGCGTTCCGACGGCGATAACTTTTGATCCGCATCCGCGAGTTGTTCTGCATCCCGAAAATTCTCCGCCGTTGCTGCAAACGCTCGATCAGAGATTGGCTAACTTTGAAGTTTTGGGAATCAAACAGGCGATTGTCATTCGCTTTACCAGGGATTTTGCGAATCAGGATGCCGAAATTTTCCTGCGTGAAATTATTCACGAACGTTTGCAGGCAAAAGAAGTTTATCTCGGACACGGTTTCGCGTTCGGCAAAAATCGCGGCGGAAATATCGAACTTTTGAAAAAGATGAGCGAAGAACTCGGCTTTTATGCGGATGAAGTCGGTGAAGTTCGGCTTAGAAACAAAAGAATTTCTTCATCGAAAATCCGTCAGTTATTAAAGGACGGAAAAGTAAATCTTGCCCGCCGAATGTTGGGGCGACCTTACGGAATCGAAGGTGCGATTATTCGCGGTGACCAACGCGGGCGAACAATCGGTTTCCCGACCGCCAATTTAAAACCGAAAAACCGCGTCATTCCGAAATACGGCGTTTACGCAACCGCAATTTTGATCGAGGGCGTTTGGCGAAAGGGAATCACGAACGTCGGAGTCCGCCCGACGTTTGAAAACGAATCCGAACCATCCATCGAAACATACATTTTCGACTTCAACGGCGATCTCTACGGCGACGTTCTCCGCGTCCGTTTTCTCCACCGAATCCGCGACGAACGAAAATTCAAAGGCATTGACGAACTAAAAACTCAAATCCAAAAAGACACCGAAACCACTTTAGATTACTTCTCGCACAAAGGCGTTCAAAATATGCTGGAAATTGTTTGATTCAACAAGCATCAATATTTAATTGATAATAAAGTTAGCAAATTTGCCGGCAAAGAATTTTAACCTGCGTTTTTGCAACCGCTTACAATTTAACGCCATCAAAAAAATATGAAAAAACTTTTCATACTAACTCTGCTGACTTTATTGGTTAGCATTTCAATTTCTGCTCAAAATAATTCTGTGTCGAAGAAACACGAATTTAAAGGCACAATTCAAACTCAAAACTCCGAAGTGATTGCGGGAGCAAATTTATACTTTAAAAGCGATAAACAGAATTTTACCGTCGTAACCGATATAAACGGCGAATTTAAGACCGAATTAGAAGCGGAAAATTATCAGATAACCGTCAATGATGTTCTCTCAAAAAGTTTCAAAGCGTTCATAAGAATTCAAGATGAAGGTGCGAATCCGAATGATGTTAATTTTATTGTGAAGACAAACAAAAATCCTTGCGGATTGTCGGAAAATGAAATTTGTCCAAAACCTATAAGTTTTCCGAAACCTCCGTTTCCAGTCCAGGCAATAATTAAAAAACTTACAGGTGAAGTTATTGTAAAAATAAAAGTTGATAAAAATGGACAAGTTGTAGATGCAGTTGCCCAAAGCGGACATTCTTTATTCCGACAAGCAGCAGTTTTGGCAGCAAAAAAGTCAAAGTTTGAGACAAGTGACATTTCTGAGTTTCGAGAACTTGAATTAATTTATGTTTTTCTTGATCCGCGTGACACAAAAGATAATAATTATTCAAAGAGATATAAAAATACTTACCGAATAACTATGGAAAGAAACATCATTGTTGATTGTTTTAACAACTGTTAATTTCCATTAAAAGTTTTTGACTATTGACCTTCTAAAATCTTCTTAGCTTCCTGCAATCTTTTTATATGTTCTTCGCTGACTTGCGGATATTTCAAATTCATAGATTCGAGCCTTTGGGCGATTACTTCCGAAACTGCTAATCTTGTGAACCATTTGTGGTCGGCGGGCAGAATATACCACGGCGATTCTTCGGTTGATGTGGCTTCGATGGCTTGTTTGTAGGCGTTTTGATAATCGTCCCAGAAGCCGCGTTCGTTCATATCGGCGGTGGAGAATTTCCAGTTTTTTTCGGGTGTGTGGATGCGTGCGAGAAAGCGGTTTTTTTGCTCGTCTTTTGAAACATTGAGGAAAAATTTCACTACTGCGACACCGTTTTCGGTTAGGTATTTTTCAAAATTGCGAATATGTTCAAAGCGTTTTTGCCAGATATTCGGATCGTTTTTGATGTCGGCGGGCAGTTGCGAAAATTGCAGAATTTCAGGATGAACGCGGACGACGAGAACATCTTCGTAATATGAACGGTTGAAAATTCCGATGCGACCTTTTTCGGGCGTGTTTTTCATACAACGCCACAAATATGCGTGGTCGAGTTCTTCGGATGAAGGTTTTTTAAACGAGAAAACCTGCGTTCCCTGCGGATTTACGCCCGACATAACGTGCTTGATCGCACCGTCTTTGCCCGCCGCGTCCATTGCTTGAAAAATTATCAAAAGTGCTTGTTTATCGTCTGCATAAAGAGTATTTTGCAAATCTTTTAAGCGTTTGATGTTTTCTTTTAAATCTTTCTTTGCTTCATCCTTTTCTGTATAATCACCTGTAAAATCGGTTGAATGATCGGCAAGGTTTAAATTTTCGCCGTCAGGAACTCGAAACTTGTTAATATCCATAATTATCATTTTTACCGTAAATAACAGTTCAAACGCAAAGAGGAAAAGAAAGAATGTTAGATGTTAGAACTTGGTTTTTAGTATTTGGATTATTGTTTTTTTCGGTGAATAGCTTTGCTCAGAGCAAACTTGTGCCGCATAAAATAAATTTACAGAACGGGAAATCTTTCAGCTTAAATCTGCCGGCGAATTACGAAATGATTCCGGCGGCGGAAGGTTTAAATCGCGTGCGGTTTTTTGCAAAAGCCCCCGACGGGCGGATTTTCGTAACGGATATGTTTAATTTATCCGACAACAATAGAGGCAAAGTTTATATTCTGGATGGTTTTGATAAAAAAACGGGAAAATTCGGCAAGGTTTCAACTTATCTGGCGGGTTTGAAAAACTCCAACAGCGTCGCATTTTATACTGATGAAAGCGGACAAGACTGGTTTTACTTAGCAGAAACGGACAAGTTGACGCGGCGGAAATATACGCGTGGCGAGATGAAACCGGGTGACAGCAAGCCGCAGGTTTTGGCGGAATTTCCTTCCTACGGTTTGAGTTATAAATACGGCGGTTGGCATCTGACGCGGACTGTTCTGATCGGCGGCAACGGGAAACTTTATATTTCCGTCGGTTCAAGCTGCAACGCTTGCCGCGAATTAAAAACCGAACCTTATCGGGCGACGATTGTTGAAATGAATCCTGACGGAACGGATCAAAGAGTTTTCGCGGAAGGATTGCGAAATGCGGTTGGAATGCTCTGGTTGGGCAGATATTTATTCGCCACGGTTCAGGGAGCAGATCATCTCGGCGACGACAAACCCGACGACACATTTCACGCCGTCCGTGAAGGCGTTAATTACGGCTGGGCGGAATGCTATCAATCGAACGGCAAAATTATTCGTGACAAATTCATCAGCGGCAACGAAAACTGTCGCGGCGTGCCGTCGTCTTATTCATATTTTCCCGCTCATTCTTCGGCGATGGGGTTTGATTATTTCGATGCGGACACGACCGACGAGCTTTTAAAGGATTCATTTTTAATCGCACTTCACGGCTCGACCGATAAATCTCTAAAAGAAGGCTACAAAGTCGTCATCGTCCGCAAAGGCGATAAACATCAGGATTTTATCACGGGATTTTTGCAGGGAAATAAGGTTCACGGTCGTCCGCTCGACATTTTTAAATTGTCGCCCGATTCATTTCTAATGAGTGATGACCACGACGGAGTTGTTTATTTGATTCGCAAAAAACAATAAATTTATTGTTTCACCGGACTGCGGGCATCCTGCCCGCAAGTATAAAATTCAAGTGGAATTATTATGCACCTTATATTTATTACAGGAAATCTGCGTAGAATTTAGTCAAAAAAACTTGCGGGCAAGATGCCCGCAGTCCGGTGATTAGTAAAAATTTATTGTTTCCGCTTAACTTCGATCAGCGGCGAATTTTCCTTTTCGCTCGTCGCGTAAATCGCTTCGCCGTCGGTTGCATAACAGATCGCTTCGCCTTGTTCGCGTGTGCCGAGTTCGATTATTGACGGTTCATCTTTCCATATCTCATCGAAATTTTTCGCGTTTTTCGGCAGGACGATTTCGTAAGCATTGTAATAATCGCAGAGAATTATGCGGCTTCCGTCAAACGATATGTCGCCGCCCGTCAAGAGTCCGTTCGGCAGAGCCGGAAGGCTGATTTTGCCGATTTCTTCAAGCGTATTTGTCTGACTGGTTTTGTAATTGGAAAGTTTATATATGCCCGCCGCACCGCTGAAACGCTTGGTTAAAATGTATAAATCTTCGGTTTCGGGATGAATCAAAAGCGTTTCGGCATCACGCCGCAATTGCGGATATGTAAAATTTATCGCAACGGCTTTTTCAGTTGATCGAAGTTGCCTTTCTTTGTTTAAAACTTTCGGTTCTCTAACCTTGTAAACCGTTAATTCGTTGCGTTTCCGGGAATTGTTACCGATGTCGCCGATGTATAAAAAACATTCGCCGTTTTTGTTTCTAAGCGTAGCAATGTCTTCCCAATCGGTATTTTTCGCACCCAAAACCTGCCACGTTCCGACTAATTCGGCTTTCTTGTTGATGGCGTAAATAAAGTTTTTGTTGCCGGAATCGTTGTGCGTCCAAAAAATATCTTCGTTGCAGCGTGAGGCGACGAGTCCGCTGCTTTCTTCGATGTCTTTTGATGTGATGATGCCGAGAACTTTCGGTTTTTCAAATTTATCGGAGTATTTTTTTATATTTTTACTGGTTTTGCCGGGTTCACTCGAAAAAACCAGATGACAACCCGTTGCCGAAAAGCAAACAAAAAGGGCGAATATGACAAAAACGAAATTTTTAGATATAGTTTTACAAAGCATAGGCTTCCTCGAAAGTATTATAACGCAAGTCGCATAAATAAAGTTCGGTAAGAACTTATTGCAGTCAAAAACCGTATTGTATTTTGATGAAAATCCTGATGATAGTTGGAACGGAATGGCTCGTCGAAGCCGCAAACTGTAACGAAAATCTACTCCGCGACGAGCAGACGCTTCGCCGTGTGTTCGATAAAATCATCGAAGATCTGGGTTTGAAAACGCTCGACCGGGGCTTTTGGCATAAATTCCCGAACGAGGGCGGAATCACGGGTTTAGTCGCCCTGACTGAATCACATCTTGCCTGCCACACTTATCCTGAACACAACGTCGCTACATTCAATTTATACTGTTGCAAAGAACGTCCCGAATGGAATTGGCGTGAGAATCTGCGTGAACTGATCGGAGCGGAAGATGTTTCAATAACAAAAATTGAGCGTGGTAGTAAAAGTGTGAAACCTCAGACAGTTGGAGGTGATTTATGAGCGTATTAAAAGCCAGCTGTCCAAATTGCGGCGGTCCGATTGAGTTTAAGAAAGGCTCGACGATTGTCGTCGTCTGTCCGTTTTGCCGTTCGGCGGTGGCGAGAACCGACCGCAAATTGGAGGATTTGGGTCGCGTCGCTGAATTAGTTGAATCAGAATCACCTTTGAAGTTGGGAGTTCAAGGCGATTTTAGCGGCAGTAAATTTGAACTGACCGGACACGCTCAGATCAAACACGGGGCGGGTGGATTCTGGGATGAATGGTATGCGACGTTCTCAAACGGCTGGGTTGGTTGGCTCGCGGAAGCTCAAGGGAAGTTTTATATGACTTTCTACAAGCCGACTCCCGAAGATTTTAAAATTCCCGCGTTTGATGAGATTCAGCCCGGACAGAGATTAGACGGTTTATCGGATGAAACGCACTTGATCGTCAATGAAAAAGGAACGGCAACATATATTGCCGCAGACGGCGAAATTCCGTATAAACTTGATCCGAACGAGCAGTCGAATTATGCGGACTTGGTCGGAAAAGACGGCGTTTTTGCAACGATTGATTATTCGATGAGTCCGCCGTATATGTTCTATGGAAAGGAACTAACGCTTGCCGATATGGGCTTGGCGGACAAAAGGGCGGCGGAGAGAGAAGCGAAAACCGCACCGACGGACGCGATGAATTGTCCGAATTGCGGCGGAACTCTGGAACTCAAAGCACCGGACAAATCAGAGCGTGTTACTTGTCCGTACTGCAATTCGCTTCTGAATATCAACGAGGGAAATCTCGAATATCTGAAGGCGTTGAAGCCGAATCCGGCACAGCGGGATTTTCAATTACCGATTGGGGCGAAGGGAACATTTGGAAATTTTGCAAATGGTGTAGAACTTGAAATTATCGGAGCAACGACGCGAAGCGTTACGTTTGATCGTGTCAAGTATTTTTGGAACGAATATCTGCTTTATAATCCGAAGGTCGGCTTCAAATGGCTGGTCAATTCCGATAATCACTGGAATTTTGTAGATTCGATCAATGCAGCGGAAGTCGAGAATTCCAGTATCACTATAAATGAACGCCAAACCGTTAAATTTAATGGCAAGCGTTACAAAATTTTTCAAAACAGTCCGGCACGCGTCGAATATGTTAAAGGAGAATTTTACTGGCAGGTTGAGCAGGGCGAAACGGTTCAGGCGGCGGATTTTGTTGCCGCACCGTATATGCTTTCGCAGGAAAAAAATAAAAATGAAATAAATTGGTCGCTCGGAACATACATTAAAAAAGAAGAGGTTGAAAAAGCGTTCGGCATTGAAAATTTACCGAAACCATTTAACGTCGCACCGAATCAGCCATTTGAAGGCGGCGGTTTAATAAAATACGGATTTTTGATGTTGGGAATTTTGCTGCTCGTCGGAATTTTTATGATTCCGCTAACGGGTTTGAGTTCGACAAAGCTGAATCAGGAAATTCTTCTGCCGCCGCTTAAATCGGCTTCAGCGGGACAGGTCGTTTTTTCAAATATTTTCGAACTCGAAGGAAGCGAAAATGTCAGGGTTTCAGCCGCCGCACCCGTCAGTAATTCGTGGACAGAATTAAATATTGATCTGGTCAAGGAAGGAGATAATGACATTGAATCGGTATTGATTCCAATTGAGTATTATTACGGTAACTCAGGCGGTGAAAGTTGGACCGAAGGAAGCAAAACCAACGATGCCACGGTTTCGGCTGTTCCCGCCGGAAAATATATGCTTCGCGTCGAAGGAGTTTGGCAGGATTGGACAAACCCGATGCCCGTTCGCGTCAAAATCGAGCAGAATGTAACACGCGGCACGAATTTTATTCTGGCGTTTATATTTTTGGCAATCGGTCCCGCCATCGGTTTATTCCGCAAATTTGCCTTTGAATCAAGCCGTTGGAGTGAAAGTATGTTCGGCGGGACAAGTTAGTTTCAAAAGTTTTGAGAGTTTTGGGAGTTACGGATTTTTGAAGGCTTTTTACAGCTCTCCAAATTCTCTGATCTCCCCCGAAATCTCTAAACTTGTTAAAAAAGATTATGTTAAGAAAACTATACTACGCAATGGGAATCGGAGTTATTCTGCTCTACACGACTTCGAGTTGGCTCGGTTGGGAGTTCTGGAATTCGGGCAGAAGTCGCTCGTTCATCGGAGTTCCGTTTATTAGTTCAGGTGGTTACAGAGGAGGAAAATAATGTTTCTAAGTTTAATAAATCCAGTTGTTTTAGGTTTTATCATAGAGTTCAATCAATTACTGAATGTGTTGGTAAATGCGTTAATATTCGTAATTTTAGGTCTGATTATTTTTGCTATCGCATTTTTTGTGCTGGACAAATTTTTGCCTTATTCGGTCCATAAAGAGATTGAACAGGATCAAAATACGGCACTCGGAATCATCATCGGTTCGATGATGATCGGCATCGCCATCATTATCGCCGCCGCGATTCACGGATAAATTGAGTCGAGGGTCAGGAGTCAAATGGTTCAAAATTCAACTCAAGACTTATGAATTATGACTTTTAATGAACAAAACACCGCTTTTATTTCTAAATGTTTTAATCATCGCCACCTGCGGTTTGATTTATGAATTGCTTGCCGGGACGTTGGCTTCCTACGTTCTCGGTGACTCGATTACGCAATTTTCGTTTATCATCGGCATCTATCTTTTTGCGATGGGCGTTGGCTCTTATCTGTCAAAATTCATTGAAAACAAGGTTGCCGAAAAATTTATAGACATCGAATACGCCGTTGCGATTTTGGGTGGATTCTCCGCACCGATTTTATATTTCTCATTTGCTTACTTAACATATTTCAACGTCATTTTATATCTGATGGTGTTCGGAATCGGCACACTCGTCGGTTTGGAAATTCCGCTTTTGATGCGAATTTTGCAAGACGAACTGGATTTTAAAGATTTAGTTTCCCGCGTTCTTGCGTTCGATTATATCGGTGCTTTGGTCGCTTCATTGTTGTTTCCGCTGTTTCTTGTGCCGAAACTCGGACTTGTTCGAACATCGCTTGTTTTCGGAATCCTGAACGCCGTCGTCGGACTTTGGGGAACGTGGCTGCTGCACGATCTTCTGAAAAAAAACAGCATAATGTTTTTGCGAATCAAAGGCGGATTCGTGCTGTTAATTCTTTTGTCGGCATTGTTCAACGCAAACTATTTAACGACCCTTGCTGAAGATGCACTCTATAACGACAATATAATTTACGCGAAAACCTCGCTATATCAACGCATCGTTTTGACCAGCGGAAAAACGGGTTACGCTTTATTTTTAAACGGAAATCTGCAATTTAATACTTTTGACGAACATCGTTATCACGAAGCACTCGTTCATCCGGCGTTTGCTTCTTTTGATGAAACTCCGAGGCGAATCTTAGTTTTAGGTGGCGGCGACGGTTTGGCGGTTCGGGAAATCCTGAAATATAAATCGGTCGAGAGCGTAACATTGGTTGATCTTGATCCGGCGATGACGAATATTTCAAGAACTCTGCCGATTTTATCCGAAGTTAATAAACATTCTTTCGATGATAAAAGAGTTTCGGTGATAAATGCCGATGCTTTTGTCTGGCTCGACAACACGGACGCAAAACCGTTCGACATCGCCATCGTGGATTTTCCCGACCCGAATAATTTCGCCCTCGGCAAACTCTATTCGACACGCTTTTACAACTTACTCAAAACAAAGCTCAAACCGAATTCATCCGTCGTCATTCAAAGCACTTCGCCGCTTAATGCAAGGATTTCTTACTGGTGCATCATCAAAACTTTGGAGGCAACAGGCTTTCAAGTAAAACCATATCAGACAACCGTTCCGAGTTTTGGAATTTGGGGTTATGCATTGGCAAAATTACAGCCGTTTGAATCTCCGACAAAGGTTCCCGATGACATCGAACTGCAATTTTTAAATAATAAAACACTCGCTTCAATGTTCGATTTTTCCGCCGATACGCAGAAGCCTGAAGATAAAGATATTGAAATAAATCGGCTCGATAATCAATCTTTAGTTAGATATTACGAAGCCGAATGGAGTAGATTTGAATAGGTTGATAATTGATAAGTGAAAACTCGGACAGCAATATATCAGCTATTGGCTATCAGTTATCACCTAAGTAAAAATGTTCACACGCAGAGAAATTTTAAAAGCATTTGTCGGATTGCCGCTTGCTATTGCTGCTTGCAAGACGGGCGTGCCAAGCAATGATTTTGACGGCGGGATTATCGGTGCTTCAAACAATGTTGGACATATTTTGCGTGAACGCCGGAATTTTGAAGTTCCTGAAAATAATTGGAAAGATACGAAAATTGCGATAGTCGGCGGCGGAGTTGCGGGATTAACTGCTGCATGGAAAATGAAACAAAAAGGTTTTAATGATTTTGTTTTACTCGAATTGGAAAACAGACTGGGCGGAACTTCGACGAGTTCGACCTCAAATCTCGTCAAATATCCGTGGGGAGCTCATTATTTGCCCGTGCCTTTTAAGGAAAATACCGAACTTATTGAATTGCTTGATGAAATGAGATTGATCGAGTCGCGTGATGAAAACGATAATTTGGTAATTTCCGAACAATATCTGACACGCGACCCGGAAGAGCGAATTTTCTACAAAGGGCGTTGGTATGAAGGTTTGTATTTAAATGTCGGTGCAAGCGAAAAAGATTTATCGCAGGCGAAAGCGTTTCAAAAAGAACTTGATTATTGGATAGATTGGCGGGACGCGGAAGGCAAACGGGCGTTTGTTGTTCCCGTTGTAAATTGCTCAACTGACACGGAAGTTCTCGCACTCGATAAAATCTCATTCGCCGAATGGCTTAAGCAAAAAGGTTTCAATTCTGAGCGTCTTATCTGGTATTGCGATTATGCTTGCCGTGATGATTACGGTCTGCAGCCTTCCCAAACTTCCGCTTGGGCGGGACTTTTTTATTTCTGCTCGCGGACTCCGAAATCGGGCGTTGAATCGCAGCCGTTTTTGACATTTCCCGAAGGCAACGGAAAATATGTCAATCATTTTGTCTCTAAAACGAAGGAAAATATCCAAAGTTCAAATATCGTCGTTGAATTAATTCCAAATGAAAATGGCGTTGACGTAATTTATTTAGACACAAAAACAAATCAAATAAACGGCTTCCATTGCGATAAAGCAATTTTCGCCGCACCGCTTTTTACTGCCCAATATTTAATTCGAGGTTTTCGGGAAAATCCGTCTTTTGATTCAAATGAATTTCAGCATAATTCATGGTTCGTTGCTAACCTTTTCCTAAAGGATCGCCCGAAAAACAACTTCGCCAAAGATTTTCCACTCGCGTGGGATAATGTTCTCTACGACAGCAAATCGCTCGGCTATGTCGTCGCCACGCATCAAAAAGGAATTGATTACGGGCAGACAATTTTGACATATTATTACCCGATGGCGACGGAAAACTTGCGTGCGGGAATGCAGCAATTATTAAGTTTGGATTGGAAAGAATTAGCCGATGTTTGTTTAACCGATCTCGAACAAGCCCATCCCGAAATACGCAGTTTAACAAACAGAATTGATATTATGCGTTGGGGACACGCGATGATCTCGCCACGCACAAATTTTATGTGGAACGGCGAACGCGAAAAAGCTGAAAAACCATTTCGCAACATCCATTTTGCCCATTCCGACTTAAGCGGAATCGCAATTTTTGAAGAAGCATTTCATCACGGTTTGCGGGCGACGGATGAAGTATTAAAATAGAGTTATGAATTCAGAAGTCAGAAGCAATCAATGGCTATTTTCGAGAGAAATTGATTTGTCGGTTTTTCTCGGAAGTGCGATTGTGTCGCTTTTGCTTCTGGCAATTGGTTGGCAGTTTGGTTTCTTGAATGCGGAAACGCCCGATTGGACTTGGATTTCGGCGATTTTGCTGATTGATGTGGCTCACGTTTGGTCAACTTCGTTTCGGACTTATTTTGATGCGGAAGAATTTAAGGAACGAGTTTGGCTTTATACACTTGTGCCGATATTTGGTTATTTATTTGGGGTGTTTTTATATTCAAATGGCGAGATGACATTTTGGCGAGTGCTGGCTTATGTCGCGGTTTTTCATTTTGTCAGACAGCAATACGGTTGGGTTGCACTCTATCGAAAAAAGGCGGGTGAAACATCTAATTTGACGTGGTGGATTGATGCGGTGGCGGTTTATGTTGCGACGATTTATCCGCTTGTTTACTGGATGACATTAACAAAACGTAATTTTGCGTGGTTTGTTGACGGCGATTTTATTTCGATTCCGGCGGTTCTTGAAACTATACTTTTTCCGGTTTATGTTCTCGCACTTTTAACATATTTCGGGAAATCAGTTTATCTGTATTTTACGACAGGTTTTTTAAATATCGGCAAAGATATTGTCGTTCTGACAACGGCAATTTGCTGGTATGTCGGAATTGTTGCGTTAAACTCCGATTATGCGTTTACGGTGACGAACGTGATTATTCACGGCGTTCCGTATTTTGTATTGATCTATTTTTATGCAAAGACGCGGCGGGAAAATTCGTCGAAAGTATATCGTGCTTTATCAAATAATTGGATAATTTTTCTGGCAACGCTCTGGTTTCTCGCGTATGTCGAAGAACTTGTCTGGCACAGAGGCATTTGGCACGATAAGAATTGGATTTTCGGCGGAAATTGGAATTTGGAAGGATGGAAAGTCTATTTAGTTCCACTTTTGGCAGTTCCGCAATTGACGCATTATGTTTTGGACGGATTTATTTGGAAGCGAAAAAGTCGGGAAAACTTGGATTTGTGAGAAAAGATCAAAATAAAATGTCGGCGACTAATCAAGAAAAAACAATTATTTTTTAACCTGCAAACACTTAATCAGCAAGCGAAACTTTAAATCAGTAAAAAATCTGAACCAGCAAACAAATATGCGAACTGAGGTTTGCGTGTTTGTTTAATTTATTCTGTTCGATCTAATAATATGACTTTCATCGAGTTCGACAATCAAACTCGACTCTTCGGCAGTTGATGATCGCAGTATTTGAACGAAATCGTTTTCGATGGAGATTTCCTGGACGTGAAGTGTTTCGGCAGGTTTCGGTTGCCGTTGTTCCCGAATTTTTTTGTCCGCCAAAAGCTTTTCCGATTGAATTTTATCACGGCGAGCCTTTCTTTTTGCTTTAACGGCATACATTGCTTTATCGGCGGCAATGATTATTTGATCGAGAGTTTCGCCATTTTTCGGATATGAAGCCGCACCGAGACTGACCCCGACTCGTGCAAATTTTCCGTCGCCGACATCGAGTTTGAACTCACGCACGGCTTTTTCCATCCGTTGACACAACTCAATGACCGCCCGCGTATTTGTTTCGGGAATGATCGCCACGAATTCATCACCGGCATAGCGTGCCAGAAAATCGTAATCCCGCAGCTGATCCTGCATCACGTTTGAGATTTCCTGCAATAATTGATCGCCTGCTTTATGTCCGAAAGTGTCGTTGATACTTTTGAATCCATCAAGGTCGAGCATCAGTACCTGAAAACTACTGCCGTTTCTTTTGGCTCTGCCGATCTCTTTTTCAAACTGCACTTGCAAACTTCTGCCGTTCGGTAAGTTCGTCATCGAATCAGTCAATGCCTTCGATTCGGTTTCGGCGTGGCGAAGTGCCGTTAAAATAGCGTCTGAAGCGATTCGAGAAACCGTTTCAAGCAGACGCATATGTTCATCTTCGTAATTTTCAATTTCCGAAGAATAGAGTGAAACCGCCCCGATCAGGCGTTCATTCGCAATCAATGGCAGCGTTGCCATTGCCGTGTAATCTTCGGTAAACTCCATTTGATACAATGAAAAATCGAGTCCCGGATCAACTTTGTAAAGCGATTGGCGTTTTTGTAGAGCATAACCCGTCGCTCCTTTGCCGACCTGCACTTTTCTGTTTTTAAGCGATTCTTTGTTCTTGCCCTCGACGTATTTTGCCATCGCTACCGTTTCGGTTTCGCCGAGCAGATATATGACACAGGTATCATACGGCACTAGCTCGGCAATTTTCTGAACGAAAAGTGCGTAAGTTTCCTCAAGGCTTATTGATGCACCGAAGACTCTGGCGAGTTCGTAAAGTGTAAAAACTTCACGGTTGGCAAGTTTTATCTGCTCAACGTAACTGGTTTTGCCGGTTGCTTCAATGCCTTCGTCAACAGCACTTCCAACATCCGTTTCGTCCGAATAATCCAACCCCTGATTGTTAATTCTCGACTCGAAAGTTTGCAGATTCTGCAGAAAAGTATCGACGATTTTAGGATCGAATTGTTTGCCCGCTTCGTTCATCATAAATCTTTGAGTTTCTTCCTTCGAAACTGCCGGTCGGTATGGTCTTGCTCCACGCAGTGTATCGTAAGCATCAGCGACCGCTAAAACTCTTGCCGTCAGCGGAATTTCTTCCTTCGCCAAACCTTCGGGATAACCCGTTCCATCCCATCGTTCGTGATGATATCTGACCGTCGGCACGACCGGGTATGGAAAATCGACTTTTTCGAGAATCGAAGCACCGACCGCGGCGTGAATCTTTGTTTTTTCCAGTTCCGCCGGAGTCAAACGTCCCGGTTTATTCAAGATATGATCGGGAACGGCGAGTTTTCCGATGTCGTGCAACAATGCTCCGGCATTTAGTGCTTCGATTTCGCTATCGGAAAGATTCATTATTTTCCCGATGCCGACGGCGTAAATCTGTGTCCGGCTGACGTGTCCGCGTCCAACCTGATCGCGGGCATCAATCGCCGTCGCCAGTGCTTCAACCGTCGCCAGATGAATACGACTCGCTTCACTGATTTCTTTGGTTTTTTGTGCCAGAAGTTGTATATGAAAAGTGTAGGAAAGATGTCCGAAGATGATGACCGGCAGAACGATCAAGCCGAAAAGAAGTCCGAAGAAAATCGTTAGAAGATGAGAACAGAAGACTATTGTAATAGACAGTAATGCAAAACCGGCTCCAAGCGGAGCATTGTCTTTCCACAGTTGCGAGATCGAATAAGTGCCTTCCAATTTCAGGAAAATAGAATAAAGACCCGCATAAAATATGTAGTAAACGAAGCCCATCAGAGTCATCGCTGCAAGCAGTACCAAAGCGTTGATCGGAATATCGGCAATCGGAACTTTTTTGAAGTTGAAAACATTATCCAAAAAGCCGTAAAAAATGCTTCCCGCGATAAGCGTTGTTAGACCCGTCAGTGAAACATCTACCGTCCAGCGGAGTTTGTTTCTCAATCCGAGATTATAGTTTCCCAAACCTGAGACTACCGCAATCAATATTCCGCCGTTGATACCGAGCCAAATTAGCGACCAAAAAATTATCAGTTCCCGCGGTGAAATATAACCTTTGGTTTTCAATAATCTGAATTGATACTGACTCAGAACCAAACCGATAACGCCCGTAATTACGAAAATAAACCACTGTTTCGGTGTCCAGAATGCAATACTTTGATAAACGGAAAAAAGTACGACAGTAACTGCCACACAGACAAGAATTCCCTGAAAGGTTTTAGTTGTTAATTTGTGTGATGACAAATTCAATGGTCGCACGTTAGATTCTCCCGAATACTGATTTTAGAGTTCTGAATAACATAAATTCTTGAAGGAGTAGATTAAGTAAAAACTATTTATATTTCGCTTAGTATTTATCTTTTTGAAGTAAAAATAAAAATTAATACCATACTTGTTTAATCAACTTTCGTGCCATCATTACTGTTCTCAAAGCACTCATTTTTATTGATTGAAACGGCGGTTAGATTAGGCTTGATGAAAATGTTCGGTCAAATTGACTGTTCAAAATGACACAATTCAATCAAATTGATGTTTCTTGATAAACAGCGAAGTGTAGATAACTGACTTCTATTACATATCAAGATGTTTATTGACGGATAATTTTGAGGATAAATTTCAGAAGTACGCAGGAGATGAAAAGCAGATAACCAAATGGAACATTTTTCGACTGAAGATCAACCAGCTGATTAATATCCTTAAACGATGTTAAACCAAAATGCGGAATAAATCAATTATTTTTTCGTAAATTATTGGAGGACAGACGTTTGGATAAATGTTTAAACTTTTTTCACCGCGGATCAACGTTCAACTCCAGATCGTTCTGCAAACTCTGCGGCAGAACCGTCAAGAAATCAAGACCTGTCCGCTGTTCGATAGTTCGCACGCTCGTCTTGTAATCACGCCAGTTTTTGTCCCGAATTCCCTGAATATTCGGAATATCAACGGCGATAATTCGTGTATTTGCATCAATGTTCGAACCTCTTGCCGCCACAACGACGATTTTCCAGCAACTTGTCGGAACGGAAACAGTTTTTCGCAACTTTGCCTTTTCGCCGTAACAACCGGCATAAATAAAAAGATCATTTTGGCGGCGTGCCAGACTGCGTGAAAATCTTTCGAGTTTTTCCCACGGTCCCTGATTTAGTTCGGGCGTTTGCGGAATCATATTCGTCATCAAAAACGTCGAACTGTTAGCATCTTCCGTCAGAGTTCGGTCGGCGGACGGAACGATGTGTCCGCGATTATAACCGCTTTTCGTGTAGTAACTCGGAGTTATTTTCTTCCAGTTATCCGGCAGACGCTGATCGGGACGAAAATTATTCTGCCGGTCGGCTTCGCCCATATCTTCATCGGTCAAACGCCACGCCGCCCAGTTTGCGATGCCTCTATTTCGGTTGAAGGAAAGGGCGAAATATTTATTGACCAACAGATAATTGTCCGCATCAACCGGATTCGCTTTCGCCCGACTCGGATTTCCCAACGCCAGATAAATTTTCTCCGCTTCCAGCGGATTGGCAGGTTGTTTCGGAGCGGGCAGATTCGGTTTTTCGCCGTTCGGAACTTCTTTGGAATTTTCAGGTGTCGGCTCATTTATTTCGGATAGTTTGCGGCTTATTTTCGGTGCGATCCACGCACAGAAAGCGATTGCTCCGATGAGCAATCCGACCGCAATAATTCCGCCGATAGTTACGCCTTTTTTCATAATTGATGAACGAACGAATGCGTAAAAGAGTTTATCACTGACGCTTGATATTGACCACAGACGCAATAAAATTGCATCAGCGATTAGAAGATTATGCTAAAATCTACATTTGTTTTAGCAGACGGTTTATTATTCCCCGATTAAAAATATCGGAACAGGAAACTTTTTACGGATAGGAGAAAATGCGATGGACTGGTTTTCAACTTTGACTTTGGCACTCGGTTCGGCTTGGACTTCGGGAATAAATCTCTACGCGACTGTCACGGTTTTGGGTTTGCTGCAAAAATTTTCGGCGATAGAACTGCCCGGCGGTCTGGAAGTTTTGGATAATTGGTGGATTATCGGAATTGCGGGCGGACTTTACGCAGTCGAGTTCGTTGCGGATAAAATCCCGTTTGTGGACAGCATTTGGGATGTCGTTCACACCTTTATCAGAGTTCCGGCGGGAGCAATTATGGCTTACGGAGCAACAATGGATTTAGATGCCAGCGTCGTCATCATCGCAACCTTGGTCGGCGGCGGTTTCGCACTAACTTCGCACGGAACAAAAGCCGCCCTTCGTGCCGGTGCAAATCTTTCGCCCGAACCCGTTTCTAATTGGACGCTTTCTATTATCGAAGACATAATCGCCATCGGCGGCACGATTCTCGCCGTCATTGCTCCCGTCCTGATTGCGATTGTGCTGGTAATTTTTACATTGTTTTTTCTTTGGTTTGCACCAAAAATTTTCCGGGCGATCCGGCGGATGATAAATGCAACGCGGGCATTATTTCGCGGCGAAACAATGCGGGAAGTTGCTCGCAAAGCGGGTTAAAATGAGTTTGGAGAGTTTGGAGAGTTTTTTTGTTTGCAAGTTTTATATTTTTTGGCGTTCCATCGTTACTAAAATTAAAGGTGGAAAAATTATGTTAAAAATCAAATTTATTGCAGTTTCGTTTATTGTTTCGGTATTTTTTGTCGGCTGCGGCAGTGAATCGGCTGAAAGTGTCAGCGATTCTTCGGCAAATACCAATGCTGCTCCGATGATTTCCGAAGTTGCTCAAACTGAAACGTTGATTGAGAGTAACAAAGCCGGCGGCGGCGGCGGGACGGAAAATGAAGCGGTGGCGAATCCGCAATCGCAGCTTGCGGCAGAAAATGCTGATGACAAAACCGTGGCGGAAGAACCGGCGAAACCGGTCGAACGGAAAATTATCCGCAATGCACAGCTTGAATTGGAAACGGATTTGCCGGAAGAAGCGTCGCAGAAAATTACGGCGATTGCGAAAAGTAAGAACGGCTTTGTCATCACATCAACTCAAAAAAGTTCAAACGCAAAAGTTGCCGGACGCGATTCGGTTTCGATGACGATTCGCGTTCCGGCGGAAAAGTTTGAAGAAGCTTTGACGGAAATCCGCAAAACGGTTGATCGCGTTATCGTCGAAACCATTTCGGGACAAGATGTGACGGAAGAATTCGTTGATATTCAGGCACGTTTGAAGACAAAAAAAGCACTCGAAGAAAGATATCTAGAGATAATGAAACGGGCAAATTCGGTCGAAGATGCGTTGAAGGTCGAAGCACAACTCGGCGAACTTCGCACGGAAATCGAGCAGATCGAAGGCAGAAAGCGTTTTCTGGAAAATCAGGCAAGCCTTTCGACCATTACCATCGAACTACGAACCGCCACCGAAATTTCGGCGAGTTCGGACGGATTTTTCTACGAATTAAAAGACGCATTTGCCGATGGCTTTGCAATGGCTCTAACATTTATACTCGGCTTAGTGCGTATTTTACTGGCTTTACTACCGTTTTTGATTCTGATCGTTTTGCCGGTATTTTTGATCGGAAGATATTTTTGGAGAAAAATGCAGAAACAGAAAACCGCGAAAAAAATTGTCGCGGACGAATTAAGGGACGAAAATTTATAGATGTCGAATAAAACTTTAGAAAATTTATTTTTATACGCGGCGTTCGGATTTGCCGGAGTCGCCGGTTTTCTTTTATTGAGAGAAAATTATGAGTCGGTTTTCATATTTTTTGTGCTGGCTTTTGTCAGTTACTTTCTGAGTTTTAGATTTCAGGTCAAAGAAAGACTCGATCAACGCGAAGCCGAACGCATTGAACAGGAAACTAACGAACTCGATTTTAACCGCAATATCCTTCAGGAAAACAGAAGTTTATTTGACATTGAAGAAACTAATTTCGATAAACAAGCAGAAAAACAACCGCTTGAGAAATAACTTTTTCACCACAGAGCCAAAAAGAACACGGAGATATTTCAAATAATTTAAGTAGTTTCTAAAAATAATAAAGAAACTCTGTGTTCTCTGTGCTTCTTTGGTGAAATATCCCCAAAATATTTATGGCAAAAATTGTTCTCGCACCTTATGGTTCACTCGGTGATCTGCATCCTTTTCTGGCGTTGGCGATTGAACTTCGCACTCGCGGACACGATATAAAAATTACGACACTCGAACCCTTCCGGGAAAAGATCGCAACACTCGGATTTGATTTTACGCCGATGCGTCCCGAATTCAGTCCTGAAGACAAAGCGACGGCAAAAATTGTAATGGATGCGAAAAAGGGAACGGAAAAACTTTTACGTGAATATATGTTTCCGCATCTGTTTGAAATGTATGAAGATTTGCTGGCGGCGACCGCCGATGCCGATCTTTTGATTTCGGGCGAAATAGTTTTTGCCGCCGCTTCGGTTGCCGAAAAACGGGATTTGAAATGGATTTCGACGACGCTGGCACCGCTTTCGCTCTTTTCGGTTTACGACGCGAATGTTTATCCGAACGCTCAGTGGCTGCAGCACTTTAACTTTCTCGGAACGCCTTTTCACAAGACGGTTTTTTGGGCGATGAGCCGCGTCGTCAAAAACTGGCTCGAACCTTACCGTGAATTCCGCCGTAAAATCGTTTTGGACGAAAATCACGATCCGATTATTGAAGATAAACACTCGAAATTATTGAATTTAGCGATGTTTTCCAAAGTTCTCGGAAAACCGCAACCCGATTGGCATTCGCCGACTTTGCAGACCGGATTTTGTTTTTATGACGGGCAAAAAGATCTGGGAAAAATGCCGCCGGAGCTGGAAAAATTTCTCGACGCGGGCGAACCGCCGATAGTTTTTACCTTAGGAAGTGCGGCAGTGATGGACGCGGGGGATTTTTTCGAGCAGAGCATCGAGGCGGCGAAATTGCTGAATAAACGTGCAGTTTTGCTTTACGGGATTTTTAATCAGCCGCCGCACGGTCTTGATGATAAAAGAGTTGCGTTTGACTACGCACCTTACAGCCAAATTTTTCCGCGGGCGGGAGCGGTTGTGCATCAGGGCGGAGTCGGCACGACGGCACAGGTTTTAAAGGCGGGAGTTCCGGCGTTGATGATGCCTTTTTCGCACGATCAGCCTGATAATGCGGCACGCTGCAAACGGCTCGGTGTTGCCGAAATTATTTCACGTGATGATTATAAAGCCGAAAATGCGGCGGAAGAATTGCGAAAGATTTTTGCAAATGTGAGTTATAATGCAAATGCAGAAAGGTTGAAACGCATCATAGAAACCGAACGCGGAACGCAAACGGCGTGCGATGCGATTGAAAAAGTTTTGGAGAAGCGATGAAAACTCTATCATTTTATGCGTTTATATTTTTGCTCGGCGTGGCGTTAGCACAGGCGATTTACTATTTCCCGGTGATGCCCGATCCGATGGTTTCACACTTCGGCTTCAATGGTGAAGCGAACAGCTATATGTCGAAAAACGGTTTTTTTGCATTTGAAGCAATTTTGTTTTTAGTGATGACCGGTTCATTTCTCGTGATGCCGTGGGCGTTCGAGAAATACAAGGTCAAAGCGGGAATCAATCTGCCGAATAAAGATTACTGGCTCGCACCGGCAAGAGCGGATTATTTCTACGCTTATTTTCGTGAATCGTTTGCTTGGTTCGGCGTGGCGACGTTGATTTTGCTAATTGGCGTGATGCAGATGACCTTTGCCGCAAATATGCAGGCGAATCCCGTTCTTGATAATGTAGAGTTTTTGATTTTATTTATCGGCTATTTACTGTTTACGGCAATTTGGACGATCAGCTTTTGTCGGAAATTCGGTAAAATTGAACAGGAATAAAAAAGATGGAAAAAATAATCAAATTGCATTTGAAACAAAGCCAAGCTACAAAATTTGAAAATATACTTGATAAAATTTGAACGTCGTCTGCAAGCGTGGTTAAGGAAGAATAGAAATGATGAAACATAAACTTATAATTTTAGCGGTTTTGGCATTTGCGGTTGGTTCGATAAATGCTCAAGTCGGTTCACGTAAGCCGTCGCCGACGCGTGAACCGAAGGGCGTGATAGATAAAAAGCCGGATTCGGCAAAACGCTCTCTGCCGAAAATCACTTCGCGGGCGGATTTCGATATAATGGCGAGAGTTTATCATCAGAATACTTCCTACGCTCTGCCGCACGCGATGTTCATTATTGACCGCCGCAACAAAAATAAAATTTATTACGTCAATTCGCAGAAATATCGTTTTCACAAGGATTTTTTGATCGGCAATTATCTGGTTTTGAAAGGACAGAATCTTTTTGAAGATATTTATATGAAAGAAGACCGCCGCTTTATCGTCGGGACGATTGCGTGGCAGAAAACGGTTGATAAATATACGTTCGAGTTTTGGGACGGCGATTTGATTCCCGCCGCACAGATCAAAACGACTTACGATGTTATCAACAAAACTTTTTACGACAAAGTTGCGTTCAAACCGAATTCGACGCGGCAGGATGAATTATCGGCGGATTTGAAAATAAATCGCGTGACGGCGGACGAGATTTCGCAGAATCAGGAATATCTCGCGTTAAATACGGCACGCGGCGTTGGCAGAATTCACATTATTGACAAACTCGACGACACGGTTGAAATCGGTTTTAACGAGATTCTCGTTCTCAAGGAAGTTCCGCTGAGTCTGCCGCCGGTTGCCGGAATTATTATTTCGCAGCCTTCGACTCCGCTTTCGCATATAAATCTGCTGGCAAAAGGTTGGGGAATTCCGAATGCGTATATTAAAGACGCGGACAAATTATTCAAAGAGTTCGACACATATTTTGTTGAGTTTAAGACGAATCTGACCGATTATAATATCAAAGTTGCCGACAAAGAAATACTTGACGGATGGGCGAATAAACTTGAAAAGGAAGGCAAAGTCATCAAAGCTCCGCCGTCGAATCTGGACGTTACGAAACTTGCAACGCTTGAAGAAATTCGGGCAAAAGACGGTTTGATTTACGGTGCAAAAGCGGGAAATTTGGGAGAAATTGCGAATGCGAAAATCAAAAATATCGTCGTGCCGAAAGGGTTTGCGATTCCGATTCATTTTTACGACGAATTTATGAAAGCGAACGGCTTTGACGAGAAAATATCTGATTATCAGGATGACTTGAACTTCGTCCATAATCCGCGTTTTCGGCGGCAAAAGCTGGAAGAATTCCGGGCGGAAATTCAGAACGGGAAATTCGACGATAAATTAAAAACCGCTGTTCTGGAGAAATGGAAAACCGTGACGGACGGAGAAGGCGTATTCATCCGCAGCTCATCGAACGCGGAAGATTTGCCCGATTTCAGTGGGGCGGGACTTTATACGACGGTTAAAAATGTTAAGGAAGACGAAAAAATCATCGCGGGCATAAAAACCGTCTGGGCTTCGCTTTGGAATTTTGAGGCTTACGAAGCGAGAGAGCGGAATTTCATTGAACACAACGGAACATATATGGGCGTACTCGTGCAGGTCGGTGTCAATATGGACAACGGCGGCGTGATGATTACAAAAGACCCGTTCGACCGTGAAAACAAAGGGGCGGTGTATATCGCGGCGGTTTGGGGACATAATTTAATCGTCGTCGGCGATGAAGATTTCGGCAAAAAGCAATCAATTCCCGAACAGATTTTATACAGCAAAAAATCGAACGCAGTGCAGGTTTTAACTCGTTCAAATCAGGAAACAATTGTCAAATTCGACAACAATGGCGGACTAAAAGAAAGCGAAATTCCGACCGATAGAAATGTTCTGACCGATAAGGTAGCGAGAGATTTAGTCACGGTGGCGACGAAAATAAAACAAATTTTCGGCAACAAGAAAGATCAGGACATCGAATGGGGCTACAAGGACGGCACTATTTTCATTCTGCAATCGCGTCCGTATCTTGATAATTAGAGTTCAAAGTCCAAAGTTTAAGGTTTGAGGTTTGGTTTGCATTTTTCATTACGACGCGATTCGGAAGTATACTTTATTTTCCAAAGATAGAAATTATTTTCCAAAGATGGAAACTTAATGATAACGTAAGTGAACGTCGCTGCTTTGCCGGACGTTTGGGCAAACTGAAGTTTGTGCTTTGACCTTGAACTCTCACCTTTTTATTGAGCGTTAATTTTGATATTTTTAAAAGTATGAAAAATGTAATTTTTACAGCGGCTTTGAGTTTATTTCTACTCGGCTGCGGAAATTCGACAGCGACGGTTTCAGAAAAACCAATTGAGAAAACCGAAGCGGTCGAACGGCAAAAACAACCCGAAACAGTAGCGGCACATACGCTTGATAATGACGCGAAACCGCCGGAAATAGCGAAGACGGAAGAAAACGCAGAACCTTCGATCAAACGGTCTGAAGTGAGAACAAAGTGGACCCGCAGCGGATCTCCGATTGATGTCAGCGAATTCAACGTAGCGATCAGCACTGCCGAAACTGCGTTGAAATCGAATCCGAATAACGCAGCGGCGAAAAAAAATCTGTCGGAAGCATACGCCAAACGCGGTATCGTGCTGACCGGAGCCGGACAATATGCGGCGGCAATCGGCGATTATCGTAAAGTTCTGAAATATGATGCCGGGAACGCGGAAGCAAAGAAATCAATCGCAATGATTACGAACATCTATAATTCCCTGAACCGC
The DNA here is from genome assembly GCA_041746675.1 of Pyrinomonadaceae bacterium. GTDB lineage: Bacteria > Acidobacteriota > Blastocatellia > Pyrinomonadales > Pyrinomonadaceae > Aridibacter. The sequence continues at coordinate 52,583 of JBGTGO010000040.1, read as the reverse complement.
GAAGTTCCGCCCGAAGGCGAAGAACCCGAACCGTTGGAATTCAACAAAGAAAAAGCATAGAATGATCTGGAAACTAGAGAATAGTTAATTGGAAAGTGAGCAGAATTAATCGAGTGCCGAAAATTTATAATCTTCGCTCGGCTGATTTTTTTGAAATCTTACTGTTTTCTGTTTGCTATCTATTAAATTGAACAAAATTAAGTTAAACGAATATTATGGGAAAATCAGCAAATGATTTACGTCGGGGAAATGTCATTATTTTGGACGATGTGCCTTGCAAAGTTATGGAATTCGACCGCAATCAGCCCGGCAAAGGCGGTGCTATCGTGCAGACGCGTTTGCGAAATCTGGTAACGGGGAATTCGTTCGATCACCGGTTTCGTTCGAATGAGAATGTCGAACGAGCGGTTTTGGATCAGCACGAAATGGATTATATGTATTCGGATGGTGAGAATCATCACTTTATGAATACGGAAACTTATGAGCAAATTGCGATGGGCGATAATGATCTGGGCGATGCGGCGAAATGGTTGATGGAAGGTTTGAAACTTCAGATGGAATTCTACAACGGCGATCCGATTTCGGTCGAACTGCCGCAATCGATGGAACTGACGATCACCGAAACCGAACCCGTCCTAAAAGGTGCGACCGCTTCAAATTCAAACAAACCCGCTACTTTGGAAAACGGCGTAACGCTTTACGTTCCGCCGTATATGAAGGAAGGCGAGTTGATCCGCGTCAATCCGAACGAAGAGAAATATATGGAAAGAGTTAAGTAAGTCTGAACAGTTTGGCGTAGAGTTGCGGAAAAATCGTTTATTTTTAGGGATTTCCGGGACTTTTAGAACTATTTAGACTAACAATATGTTTCAACTATACAGTTTTCTATATACAATCGTATTTGTTCTGATGTCGCCTGTTTTCTTGCTGAAAGGTGATAAATATAAGGCTGGATTCAAGCAGAGACTCGGCGGAATACCTGATTTTCACAACAAAGACGGCAGACCCGTTATTTGGATTCATTGTGTGTCGGTCGGTGAAACGAATGCGGCACGTCCGTTAATCGACAAAATTCTGAAACTGTATCCGAATTATAGACTCGTCTTAACGACGACAACAAAAACCGGACAGGAACTTGCCCGAAAACTTTACGCAGATCGGGCGGATCTGATTTTTTATTTTCCATTTGACTGGCAGTGGACAGTGCGGAAAGTTCTTGAAAATATCAAGCCGAACTTGATTTTGCTGATGGAAACCGAACTCTGGTTCAACTTTTTGCGGGAATCGCATAAACAGGGTTCGAGAGTTTTTATCATCAACGGCAGACTTTCCGTAAAGAGTTTTAAGGGATATTTGAGAGTTAAAAAAACCGTTAAACGGGTAATGCGTTATATAGATGTGGCATTGATGCAGACGGTCGAAGACGCTAACCGCTTGCTTCAACTCGGCATCAAAAAAAATCAGGTGAAAATTACGGGAAACTTTAAATTCGATCAGAAACCCGATAAAGAAGAAGATATTTTGACCGTTTATTTTCAAGAAAGGTTTAACTTTTCCGAAAATTCTCCGCTGATTGTCGCCGCCAGCACGCACGAACCCGAAGAAAAATGGATTCTCGAAGCGTTCAAAAACGTCTATAAATCAAACATCTCGAAGCTGCCGCGATTGGTAATTGCACCGCGACATCCGGAAAGATTTGCAGCGGTTGAAAAGTTGGTGCAGGAAACGGGATTCAGTTGGGTCAAAAGAACCTCGACGGTCGGTTTTGAAGATGAACTTGCCGACGTAATTTTGCTGGACTCGGTCGGTGAACTGCGGGCAATGTATCCGCTCGCGGAAATAGTTTTTATCGGCGGCAGTCTGATTCCGCACGGCGGACAGAATTTTCTCGAAGCCGTTCGTCACAAAAAAGCGGTTATCGCAGGGCATTATATGACAAATTTTCAGGCGATAACGAAAGATTTCGTTATCGAAAATGCGTTGCTTCAACTGCCGAAACTAAATGATAACGAAGTTTCTAAAGTTCTTACCGAAACGTTTCAAAAACTTTTGACAAACGACGAAATCAAGGATAAATTAGCGGAAAACGCTCTGGTATTGATGAAAAAAAACCGCGGTGCGACGAGTACAACGCTGGAATATCTGAAGCCTTACTTGCAAGTGCAAAGCAATGTCGTTAGAAATTAATTCAAGATAATTCGTTCAAATCAGAAGCATCCACTTTTAGACTTTCAGACTTATCAAATGATTTTTGTCTATTATTTCTTCGCCGCAATTCAGACGTTTTTTGCATACAAATCCTATCGCAGCGGAAATAATTACCTGAATTATTTCAAATCAGAACTCTCCGAAAAAAAATCAGAATTTACTCCTTTTGTTACCGTTTTCGTCCCGTGTCGCGGAATTGATAAGGACTTGCCAAAAAATTTGACGGCGATTTTTCAGCAGGATTATCCGAAATTTGAAGTCATTTTTGTTATGGACAACAAAGATGACGCAGCCGCTTCTGTAATCGAAAAAACAGCAAAAAACTTTTCGTCGCAACAATTAAAAAATACGAAAACAATCATTGCGGGAAAAGCCGTAACGAGCGGACAAAAAGTTCACAATCTGCGAACGGCGGTTTTGCAGGCGAATGAAAAAAGCGAGATTTTCGTTTTTGTTGATTCGGATGTACGACCGGGGAAAAAATGGCTGAGAAATTTAGCAGCACCGCTGGAAGATGAAAAAATCGGTTGTGCGACCGGTTATCGTTGGTTTATTCAAAAACGCGGCGGATTTTCAACGCACTTTCGTTCGGTTTGGAACGCTTCGATTGCTTCGGCGTTGGGCGAAAATATGGAAAACAACTTTTGCTGGGGCGGTTCGACGGCAATTCGGCGGGAAGTTTTTGACAAGTTGGAAGTCCGCAAAAAATGGAAGGGAACTCTGTCGGATGATTTTGCTCTGACGAATGCCTTGCGGGAAGCGAAAATGCCGATATATTTCGTGCCGCAATGTTTGACGGCGACGGTTGAAGACTGCACGTTCGGCGAATTATTGGAATTTACGACGCGGCAAATGAAAATCACGAAGGTTTATTCGCCGACGCATTTCAAGATTTCGCTGATCGGTTCGATTCTTTTTACGTTTACATTCTGGACGGGAATGATTTTACTTTTTTTCGTTTCAGGAACTCATTTCCGGCTCACTTTGCTGCTTAATTTTACAATTTTTACATTAGGTTTTATTAAAGCGTGGGTTCGTCTGAATGCCGTCAAGCTGGTTTTGGGTAAGTACGAAAAAGAATTGAACAAACAATTTCTACCACAAATTTTAATGTGGACGATTTCGCCGATTCTATATATTTATAATGATTTTGCGGCGATTTTTTCTAGAAAAATCATTTGGCGTGGCATCGAATATGAATTAAAATCTACAACTGAAACTATTATCGGGAAAAAAGATGGAAATTAGCATTATCGGATTTATCGCCTTTATCACCGCATACGTGGCGGGACGGATCATCAGCGAAAGAGCGTTGAAATTGCTAACCGAAGATCAGCAGAAAAACCTGTTGCAGGGATTTTCAAACTATCGAATGTTGAGCCTGGTTGGAATTATCGTAATAGTCGTAATTCATTACGCTCTGCGGTTTTTCGTCCCGGAGAGTTCGGCGGCTTCGATGCCCGCAATTATTACTGCTCTGGTTCTGTATCTATTGGCAAATACTGCAATTTCTTACACAAAATTAAAGAATTTGGAAATGCCCGACGAATATATAAACCGGTTTCTGTTCAGCAGTCTGATTCAATACATCGGATTATTTTTATTTTTCGGTTTATTGATAAATAGATGAAAAATTGTTTAACTCGTAATTCTTTGCAACAGACGCAAAAAAGTTTATTATCTGATGTGCCGAAAAAACTATCCGACACGGGAGAATTGGAATGATAAAGAGCCTTTTTGAAGACGACGAAACTATAAAAAAAGAAGAGAAAAAAGTCGCATCCGAGCAAAATGGTGAGAGGGAAAACGCCTCCGCGAATCCGCTGTCGCGGGATGAAAAAATTAGAACACAGAACGATGTCAGAACGCAAAACACCGAAATCCACACGCCGGATGATGAGATAGAAACATTTGATGAAATTAAAACTGCCATTGAAACCGGAATTGTTCCGCCGAAAACATCAACCCTTGCGGCATCGAATAAACCCTTACAAAATCAGCCTTTTGAGATAAATAAACCGATTGGGCAACCGCATTTTGAAAGAAAAAATGAAGCCGTCGCGGATAACATCGAAGTAAATAAACAGGACATTACTCAATCGGCAAGAACCGTCGAACTTGAAAAAAAATTGCGTGAAATCGAAGATGAATTGAAACGTGAAAGAAAATTTGAAGTTCAAACTCCGATCACGCAAAATACGGGAAAAGCCGTCGAGATAAGAAAAGTCGAGCCTTTGGATGAAACCGAAACGCCGGTCAGACCGATTCGTCAAGAGCAGATATTTAACGGAGAAACTTGGAACGACGTTGAAAATAATTCGGTAAAAACGGAAATGAAAGTTCCAATGCAGACTGCGGCGACCGATGATTTTATGCCGGAATCAACCTCCGCTTCGGTTCGCAAAATGGGAATGGCTTGGTCGGCGGCGATTGCTTTGTTCGGTTCGGTCGTTTTTTTGCTAATTTTGGGTTGGGGAGCGGATTTGCTTTTAGGGACAAGTCCGTGGGGCATCATTGTCGGCATCATCGTCGGTTCGATCATCGGATTTATCCAGTTTTTCCGCACGACTTCGCAAATTTTCAAGGGAAAACCGAACGATTTTGAAAAAGTTTCAATCGCATCGAATCTGACAATTGCTGAAAACAATGCGGAAAAAATAAAGATCGAACCGGAGATAAACACATTCAGTAATGAACAAAATGAATCTTTGAAAATGGATGAAAAACCTCCGACTGTCTTTGATGAAGAAAGAAGTTTATGAGAAAAAATTGCATAAGTTTCGTTCTACCTTTGAAATTTACCATTCAAACTTATAAAATACCTGTTTCGCAATGAGCGAAGAAAAAGAATCTTGGACAAATGAACCCGCCGACATCAAAACACTTTCGCACACGCGGATTTTGGTCTTGATGGGAATCGTTGCGGTTTTGTTGAGTTTATACGGATTCATCTTCGTTACAGTCTCGTTCGGCAGCGGCGTTTTGATTGGCGGAATCTTGTCATTCGTAAATTATTACTGGCTGAAAAATTCGCTCAAGGTCGTTTTTGAACAAACTGCGAACGAGGAAAGACCGAGATTTGCGGGAACTCGTTACATTTTAAGATACTTTATATTCGGTTTAGTTTTATTACTTATTTATCTGACGAAGACGGTTTCGGTCATTGCAATTATTTTGGGTTTGGCAAGTTTTGCGTTTGCGATAGTTATTGAAGGTATGCTGCGTTTATTAGCAACACTTAAAAAATAGAAGGAAGTTTATAATAAAATGTTTTTATTGGCAGAAGGCGGCGGACACCATACACCGCTCATCGTAGAATTCGTAAATCATTATCTGGGCGAACCGCTCTATAATTTTCAGATGGCTTACACGCGACCGATCTGGGTTTGGCTATTCGAAAAACTCGGAGTTAAAGCCGCCCCGGAAGCAGTTTTCGGTGCTTATTCACCCGAAACAGCGATTCCGTGGTACACGATTATGTTTATCATCGCGTGTATTCTGACGGTTTTCGTGATCTGGATTTTGAAAGGTAAATTGTCTGAAGATGATCCGCATCCCGGACAATTGACGCTCGAAGCCGGATTTCTGGCGATCAAAGATTTAGCCGTTTCCGCCATCGGTGAACACGCTTTCCGATATTTTCCGGTGGTCGCCACGTTTGCGGTTTTGATTTTGATTTCCAATTTAATGGGACTTTTCCCGTTATTTATGGCTCCGACCGCACATATCAACGTCACACTGGCTCTCGGTCTGACATCGTTTATTTATTATAACTATGTCGGCATTAGCGAAAATGGAATTATAAATCACTTGGCACATTTGACAGGACCGAAGTTGCCGTTGCTGATGACGATTTTTATTACGCCTTTGATTTTCAGTATCGAAGTTTTGAGTAATTTGGTGCGTCCGGCGACGCTTGCTCTGCGACTGTTTGCAAATATGTTTGCGGACGAGCAAATTTCGATGCAGGTAGCAGGTTTAGGAGCTCCGTTCACGCAATACTTTCTGCCGGTCTTGCTTCTGCCGTTAGCAGTTTTCGTCGCCTTTGTGCAGACGCTCGTATTTACTTTACTTTCAGTAATTTACATCAGCGAAGTGACCCACGCACCGCACGATGAACACGGCGAACACGGCGAACATCACGTCGCAGATCACGTTGAAAATAACGCCGATGTGGCAGTGGCAACAGCTTAGGATTTAAGTTTTTAGAATAAAAGTTTTTTGAAAATTACGAAACGAAACAGGATTTGAATATTTGCGATTTATATCGGATATGCCCGCACGCAACAGGAGCCTTGACTCCAACGAGAGTATAAATCAAGGCATACCGGAAGTGAGGCGAACTTATAACCATTGGGCAAATTTTCACGATTCTATTTTGTTGAGTGATTTTTACGAATAATCAGAAAATAAAATAGGAGATAGATAAAAATATGAAAAAGATAATTTACGCAGTATTTACGTTAGCTTTATTGGCTATTCCGGCTTTGGCACAGGGGACACCGGCGGCGGATAATGAATCAACCGTTAGTGCTTATAAAGCATTGGCAACCGGAATCGGTGTTTTGGGTTTCGGAATCGTTGCCGGACTTGCCGGAATCGGACAGGGTTTGGTCGGCTCGCGTGCTGCTGAAGGTGCAGCTCGTAATCCGGGTGCTGCCGGAACGGTTCAGACGATTATGATTATCGCGTTGGCTCTGATTGAGTCGCTCGTGCTGTTTGCTTTGGTTATTGTTTTTGCAAAACTCTAAGTAATATAATTATAAAATCGAAAGCGGGCGGAGTTTTAATACTTCGCCCGCTTTTTTTGGAAAAATCGGTTTGAACTTTTAGTTAAGTCAGCAACTATCTGAAAGAAATATGAATCAAAATCTAAAAAATATCGTATAATTTTAGTGGATATTCAAATATAGTAACCTGACAGGACAAGAAAATGATTGATGAATTTATAGGAAAAACTTTAGCGGACAAATACAGAATCGAGGAACTTTTGCGTGAAAGCGAGTTCGGTAACACATATCTGGCGACGCATCTGATGATGGAAACGCCGGTTACGATTAGAATACTTTCGCCGACTCTAGCGGTTGATGACAGCATCGTTGAAAAGTTTTCGGTTGAAGCCCGCACGATTTCGCGTCTGTCGCATCCGAATATTTTGAACGTAACGGACTTCGGCAAAGATGACGACGGAAATGTTTTTATCGTTACGGAAAACGCGGAAGGCGTAAATTTGAAGGAAGTTTTGAAGCATATAGGTTCGCTGCCGATTGAACGTGCGGTGCGAATCACACGCCAGATTGCCGCCGCCCTTTCCGCCGCTCACGCGAGCGGTATCATTCATCAGAATTTAACTAGCGAAAAGGTTTTGCTCGTGCCGATGGCGAACGATACCGAATTGATTAAGGTTTTAGACATCGGCTCGTTCGAGGTTGATAATTCGAGAGATTTTGCCGATGGCGAAGCCTTTGACGATTTAGTTTACCTGTCACCGGAGCAATGTACGCAGGAATCCGAAGCCGATGAGCGTTCGGACATATATTCGCTCGGCATAATTTTTTATGAAATGCTGACGGGCGAAGTTCCGTTCACGGCGGACACGGCAACCGATCTGATGATGAAACATTCACAGTCGCCGCCGCCGCCGCTAATCGCTTTTCGTGATGATGTGCCGGAAGAAATCGAGCCAATTCTGCTTGCTGCTCTGGCGAAAAATCCCGACAAGCGTTATCAGTCAGCCGCGACTTTTGCTGATGATTTGAGTTTGGCAATCAGAAGCGACGACGAAGATGATACGATTGTAATTCCGAAGGTAAACACTGCGGCGGCGGGAGCGGAAGGTAATAATCAACTCTGGAAAACGGCTTTTATAGTTCTCGCGGGAATCTCGATTCTTGCATTCGGTTTTATATATATTTCAAATCAAAAACAAGCCGATTCGCAAACCATCGTCAAAACGGACGAAAACGGCAAACCCGTTCAGCCGCTCAATCCGGCGACCGGCATTAGCGAACAAAATCTGCCGAATATGAACGATTATCCGTCGGGTTCGCTATCCGATTTGGATCCTTCTTTGCTGCCGCCGGATGTCGGCGGAACGATGGGTGACGGCGGAGGAGCCGGTTACAGTAACCCTTGGGATAACGGTCCGCCGCCGACCGGAGCTCCGATATTCGATCAGGGAAGCGGTGGTCGAGTAACGATCACAGGAGAAGATGGAAGTATTTTTATGCCGATCAATGAAGATGGCAGCAGAGTCATCTTAGTGCCTGTTCCGCCGAAACCGGAGATTCCAAAGAAAGGTGATGCACCGAAAACGGATGCGAAATCTCTTGATCCGAAAAAAGCCGATGAACCGAAAACGGACGTAAAAACGGCTGACCCGAAAAAAGGTGATGAACCGAAATCTGACACAAAGCCGGTTGATGCTCCCTCGAAGAAGACAACACCGAAAACGGATGCAAAACCGGTGAAAAAAGAACCTGCTCAGCCGACTTCGCAAAACGGAAACGCGAAGAATGCAAACGAACAGGGAAGTTAAGTTATTTGTGAAAAAACGATTATTCAAAAACTGCGTAAATAATTTTACGCAGTTTTTTTTCATCGTCAAAAATCATTTGACTTTCTGCCACAAAACAAGGAAATTTGAATTCTAGATGTTTTAATTTAACCGCATCTTTCGCCGTTGTCAGCAACGCTTCAACATTTTCTTCGCGGGCAATTTTTTCCAGTCTGTTGACATCTTTTTGCGAGTATTTGTAATGATCTCCGAAGGTTTTAGTGGTTGAGATCTCAAATTTTTCACGGCGTAGTTGTTCAAAGAAATTATCGGGATTTCCTAAACCACAGAATGCCAGAAAATTTTTCGTCGGTTGTTGGTCGTTGGTCGCTGCTGTTTCGGGAAAATCTCTAAGGTTAGTTATTCTTTTAAATTTGTTATGAGCGGTAATAATCGGTGCGTTTTTATTGTACTTTTCTATTTTGAGTTCTGTATCTTCTAAATTTTCAACCAAATTCGCTCGTGTAATTACAACCAAATCCGCCCTTTTCAGATTTTCAAGCGGTTCACGCAAAATTCCGGCGGGCAGGGTTTTGCAATTGCCGAAAGGATTTGTCGCATCAATTACCATAATGTCCAAATCGCGTTGTACTTTCAGATGTTGAAAAGCATCATCAAGCACGAATGCCGTAATGCCGAATTTTTCCTTCGCCCACAAACCCGCTTCGACGCGGTTCGCATCGGCAATGACGAACGCTTTTCCGAAAAGTTTATTTGCCAGTTCAAACGGTTCATCGCCTGCTTTTCCGACATCGGTTAAAATGTTTCTGCCATCGGAAACAAGAACTCTTTCTTTTTCATTTTCACGTTTGTAACCCCGCGAAATGATGCAGATTTTTTCGCCTTTTTCCGCTAGAATTTCGGTAATAAATCCGACCAATGGAGTTTTACCGGTTCCGCCGACGGTAATGTTTCCAACGGAAATTGTCGGCACACCGAGCGAATGCGTCTTGAAAGTTCCTTTTTGAAAAAGGTCATTCCGCCGATTGATAATTTTGCCGTAAAGCCAGCCGAACGGTTCGAGCATATTTTGCAATTATCAATTTAGTCTGCAAATCAATCAAATCGTGAAAAGAATTAACTACGAAACAAACGAAAAAAGAAACACGAAAGTCTGCGAAAAAAATCAATAAAAATAATACAAGAATAATTTTTTATGTTTAATTTTATTTCGTGTCTTTATTATTTATTTAGTAGTCTGGTCTTGTTACTTTTTGTTGGTAGTTTGAATCAATCGGTCAAGTTTGATGCGTGCCGAGCCGCTGTCAATACTTTGTTCGGCGAGGCGTGCGGCTTGAATCGGGTCTTTAGCTTTATCACCGATCAGAAGTGCTGCGGCGGAATTTATAATAACCAAGTTGCGGGCTTCGTCGCGGCGTTTGCTTTCGAGAATATCACTGACGATCTTCGCACTTTCATCCGCGTTTTTAACTTTTAACTTGGAAATATCCGCACTTTTCAAACCGAAATCTTCCGGCGAAACGTCGAATGTTCTGATCTTATTTCCGCTGACTTCGGCGACGTGCGTTCTGCCGTTTAAGGTCAGTTCATCCAATCCGTCCGAACCGTGAACAACCCACGCCTTTGTTATTCCGAGCAGAGCCAACGCCTGAGCCATCGGTTCGAGCAGTGATTTATGCCACACACCCAGCAGTTGCAGCGGAGCATTTGAAGGATTCGACAAAGCACCGAGTAAATTAAGACTCGTGCGAATTCCCAGACTTCTCCGCGTATCGGCGATTCTTCGCAAGGTCGGATGAAACACGGGAGCGAATAAAAAAGAAAGTCCCGCACCGTTCAGGCACGCTCGGGCAAGGTGCGGGTCGCTGGAGACATTTATGTTCAGCTTGGACAAAAGATCGGCACTCCCTGTTTTGCTGGTTACTCCGCGAGATGTATTTTTGGCAACGGTCAAACCTGCTCCCGCGATGACAAAGGCGGCGGCGGTCGAAACGTTGAAAGTTTTGGCGGAACTCGAACCCGTTCCGGCGATGTCTATATATTTTTTATGATGTGTTTCGATTTTTAAGGCTTGTTTCTGCATCGTGCGAGCCATTCCCGCGAGTTCTTCGAAAGTTTCGCCCTTGCTTCCGAGTGCGACGAGGCAACCGGCGATCTGTGCCGGATTTGCATCACGTCTGCTCAGTTCACGAAAAAACTTCGCCGAATCTTTAAACGGCAAGTTCTCTCCACGCATCAGTCGCACGAGGAAATCGAAAAGCGGTGTTGCCGCCGTGCTGTTCGTCGGGAACATCGGGGCATCGAGTATCCAATCTGTTTTGGACATATTCCTAATTATAACTTGATTTTGTAAAAGGTTGGAACGACCGAATTAAAGAAATGCAGATTTGGTTGAAAACTATCTCCGGGAAAGTGATTAAAAATGTTTAACTCACTCTTTATACTATCGCAATATCGAAAAAATTTTGCAAGAGTTTTTTTCCTTCGCTCGTTAAAATAGATTCGGGATGAAACTGTACGCCTTCAATTTTATACGTTTTGTGCCGCAAGCCCATTATTAATTTGTCTTCGGTTTCGGCTGTAATTTCAAGACATTCCGGTAGATTTTCGCGTTCGACGATCAGAGAATGATAACGTCCCGCCGCAAAATTATTCGTTAAATTTTTGAACACGCCTTTGTTTTGATGTGAAATATTCGCGGGTTTTCCGTGGACGGGTTCGGGCGATCGGATAACTTTTCCGCCGAAAACCTGTCCGATTGCCTGATGTCCGAGACAGACTCCCAAGATCGGCAGTTTATCTTTGAATTTTTCCAAAACTTCGAGCGTAATTCCCGCGTCATCGGGTGTTCCCGGTCCGGGTGAAATTAAAATTCTTTCGGGTTTTAACTCATTTTCGATTTCATTAACCGTAATCTCATCGTTACGAAAAACTTTCATTTCCGCACCTAATTCGCCCAGGTACTGAACGAGGTTATATGTAAACGAATCGTAATTGTCTATTACTAAAAGCATAAATTTCGGGAACGAACGCAAGATACTAATGGTAATTTATAATTTGGTAAAAAGCTGTCTGCAATTCCTTTTTTTCACGGATGCTGATCGTTCCGTTGAAGGATTTGATGTTGAGGTTTGCTTCGCCTTTTCCCATTTTGCCTTTGAGAAAAACGAGTGATCCGGTGCGTTCTTTGAACAGGTCTTCGAGTGCGAGTTCGGATTGAAACGCACCGCCGTAAGCCACGATCATCCGGCACGATGAAGTTTTCGGAATTGCCAGATTGATCGAACCGTTCGTTGTGTTGAAGGTATATTTTCCGAACGGTTTAACATTGCCGACGTAATTGATCGAACCCGACACGGATGAAACTTCGATCTCTTTCTGCTCGACGGTTTGCAGCGTAATCGCACCGCTTCGCGTTTTTGCTCTGAAATCGTCACCAATGTCGCTTGAAAATGTATTGTAAGCGATAATGTTGCCGGTCGTCGTCGTCAGAGACATTTTTCCGCTTGAATTTCTGACCGTTACGCCGCCCTGATAAGTATTTGCGTCAATCATTTCCGAAACATTGTTCAAATAAATATCGCCGCCCAAAACTTCGACCTTCGCCGATCTGACCGAATCAATGATCGTTTCGCTTTCGCCTTTGTGATTCTCGATCTTAACGCTCGCATTTTCGGGAACATCTAACTCGACATCGCCCGAAAGACAGACATTGAAACCCGTTTCACTTTTATCCGTAGTATTTTTTCCCAGAACCTGAACCCAGACGGGATTTTTGTCGGTGCGATTTCTTTCACGAACTTCAAAACTGATTTGATCGTTGCGGATTCCTTCAACGAATACGCGAACTTCTTCTCGTTTCCAACCGTTAACCTTAACGCTTCCCTGCAAGATGCACAAAGAAACATAAACCTTCGGATTTACGAGAATTGATTTTTCAGCAATGTCGCTTCTTCTGTAATTTCGACTAACTATTTCCTGTCTATCGGCGTTATTTCTCTCTACAAATCTCGTTTGAGCAAAAAGAGAAACACTGCCTGAAATCAACAACATAAAAGTTATTGTGAAAATCGGCAGGTATTTGAATTTTACTGATTCTTGTTTGGTAAAAATCTTCATTATTGAATGGTCGCCATCAATTCGTTTTTTTCTGCGACCGAGTTTAAAAGTTCGATTTTACTTTGATAAGACATTCGCAAAACTTCGCGGGCGGCTTGGTTTTTCGGATTTGTGCGAACTTCCTGCTTCAACTTCTTGATCGAATCGTCAACCATCGCCATATCTCTTTCAAACGCAACTCTTTCCGTCGGACGCAATGCCGAATCTTTGTTGTTTTCGGCATTTTGATTCAATGTCGCAATCGTTTGCAGATAGCTGTTTTCACCGCTTAGAGTCGGTGTTACGGCAGTTTCCGCAACTTCATTTCGGACGGGCGAAACCGCTGCTGTTCTGCGAACCGCCGTCTGCGGCGTAAAACTTTCCGCTTTCCGGCGTTCATCAATCTGAATAATTTTGACCGCCTGAATTTTCGGCGACGTTTGATTTTTGGTAACAGAATAATCGTCCTTCTCGTCCTTTTCAATAGATTTTTCTGATGGAATTTCGTTTTCATCCGTCAAATCAACTGCCGGAATTACATCGTTGCTTTTAACGAGTTCGATTTTCGATTCTGAAGGTGTAAGTATGGCAACATCGCCGTTGTAATTGTTTGTTCGATAATAACTTACGCCTATTACCAAAGCACCGGCTACAAAAAAAACACCCGCAAATGCGACCAATCCCGAATTGTTAAAACTGAAACCATCCGCCAAGCCGAAACCGGCGGCGATTTTGTGCCACCAACTTTCTTTTGCTTTATTTTCACGAATCGTTTCAAACAGTTTCGTGCGTAATCTCTCGGTCGGAACGAGAACATTCAGTTCGTTGTCCAAAGCGGAAAACGCGAATGCACTCTCGTCTTCGGTTTCCGCCAGCAAGTTTGCACAATTATCACATAAAGCGATGTGCCGGATAACTTTTTCAGTTATGTCGGAAGCTAATTCGCCGTCGGTAAAGGCTTGAATCGTGCCGATGTTAAAGCATTTTTCTTTTTTCATACTTTACCTCCGAACTTACCGTAATAGCGAATAAATTCCTTTTTCCCGCGAGCGATAAATGTGCCGATACTGCTTTCGGTCAACTCCAGACTTTCCGCGATTTCTTTATAAGATAAACCCTGCTGCTTCAAAATCAGGCAACTTCGCAGAGGCTCTTTTACTTTATTTAAAGCCGCATTCACCTGATTGACCGTTTCCTTTTGCACGAGTTTTTTTTCCGCCGTGGAATTATCGTATTCTCCACGTTCTTTGACGTAATTTTCCTCTCTGACGTTTGCCCGTGAATTCCCACGCACCGTGTTTTTCGCTAAATTTATCGCTACCCGAATCAGCCACGGCTTGAGCATTTGCTCATCTTTTATGCTCTCCAGATTATTATATAATTTGATAAATGTTTCCTGCGTGATGTCTTCGGCAAGTCCCGCGTCCTGCACGACCGTCCACGCCGCCCGAAATACGGTTCGATTATGAAGCGTAAATGCATCATCAAAAACGACCTCGTCTTTTGCGGTAATTATTTCTTCGGACATCACGTCCATTAATATGTTCACGCCTTCACTCATTTTTTAGCATCTGCCGATGACTTTCAAATATAAAACACCGCCGATGGATTGTTTATGACAAATATTTTCGGTAATTGGCAATTAGTTATCAGTAATTGGTTTCTGCGTTAAACATTAAACATTTTCTGATGGATTCAACTTTTTTCAAACAAAACAATTACCAAATACATTTCTAATAATGCACGAGTTTTGCTTTATGCGAAATTTCTTTCGGCACATTTGCTTTGTCCATCGAAGTTATAAAAAACAAATGACTTTCGGTTTTATCGTTGAAAACTTCGCCGAAATTCTGATTGATAAATTCATTTGAAAATTCGTCAACATAATTCGGTTCGATCAGAGCAAGTTGTTTCAGACACTCGTTTAGATTAGCTTTGCCCGAGTCGAATTTGCTTTCGCGGTCATCAATCACCAGCCGAATCTCGGCTCGTTCTTCCGCAAAATGGGCAAGAATCGAAGCCGCTTTGCTGACCGCTTGTTCAAAACGCTTTTTACTCTCGGAAATTATTTCACCCTTTTGTTCCTCTTCGAGTTTTTCCCGCATACTTCTGGATTTCTCTTTTCTCGACCTGATTAAACGAGTGTCGAAAATAACGGTTATTCGTTTTTCATCTTCCGCCGCATATTCTCGCACCGTCAGACGGCTTGAACGTGCCGTCGCTTTCCAGTCAATATTTCGTAGATCGTCCATCGGCTGATAATCCCGCAACGTCAGTAAATCCTGTCCCATTCCGCGTTTCCGCGAAATCATTCTCCCGGCATCGAGCGGCAGTTCGTAAAGTTCGGTGTCAAGCGGTTCGAGTTTGGGAAAAATAATAATTTCCGCCCGTTGTGCCGGAAGTCTTCGCCGATGACGGAAAAACGCGAAGGGAAATTTCGTTGATAATTCAAAATCCTTGATGATAAAACGCCCGCGACTCGTGAAAATATGTTCGACCTTATTTTCGATAAAATCCTTTCGCGGAACGTGGACGAAATAATCCAAAGTGTGTTTAATGACCGGCGGACGCGACAGTTTCTCCGCCCATTTTACCGGGAGAATATTTTTCAGATCGTGAAATATAACGGAGTTCGTCCGGCTTTTTCCGCGAACTTCGGAAGTTATCGAATACGCCGGAAAAATCTTTTTGCGATTGTGCAGACTGACCAGAATCGGAGTCGGTTCATCGGCAAAAACCGTTTCGGGAAAACGCATCTTGACATCGAGTTTTTTCAAACAAAAATTGCCGACAAAAAAACCGACGACCAATGCTGAACTGATAAAAGACAACACCAGAAACAGCAGATTATTTCCCGTATTCCAAGCCGAAAACGCGACGATCAGCATTAACCCGATAAAAATCGCCCCGCCCGCTGTAAATTCAAACGGCAAATTAAGCTGCGATGCTTCGGCACTTGCGTTACGTGCCAGCGGCGGAATAATAAAAATTATGATGACAAAAACGAATACGAGCGAAGCAATTGCGGAAAATTCGGCGAGTTTGGGATTATTCACCCGATAAGCGTAAAGCGTCAAAAATGCGAGTCCGAGTCCGCCGAAAACAACCACGATTCCGATCAGGGCATTTCGTAAGTCCTTAAAGCTGAACAGTTGGGCGATTTGGCGAATTTTAGTGAACATCTAAGCGGCAAGTTTCTGTCTAAGTTTACGCAAAAATTCTTCATCATTTAAGAGTTCTTCACGCAAATTTTCCCGTTCACTTTGTTTAGTCTCTTTTGACTTGATGAGGTCTGCAAGTTCTTTGTTTATCGCAGTTTGATATTCATCAGAGTTTTTTTTCTTAAAGTGTTCGATTACTTTAGAATCTAGAAACACAGGAGTTTTTTTAATAATATGCGGAGACGGACGATAACGCTTGATTGTTCCGACTTGCGGCAATTCGGCTTCGGGAACTTCCCGCGAACGCAGTTCTTCGATGTGTTCGGCGGTTACTTTTACTTCAATTACTTTTTTATCAGTCATATTTATTTCGATTTTCTTTATATGCCTCTAAGTCGTATGGTCTGGCTTTTTCCGCACTTATTATTCTAATAAAGTTCTCCCGTAAAGTATATGAAACCCGCAAAATCCGCATTCCACTTAATCCGATTATGATAAATCTTTCTTCCACAAAATCAGAATGTTCTGCATCGAATTCCTGAATTCCCCATTCGTCGTAAAAAACTAAAGCAGCATCTTCAAAAGTTATGCCTTTGTGCTTTTTGATATTGCTTTCCGCTTTTGCTTCATCCCATTCAAATTCCATTCAATTCATTAAACAGGCACTTGAGTTTTTATTAAAATTTCCTGCAAAATCTTTTCGGCTTCATTCGATTGATTCGTGATTTTCGTATATTGCGAACTGACGATAATTCGATGGGCAAAACACGGCAGCACGAGGCGTTTGATGTCGTCGGCGATGCAGAAATCTCTGCCTTCGATCAAAGCTAGTGCCTGAGCGGAATTGTATAACGAAAGCGTTCCGCGGGGACTGATTCCGAGATCAATCGCATTGTGTTGACGGGTTTGCTCGACGATTTTCAGCAAGTAATCAACCAACGCTTCATCAACGCGGACGTTGTTGGAAAGATTCTGCATTTCGACAATATCCCGCTCCGTCATTATTGGTTTAATGTAATCCAGAGGGTTTTCGGTGCGGCGATCCTGAATGATTCGCTTTTCGTCTTCGCGGCTCGGATAACCGATGTCCAACCGCAGCATAAATCTGTCCAATTGCGATTCGGGCAGCGGATAAGTGCCATGATGCTCGGTCGGATTCTGCGTCGCCACGACCATAAACGGCAACGGCAGCGGACGCGAAATGCCTTCGTATGTGACCTGTTCTTCCGCCATCGCTTCGAGCAGAGAAGACTGCGTTTTCGGTGTCGCCCGGTTGATCTCGTCCGCTAAAACGATGTTCGCAAAAATCGGTCCTGCCTTCCATTCAAAATCGCTGATCTGCTGATTAAAAATCGAAACGCCGATCACATCGGACGGCAACAGGTCGGATGTAAACTGAATCCGCTGAAACGATAAATCGAGCGAGCGTGCCAGAGCATTCGCCAATGTCGTTTTGCCGATGCCGGGAACGTCTTCGATCAGCAAATGTCCCTTAGCGATCAGTGCAACCAACGCTAATTTAACAGTGTTTGACTTGCCTCTGATAACCTGCCCGATTGCGTTTTGCAAGTTTTCCAGTTTTGCAGTTCCGTTAAAAGTCGTTGTCGCGGTATTCGTGGCGGGTTCTTCTTTCGTGGCGATCCAATCTCTCATTTATTTGTTTTTCCGATGTAGCGTTAAAATGCCTTTTTCTATTCTACAAAATTTTGATGCACTTCTGCACGAAAAGTTTTGGGTTATTTGTTTATTAGACATATTTTGATTAGAAATGTTCCAAATTCTTACAAATAACAGCGATGTGTTACTGCAACATATTTGTCAAGATTTCGTGTTAATAAATATAATGAGAAATGTTGAAAATAATTTATGCAGTATTGGTCAAAGAAATTTCTGTTTCTCTTTATTGATTTTGCTCTTTGTCATAATAAGTCCAAATTGTAAAAGAAGTCGAGATGTGGAATCAGACGCTTTCAAATCAATTGTAAAAATTCGTAGTTTACAGAAAAAATATGCACTAATACATAATGAAGAATACGCTAAATCATTTGATGAACTAATTAGAACTTCGCAACTTGATAAAATGTTTAGCAGTGAAAAACCGGTTGTAGATGAATATGAATTTACAATGGAAGTTTCTGAATCAACATTGATAAAATCCGCATTCTATTCAATAAGTGCCGATCCGATGAAATCAAGCAAATATCTTGAACCTGTCGGATCATTGCACTTTTATTACGACTCCAATGTTAAAGTAATAAAATTTACCGAAAAAGATCGCCCCGCAAACGCAAATGATCCATCAATATAAACAAATGTTTTCTCTTGTGCAGTATTTATGCTATAAATTTACTAAGCAATTATTTTGCAACTTTTAGACAGACGGGAACGTGCAAAGACACGGAGGAATTATTAAAGGCTTATGAAAAACTTTCGCACAAAATTAAAAGACCAACGCGGTTTTAACCTAATCGAACTGATGATCGTGATTGCGATTATCGCACTTCTGATCGGTGTCGGCGTTCCGGCGTGGCAATCAATGGTTAGAAGCGGCAACGAAACGACGACCGTTCAATCAATCAGCACGATTCGCACTTTGCAGGCTCAATATGCTTCAAAACATAAGGGGAGTTTTGCTCCGAGTTTCGATGAACTAATAAGTTCGCTCGGACTGAAAGCCGATTTCAAAGGCGAAAAACCCGTCGTCAACGGTTACACATATTCAATGAGCGTTCAGGAATCTTCGGGCAGTCAGCCGGCATTTTACTCAATCAACGCCGATCCGCAGGTCGCCGAAGGGTTACAGTCAACCGGAACGCGGCATTTTTATTTCGATTCAACGCTCGGTGCGATTAAATCCACTGAAGAAAATCGTCCGTCAAAAGCTGATGATCCTTCGATCTAAGATGTAGCAGTAGGAAGCAGTTCCAGTAACATCTTTAGTAGTAACGATTTAACCTTCTCATCAACGAATTTTCTAACCAAAATCCGACGAAAGAATTCCAACTTAGACACGAAAAAGCAGACAACTAAGATCTTAGCTGTCTGCTTTTTCGCTTTGATTCCTACCTTTGATCTAATTCCCTAAATCTTAGTAGAAAAGTGCATAACTGCCGATCACGGCAACGAACAAAATTATTAGAAAGTTGAAAAATAAACGAAACATAATGTTAAAAACCTCTGAAAATCTGTGTTGAGGATAAATTAATTATGCGGTGTAGAGATTTTCTAAACAACGTGGAATTCCACGACCGACAGCATTGGTTGGTGTGGAATTCCACAGTATTTTGTAAGGTTTGTGTTAAATTTAATAAACTCGATATGAAAAATTTTTGTTTTTATGATTAAACTTGGATAATACATTTTATGAACTTAAAATATCGCTGCCGTGAACCGCTTGAGAAAAGCGGCGAAAACGAAAAACCGCCGTTGCTGATTTTGCTTCACGGCATCGGTGCGGACGAAAACGACCTGTTCGGACTTACGACATTTTTGGATGAACGCTTTTTTATCGTCAGCGTGCAAGCCCCGTTTACTTTGCCCTACGGCGGTTACGCGTGGTTTGAATTGATTATCGAACCGCACAAACCGATTGGTTACAACGTCGCACAATTCGAGCAAAGCCGCGGGATGATTCTCCAATTCGTTGATGAAATCGCCGCCGAATACAATCTCGATGCTGACAAAATCTACCTCTGCGGATTCAGCCAGGGTTCGATGATGAGCCTCAGCGTCGCGTTGAGCGATCCCGAAAAATTCGTCGGAGTCGTCGCTATGAGCGGGCGGGCGATGACGGAAATGTTGCCGAAAAATCCCGATAAATTGAAAAATTTGCCGATCTTCGTAACGCACGGACTTTATGATCCGGTGTTGCCGATTGAAAACGGACGAGCGACAAAGGAAATTCTGTCGCGTCTGCCGGTCGAAATCGAATACAAAGAATATCCGATGGCACACGAAATTTCGCAGGAAAGTCTTAGTGATGTCGCTAATTGGCTGAGTTCGCAACTTGATAAATAACTATTGCCTGCATATTGATTCATAATCCCGGCATGTAAATTATTTGGTTCAATGACAAAAATCCTGACAATTCTGCAAATCGCTTCAAGTTTGATAATGTTCGGCGTAATCTGGATAATCCAACTCGTCCAATATCCATTTTTCTCGCACGTCAACGCCGAGAATTTCCCGAAATATCACGCCGCTCACACCTTTTGGATAACGCCCGTCGTCGCTCCGGCAATGATTATCGAACTCGTTACATCAATTCTGATAATTTTCTATCCGCCAAAAAATATTAATATAAAATTGCTTTATGTTGGTTTAATTCTAACTTTGATAGTTTGGGCTTCAACATTTTTTATTCAAATACCTTTGCACGACAAACTTGCAAACGGTTTCGATGCAAATGCACATTCGAGCCTTGTCAACACAAACTGGATTCGCACAATCGCGTGGAGTCTGCGTGCGGTTTTGGTCGTTTATTTTGCTTGGATTTATATTGAAGTTTGATATTTTATTCCCTTAGTAAAAAAGATTACAATTTTATGAAAATATGAAAGTATTTTATATTCAAACCGAAAATGCGATTTTCCCACACACGGAATTGATGGAAAAATTCGGCGAAACTCGTTGCGGTTTGAATGATATAAATATGCTCGAATCGGCTCTTGCCCGTCCGCAGAATTCCGCCGTTTATGAAGATGCCGACATCATCCGCCAAACCGCAACGCTCTATTTCGGCTTGGTCAAAAACCACATCTGGAAAGGCGGAAACAAACGCACGGCAACCGTTTTGATAACAAAATTTCTGGAAACAAACGGCTTTCAACCGAACCGGACACTTGAAGAAATTATGAATTTAGGGCGTAATGTTGATACGGATATTTGGAAGGTTGACGAGATTGAAAATTAGTTGCGAGGCAAAACCAAGCAAATTAACCCGAGTGAAGAAATTTAATGAAATCGGAGATACAAAGTTATGTTCAATGATAACTTATATTTTGGCATATTATTTACCGTATTCGTTTTTGTTTTTTTGTTTTTTTGTTTTGGTCTTATAAAGAAATCAAAATCAAAAAATGAAAAAAACATACTGCGTCAATATTATATCAATAAATTAGTTTGGATTTTCTTTATTTGTTTGTCAGTATATTACGGACTTACAATGCCATATATTGGTAGATTTTATAAATCCAAAAGGAACTTACCAAGTCCAAATAGTGCAGTTCAAAATATTGATACAAAAGAATATTTACTGGAACATCAGTATCGAATTGAAGACTTAGAAAGTGAACTGACCGATACCAAGACTGAACTTCGAGAACTAAAAGATAACTATCAGGGAGTTTACCTTACAATAATGTTGGCAGTCATAATGTTCGGAGGAGTTCAAATTTTTGGAACAAGTAAGGAAGAGTGGTTGAATAAACATAAAAACGAAATAGAAAAATAATGAACAAATTTTTTACAACAGATTTAGCGGAAGTTGATCCAATCGTGCGGGGGTGCGATTGCTAATCAAGTTTATTTTGGTGTTTGTTAAAAAGTTATTTATACGTCCATTACTCAAATGTTATAATCAGCCGAGAGGTGAAAGAATATGTTAATAGACACAATAGAAGTAAAAGGGCTTTCGGAATCGGTTGTCAAAGCGGTTGGTGAAAGAGCGGAAGAAATCGGCACGACTAAGGAAGATTATGTGCGGTATTTGATTGAGGAAGACATTGCCGCATCGCTCAATATGCGTTTGCTTTTTGCTCCAGTCAGAGAGCAAATAAAACAGAGTGAAATTTCCGAAGATGAACTGGATAATCTATTGGAAGAAGCACGGGAAGAATCATTTCAAGAAAGACAAAAGGAAAAAGTTTAAGTGGAAAATCAAGAAGATCGTCTGCCAGTTGTTTTCGATTGTATGATTTTTTTGCAAGGTTTGATTAAAGAAACAGGTTTCGCAGTCAAATGTCTGGAATTATTTGAAAATAACAAGATTGAATTGTTTGTCAGCGAAGAAATTTTAGCCGAGATTGCCGATGTTTTAACTCGTCCTAAACTTCAAGAAAATTTTTCACTTTTGACCCAAGAAAGAACCGATAAATTATTGGAAATTTTACGGAAGAAAGCGGTTTTGATAAAAAATGTTCCCGACTTATTTGATTATCAACGCGACCCGAAAGATGAAAAATATGTTAACCTCGCTGTCTGTTGCAAAGCCGAATATATTGTCAGTCGGGATAACGATTTATTAGATTTGATGTCGGGAATTTCCGATGAATGCAAGGAATTCAGACAGAGATTCAGACCGCTCAAAGTTGTCGAACCATTGGAGTTTTTACAAATTATAGAAATATCAGAGAAGGAATAATGAACAAATTTTTTACAGCAGATTTAGCGGAAGTTGATCCAATCGTGCGGGGTGCGATTGATGATGAGGTGCGTCGGCAGGCGGACGGGTTGGAACTGATTGCGTCGGAGAATTTTGTTTCCGAGGCGGTTTTGCAGGCGATGGGTTCGGTTTTTACGAACAAGTATGCCGAAGGTTATCCGGGCAAAAGATATTACGGCGGCTGCGAATTTGCGGATGTCGTTGAGAGTTTGGCGATTGATCGGGCGAAGGAGATTTTCGGGGCGGAACACGCAAATGTTCAGCCGCATTCGGGTTCGCAGGCGAATACCGCTGTTTATATGTCGGCGATTGCACACGGCAACAAAATCCTTGGAATGAAATTGGAACACGGCGGACATTTGACGCACGGACATCCGCTAAACTTTTCGGGTTTGAGTTATGAAGTCGCAGATTATGGCGTTTCAAAGGAAACTGAAACGATTGATTATGACGAATTACAACGCATTGCCGAGGAAGAACAACCGAAAATGATTGTCTGCGGGGCTTCGGCTTATCCGCGAATTATTGATTTTGAACGCATTGGTCAAATCGCCAAATCAATTGGTGCGGTGGTGATGGCGGACATCGCACATATTGCGGGTTTGGTGGCGACGGGCTTGCATCCATCGCCCGTTCCGCATTGCGAATTCGTCACGACGACGACGCACAAAACTTTGCGTGGACCTCGCGGCGGTTTGATTTTGTGTCGTGAGGAATCCGCAAAAGATGTTGACCGAAATGTTTTTCCCGGAATTCAAGGCGGTCCATTGGTTCACATAATCGCAGCAAAAGCAGTGGCTTTCGGCGAAGCGATCAATCGGGATTTCAAATCGTATCAGCAGCAAGTTTTAGATAATGCTCGGACGTTAGCAGAAGAATTGACGAATCAAGGTTTGCGATTAGTTTCCGGCGGCACTGATAATCACTTGGTTCTAGTTGATGTTTTCCAAAACGGCAAAGGAATCACGGGCAAAAAAGCTGAAAAAGCACTTGATGCGGTTCATATTACGGTCAACAAAAACACGATTCCGTTCGATCAAAACAAACCATTTATCGCATCGGGAATTCGACTTGGAACTCCCGCTCTGACGACTCGCGGAATGAAAGAAGACGATATGAAAACGATTGCGAAACTTATCGCGGAAATCGTTCACGATGTTGATTCTGAGGAAGTTCAAACGAAAGTAAAACGCGAGGTTGCGGAATTGACGGAGAAATTCCCGATGTATTCAAAGCGTTATAAGGACAAAAGCGACACGACCTCGGCGGGTTAAATAAACATTTTTTGCCCGCGAATAAACGCGAATTTACGCGAAAAAAAGAAAGAATACATAAAGAGAATTTATGAAAAAAACTTTTGCACTAATTGTGCTTTCGGTAATGCTTTTGTCAATTTTCAGCAATATTTTTGCTCAATCGCCGACGTTTGAAAAAGTAAAAAACGTCCTGACGAATGGTGCGGGATTTACCGAAAATGACTTGGCATTGCTCGAAAAAGGCGAAATAATCGTCAAGGAATTGAAAACGGGAAGTGAAGGTGAAGTTGCATTTAGCGGCGTGATTATGCTGAATGCTCCGCGGGATGTTGTTTTTGATGCGTTTCGGCGGGCGGTCGAGAAACAGCGGAAGGAAGTTTCGGAGCAACGCGGGATTTTTAGAAGTCCGCCGACGCTTGCCGATTTGAAGAAATTGACGATTGATAAATCTGAAATCGGCAGCTTGAAGGATTGCAAAGACGGCGATTGCAGTTGGAGTTTGTCATCGGCGATGATTGAAAAGTTTAACGCACTCGACTGGACTGCCGCCGCCGCTGACGAGAAAGCGGAGAAGTTGATTCGTGAAATAATGGTGGAAAATACCGCGAATTATATGAAAGACGGCGATTCTGCACTGATGGATTACAACGATGACCCCGAACCGCTAATTGTGGCGGATGAACAGAAATCACTGCTTGACGGATTACTTTGGATCGAGGAGTTTGCACCGGAATTTAAGGAATATGTGCGTGATTATCCGAAGAAGAAACTTGACGGAATTGAGGAATTAACGACTTGGGAAAAGGTCGGAGTCGGTTTTAAATCGGTGATCATCAACACGCATACGATTCTTTACAAAAAGGACGATAACGCTGAAATTCCGCAGGGTTTGAGCATTTCAAAACAGATTTACGCCAATCATTATTTCCATTCTTCGATGTCTCTAACGGGAATTATCAGTTTTCCGCAAGCCGCTAAAACGTTCAAAACTTATGTGTTTTTCGTCAGCCATTCGCGTGCCGGAGCTTTGACCGGAACAATGGGAAAACTGGCACGAGTCGCGGTTGACGGCGAAGCGGAAAACAAATTGACGGAAGTTTTAAGCGACACGAAAAAATACACCGCATACGGATTGAGCAATAGTCAGGAAGATTTGCCGGAAGAATCGAATAACAGCCTTGTCAAAAGAATTTTCCTGAATAAATATTTTATCGGTGTCATAGTTTTGTTAATAACCATCGGTTTAGTTTTAATATTTACAAGACGCAAGCCGAAAAAATAAAAAATGAGCAATTTATCAGACATAGGTTTTCCCGTAAAAAATGAACACGATGTCAATCAGGTGATTATGGATATTATGAATCACCTCAAACCCGTGCCGTGTCCGCCGCGTGGTTACTACTTCAAATTTGAAGATAATTCAGGTGCGGAAATTTATATGCAGACGAATCCGGCACAGGAGATAATGGGTTTTAATCCGGCATTTGCGGGCAAAAGTTTGCGTCGTGTCGGTTTAACGAAACGCATCGAACGCGATACTTCCGAACTCGACGGAGCATTTTATGCGTGGGCGAATCCGGGCGAGAGTGATTTTGAAAAGACGGGCGAATATCCGTTCGTGTTCGACGTTCCCGATTTTCGCACGAAGGAAAATATAGCGTTGCCGAAGGTCGTTGAGATTCAGTTGACGGCGTTCGCTTCAAATGATTTCGAGATTTTTGCAAATAGAGAAGATTTCGACGCAAGCCAGAATGACGAAGTAAAAGTTGCTTCAAAATCATTTATTCCGAGCGGCTTATTCGCATTTACCGAAGACGGCGAAAGTGCCGAACTCGATCCGCCGCAGGCACACGGAATTTTAACGGGTGAAATAAAGGAGTTTGAACCACGCACAAATTCGTTCACGGGCGGCAAATTTTACTGGTTTGCGGTTGAGACTTACGGCGGCGAAATAGATGTCGTTGCAGATGCGAATCTGATAAAAGATGAACCGAAAACCGGCGGCATCGTGCGGGGAAGTTTTTGGCTGTCGGGGAAAATTTTATAGAAGGACGAATCGGACAGCCGGCATCCTGCCCGCAAGTGTAAGTCTTTACAATATAAACTTAAAATAACGTCAGTCCGAGATAAAAGTTGTTGACCAAAAAGAACTAATGTAATCTCGACCATTCTTTGCGAACTTTGCGTGAATCTTAGCGTTCTTTGCAGTTAAATTTTTTCTTTTTTTACCGCAAAGAACGCTAAACTAAAGACGCTCAGAACCGCAAAGGTAAGAGCAGCAACATTTTAACTATATTTTCTTTCCTCGAACTCACGTTAAAATACAAAACCAGCGGGCAGGATGCCCGCTGTCCGGTGATTTATCGGTGGTTAAAAAGCATCGAAATCAAAACCTTCGTCCAGTAATTCCAGAATCTGTTGTGCCTCGGCGGACTCGAATTCGACTGCTTGCTGTTCGAGAACATTGCAGGCAATTTCAAAATAAAGCGGATCGTTGAGGAGCGGCTCGACCAGCGTTGCGGGCATTACGGCAAGAGTTTCGTAAGCGATTGCACGAATTTGAGCAAGGTCGGTCTGGCGGATAATCTCTGCCATTTCTCCGGCGGAAAATCTTTCAAAAAGAGCATCGGCAAGTTTATCAATTTTAACGAAATCATTGCGTTTCAAGGCACGTTTCGTCAGCTGTATAAAAACTTCGGCAGATTCCGTCTGAGCTTCCAGAACACTGGCACAGATTGACGCTAAAGTATTGATCTCACGCAGTTTAGACTTTTCTATCGGTGCGTCGGAATCCTTCGCCTGATTGTCCAGAGCATCAAGCAAACTGCTGATTTCCCAATCGGCGTGAGCATCGTAAGTATACTTCTGCTGTTTGGCGGATTTGTTAGTATTAAATCCGCCGACCAACATTTTTTTTGTCATCGGTCGCAAATCTTTCCAGATCGTTTCGATTTGCTTACCGTAATTCTTCATCATAATTTCAAATAAAATGTAGTTTCCAATTATCCGCAATAGTTGTCAAGAAATATTCGTTGATATTTCCTTTTTATTTGATGCGTATTCCGCCATTCGGGTTTCGGCATTTTTCAACATTTCGACTTTTGCGGATTCATCGTCATCTTCGTCCGTCAGTTCAAATATCGCAAATGGATTTTGATTTAAATGCCGCAGTTCCCAAGCGGTTTTACCGTATTTTGACGGACGCGAAAACCAAACCGCATCAACACTTGATTCGGAAATCTCACTTTTACCGACAATTTCTTCCAACTCCTCAGACGATAACGAATTTTTCAGTTCATCGGACAGCAAAATTTGCTTTATCGTCCAACCATATTTTTCGTATGTTGACAAGATTTCTTTAACTTCAGAGGCGTTTATCATCACTTGTTTTTCGGTTTTGGAACGCCGCCTGCGGGCATTGCCGGAAGTATTTCGCCTTTCGACGGATCAATGATTTTCGGCTTGATGTTCGTATTTACATTGCCGTCGCCGTAGGGAATCATATCGTTTTTTCCGGCGGCGTTGGCATTTTCTCTTTCGACGGTGGTTCGCGGCGTACCGGGCGATTCAAAAGTCCCGGCAAACATATTGCCGACCGCTAGTTTCCACGCACCGCCTTCAATGACGAACGGAATATCTTCCCAAGTATTTTTCTTTTGGCTGAAAACTTCAACCGCACCGAATTTTCCTCTGATTCGCTCGTCACGGATGGCGGGAAGTTTGTCGCCCATATTCGCCGTGAAAAAACCGTTGGCAAGAACTTCATCGAGGTCTTTTTTCGTCTGTCCCACCTGCATCTGTCCGAGTCCGATGGTGTCCTTCGACATTATTGCTTTAATTACCGCCTTGTCCTTGCCGTTGACGGCGGCGTAGAGTTTTTTATACGCTTCGGTCGGAGTCGCCGGATTGCCGGGAGCGATTTCCAATGATTCCTCTTCGGCTACATTCTTCGTCGTTTCAACTTCATTTTGTGATTCATTGATGCTGGCAGGATTGCTCAACAAATACCACGCCCCGAAAGTCAAAGCACCCAAAGTCACTACAAGCAGAACGATCTTCGGAAAGATTGATTTTTTTTCGATGTTGTTTAACTCTTTATTCGCCGTTGTTTTATTTGAACTCATAATTTCGTATTTTTCGTAAAGAAAATAAGCTGACTTTTATTTGCAGTATAAACAATTTGATTGCAAAATGTTAGTTGAAAATGAAACATAAAAAACATTTACCAACTGCAAGCCTTTAATTATTATCTGAAGTATAATGAAAAATGTTAGATTCTTAAATTGTTGCCTGACGTTGTTCGTGATGATCTTCAGCATAGCCTGTTATAAACCAGTTGCCGACACCTCCGGGGCAAAGAATACGGATTCTGGCAGATGAAATAAAACAGATGAAAATACTTTCGTTTAGAACACGGAATAATTAGATGATAAAGAAACAGATGCGATGAAAGACAGCGATTCCAAAAACAATTTAATAAAAAGTGTGAAAGGGTTTCAAGGAAACTTAAAACAAAATCTGAGCCGCAATAGTTTAAAAGTTTCTGATATATATAACTCTTCAAACTTCGTCGAAAGTCGGATTTTATCGGAATACGGTTCTGTTTTTCTCACAAAAGCAATGCCGCCTGCGAAAACTATGTTTGCAAGCGAGGGCGAAGTTTCCGGTTTCCAAACAAAAGCCGGCGTAGCCAAAGCAAACATCGGCGGAACAAATATCGAACTGCAGCCGGCGGCATTAAAAGCTCTGCAAAGTGCGGTTGATGAGGCGAAAAAAGAAGGTTTGAAAATTACTCCGAGAGATGGTGAAGAAGCAGCCCGGCGTAGTTATGGAAAAACTCTGACGCTCTGGAATTCGCGTTTTGAACCTGCTTTGAAACATTGGAAAGCAAAGGGGCGTTTGGACGACGGACAAATTTCAAAACTGAAATCTCTACCGATCAAAGAACAGGTTGAGGAAGTTCTGGAACTGGAAAAGCAGGGAATTTATTTCAACACTTTTTTTAATAATTCGATACTTTATTCGGTTGCCGCTCCCGGCACTTCGCAGCATCTTTCGATGTTAGCTCTTGATATAAATGAATTTGACGACCGGAAAGTGCGAAAGGTTTTGGCAAATCACGGTTGGTTCAGAACTATACAAAATGACGAGCCGCATTTCACGTATCTTGGTTATCAAGAGAGCGAATTGCCGAAAATCGGTCTGAAAAAAGTTATTAAAAAAGATGGAGAATTTTGGATTCCAGACATTTAATATTTTTTAAGTATTATGAAAAGTTCTCTTCAGAGAATCGGTAAAACTTCAGCGGTTGTGTATTTGATAATTATTCACCTGCTTGCCTTGGGTTTTCTCTACGAAAAATTTTATGATCCGCTTGTTACATTTAACGAAACTAATATAGAAAATGTAAAATCTCCGATAGAACCTGAAGTGCTGCCGACAGAACCTGAAGTGTTACCGACAATTACGCCTTATCCGGGTGACAAATCGAACACTGAATTTAACGAAAATACTAATTGGAATACGAACCAAAATGACTTTGTTCCTGAAACTAACAATGGAACTTTGATGATTCCGGTTGCCGGCATTAAACGCGATCAGTTAATTGATACTTTTAACGATGCCCGCTCGGAAGGTCGTGTGCATAACGCGATAGACATCATCGCTCCGCTCGGAACTCCCGTAGTAGCGGTTTCCGACGGTGAGATCGTCAAATTTTTCGACAGCGAACGCGGCGGAATTACAATTTATCAATACAGCTCCGATAAACGCTATGTCTATTATTATGCTCACCTTGAAAAACGCGATGCCGATATAAAGGAAGGCGATTTTATCAAACAGGGAACGACCATCGGCTACGTCGGTAATACGGGAAACGCCGGTCCTGAAAATTATCATCTGCATTTTTCAATATCCGTTCTTGATGACCCGACAAAGTATTTTGAGGGTGAAAATATAAATCCTTATCCACTGCTTAAAGACGGCATCGAGTTATTAAAATAGATTTAGAACTCAAAGTCTAAAAATGTTATGATAAAAGCAAGACTTTAGTTATTAAACAGGAGAATTATGATTAAAAAAGTATTAAGTCCAAAAGCAAAATACTATATGTTTTTACTCTCGATTTGTGTAGCTTTAACGGGTTGTGTTCCCGATGCAAACACAAACACCGCAGACGCGAATGCCAACACCAATAGTATGTCTGAAAACTCTAACTCCGAAGCAAATATGGAAGCGAACAGCGAGGTTTCGATCTATACGGACGAAGAAGAAGATATTACTGATGAGGATGTCGAAAAAGGGCGTTCGGACGAAGGTTGGAAAAGTTTTGCTGAACTTGATAAGCCGACCGAGAAAAACGACAAAGCGAATTCGGAAAAATACGGCGACATAAACGGCGAGAATATTAACACCAAAGAGCAGTATTCACCAATTTCCGGCGGCGAAGGAACTTCGGTTCTGCGGACACAGCTTTTGCTTGATCGCACGAATTTCTCACCCGGAATTATTGATGGAAAATGGGGCAAGAATACCGAAAAAGCCGTCTATTGGTTACAAAAAAGTAACGGAATTCCTGCTCACGGAGAAGTTGATAAAACGACTTACGAGAAAATTGTCGAACTTGCCGGAAAGCCTGACAAACTCATTGTCGAGCAGAAATTAACGGCAAAAGATGTCGAAGGAAAATTTGAAAAACTTCCCGCCGACATTTACGAAAAAGCAAAATTGGATTGTATGTGCTATGAATCTCTGGAAGAAAAACTCTCCGAAACATATCACATTACACCCGGACTTTTGAAGCAGTTAAATCCGAAGGTTGAAATCAAAAACCTAAAAGCCGGAGATATGATTATGATTCCGAATCTGGAAGGTGTTGATAAATCCGGCGGAAATGTTGCCAGCATCGTTGTTTCGGACGGCGGACACTTTGTTCACGGTCTGGACTCAAATGAGAAAATTGTCGTTCATTATCCGTCAACGCTCGGTTCACAATACAATCCGTCGCCTTCCGGTGAATATAAAATAACCGGAATCGCCAAAGACCCGTCGTGGAATTATCAGCCGAAACTGCTTAATAAAGGCGACGGCGAAAATGCGATAATTCCGCCCGGACCGAACAATGCCGTCGGCGTAATGTGGATGGCTTTATCAAAACCGCACTTCGGAATTCACGGAACAAGTGCCCCGGAAACAATCGGTTATGTTACTTCGAGTGGCTGCATCCGGCTGACAAACTGGGATGCACTCGATCTCGGAGGACGCGTCAAAGCCGGAACTCCGGTTAATTTCCGCGATACCGCAAACGGTTCGGAAGATTCAGAAAACCCGGGAAATTCAAATACTGAAAACAAAAATTCAGAGAACAAAAATACGGCAAATAAAAACACGAAATAGCCGAAAGATCACTGATATATGACTAATTGTAGGGGCGATCATAAATGATTGTCTCTACAATTTTTATTTAAATTGTTTAACGTAAGCACTCCCACAGAAATAGGTTAGACTAATTTGTTAAGATGGGTAAAATAAAAGTTGTTAAATTAACCGATGAGCAGCGAACCGCCGATTCTGTCGCACACGAATGTGGCTCAAATCGAGACAGGTGGAAACTGAGCGAGCCGAAAAAGAGGAAATCTTAAACAGATTGCGGCAGTTTTACCGCTGTGGCTTGATTGATTTATATTTCGGGGACGAATCGGCGTTTTCGATGAATCCGAAACTGCCTGACGGTTGGTCGCTCAAAGGAGAGCGAATAAAAATCTTTGCACAGAGAGGGACAAGAAGATCAGTTTGTTCGCCGTGTTTCGAGCCGATAATTTTTGCGTAACATATGTTCGTTCAGCCGCAAAAATGATTACGAAAATGTGAGGAATCTTTGGAAACAAGCATCCATTAAATGAGGCGGAAATTTTTGCGGCGGTTCGAGAGATTATAAATTCAGCATAATCGTTATATTGCCGGATAGATTTTGAGGTAAATAAAATGAGTGAAACTACGGTTTTAGAATTGAACGACGAAATGAAAAAGGGCGGAATCAACTTGATTGATGTTCGGGAATATGCGGAATTTGCAAACGGCAGAGTGATCGGTGCGGAAAATGTAACGCTCGCCGAAGTCGGGAAACTGCACGAAAAACACAACACCTCCGAAAAAATATATGTAATGTGTCAGACGGGCAGACGCTCCGAACAGGCACAGGATATTTTAAAAGCAGTCGGATTTAAGGATGTCATCAATGTCCGCGGCGGTCTGAGTGCTTGGGAAAGTGCGGGTTTTGAAACGGAAAAAGATGAAGATGCACCGTGGGCGATTGAACGGCAGGTGCGATTGGCGGCGGGAGCATTGGTTTTGGCGGGGTTTTTTCTCGGTATGATATATTGGTGGTTTCTGCTGATAACCGCATTCGTCGGTGCGGGATTGGTCGTGTCGGCATTGACCGATACTTGCACGATGGGAATGATTTTGCTGAAAATGCCTTGGAATCAGAGAGCGACGCAAAGCAGCGGCGATTGACAGCAAGGCGGCATATTGATTTGCCTACATCAAATTATGTTGAGGAATAATTATGAAATTCAAACAATTTTATCTGAGTTGTCTGGCACACGCTTCCTATTATCTCGGTTCGGAGGATGAAGCCGTGATTATTGATCCGCAACGGGACGTTCAGCAATATTTAGACGAAGCGGCGGCAAACGGGCAGAAGATAAAATACATTATTGAAACTCATTCACACGCCGATTTTGTGTCGGGACATCTTGAATTATCGGAAAAAACGGGAGCGGAAATCATCTACGGCGAGAAGGCGAAAACGCAATTTCCAACCCGTAGAGTAAAAGACGGCGACGAAATAAATATCGGCAAAATTAAACTGAAATTTCTCGAAACTCCTGGACACACGCCCGAAGGAATTACGATTATCGCCGCAAATACGGAAGATGAACGCGAACCGTTGAAAATGTTTACGGGCGATACGCTCTTTATCGGTGATGTCGGTCGTCCTGATCTGGTCGGATCGAAAGGTTTCTCGGCGGCGGAAATGGCGGGATTTATGTATCAATCTCTGCACGATAAAATTTTACGATTTGCGGACGAAACCGAAGTTTATCCGGCACACGGAGCGGGAAGTTTATGCGGTAAGAATATATCGAAAGAAACCTTCTCGACGCTCGGTGAACAACGGCATTCAAACTATGCTCTGCAACAAATGACGCGGGAAAAATTCGTCGAACTGATGATAAGTGATCTGACCGAAGCACCGGCGTATTTTTCAAAAAGTGCGGAGAAAAACCTAAAGGGTGCGGACGCTTTGGATAAACTCGGAACGGTCAAAAAAATTGATTCCGATAAATTAGAAACTTTTGAAGGAATTATTTTAGATGTCCGAAGTGCCGATGAATACGGCGAAAAACATATTCCGAAATCCTTAAATATCGGACTCGGCGGACAATTCGCTCCGTGGGCGGGAAGTTTGATCAAAATCGGAACGCCGCTAATCATCGCCGCCGCTACGGATGAACAAATTGACGAAGCCGTAATGCGTCTGGCACGAGTCGGACACGAAACAGTTGAAGGCTCGATTTTTATTGATGATTGTGAGTCGGAAATGATTGCGACGGAACAAATTTCGGTTACGGAAATGAACCGCCGTCTGAACGTGGAAAATGATTTGCAATTCGTGGACGTTCGCCGCGAAGCCGAATTTTCAAGCGGACACGCCATCAACGCCAAGAATCTGACACTCACTGATTTACACAAGCTCACGAACGATCTGGACAAGCAAAAACCGACTTATGTGATCTGTCAGGGCGGTTATCGTTCGAGTGCGGGAACGAGTATTCTGGAACGGGCGGGATTTACCGATCTGCACAATGTTTCCGGCGGCACGGGTTCGTGGATTGAGGCAGATTTGGAAATAATCAGAGAAATGCGGAATAATTCGTAGGCTGATTTGTATCTGTTTAGAGAGATAGAGAAAATACACAACCACAACTGATAATTACTGAAAACTCAATTCTGCATAACATCGGTTACGGTGAGAATGCTTGACTAATTCACGAAGTTCAAAGCAGAAAATAGAAAAATGAAAAAAAAAGCAAGGTTACGATTATTATTGGTCCTCAGTATTCTGTTTGTTTTCGCTTTGTCGATTCGGGCGGAAACAACATTTATATCAAATCTCGACGGTTTGCAGGAAACGCCGCCGAATGCTTCAAACGCCGCCGGAGTCGGTTCGGTGATTTTGAATGAAGCAGAAACGCAGGTTACAATAACGCTTTATTTCCAAGGTTTGAGTAGTTCGCAAACTGCCGCACACATTCACAGTCCCGCTCCCCGCGGAGTTTCCGCCGCAGTTATTCAACCGTTACCGAATGGAAATTTCACGCAAACTTTCCCGATTTCCGCTGCCGAAGTTGTTAATCTCAAAGCCGGACTCTGGTATTTTAATGTTCATAATGCAAACTTTCCGGGCGGCGAAATTCGTGGTCAAATCAAACCGATTTCCAATGTAGATGCGGTGGCAATGCCGTTTTCAAACGGTTCGCTCGATGCAGCATTTAATTCCGGCGGAGTTGTTACATCTAAAATTGATACCGGCAGTGTCGCTCAGGCGGTCGCGGTGCAAAAGGATGGCAAAATCATCGTTGCCGGATTCAGCAACCGTCCGGGAGATACTGATTTTGCAATGTTTCGCTATAACCCGGATGGAACGCTGGACGCGACCTTCGGCAACGGCGGCAAGGTCAAAACACCGGTCGGCGAAAGTTTCGATAATGCCTTTGCCGTGGCGATTCAACCCGACGGTAAAATCGTTGCTGCCGGAAGAAGTTACAACGGTGTCAATATGGATTTCGCCATCGTTCGCTATAATTCGGACGGAACTTTAGATCAAACCTTCGACGGTAATTCAGGCAACGGAAACGGCATTGTTAAAACCGTCGTCGGAAGCGGTGACGAAGTTTTTCGCGGTGTCGAGATTCAAACGGACGGTAAAATTTTAGCCGTCGGCGACAGTTTCGACGGCGGGAATACAAGCATCACGGTTGTCCGCTATAATGCTGACGGAACGCTCGATACGACCTTCGACGGCGATGCGGGCAATGGCAACGGCATTTTAGTGACGCGAATCGGCAACGGTGCGGAACACGCTTATCAGGTGAAAAATCAAAGCGATGGCAAGATCGTCGTTGCCGGATATTTCTCAGCCGGAACGGGAAATAACGATGTCGCTCTGCTTCGCTACAATACGAATGGAACGCTTGATACGACCTTCAATGACGACGGAATTGCAACGACCGCCATCGGCACGCGAACTGACGAAGCATTCGATTTAGCGTTGCAGAACGACGGCAAAATCGTCGTCGCAGGCTGCATTAACAGCGGACAGGGAAACGATTTTCTGGCAATTCGCTACAACTTGGATGGAAGTTTGGATAACACCTTTGGCACGAATGGAGCAACCGTTACGCCGATTGGAAACGCCGCCGAAATCGCCAACGGAATCGTTATTCAGCCTGACGGCAAAATCATTTCCGGCGGATTCAGCAATAACGGTTCGAGAAATGTTTTCGCACTCGTCCGGCAAAATTCCGACGGTTCGCTCGACCAGACTTTCGGCATTGGCGGCAAAGTAACTACGGCGGTCGGTGCGGTCTTTGATGTTATCAACGGAATTGCTCTGCAAGCCGACGGCAAAATTATCGCCGTCGGGCGAGTCGTAGATGCATCGGGCGATACGACTTCCGCCGGAGTCGTGCGTTACGGTTACGGCACGAATTCGGCGACGAATGACGGTTATTTTAACGTAAATCAAAACACCGCGATTCGTTTTGAAAATGCGTTTCAAGCCGGAAATACAAGTGCAAACTCATTGACGGCACTCGCTTTGCCGCCGCTTCCCGCAGGTTTGAATTTGCTGACCACGCCGCAGATTCTGCAAACTTCCGCGAAGTTTTCAGGCGATGTTTTTATCAAAATAAATCTGCCGGAAAACATCACGGAAGCAAGTTTCAACGCCGCCCGGATTCTGCAATTCGAGAATGGTTCGTGGACGGACAAAACTATTGACACGCCGCCACGGGATTTTGCGACGCGAACGATTTACGCCCGTGTTTCAATGCTTTCACCGATTGCGGCAGTAACTTCTTTAACGACTACCGCCGCAAATGTTTCGATTTCCGGCAGAGTTTTATCTGCTAATGGCAGGTATGCTTCCGGTGCTTTGGTCTTTTATATTGATGAAACCGGGCAAACCCGTTATGCTGTTGCTAATCCATTCGGTTATTTTCGATTTAAAAACGTCAAAACCGGCGAACCGTTTGTATTTCGAGTGCGTTCCAAGCGTTTTATGTTTGCTTCACAAATCGCTTCGGTCAATGAAAATTTCGGCACTTTAAATTTTACTTCCGACTAAATGGCAGAAATTTTTGCAAAAATAAATTTTCGCCGATTCTCCGCAAAATCAATCTTTTTGGTTTGCGGAGTTTTTATATTTGCCTTCACTTCGTGCAGTAAAAATACGTCTGACCTGCGGACTTTTGCACCGAAAGACACGATCATCTACTTTGAAACGAACGATCTCGGCAACGCTCTCGACACATTGAGGGAAAGTAAATCGTTCAGGGAAAACTCGGCTTCAAAGACGGACTTTTCAGTTGTCAACGGAATTCAGGTGGCGGTGGCGATCACGGGATTTGAAACGAGCGAAAATCAGGTTACGGGTGAACAGGCGGTTTTGAATTTCAAACCAAAATTTACCGCCATCGCCGAAACTCACGCGTGGAGTTGGCAGGTCAATTCGCTCGTTGAAAACAGTCTAAATGATTTTGTCCGTAAGACTTACGGCAACAATGCGAAGCTCGAAAGAAAAAGTGTCAACGACACCGAAAGATTTATCTGGACGGCAAACGACGGACGCAGGACTTTTGCCGTAATCTCGGATTCGCAGGTTTTCTTCGGTAACGACGAAGAATCACTCAACAAATGTCTGTCGGCAAAAAGAGGCGAAAGCGAAAGTTTACTGAAAAATGAAAATTTGTCGCTCGAATATGAAAAGTCGAAAAATGCTCTCGCATTCGGTTTTGTTTCCAACGAAGGCATCAAGCAAATCGCCGATTTAGTCGGCGTAACCGTTGCCGTCGGACAGACGGAAGACGAGAACGCGAGAGGTTTTATTGCGAGAATTCTGCCGCAGATTCTGGACAAAACGACACGTGAGATTACTTGGACGGCGAACAAAACGGAACGCGGAATCGAAGATTTAATTTTCATTAGAACCGATAGTGAAACCTCGAAAGTATTTAGCGAAACGCTTGTTTCAAGTAACAAAAAATCGCTTGAGATCAGCAAGTTTCTGCCCGCCGATGTTTCTTCCGTTACGCTCTACAACTTAAAAAATCCGCAGATCGCCTTTCGTAGTTTGCTGCTCGTGACTGCAAAAAACACCGATGCCGCCAACGCAAAAATTATTTCCGCTTTCTCAAATTCACTGCTTTCATCTTACGGAGTTGCTGATGCGGAAGGCTTTTTGAGTGCGGTTGAATCGGAAATTATAACAGTGCGGCTCAGCGATGAAAATAGATTCGCGGTCGTTAAAATCAAAAACTTTGAAGGTGTCGAAAGAGCATTTGTCAAAGATATAAATTTAACGAAAGAGCCGCAGCAAATCGGAAAAGACGGCAAGCTGTGGCTTTCCGAAGACAAAAGTTCAGCGGTTGTTTTAATCGAAGATTTTCTGTTGATGGGCGATGCCGAAGGTGTGCGAAAAAGTGTTAGTGAGAATTCAACCGCGGCTTTTCAAAATGCAGATTTATTCGCAAACTTTGCACAGAGCAAAGCCGCCGCAAATACACTGACAAAAGATTCCGAAACGACGGAAAATATCATTAAAATTCTGGGAACTCCGAAGCAGAATCAAAAAGCGGTAACTTATACATTTGTTCAAACGCAGTTCGGCAAACAGGGAATCGAACGAAAATATATTTCGGATTTCGGATTTTTGGGAACAATTATCGAGCAGTTTAAGGGTTCGCAGTAATCTACTTCGTTTGCAAAATAAAAGAAATGGGGCGGCTAGTCGGGATTGAACCGACCACCTCCTGAACCACAATCAGGCGTTCTAACCAACTGAACTATAGCCGCCATACCGGAAAATAAACGATAAATATATTTTCCAACGAAGTCTTACATTATTACAAATAATAAACTTTTAATTCAAGTGGAAAAACGATTTTTTGAATATAAAGGTAAAAAGTAACTGATGAATAAGCCGGTAACTCATTCATCAATTACAAATAAATTAAAACTCTTTCTGCGTGTCGGTCAGTTCGACCTTCATTGCTTCGAGAGTTTCCTTATTTAACGTTCCGGTTTTATTGATATTATTTTTGCTCTGCCATTCGCGGATCGCGGTGCGTGTGGCGGGATTCAGTTTTCCGGTTTCCTCGCCCGCATACATTCCTAATTCTTTGAGTTTCGCCTGCACCTGCATAATCTGATCAGCACTTGCCCGGAAGATTCGGCGTTTCGGTTTATCGGAGTTATCGGACGTTTTCGCTTTTTCGGATTTTTCAGTGGCAATATCGTTCGAATTAACGGGAATTTCCATCTGCGATTCGGTCAGCACAATGCTCATTTTTTCAAGCGTTACGCGATTGAGTGAACCCGTGCGGCTCAAACCGTTCGCTGATTGAAATTCTTTGATAGCATCACGCAAATCCTTACTGTATTTTCCGTCAACTTCGCTGCTGAAAAGTTTCGCCGATTTCAGTTTTGTTTGAGCTTCGCTGATCTGTTCTTTATTGACGCGAAAACTTACGCGACGCGGTTTATCTGATTTCATCGTCGCGGAAGCGGTTTCGATACCTTTTTGACTGTCGGTTAACGCGATTCCCATTTTACCAAGTGTTGCTTCATCGAGTTTGCCGTTTTTGTCGAGTCCGTTTGCTTCCTGATAAGTTTTTACAGCATCGCGGAAGTCATCGTTGTATCTGCCGTCCGTGTCGCCTGTATATTTCTTATCCGCTTTGAGCATCGTTTGAGCTTCGGCAATTTGTGCTTTTGTCGGACGAAACGCCTTTTTGCTTGTTTTCGGCTCATCCGTTTTTGCATCATCTTCATCATCATCGCCCGCACCGGCAAATGAGTTCGGATTAACGGGGTATGCTTTTTGTTTGTCGGTTAGTTCTACGCCCATTTTTTCGAGCGTTGCCCGATTTAGCGTTCCGGTTTTCGTCAAATCGTTTTCACCTTGATAAATCTTAACTGCATCGCGGAAATCTTTTGTAAATCTACCATCGGATTCACCTTTGAACGTGCCTTTTTTCTTGAGCATATCCTGAATCTGAATAATTTGTTCAGATGTCGCTCTGAAAATCACACGCTTAGGTTTTGCGTCCTTTGCCGGAAGTTTGTCGTTGTCTAAACTATCCTGTGAAGTCGTTTGAGCCGAAACGGCAAACGTAAACGCAAGACAAGCCACTATTGTCAAAATAATCTTTTTCATATTTTCGTATCTCCTTTGAATGGAAGGGTTAAGGACTTATTCTATCTGGAATTGCCTTTTCAATGGGGGCGAAGCAAGTAGAAATCAGTAACCTAATTTGTTACGAGAGAAAGTCCGCAAATAGTTATTGTTCGTAACAAAATTACTTGCAAAGCAAATTTTTGTCAAGGTTTTCATAAATTATAAATTCCAAATTACGTAAATATACTACTCGTCAATAGTTCACTTTAACACAAACATTCTTTTCTTCCGTAAAAAAACGAAGTGCTTCAAAGCCGCCTTCGCGTCCCATTCCTGAATCTTTTACGCCGCCGAAAGGTGTTCGTAAATCTCTGAGAAGCCAGGTGTTTATCCAGATGATTCCACTTTCGAGTTTTTCGGCGATGCGGTGTCCGCGATGGATATTTTCTGTCCAGACGGTTGCTGATAAACCGTAGCGTGTCGAGTTTGCGTATTTCAAGACTTCCGATTCCGTATCGAATGGTTGGACGGAGACGACTGGACCAAAAATTTCTTCCTGATTTGTGCGGCAATCGTGTGGAAGATTTTCGATGATTGTTGGTTCAACAAAATAGCCGTTTTCGCAACGTCCGACGGGTTTTAATTGATTCCCGCCGGTTACGATTTTTCCGCCTTCTTCTTTTGCTAATTTGATGTAGGACAAAATCTTTTTCATATGATCTTCTGAAACTACCGCACCGACATTTGTTGAAGATTCGAGCGGATCCCCTATCTTCAAATTTTTAACTTTTCCAGCAAAATCTTTAACAAATTTTTCATAAATCGGACGTTCGACAAAAATCCGCGAGCCGCATAAACAAATCTGTCCCTGATTGGCGAATGATGAACGGACGGTTGTGTCGAGCATCGCCTCGTAATCGCAGTCGGCGAAGATTATATTCGGGTTTTTGCCGCCGAGTTCGAGCGACAATTTTTTAAACTTCGGAGCGGCTTCGCGGGCGATCCATTCGCCGGTTTTCGTGCCGCCGGTGAAAGAAATTGCTTTGACTTCATCGTGCTGAACAAGTGCCGCACCCGCTTTTGTGCCGAGCCCGTGGACAATATTTAGAACACCATTCGGCAAACCTGCTTCGATGCAGAGTTTTGATAAAAGATACGCGGTCATCGGCGTAATTTCAGTCGGTTTGGCAACGACGCAATTTCCGGCAGCGAGTGCCGGAGCGATTTTCCAAGTGAACAAATAAAGCGGCAGATTCCAAGGCGAAATACAACCGACAACGCCGATTGGTTGACGCAAAGTGTAGTTTATCGCTTCGCCGACCATCTGATGAGATTCGCTTGCAAAGTGCATTGCGGCAGTCGCGTAAAACTTGAAATTTGAAACGGCTCGCGGAATATCGACCATTTTTGCCAATGCCTTCGGTTTGCCGTTGTCAATGCTTTCCGCTTCCGCCAATTCATCCAAATCACGTTCGATAAGTTTTGAAAGTTCGATCAAAATATCGTGGCGTTGTTCGGGAGTTTTCGCCGACCATTCGAGAAAAGCATTTTTCGCGGATTCGACCGCTTTATCAACATCACGTTCATCCGAATCGGGAATTAATGAGTAAATTTCGCCGATAGCCGGATTGTAATTGTCAATATACTCCTTTGAAATCGGAGCGATCAGTTCGCCGTTGATATAATTTTCCAGTTTTTTCATTCGGAGAATTATAAACGATTATTTTTTAATTCGCATTGAAAATCGGAACAAAGCGGCAAGCTCAACATTGATTTTCCAGCTTACAAAATCAATATTGACGGTGCTTTCGCAATGCCCTCTCACCATTCGTAAGTATCAAGAGCGTTAAAAATATTGTTGGTCAGTATTGTGGAAAGGTATAAACCGTGCGGATAAACACGATTTACGGCTTGAACAGAAGTATTGAATTCACAGGCTAATGCTGGAAAAAGACATAAAAACAACCACTTCGGCATAGGAAATGCCTGAATATCAGTGTTAACTGACGAATTGCGACAATACGAATTAAAATCAACCGGCGATGTGTTGTTATAACTAGGCAAACTCCCGAACAGACTGAAAATGAAGAAAAATTCACAGAGCAAGGTCAGGATAATCTTCGCCGAAGATCACGAAACGATGCGGACTCGTATGAGCGATTCTTTACGCTATTCTCAAAGATTGGCTGAAGGAAGAATGAAGCGTTTTTATAAGTTTCCGATTTTCTATAAAAAGTTTGTTCGGAAACTTCAGTTCGAGCCAATCGGATCGCCGGGCGGTTCGGGCAGAGTTTCAGTCGGTCGTCGCGGCATAAATGGACGTTCGAGGAAGCGTTCGATATTTTCCTTCAGCGGACGATTAAAATCATTGCCCATTCTCCGCGTCAGACGAGTTTTTATTTCCGCTAAAATCGAGTGTAAACCCTCAGTCGCAACCGCCCGTACCTGCGTTTGGGCATTTTCATCCGAAGCCAAATTC
The DNA here is from genome assembly GCA_041746675.1 of Pyrinomonadaceae bacterium. Lineage (GTDB taxonomy): Bacteria > Acidobacteriota > Blastocatellia > Pyrinomonadales > Pyrinomonadaceae > Aridibacter. The sequence goes on along the minus strand of JBGTGO010000040.1, from coordinate 11,019 downwards.
ATCAGATGCGTTACCGTCGAACTCTGCAAAGTCCGCTGAATTTCCGCTTCATAATCGTTTCTGGAATAAGGCGTTTTCCAAGTTGCCTTTATTAGATTATCAACAATCTCTTTAAAATGCGGATTAGTTTTTTCGCGGGCGTTAAAACTTATCAAACGGGCGGCACGATTCGGTTCGAGCAAGCCGGAAATCGTCAAATCCGCCGCAATTTCCGCCGCTCCGATCGGATCAAAAACTGGATTGGTGCGTTTCGGAAAAAGTTCGGTGCGATTCGAGCCGTAGCCGAACGCCTGCGGCGGCAGAATTTGCAGAATACTTTCGGGAATTGCTAATTCTGCGGGATCGAGCGTGTTTAAAACCGTGTTTAATGCCTCACGTTGTTTGGCGGGCGGGACAATTTCATAGACGAGTTGCGGATTTGCCGAATTATCCGTTCTGACCGAATAATTGTAATAAACTCCGCCGATTGATTTGATCGCGGCGGTCGTTTGATAACGGTGATGCAGATAGAGCGGCAATAATTTGTTTTCAAGTTCCGACAAAGGCATTCCTTTATCAACATTTTTCAACCCGAAAGTATTCAAACCGATGCGGCGAATTTGCATAACGTGCTTTAATTCGGCAACCGGATCACTGCCGTTATCCCACAAATTCGCCAGCGGATGAGCGGCACTTGCGGGACGTGTATCACTGTCGGAAATAAATAAATAACCGTTACGGATTCCGCCTTGCAAAATTTTTTCGAGTTCCACTTTTTCATCTGCATTTTCGGGAAAATCCGTGTAGGCAAACTGCGTCACCCATTTGTCATAAACACCGATTCCGGTATCATAAGCGTTTGAAAAATCGAGTTTTCCATCAACGATTTTGATTAGCGGAGCGGGATAATCCATCACCGAGCCGCGTCCGTAAGTGCTTGCCGCAAAGTTGTGTGCAAAGCCGAGTGTATGTCCGATTTCGTGAGCCGAGAGTTGGCGAATTCTCGCATACGCCAATGCTTCGGCATCGGTATTTGAATCGGCTTCGAGCAAATAATTTATGTCAGGCATCGCCGCGAAATTACACATCGCGTTGGAAGCATTTGCATATTGCGGAGCGAATCCCGAACCGATTAGGAAATCCTGTCTGGCACGTTGTGAATCGAGCGTGACGACTCCTTTGATAATTTCGCCCGTTCGCGGATCAACGATGCTCGAACCGTAAGCCCAACCACGGGTTGAGCGGTGCACCCAATTGATGACGTTGTAACGGACATCCAACGGATCGGCATCGGCGGGCAGAACTTTGACCTGAAAGGCATTTTTGTAACCTGCCGCTTCAAACGCCTGATTCCACCATTTCGCCCCGTCGATCAAAGCGTCCTGAATCTTTTTCGGCGTGCCGTTGTCAACGTAATAAACTATCGGCTTAACTGCTTCCGACATTGCTTCGGACGGATTTTGTTTGTTCAAACGATGGCGAACGATCCAGCGTTTTTCGAGGTTTTCGCCGATGTCCGTCGCGTAATCATAAAATTGAATCGCAAACGCACCGATTCGCGGATCGAATTCACGCGGCTGATATTTATCGTCGGGAAGTTCAACAAACGAATGCCGCTGTCGCGTCGTTACCGCATCGCCGCTCGGTGAAGTTTGATTGACCAGCCGCCCGGTTTCGCCCTTTGCCGTCAAAGTGATCGTCGCTTCAACTTCCGTATTTTTCGGAAAACCCTTCGTATTTGCCAGATAAAAAGCACTCCGGCTTTCATCTATCGAATATTTGCCCTGCTTCGTTTGATCCAGACGCATCGCCACGCCGTGAGCATCACGAATCAAAAAGTCGGTCGCGTCAACCAGATATTTGTCTGCATCTTTGGCGACGACCTTGAAACCCCACACGACCGATTTTGCAAAAGATTCCTCGACCGCCCGTTTTTCCGCCGGATTATCGCTCAACGCCCGAAAACCGTAATTCGGCTGAACCAACAGAATCTTATTACCGACACGTTCGAAATAGACAACCTTCGTATCGCCCAACTGTCCGCGGTCGAGTCCGATAGAATTTGAACCAACGCCCGTCGGAAGCGAAACTTGATACAAAAATTCACGGTTCAGACGCGAAATTGCAAAATACATTTTTCCCTTTTCATTATCATAAAAAAGCGGCAAATACCCTTCGACCTTCTGCAAATCTTTAGTGAACTCATCAAAACTTTTGATCTTCGGCAGATCATCTTTTTTATCCTGTGCAAAGGCGAAAGTTCCTGCAATTATTATTGTTAAGAATAGAATTAGAGATTTTTTCATAAATATATATGCTTTATCCGAGTTAAAGTGAAACACGGGCATTTGTCCGTCAGTATTTTAAGCGAAGCAGGAAACACGGCTTGAACGCGATCATTAACAAATTTTATTTTTTTCCCGAATCACGACATCGATTTCTTCCGAAGTTATAAACAGTGAATAAAAACCGACAACACATACAATTTTGTAAAGTGCATAAGCTGAGTTAGCGAAATTACTGTCGGGAAATTGTATATTTATAAAATGAATTAGTCGGATGAACTTTCAGCAACTTAACGGTTTGATGAATCAACCGCAACGCTGCCGCCGCCGTTTCCACTTCCAATTCCCGGTCCGCTTCCTGAGCCTTCGCCCGTTCCGAAGCCCGAACCGACTCCGCCACCCGAACCACGACCGACTCCTTCTCCCGTGCCGAAACCTCCGCCGTCAATCGGTTTAATTTTAACTTTCGGCAGCAATTTGTATGAGTTCTCAAGCAATTCTTCCGCTTTTTCAGCGTCTATATCGAGCAGCTCAGCATATTGACGATTGAATGCTTCTTTGTCTTTCAGCTTGAAATATATATAGCCCAACTCATAGTGAGAATTTATATCTTTCGGGTCCATCTGAATCGCATATTCAAATGATTTTGCCGCTTTTTCGTAATCTACCAAACCTTTATATGCCAAACCGAGTTCGAAATATGCTTCCGTCGAAGGATATTCGCTGACCATATCAAGCAGCGTTTCGCGTGCTTTTTTGTATTGCTTTAACCCTATTTGGTTTTTCCCGATATACAGAGCAAATATCTGCTGATTCTTATATTCGTAGATTTGATCGGATAATTCTCTTTTGAGTAGATTGAAAAATTCCAGCGAATCTTTGTAAAGTGTTTCATCGTAGAGCGTTTTTCCGAACTCCTCAAACGCATAAATATTGTTCTTTCTAATACGAAGTGCCAATCGAACTTTGCTGTCAGCTTCTTTAAGTGCGTCCGCTTTCATTTCGGATTTCGAATTTACGCTTCCATCTCTCTTTTGTATTGAAACTTCATTAAATTGAAATGTTTTAACAATATGAATTGCCTGACGCACAAGATTATCGGAGAAATTTTTGCGAGTCGTGTCGCTCAGGTCGGAAATTTCTTCATCAGTTATATCGTTGACGGGAATTTCAAGTTCAGCCGCTTCCGTGTCGCTCAACGTTTCACCAATATATGCGAATGAATCTTTATTGTTATTATCGGCAGGCAGCGGCGGAGCGTATGAATAATCATCTGAATATGAATCACTTGCGTTGTAGCGATGCCGCGAATTTACCTGACTGATGATGCCGCCGAAAAACGGAACGATAATCGTAATCAAGATAAGTAGAACCAGAGGCATCGAAGTATCGCCGACGGTTTCCAGATCGCTTTTGTATTGCAGTATTTTTTTGCCGAGTTTTTCCGATTCGGGCAGTAAGTGCGTTTGTCCCTGACGTGCCGTAACCGAACGCTTACGCAGAGATTCTAATGATCGCTCGATCTGTTTTTCGATGCCGCGGCTGCGGGTTCGATTTTCGTCGAGCAGCTGATCTTTTCTCTGTTTGAATGCGAAATTATCGGTATCGTAAGAAAAATCTTTCTCCAATTCTTTCCGCCATTCAAGCAGTATTTTCGTTTCGTGAGAATTCAGCCGATATTTATCAATCAAACGATTTTTATGAATTTCAGCAGCCGTCCAGACCTTTTTCTTGACTAAATCTTCACGGGTTTTAGTTGAAATTCCTTCAATAGTGCTATTCTCGATCCGAAATTTCCGCAAATAATCATTCAATGCTCTGTATTCAGAATCTCTTTCAAGCAGCTTCACATCTTTGCGAATTCTTATTTGAGATGCTTTATAATCTTCGACCTTACCTCTAATTTCCTGAATAGTTCCGGCAAAAATCTGCGGTGATGCGGTCAAACGCCATTGTTTTTCGAGTTCGTTCCATTTCTCCTCGGTTTTCGACAAATTTTCGTTCAAAAGCGTCTGCATTTCCTTGTGTCCTTTACTTAGTGAAGAATATAAGTAAAGCATCAGCATAAAACCGAAGAACGTTCCGCTGACAACGCCGAAAAGTCCGATCATAATAATCAAACTCAAAAAATATCCACCGACATACAGAAACTGATTATTTCGATTTATCTTCGCTGTTTCGAGTGTTTCGTTCGAAGGTGCGGGCAGAGCAAGTAAACTCGGCTGCGGCAAAACAGCGGGCAGATTTCTTTGGATTCCAAGATTTTCGATCAGTTTTTCGACCGTGAAAATGTTGAACGGTTGTTCGCCGTCGGTTTGTTCTTCGCTAAACACGAACGGAAACAACATCAAACCCGTCTGCGATTCGATGCGGCACCACGGGCAATCAAGCAGTTCGTTATAAAACCGATGTCCCGGATTCATACTGCACTGAGCCAGTTTTTCCGACAGATCAACCAACGCCTCAACCCATTCCTGCGGAATCGGGCGATTATCCTGCCGTTCATCGAACGCCCGCTCGAATAGTTCCGTGATTCGCGGCGAAACTTCGTTCAGACGCAGTGTTCCGGGCGGTTGTTTGACCTTTAATTTTTTTGCATTTTTGCCGTAAGCAAAACGAACTTCGCGGATGCAGTCTTCGAGAGTTTTATCTTTTTCACCGACATAATTTCCCGCAAACGGATGTCTGCCAAGAAATAAAAGCTGGAAAATAACGATTGCCAGAGCAAAATTATCATGTTCCGGTTTTCGTTCAACCTCGCTCAAATTTGCTTTTTGGAGTTCGGGAGCAAGATGTGTCGCCACGCCGACTTCGCACGGAAAACGCTTGCCGTCACCATTGCTGATCGCGTAACTGTCGCAGTCAATCAGTTTCACCGTGCCGTCTGCCAACACGACGCAGTTGCCGTGATTGACATCGCCGATAACGTGCGAATCTCTGTGCAGACTGTAAAATGCACGAGCCAGATTCGTCGCCGTATGAACCAGATAATGCCACGTTGCTTCGGGAAAATGGATGCGGCGGCTTTTTAATGAATAAAGTTCGTGAATTTCCTTGGCTTTAATACTCGCCATCAAAAAACCGACCGTTCTGCCGTTCGGTTTATCGTGCAAGGTTTCGACAACCCACGCCGCCACTCTCAGCAGACGCGAGTTTTTATTCTCCGCCATCAACCGCAGTTTTTCGGCTTTTTCGTCCGAAATCGGTTCGTGGTAAATTTTTGCGACGAGTTCCGAATTACCTTCACAAAAATAAACCGTCCCTTCGCCACCTCTGCCGATTTCCCGGGCTAAGACGTAAGCATTCCCTTTGCTGTCATAAAATGTGGGCATAATTCTTAAATCACCCGCCGCCTGAACTCACGGTAATAAATTTCTATGTCTGTTCTGAAAATAAAATCTTTTTTGACAATGGTTATATTATATATTATTTTCAGCGTTCTACGAAAATATTTATTACAACTTCCGACTTAGAATTTTGCCAATCTTTCCGCGATCAATTTATAGACGTGATAATTATAGACCAAACCGATGTGTGTTCCGGTAACTTCAAAATTGTTACTGGAGGTTCTCGACAGACAGTTCTTCCAATGAACAACGCCGTCGGTTTTCGTGTAGATGGCGGTTTGTTTGACTTGCTTCGGCAGACCGCTTTGCAGAGATTGAACGGCGATGCAGCTGCAATGCCCGGTGAAGCAATTCGGGTAATCATTTAATTTCTGCGGATTTTTGAAGATTCTCGCCCGGATTCGGTTCGACATTTCTAAAACCCGCGGATGCGAGCGAACTCCGCGAAATGGTGATCCCAAAGTAATTACGGACTCAACCAATTCAGGATGCTGAACGGTTGCCGAACGCGATAAAACTCCGCCCAAACTGTGTCCGATCAGATTTACTTTTTTGCCCGTTTCATCAGAGGCTTTTTTGATTGTTTCGATCAGTTTTTCGGTAAGCGTATTTAAGCAATCGGCGTTCCAACCGATATTTGAGAGATAAGATTTATAACCGATGCGGGAAAGCCATAAGTGAAGTTCGTAGAGATAAATGTCAGAACCGAGAAACCCCGGCACTACAACCGTTGCCGAACCGTCGCCTTTCGGAACTCCCCAACCGAAATAAACAGGCGATATATGCAACAGAGTCCAGTCAACTCCGACCAGAGATTCAAACAAAATCGGTAGAGCCGACTCTCGCATTTCCTTGTCGAAACCTGTCAACGCCTCAATTTCGCCTTCCAGAATATCCATATTATATAAGTGATAACCGATATGTGATAGCAATTTAGTAACAAACGATAAACGATAGCAATTCAATCGAAACTTATCAGCTATCAGTTATCCATTGGCTTTTGCCGTCTTCGATTTTTCTTCCAATTCAATCACAACCGATTTCAAATCCGCAAAAGTTTCGTCTAAAATTTCCTTGAATTTCCAGACATCATCCATCGCCCCCGCATCGGAAGACAAGCCGAAATATAAATCCTGATTGTAGCTGAAAATTGCACAACCCAAACCCAAACCATAACCGACGGGAACATAAGGATAATGTTTGAGCATCTTCTGTCCAACCAGATACAGCGGAATTTGCGGTCCGGGAACATTCGTGGCGACCATATTAAACGGCGGCACGGGAGCATCGGCAAGTTGTCCGATAACCGATTGAAGCGGTGCGGGAAGAACCGAATACATTGCCCCGATCGTCAGCAGACTTTCGGCTAACTTCGTTTCTTTCATCATTCCCATCTTTGAGTTAACGAAGTCGAAACGCTTCGTCAACTCCGCAATATCGAGCGGAATTTCAACGGGCAGAATCGAGATCAAATTTCCCATAGCTCCACGCTGATTTTTCTGCCGCAAACTTACGGGAACCATAAATCGCACGATTCTGCCGGTAATATCTACGCCGTGATCTTTCGCATACCGCGAAACCGCTTCGCTTAAAACCGTCAAAACGACATCATTAACCGAACCGTTCAGGACGTTTTTTATCAAACGTGCATCGGTAAATGAAAACTCGCTCCACGCCAATTTGCGAACTCCCGAACAATTCCCGTTAAACGGCAGAGGCGGTGCGGGCGTAATTACCGCAGGCAGAACGTTAGCCATTGCGGGTAGTTTTTCCACCGTTTTCGGATCGGCAAGACTCGATGCCAGATAAAGCATTCCGCCCTGCATTTCCATTAGGCGATTCATTCCTTCTTCCATCGCTCCCAACATCGAATCGAAAAATGCTCGTGTCTGATCCTGTTCTTTCGGCTTCGGTTTTTCAACTTCAGGTTTCGGCGGCGGCGGCGGCGGCGGTTCTGATTCCCGCGAAATGTCGAACATAATCTTTATCAGATCAACCCCCGAAATCCCGTCAACCATACAGTGATGAACCTTTGCGATCATCGCCGATTTGTTATCTTCAAGATTATTTATCAAAAACAATTCCCACAGCGGTTTTTCCCGACTCATCACATCGGTCAATGTTTCGCCCGCGATTCTGACTAGATCTTCGTGCGAAACTTCTCCTTCGTTTTTTATCTCGAAAATGTGATTTTTAATGTCAAAATCTTTCGCTTCTTCCCAGGTCGGATGAGCAATGTTAAACGGATCGGGAACGACTTTTTGCGTATAACGCGGAATCAAATGCAGGCGATCAGCAATATGCTTCTGCAAATCCTTTAACGAAACTTCACCCTCAAAAACGCTCGTCGAACCAATATGCAGCGGACATTCCTTCTTCTCCAAATAAAGAAATGTTGCATCCAAAGATGATAAACGGTGATTTAATTCAGGTTGGCTCATATTATGATTTTCGCTCAAAACTATTTTGAACTATTCGTTCTCAAGCAACTCTTTGATAATTTTCTTCTCACTTTTTCTCTCTTTCTTGTGTCGCAAAGATTTTAGTTCCGCACACCTGCTGTTCTTATCAGAATCAAAATACATTTTACTTTCTGACCAAAATGAATTTTGTTGAATCATCAAACCATTAAAATTACAGTTATCAAAACCGCAAATATGTTTAGAATATATACCAAAGTTCCGATGTTTAATCTTTTTATCTTTGAGAATTCTTTCTTGATTCTTTCTTATTTCTCTCCAAATTTGTTCTTCATCAGCAAGCGTTAACTCTTCACCCAAGGTTGTAAGTTTAATAAATAGAAACGGGTCTTTAATTTGTAGAAAATCAAAAGTTTTCTGAAAAGTTTGATTTGCATAATCTCGGACTTCAATTTGTTCAGGTAAACTTAGCTTTTCGTTTTCGAGAATTGAACGATAAAGTCCAAGTCTATTGAAATCAGTATATTTCTTATAATTATCTATATAAAAGAAATACTCCTTAAAAGTTAATTCATTGAATTTCTGTCCGATTTTCATTTCTTTTCCGTAAACTTCAAAATTTCCTCAACGGTTCTTTGTGGCATTTCTTCTGCCGGAAGATGTCCGCAGTTTTCAAAAATTACGAGTTGTGAATTCTCAATCGAAGCGTTCATTATTTTTCCGCCCGCAAGCGGTGTAACGACATCTTCTCTGCCCCAAATTAGCAACGTCGGAACTTTGATTTTACTCAAATCATCTTCAATCGGATACAAATCCCACTGTCTTTCGGTTGAAACAACGGCTCTTTGTCCATTATTCGTCTGCAACGGCAAATAATATGTGCTGACTACTTTTTCCGTTACTTTTGAATCATCAAAATAGCTTCTTTTCAGACTTGCCCGAACCAAATTATCCGATAGCAAACCCACCGCGACCAAACCTCTGCCGACGAATGGAATTTCATAAAACCAGGGCGTTGACGAACTTCCTTTAACCGATTCCACGCCCGAAGCGTCAATTAAAATCAATCCTTCGACGCGATTCGGATTCTGCAAGGCGACATTCAGCGAAACTTCGCCACCCATCGAACTTCCCGCAAAATATGCTTTTTCGATGTTCAGTTTATCAAGCAATTTCTGCACCAAAACCGCTTGCTCACGCTTCGTATAATCGCCCGCCGGTTTCTCTGAAAATCCGAAACCCTTCAAATCAACTGCGATCACGCGAAATTTTTCCGACAAAGGAACAAAAACATCCCGCCACGTAAAAGTCGAAGAACCGTAACCGTGAATCAAAACCAAAGGCGTTCCCGCACCTTTTTCCTGATAATGTAGTTTGATGCCGTCAACTTCGATAAATTTGCTGTATTCCGAATTCGGAATCTTCGCTTTGTGTTCCGCAAACGAAATATCCGTCAGACGCGAGAACCAAAAAATCATAAACGCAACCGCAAAAACCACAATCAAAATTACTAAAACTTTAACGAGCATTTTGAGAAATTGCATTATTCATTAAATCCCGTAACATCATAAGACATAATAATTAAGTCGTGCGTTCGGTCGTTTCGATCAATGACGCAATCGGTTAGTAAAGCTTCCATTTTGAAACCCATTTTTTGAAAAACATTGATCGCTCCCTTTTGCGATGAAGCCATTCGAGCCATTATTTTTCGTAAGTTCAAATCGTTCGCGTGTGCAAAAATCTCGCCCGCCAGAATGCTTCCCAAACCTTTTCCGCGAGCTTCCGGCGACAACATTAAAATTATTCCGCCCAAGTGTCGCGTCCAAACCTGTTCCTCGTGCAGAAGGCTTCCGTGTCCGAGAAGTTCCCCGTCTTTTTCAACCAGAATCGTTTGCAAAATTCCGTCATTCAACCGCCGAATCCAATCGTCAACCGCCCGTTCCTTTGTTATATCAACCGCTAAAAAAAGCAAATCGTCTTCGGGCAGAGACCTCGCAAATTTTAATAATATTTTCTTGTCCTTCTGCGTCATCAGACGAAGCGTATATTCTTCGCCTTCAATCTTCGTTTTCCAGGGATATTTTTTCTTTGCGACCGATTCTTTTGCCATTAATTAACTCCACAAACTTTTTTGTTTAACTTGTATATTACCACAAGACACGCCCGAAAACTGCATAATCGTTCACCAAATTACAGAACGATTAGAGTGATTCCGGATTTAGCACAACTCCGATAAACGGCAGATTTCTAAAACGTCCGGCGACATCCAAACCATAGCCGACGACGAATTCGTTCGGAATTGTAAAACCTGTGTAATCAACCTTTAATTCGGTTTTGATCCGCGGTTCGGGTTTGTCGAGGAGCGTGGCGATTTTGATCGAATTCGCACCGCGTGTGCCTAGAATTTTAACGAGCCGATCAAGCGTCAAACCCGTGTCGATGATGTCTTCGATAATAATCACGTCTTTGCCGCGAATCGGTTTCATCAAGTCCTTCAAAATCTCAATGTCGCCCGTTGAAACCATTCCGTCTTTATAGCTTGCGACCGCCATAAAATCTATCTCCATCGGCAAATCAATCTCCCGCATCAAGTCCGCCATAAAAACACACGATCCTTTCAAAACGCCGACCAGAATGACATCTTTTTCAGCGTAATCTACGGTTATTTGTCTGCCTAATTCCTTGATCCTTACTGCAATTTCTTCGGCGGAAAACATTGGTTCAAGATTGGAATTCGTAAACTCGGTTTCGTTTTGTGCTGTTTGCATCGGCATAGATTTTAACTTCGGAAATTTGATTGAAAGTGTATTTGCAAATACTATTTCAAAGAGTGAAAAGTAACAAGTGTTAATTAACCATTGGTGCTAGTTGAAAAAGTCACGGAAAAGTTTCTAAAGTATAGGTGACGAAACCATTTACCAAGGGAACTTAAATAACCGTGACTCAAGAACAATTTATCACAGAACTCTTTTGCCGTGTAGATGATAT
>JBGTGO010000039.1:0-7936 GCA_041746675.1 Pyrinomonadaceae bacterium | reverse complement strand
GAAGAAGACAGGAGAACAATTTAACAATGAAAAAGACTTTATTATTAACAGCAGTTTTAGTCGTCGGTGCTTTAGGACTCGGATGCCCTCCGGCAGAAGTTGACAACAGCAATCTTGACACAAATACATCGATCACAAATGATGCAATGCCCGCTAACGATGCAATGCCCGCTAATGATGCAATGCCCGCTAATGATGCAATGCCCGCTAACGATGCGATGAAAGATGGCGATAAAATGAAAGATGACGCGATGGACAAAAACGATACGATGAAAAAAGACGGCGAAAAAAGTGACCTTGACAAAGCCGCTGACAAAACTAAAGACGGTTTAGATAAAGCCGTTGACAAAACCAAAGATGGTTTGAAAACAGCCGGTGAAAAAACAGGTGATGCCTTGAAAAAAACAGGCGAAAAAGTCAAAGACGTAGTTGATCCTAAATAACTTCGTTTTTACGAAATAGACAAAAAAGCAGTCTGCCGAACAGCAGACTGCTTTTTTGTTTGACAAATTTCTGGATCTGAGTCTAATCAAATGAATATCTTTGGCAAAAAACTTTTGCCAACTCGCCGAATATTATGATTCCCGCATAATCCGCCGCTAAATCGCCGATGTCGAAAGACCTTCCGCTGATAAAAATCTGTGATAATTCTTCCAGCGTAACAATTATCAAAACTATCAAACTTCCCGTCAGATACCGGAATTTCCAAACCGAAAAAGTTTTGACTTTCAACCAAAGATTAACTAAAAAAGAAAATCCGCCCATTAAAAGAAAATGTCCGACTTTATCGAAATATGGAATTCCGACGCTAAACTTCAATAAATACCGCGTGCTTTTATAGTCAGCTAAAAAGACAATGCCCGCAACAATAAAGACATAAATCAACGTGATAATCTTTATTTTTGCGGACATTCTTATTGCCTCAAAATTCAAAGTTTAAAATTCAAAATTCAAGATCGAATGAATTAAAAACCTCAAATCTTGAGTTTTGAATTTAATTAGTAGCTTTTGCGGCTAGACCGTCAACTAAACCATCGAGCGGCGTATATTCCAAATCCTGCGATTCAGCGACGGCTTCGTAGGTCAGTTTTCCGGTGTAAGTGTTGACACCTTCGGCTAAGCCTTTGTCGTCTTGAATCGCTTTCTCGAAACCTTTGTTTGCTAAATCCAGAGCATACGGCAGAGTTGCGTTAGTTAGTGCAAAAGTCGAAGTTCGCGGAACTGCTCCGGGCATATTGGCGACGCAGTAATGCAGCACGCCTTCTTCGTAATAGGTCGGATTCGAGTGCGTCGTTGCCCGCGTTGTTTCAAAGCATCCGCCCTGATCTACGGCGACATCAACCAGAACCGCTCCGTTCGGAATAACTTTGAGCATATCGCGTGTAACCAGTTTCGGAGCCGCCGCACCGACGACAAGAACCGCACCGATCACGAGATCGGCGTGTGAAATTGCTTCTTCGATTTGATAACGGCTTGAGGCAAGCGTTTGAATTTTCGACAGGAAAATATCGTCGAGTTGCCGCAAACGATCAAGATCACGGTCAATAATGGTTACGTGAGCACCGAGTCCGATTGCCATTTTCGCCGCTTCCGTCCCGACCACGCCGCCGCCGATAATAACGACATCCGCCGCCGGAACACCCGGAACGCCGCCGAGTAAAATCCCGCGTCCGCCGTTCATTTTTTCCAAATACGTCGCTCCGACCTGCACCGACATTCTGCCCGCAACTTCCGACATCGGCGTTAACAGCGGTAAACGTCCCTTTTTATCGGTGATCGTTTCATACGCCACGCCCGTGACTTTGCGTTCCATCATCTGCTTGGTCAGTTCAAATTCCGGTGCTAAATGCAGGTATGTGAACAGTAATTGATCTTCACGCATCCGCGGATATTCGGGTGCAATCGGCTCTTTAACCTTGACGATCATATCGCCTTCCGCCCAAATATCATCAGCCGTTTCCAGCATTTTCGCTCCCGCATTCGTATAAGCCGAATCGTCGAAACCCGAACCTTCGCCCGCCGCTCGCTCAACAAAAAGTTCGTGTCCGGCATCGCTTAGAGCCTGCACGCCCGCCGGTGTCAAACCGACTCGGTATTCATTATCTTTTATCTCTTTCGGTAATCCGATTTTCATAATTTTCTCCAAAGTATTTTTTATAGATTTTTATTTAATTGCATTTAGCCTAATGTTACAACTTTTTTATTTTTGAAAAAAGGCGAAAACGCAACTTCTCTAAACTTTGCCGTATAAACAAAAGATTTTTAACGCAAAGACACGAAAGGTGTAATGACGCAAAGATGTTCAAACGAAATATCCGATATTTTTATAGATTGTTTGAGATAAATATTAATTCAAATTCGGAAACGACAAATTAACTTTAGCAGGATAAAATATATTTTTATTTGTAAAATGACAGTTTTCAAAAAAATTCTCAAAGTTTTCTCGTTTCTGGCGTTGGGTTTAATACTTTTGCTGGGAATTTTTTACGTTTATCTATCAGCATCGAGCGGCAAACCTGCCGAGGAGTTAAAAATTTTCGCACAACAAAAAAAGCACACTTTAGTTTTTGCTCATCGCGGCGGCAGAGGCATCGCTCCCGAAAACACTCTGGCGGCATTTCAAAAGTCTTTCGATCTCGGCGTGGATGTCCTGGAGTTGGACATCCACGCGACGAAGGACGGCGAATTGGTTGTAATGCACGACCAAACAGTTGACCGCACGACCGATGGAAAAGGCTCAATCGCCGATAAAACTCTGGCAGAGATAAAAATTCTCGATGCCGGCTTTAGTTGGACAAACGACGACGGAAAAACCTTTCCGTTTCGCGGCAGAGATGTCCGGGTTCCAACATTACGCGAGATTTTCGAGAAATTTCCCGAAACGATTATAAATATTGAACCGAAATATGAAAAACCTTCGCCGGTTAAACCTCTCTGCGATTTAATAAATGAATTCAAACGACCCGATAAAGTTATTGTCGGTTCATTTAACGATGCGATTCTGGAAGATTTCCGTACGCATTGCACAGGCGTTGCGACATCTGCCAGCCCTTCTGAAGCAAGCGGTTTTCTCGCCCGTTACGAAGTCGGCTTAGATGACAATTACACGCCGAAAATGCAAGCTTTACAAGTTCCACCGCGTTTTGGAAAACTGGAAATCGTTACGAAAAGATATGTCGAAGCTGCTCACGAAAAAAACCTCAAAGTCCACGTTTGGACGATCAACGAACCCGCCGAAATGGAGCATTTAATTAACCTCGGAGTTGACGGAATTATGACCGATTATCCGAATATACTTTTGAAGTTGATCAATAAAAAGTAATTTCAAAACGAATCATAGATACCAGTCAGAAAGCAAAAGTGAAAGAGCGGGTTGATCGCACAACGGGCAATATGTTTTTTCACGGTTACACTTCTATCTCGAAAATTGATAACGCAAAATACTTTTGAAAAAAGGATTGACGAATCGCTGATTGTTTTACCGACGGCAAGCAACAAACTGAAGTTTATTAGAATTCAAAAGTCCTGAATACATTGAACATCGGCAAATAAAAAAATGAGAGCGATTCGATAAACGCTCCCATTTGTAAATTCAGATTGATTTTATATTCAATGTTATTTGACAGAAACGTCATCGACCCGGAAAGTCGTGTTGAGCGAACTGTCGGTCGAAACGCTGAAGGCGATATAAATCGACTGACCTTTATATGCCGACAGATTGTATGAACTGCTTTGAACATAACCTCCGCCGGTGTTATTGCGGTTGTCGTAGGTGTCTAAAGTTTCGACGAAACTTCCACTGCTGTTGTAGATTCTGACTTCCAGTTTGTCGTCCGCCCGGTTGACCGTTTCAGCGGTTGAAACACTCAATGCAAATCTCAAATTTGCCGACGGTGCATTACTTGGAATCGAAATCAGTTGATAACCCAAACCGGTTCGGTTGCTGCCTGCTCCGAAATACAGATAGCCTGAACCACCATTCGGATTGCTTCCGTTTGCCGTATAAAAAGAACCGTTTCCGGTAAGCGTCCACGGTGAAACACTACCTTCCAAACCGCCGTTGACGACATAATTACTGCCGCTGCTAGGAGTCGGAGTCGGGGTTGGCGTTGGCGTTGAAGTTGTCGGACAGGCACCGACACCGACAGCACACCACGCGGTTTCCGTTCGCGTGTATTGAGAACTCGTTGCTCCGTAAAGATCTTTTGCCGCGTTCAGAGTCGCCGTTCTCGCACCTGCAAAATTTGTACTTGAAGTCATATAAGTCGCTAATGCCCGGTAGAAAATTTTCTCCGCCGCACCCGCACCGACTCCGGTAACGGTAACATTGCTAAAGTGATGCGTTCCACCTTGTGATAAAAGATAATAAGCGTAATTCGAGATTCCTGAGTTAGTGTGAACTCCGCCGTTATCGGCTGTCCCCGTGTAGCGTTCGCTGTAATGATCGGGATCGCCGTTCAAATGCGTGTTGCTCATATCACGAAGAGCGTCGCCCGCAGTGTTCGGTGTGTAAGCATCTTCGCCAATCTGCCACGTTTGATTATTAACCGTTCCGCCGTTTTTATAGCGTTCAACCATTGCTCCGAAGACATCGGACATAGATTCGTTCAAAGCTCCCGATTCGTTTTGATAAACCAGTCCCGCCGTGCGTTCGGTGACACCGTGCGTCATTTCGTGTCCGCAGATGTCAAGCGTGACGAGCGGCGTAAAGGTCGAGCCGTCACCGTCGCCGTAGGTCATAAATTGCCCGTTCCAAAAAGCGTTATTGTAGTTGGAACTATAATGAACTTTCGAGGAAATCAGAGCCGTTACGCCGTCCGCCGAAGTGTAATAACCGGGACCGCCGCTGCCGTCAATGCCGTTACGTCCGTGGACGTTTTGATAGTAATCGAGTGTTTGAGCCGCTCCGAAGTGTGCGTCAACCGCAGCACGTTGGGTTGATGTATTCCAAATATTATCCGTATCACCGAAACGATTGGTTGAAGTCGTCGTGTTGCGGTTGTCGAATGTGCCGATTTTTCGCCCGATTCCTTCCAGATAATAGGTCGAACCGTTATAGTATGTTTCAATCGAAACCGTTCCGTTATAAAGCGATGCTCCGCTTCCGGTGGCGGTTTGCAGATTGTCGTATTCATCAATAATTACGCCTGTCTGAGCGTCTATGAAAATCACCGGCATCGCCGTTTCCGCCGAACCGTCCTCACGTCTCAGTTGAACGCGGTAAACAAGAAAATTACCTCCATCCGTCGGATAAATCCAAAGGTCGGCAACCGGTTTTTCGGTTAAATACTTAGAACCTTTATATGATCTTGCCGCAAATTTGATCGAATCTTCCCTCGAAAAATTCGGTTCGGTGTTAACGTAACTTGCCTCAACGAGATCATCGGTAATTGTTGCCAAAGAGCCGTCTTCATTGAGGTGGACAATCGCTTCACCGCCCCACACCGGAACTTTATTGACAGTTTGCTGAACCCGCGTGTGTCCCATATTGAGGTCGTCGATAAAAACTTCCGTTACTTTGACATTGGTATCACTTGCTCTCGCAAAACCGCGAGCCGCTAAACGGTCGTTCAAATAAGCCAGACTTTTCGTTCTGACCGCTTCAATATCTTTTTTACCGGAAACACTTCTCTGAGCTTCGGTGGTATCGCTCCAGAGTGCGAACACACCGAGGGCAACAATAGTTACAGCTAGAACACATACGAATTTCTTCATTCTGATCTTCTCCTTAATAAATTGTTTGATATAGGTTATTTACCTGTTTTATCGGCGTGTCGAAACGCGGGCAAGCCGACGTGGAAAAAGGAATAGCAAACAAGTTATCGGCGATGTTACAAAAATGTTTCCTGTTTTTGTTAAAATAGTTTAATAATTTATATATTTTATGAGTTTATTTAATAACAAAAGCATCGGCGAAGTTTTCAGTTGGAAAGAAATAAGCAGCATCCACAAGGTTCGCAACGGAATATATCAACGAAACGGAAACCTAATCTCACTTCTGACGGACTTCGGAAAGATAAACCCCTGTTACCCGGATTTTGAGGGTGAAACGCCCGACACGATTTTTTACACGGGAGCGGGCAGACGCGGCGACCAGAAAATGGACGTTTACAATACCGCTTTGCAAGATGCGATTAAAACCCGCGTCGAAGTTCCGCTGTTTTGCAAATTAAAAGTTAATGAGTGGAAATTTATGGGATTCTGGAAGATTATTGATGCCGAATATATTTTTGAGGAGAAAGCACAGCGGCATATTTGGAGCTACGTGTTGAAAAGAGTAATTGGTAATTGGTAGCTGGCAGCCGGTAATAAATAATTGATGTTACGCAGGATATGATTTTCATTTCTTGTCACCAACGATGACGAACATTACAGTTAGTGATAAGGAAAGAGACGAACTGCGTAACATCAGTAAATAAAAAGAATTACCAATCGAAAATCACTTCTTCCGCCCAAGTTCGACCGCTTTTTGATATGCGGCAAAAACCGATTTTGACAGAACTGTTCGCAAGCCGCCTTTTTCCATCTGATAAATCGCATCGGCGGAAGTTCCACCCGGCGAAGTTACCATATTCCGCAATTCGGCGGGATGTTTGTCCGATTCCATAGCAAATAAAACCGAACCGAGAATCGTTTCCTGGACAAGTTCCTTCGACATATCCCGCGAAAATCCGAGATGCACGCCCGCGTCGGTCAGAGCTTCCATTACCATAAAAATATATGTCGGACCCGTCGCCGAAAGCGAAGTCGCCATATCAATCATATTTTCATTCTCGACATAAATCTCGCGTCCAAGTGCGGTCAGAAGTGATTTTATCCGTTCGCGGTCGTCATCCGAAACTTCATCCGTGCAAGTCCACGCCGTAATTCCGTGTCCGATCTGCGATGGCGTATTCGGCATCGTCCGCCCGATCTTATTGTTGCCTAAGGCTTCGGAAATCGTTTCAATAGTTGCCCCCGCGACGATTGACAAGACCATCTGCTCCGGCGAAACGATGTTTTTCAAATCTTCCAGAACGCCCTTGATCCGCTGCGGTTTGATACACAAAACGACAATCGAATTCTCCGCATCCTTAACACTTTCCGCCGCTTCCGCATTTTTGCCGAAAACGTTGACTTTGTAATTCTCACTCAATTCATCACGTCTGCCTTTTCGCGGATGACTCGCCGAAATCTGCGTCGCCGCAACCAATTCTTTCCGCAAAAGTCCCTTAATGATTGACTCCGCCATCACCCCGCAGCCGATAAAGGCTAACTTCGTATTCGATAAATTTTCCTTCATAAATTTTTTGCTTTCATTATCTTAACAACAAATTAAATCTCAACTTCATCAATCTGAGCCTTTTGCAGTTTGCCTGAACAGTATTCATACACATATAATAGTGAATTCTATCTGAACAATACTATTTTTTTAATCCTTCCATTTCAACTTTATTTTGGTAGGCAGACTTTTTGCGAATTTATTTTCGGCAATTAACATCAATTCGCTGTCTTTTTTTGGAACTTGAATTGTTAAATTTGAACTTCCGTCTGTATTTTTTGATTTTTCACTGTTAGATATTTTTACCTCATTTCCGTCTATCAATGCCTTAATATTCGTTATCGGTTCTCCCGAATGGTTTCTGATGTTGTAACTGAATTTTACAGTTGTTTCGGACACTTCTTTAATTTTTGGCGAATTCAACTCAATCACCGGAGGTAACACTTTAGCAACACTTAAGGATTCATTTTTGCGATTACTTTTTTCGTTAGCAAGTTTTACTGATAATGATTCATCGGCAGTTTGCAAAACTCTGTCAATCACATCCGGACGGTAAAAATAAGATCGAAACAGATGATTCGGAAAGAAATCCGCCGCCTCATCTGCTCCGTTATTAACGTGCCAACCGATCAAGTCTTCGGCATCCGGCGAAGCATCGTAATAACCCGAAGGAGT
>JBGTGO010000038.1:0-106168 GCA_041746675.1 Pyrinomonadaceae bacterium | reverse complement strand
AGCGGGCACGAGCTGATCGGAAGATGTCCCGAACTGAGCCACGCCGGTCTGCGAATTGGAAGACTGACGATACCACCACTGCCCGACATCTTTGCGGAAGATCGAAGTATCGGTTTTCTTATCGCCGTCGAAATCAAATTTTGCGGTGTTGGGTTTTTCTAATTGTTCCTGCTTGAATCGAAATACGGCAAAGTGTGCCGTCCCGGAAAACCCGCAGGTTCCTCCAATGACGATTTTACCGTCGGCTTGGACGGCTAAAGACTCACCGAAACAATCTTGATTTGCAACAATTGCCGTAATTGTTCCGCTATCATTAAATCCGGTGTCAATAGTTCCGTTAGGCAAATACTTAGAAACTGCAACGCCTGATCGCAACGAACCGCCGATATAAAAAGAATTGTCGCTGTTGACTACAAAATCTTTGACCGAGTGCAGGGCAAATCTGAATCCGTTACCTCCAAATGTTTCATCAATCGTGCCGTTCAGATTAAAACGAACGATTAAATTTTTGCTGCCCGCTAAAATTTTTCCGTCGAATTGCTTGGCTAATGTCTCAAAAGTATGATTGGTTTCAATAATAAATCTGATGGATGAACCGCTGTTTCCGAAGGATGTATCGAGCGAGCCGTTGGAGTTGAAACGCATCAGCAAAAGGCTGTCGGTTGATCCATTAAAGACAGAACCGCCGACTAAAATTTTCCCGTCATTTTGAATTAAAACCGAATCGGCTGAAACCTCATTTTGAGGAAACAAAACGGTTTTTATTCCGTTTCCGTTAAAACTCGGATCAAGCGAACCGTTCGGGTTTCGGCGGATAACTGCAATATCATTACTGTTATTTCCAACCTGAGAAGTTCCGACCATCACTATTTTTCCATCGCTTTGGAGTGCCATATCTCTGCCGAAATCCTCAGAAACATTATTGATCGGAGAAGCCGCACCGCCGTCATTATCGAACGAAGTATCGAGTGTTCCGTTAGAATTATAGCGAATCATCGCAAAATCATTCTGACCGAAATACCGCGTTCCGCCCAAAAGAATTTTTCCGTCCGGCTGGATCAAAAGTTTTTCAACCAAATCGAAATTCCCATAAGAAGTCGTAACCATTCCATCGCCTGAAAAAGAATTATCGAGTGTTCCGTCAGTATTCAGACGCATTGCCGCAAAATCATCGTAATTTGAGCCATTGAAGGTATATCCACCCAAAACTATTTTTCCGTCGGGTTGAATTGCCAACGACCTGCCGAATTCTCCGAATTGGGAAATCGTTTGAATTTTATATCCGGTATTACTAAACGTCGTATCGAGTGAAATCTTCTGTGCAAATAAAATTGATTGTAAACAAAATAAAATTAAGAAGAATACGATAAATTTTATGTATATTTTTTTCATAAAAATTGATTTTGAGTTCTTTTTGATAAAATTTAAAAAATCTATTATCTGGGATACTGTATTTATTACTTGTATTGTCAGATTTTGCCACAATTCGGGCAAAGAAAAAAGGCTTCACTCGAAATTGAGTAAAGCCTTTGATTGTTTACAGAATTTGTCAGTTGGAAAAAATCCAAAATCCAAAATGAAAATTACATTCCCATTCCCATTCCGCCCATTCCGCCCATTCCGCCCGGCATTCCGCCCATTGCGTCGCCGTCGTCGTCAACGTCGGCAATCATTGCTTCGGTGGTCAGCATTAAGCCGGCGATTGAAGCAGCGTTTTGCAGAGCTGTTCTGGTAACTTTAGCCGGGTCAATGACTCCGGCAGCAACGAGGTCTTCAAATTTTTCGGTGGCAGCGTTAAAGCCGTATGTGTCGCTGTTTTCGTTGCGAACATTTTCGACGATAACCGCACCTTCGCGTCCGGCGTTGTTTGCGATCTGACGAAGCGGCTCTTCCAACGCACGTTTAACGATGGAAACACCGATTTGCTCATCAGCATCTTCGCTTTCAGTGTCGAAGTTATCGAGAATTCTCGAAGCACGAACCAAAGCGACTCCGCCGCCCGGAACGATTCCTTCTTCGACTGCCGCACGGGTGGCGTGCATGGCATCTTCAACACGAGCTTTTTTCTCTTTCATTTCAGTTTCGGTTGCTGCACCAACTTTGATTACTGCAACTCCGCCAACCAATTTAGCAAGACGCTCCTGAAGTTTTTCGCGGTCATAATCCGAAGATGTTTCTTCGATTTGTGAACGGATCATTTTAACGCGACCTTGAATTGCTTCGCCTTCACCGGCACCTTCGACAACGGTTGTATTATCTTTGTCAATCGTGATCTTCTTCGCTGTTCCAAGATCGTCAAGCGTAATCGTTTCGAGTTTAATTCCTAAATCTTCACTGATAACCGTTCCGCCCGTCAAAGTTGCGATGTCTTCCAACATTGCTTTGCGTCGGTCGCCAAAACCCGGTGCTTTAACAGCAGCGACGTTCAATGTTCCGCGAAGTTTATTAACAACCAATGTTGCCAGTGCTTCACCGTCAATATCTTCGGCGATAATCATCAAAGGTTTGCCTAATTTAGCAACCTGTTCGAGAATCGGCAGCAAGTCTTTCATACTGCTGATTTTTTTCTCGTTGATCAAAATATACGGATCGTCTAAAACTGCTTCCATTCTTTCAGGATCGGTGACGAAATACGGTGACAGGTAACCACGGTCGAACTGCATTCCTTCAACAACTTCCAGAGTCGTGTCCATTGTGCGTGATTCTTCAACTGTGATAACGCCGTCTTTACCGACTTTTTCCATCGCTTGAGCAATGATTGTTCCGATAGTTTTGTCGCCGTTGGCTGAAACTGTTCCAACTTGTGCGATTGAATCGCCCGAAACAGGTTTTGCAAAGTTTCCGATCTCTTCGATAACTTTTGCAACCGCTTTTTCGATACCGCGTTTAAGTGCCATCGGATTTGCTCCGGCAGCAACTGTGCGAACGCCTTCTTTGAAAATCGCCTGAGCCAAAACTGTCGCCGTCGTTGTTCCGTCACCCGCGACATCGGATGTTTTCGATGCAACTTCACGAACCATCTGAGCACCCATATTTTCGAGGGTGTCTTTTAATTCGATCTCTTTGGCAACGGTTACACCGTCTTTTGTGATCGTCGGCGAACCGAATTTTTTGTCAATAACGACGTTGCGACCTTTTGGTCCTAGTGTAACTTTTACTGCGTCGGCTAATTGATTTACTCCGCGTAAAATCGCCGCTCTTGATTCTTCACCGTGAACTACTTGCTTTGCCATAATCTTTTTATCTCCTAACTAATACCTAATTCTTTTATAAATGTTTTGTAATATGTTTAATGTTCGTCATTATTTGTCAATTGTTCGTTGAATAAGAATAACCAACAGTTAATGATCTCGTAACGACTGTCAAACATTTAGCTTGCTGCTGAACCCGCTCGGTTAATAATTCCCAAGATTTCGTCTTCACGCATCATCATCAGTTCTTCGCCGTCAAGCGTTATCTCGGAACCGCTGTATTTGCCAAACAGAACACGGTCGCCTTCTTTGACATCTAATGCCTGACGTTCACCGTTTTCTTTATATTTTCCGTCACCGACAGCGATGACTTCGCCTTCCTGCGGTTTTTCTTTTGCCGAATCGGGAATGATGATTCCGCCGGTCGTAGTTGTGCTTTCTTCGATGCGACGAACAATCACGCGGTCGTGCAATGGTTTAATTGATGTAGCCATAATTTTTATATCTCCTATGCTTAAATGTAATCTTAATAAAATATATTATGTCGGTGCTTATTGGTATAAAACCTCTTTTTAGCACTCGGACATTACGAGTGCCAGTATATAAGACCTGAGAAAAAAGTCAAGTGCATAGGAAAATTAGCATAAAATCTGATAATGTTATTGTCAGATTTTATTAAACAAAAAATGAGAGAAATCACGATTAGAACAGGATTGATTATTGCGGGATTGGCAAACATTTTCGGCGTGCTTATATTTTCGCGGCTGTTTACCAACGAATTTATAAATCAGGCTGATCCGCTGGTTATGTCCGACTTCGGGCTTCTGATGATTATCGTTTGGGGATTTGCATATATCTCCGTAGCGAAAGGGTTTGCAGAAGTGAAGTGGTTGCTGATGGTTTTTGCACTGGAGAAATTGATTTACGGTGTCATCTGGATAAACCGGATTTTCCGTTATGACATCAGAAATCTTTATAAAGAAGATGCTTTTGCCGGAATTTTCTATTCCATCTATGGATTGAACGACCTGTTTTTTATGGTCTTTTTTATAGTCGCTTTCTTTTCAATTAAGGATTTGGCAAAACAAAAATAGGTATGCGAATAACCGAGATAAACATTTATCCGATCAAATCCCTGAGCGGGATTTCACTCGAAAGTTCAATCGTTGAAGACAGAGGTTTACAGTATGACCGGCGGTATATGCTCGTCGATGAAAGCAACGATTTATTAACGCAGAGAGAATTTTCCAAAATGGCTCTGCTAAGTGTAGCGATCCTGGAAAACGGTCTGAAAGTTTCAACCGATAATTTTGAAGCAATCGAAATTCCGACCAGTTTCAAGGATGACGAAGTTATAAAAGTTCGGGTCTGGGACAGTTTTTGTGATGCAATAGTTGCCGGCAATGCCGTCAATGATTGGTTTAGAGAGGTTTTACAAATGAATTGCCGGCTCGTTCAAATGCCCGTCTCGACCGAGCGGAAAATTAACAAAAGATTTAACCGCGGAAACGAAATCGTCAGTTTTGCCGATGGTTATCCGCTCTTGATTATCGGCGAAAATTCACTGGTAGATTTGAATTCAAAGTTGGACAAACAAATCCCGATGAATCGTTTTCGCCCGAATTTAGTAGTGTCGGATGCCGAGGCATTTGCTGAGGATGATTGGAAAAAAATAAAAATCGGCAACACAATTTTCCGGACGACTAAACCTTGTGCCAGGTGCGTTATCACAACGATTGACCAGCAAACAGGAATTTCCGATGTTCGGGAACCTCTGAAAACTCTCGCAAATTACCGAAAATCTTCCGACGTTTTTCCCGAAACTTTCGCAACTTACGGCTTAGGTAAAAATGATGTGCTGTTCGGTCAGAATCTGGTTGCGGAAAATTTCGGTGAGAGAATAAAGGTTGGAGATGAGGTCAAAGTCTTATAATTCAGCGTCTTTTCGCCATACTTTTGACCGACTTTTTGTTGTAGGAAGCGATTCTTTTTGAAAGTGTGTTGCGGTGTTTGCCGAGAACCTCAGCAGTTTTCGAGATATGTCCGTTGTGTCGCTCCATACATTTTTCGATGTAGAGTTTTTCAAATTCGGTGATTGCCTCGTCGAGCAAAATTTGCCCGTCAAGCATCTCTTCAATCACAATCTCCATTTGCTTACGTATTTTCATTATTTTATTTACAATTTTTTTCCGGTCAGTAATTCGTAAGCTTCCAAGTAGCGGGAAGTCGTTGCAGAAACGATTTCCGAGGGCAGTGCGGGGGCGGGCGGTGTTTTGTCCCAATCCAAAGTTTCTAAATATTCACGAACGAATTGTTTATCGAAAGACGGTTGTGATTTGCCCGGCTGATATGTTTCAACCGCCCAGAAACGTGATGAATCGGGTGTTAAAATCTCATCTATCAGAAGTATATTCCCATCTTTATCCAAACCAAATTCAAATTTCGTATCGGCAATAATAATTCCCTTCGAGAGTGCATATTCAGCGGCATTTTTGTAAATTTCAAGCGTTCGGTTTTTCAAAATTCCGGCTCGCTCGTCACCGAGAATCTGAGCAAAAGTTTTAAAATCTATATTTACATCGTGTCCGCTGGCGGCTTTGGTAGCCGGAGTAAAAATCGGTGCCGGAAGTTTCCCGCATTGTTTCAGATTTTGCGGCAATTTATGTCCGCAGATTCCGCCCGTTAGACGGTAATCCTTCCAACCCGAACCCTCCAAATAGCCGCGTACGACGCATTCGACGGGGAAAACTTCGGTTTTTTTTACTAATGTCGAACGTCCGTCCAGTTCCGAATATTTTCTGATCCGAGCGGGCATTTCGTCAAAATTCGCGGTAATTAAATGATTAGCGGAAATATGCTCTAACCGACCGAACCAGAACGCGGAGAGTTTGGTTAAAACTTCGCCTTTGCGGGGAACTTGATTCGGCATTACGCAGTCAAAAGCCGAAATTCGATCCGTGGCGACGAGCAACAATTGATCTTCATCAAATTCATAGACATCCCGAACTTTACCGCGGTGGACAAGTTCTAGTTCGGTGATATTTGTTTCTGAAACAGTTTGGGCAGATGACATTGTTCTTTGGAAAACCGGCTTAAAATAATTTTTGATTGATATTGAATCTACCTAATCTATTATGAATTTGAATTCAGGTAAAGGAGCGTTCTGAAAAAAATATGCAGAATCTTTCACCAAATATATCAAGGTTTTGGTCAAGATTAAAACTAATTTAACATAATTAAAACATTTTGCTTCACATTTAAACATAATTGTTGCATAATAAAAATAAGTAAATTTCCGCACGGATATTTACCCGTTGATTTTGATATTTAGCAGAAGAAAGAGCAGTCGGCATTACGTTCATCCTGCAAATACGAACTCTTTCCTGAATCATATTATCATAAGTTTATAAGCAATCCTCGAACACTTTCATCCGGTTATTCATCGAATATAAATTTCATAAAAACTGAAAATGAGCAAAACAATGTCAAAAATATCCAATAAAATAATAAACATAGTGTCGGTCGCAATTATCTTTGCAATAAATCTGTCGGCACAGATGCCGACCAGAGCGGTTGACAACGAGGATGCCGGTGCGGTCGAAGGTGATTCGACGCTGTATTATGTAGTTCTGTTCGTATTGGTAGTCGGATTGGTCGGTGCTGTCAGTTGGTGGTGGAACAGTAAAAAAGTTGCTAAACCCGGCACGAATGATGGTAAATCTAAAAAAGATGTGTGGGAAGCCGAGTCGGTCGATGCTGATAAAGAAATGGAATGGCTGAGAAGAAATTCCAGGACGATGGGCAGGAAAGAATCGTCGAAAAAACTATCTCCGTCAGGAATGCCCAGAACGAGTAAGGTTTTGAGCAGAGGCGGCGGATTAAGCAGCTACGATAATGATTCTTTAAAAACACAGCAGAAAACAGAAGAAATGCACTTCGACAGGTTGCCGATAAACCAATTCGCCGAATTAAAAAAAGCAAAAGTTTTCGAAGCCCTACCGATTTCGAATGACGCGGCGCTGATGAGTGCCGTTGAACAGACACAGGACGAATATGAGGAAGATGATGCGGTCAGGGAATTGGCGATCAGGATTCTGGAAAAATTCAAAACCCGCAATTCCGTCGAAGCACTCGCTCAGGTCGGGCTTTACGATTTATCCGCACCGTTGCGTTCCAAGGCGATCTCGGCGTTAGCGGTTTTTGACCACGAATCGGTCTTTGAAACGATTCTGCTCGGTTGTGCCGACCCGACGCGGGAAGTACGGGCGACTTCCGCCAAAGCACTTTTTCAGTTAAGTTTTAACCGGGCTGATGCATGGACAAGAATTGCCGAAAGCGATGACGATTACCGGATTATTCAAGCCGCGAGAGCCGCCATCGAAAGCGATCTAGTCGAGCGTTCAATTGACCGTTTAATTCACGAAGATAATAAATACGCTTATGAAGCATTTACTCTCGTCGCCTTATTAATCAGAGCAGGTGAAACGAAGGAAATTTTTCAAACGCTCGAAAATCATCGTAACAGCAAAGTAAAATTAGCACTTCTGAAGGCATTTGTGATTCTCAAAGATGAAAAAGTTCTTCCCGAAGTATATTCATATCTAGAGCGAAACACTCTGCCCGAAGATTTGAGCTTTGCCGCCAATGAAGTAATAAAAAGTTGCAATTTAGTTCCGGCTTAAAAAAAATCACGAAAAAATTTCTTGTTACGAAGTATTTTGTATAGAATGCTTTGTAACATTTTTTGTGTGGAGTTATGAAAAATGAATTTAGCCGAAAACTATCAGGAACTCAGAAATGAAGCGACAGTTTTAGCCGGAAAACCCGGTGATATTCGTCAGCGGGCGGTTTTTCTGCACGAGATTTTTCAGGATTCCGCACAGAATCACTGTTTTGCTCAAATCGCTATGCACGGAGCTTTATGGGGTTACAAATTTTTTGAAACCACCGGAACTCTCGGCAATCTGATCTCATACAGATATTTTTACGACGGCGAGGAAATGAAATACCGCCACGGACTTCTTCAGGGATTTTCCGAAGGTTTTAAGGCGGCGAACCGGGCGGTTTTTGTTGATACGTATTCAAATTATTACTTTACGAAAAAGTTTGGAAAAGAAGCCGGACAAAGAGATTTTTTGAATAAAGATTTACTTGAAGCCCTGCAAACAATACATTCGGCGGCAAAATCTAAACAAATGCTGGGTTCTAGTGAGCGAAAAAATTTGTTCAAGACGACCTTGCAGTGGGAACAGGAAGTTACGGTTGCTCCCGCCGTTAAAACCGAAGTTGCCAAATTCGATTGTCCGATTCTGCGAAGACTGGTTCTCAAACCGTTCGTGCGTTTCAGCTACTTTCCGAAATTCAAATTTTTCCTGTTCAAAAATTTTAGTGAAACGGACGAAAGAATCCGCAAAGCCCACGAAAGTTTTGATGTTGCCGAACAGGTCGGCTGGAAAAAAGTTTTCGAATCAATGCGTAAATACGAAGTTTTGGATAAAAAATTCTTTGATGATCCATTCGGTTTTGCAAAAAATCTCAAAGCCGAATTATTAGCCGAAGCAGTATAAATTATCTTTCATAAAAAGCACAAAATACACAATTTAAAAAAGTCTTACTCGTGCATTTAGTTCCCATTCACGATACAATTTGTGTATGCAGTTTAAACTAACTACCGATTATAAACCGACCGGAGATCAACCGGGTGCGATTGCACAGATGGTTGAAAACATCAATAAAAATGTGGAAGATCAGGTTTTGTTGGGAATTACCGGATCGGGAAAAACTTTTTCAGTCGCCAATGTGATTCAGCAAACTCAGCGTCCGACGCTGGTTATTGCTCATAATAAAACACTGGCGGCACAGCTTTATCAGGAATTCAAGACGTTCTTCCCGGAAAACTCGGTCGAGTATTTCGTTTCATACTACGATTATTATCAACCGGAAGCGTATGTTCCCGCCGCCGATTTATATATCGAAAAGGAAGCGACGATCAACGACGAAATTGACCGTCTGCGATTGTCGGCGACGCGGGCATTGTTTGAAAGACGCGATGTTATCGTCGTTGCGTCGGTTTCGTGCATTTACGGACTCGGCGACCCGGACGCATATTTCGGAATGATCGCTTTTCTCGAACCCGGGCAGCAGATGAAACGCGATGAATTGTTAAAAAAACTGGTCGAATTGCAGTATGAACGGGCGGAGATTGATTTCGGTCGCGGAAATTTTCGTGTGCGGGGCGATATTGTCGAAATTTATCCGTCTTATCAGGACAACATCGCCTATCGCATCGAATTCTGGGGTGATGAGATTGAAGGAATTTACACGATTGATCCGTTGCTCGGCGAAGTTCTCAAAAAACACGATTCGCGTTTGCCGATCTATCCGAAAACACATTATGTAATGAGCAAACCGACGATCAAACGGGCGATTCAGACGATTAAAGAAGAGCTGATTTGGTGGGAAGAAGAACTCATCAAACAAGGCAAACTGGTCGAATCGCAGCGTCTGCATCAACGAACGATGTATGACTTGGAAATGATGAAGGAGATGGGATTTTGCCGCGGTATCGAGAATTATTCACGCCATATGACGGGCAAACCGCCGGGAGCACCGCCGCCGACTCTGCTTCATTATCTGCCGAAAGACGCGATCATCGTGATAGATGAATCGCATCAGACTGTTTCGCAGATCGGAGCGATGTTCAAAGGCGATCAATCACGCAAGGGAACTCTCGTTGATTACGGTTTTCGGCTGCCGTCGGCACGCGATAATCGTCCGCTCAATTTTCAGGAATTCGAGGCGATGAAGGATCAGACGATTTATGTTTCGGCAACGCCGGGAAATTATGAACTCGAAAAAACCGAAGGCGAAGTGATCGAACAAATTATACGCCCGACGGGTTTGCTCGATCCGAATATCGAAGTGCGTCCGGTCAAAGGGCAGATTGACGATCTTCTGGAAGAATGCCGTAAGCGTGCTGAACGCAATGAACGGGTTTTAGTTACGACCTTAACCAAAAAAATGTCGGAAAATTTATCGGAATATTTTTCCGAAGTCGGCGTTAAAGTCAATTATCTGCACTCCGACATCACGACGCTCGACCGCATTAAAATCCTGCGTGATCTGCGACGCGGCGTGTATGATGTACTGATCGGCATCAACCTGCTCCGCGAAGGTTTGGATCTGCCGGAAGTTTCGTTAGTAGCGATTCTCGATGCCGATAAAGAAGGCTTTTTGCGTTCGGAAAAAAGTTTGATTCAAACCATCGGACGGGCGGCGAGAAATGCGGAAGGTCTGGCGATTTTGTATGCGGATAAAATCACGAAATCAATGAAAGTGGCGATTGACGAAACGAAACGCCGCCGCAAAATTCAGGAAGAATACAACGAAAAACACGGCATCACGCCGCAAACCATCGTCAAATCAATTGACGCAACTTTAGTTACGGCGTATGAAGCGGATTATTTCAAAGTGCCGCTCGAACTCGAAAAATACGAGGAATACTCGCCGAAGCAATTAAAGGATATGGTTTTGGGTTTGGAAATCGAAATGCGGCAGGCGGCAAAAGATATGAAATTTGAACAAGCGGCGGAGGTTCGTGATAGAATTAAATATCTGAAAGACAGACAGATCGAACTGATCTGAGAAAAAATTATGCAAGCATTAAAAGCCTTTGAAGAAGTTGCCGAATTTATCGCATCGGTTAATCCCGCAAAAGTTTTAGCCTTTCGTCCTTCCGAAGAAACCGTCAACCGGGTTTCCAATCTGATCGAGCGTGAGAAAACCGAAGGTATTTCGGCGAGTGAGAAAAGTGAACTCGATTATTATATGCAATTAGAGCATCTAATGCGGATGGCTAAAATTCTTGCTCATAAAAACAGTCAACAAAAATGAGCCGATACATAAGCGAAAGTCTGAGAGAGTTCGTTAAAAACCGGGCAGGCGGTATTTGTGAATATTGTTTAATAAATATCGAAGACACATATTTCGGCGGTGAAATTGACCACATCATCAGTCTTAAACACAAAGGAAAAACCGAGTCGGAAAATTTAGCTTATTCGTGTCAGCCGTGTAATCGAAACAAGGGAAGTGATTTGGGTTCGATTGCAGAAAAAACAGGCACACTCATAAGATTTTTTAATCCGAGAATTGATTTATGGTCTGATCATTTCATTTTGAAACAGGCGAAAATTAGTCCATTAACGGAAATAGGAGAAGTAACGGAGCAGATTTTTGAATTTAATGAAACAGAACGAATTCACGAGAGAAAAGGTCTGATTGAAATCGGACATTATCCTTCTGAATCGAAGAAAAAATCTTTCTGAAAAACTCAAATATAAAAAATTTATAAATGCAAAAAATCAGACAATTTTTCATAAATTTGCGGTCATCGCTCTGGTTTGTTCCGGGTTTGATGATTATCGGTTCTATCGCATTGGCATTTGCTTTGATCGAAGTTGACGGACGCATAAAACGCGAATGGCTGATAGCATATCCACGGGTTTTTGGACTTGGAGCAGATGGTTCACGCGGGATGTTGACGGCAATTGCGGGTTCGATGCTGACGGTAGCGGCACTCACTTTTGCGATGACTCTGAGCAGTATTTCACAGGCTTCGGCACAATATTCGCCGAGGGTTCTGCTGAATTATATGCGGGATAGAATTAACCAATTCATCCTCGGATATTTTGTCAGCGTGTTCGCATATTGTCTGATAATTTTGCTGACGATTCGCGGGGCGGATGAAATAAAATTCGTTCCGTCGCTGGGCGTGATCGTCGCATTGGTCTTGGCAATCGGCGGAATTATCGTTCTGATCTACTTTATTCATCACATTGCAAGTTCATTGCAGGTTACAAACATCGTCGAAGGCATTGAAACGGAAACATCGGAAGTTATCAAAAATATTTTTCCCGAACAGATGGGCGAAGCGGCAGATGAAGCAGAAAAGGAAAGAGCAAAAGATGTCGAAGAAAAAGTTCATTGGTACAGAGTTGATTCGCTTTTGAGTGGTTATATTCAATATGTTGACACGGACGGTTTGCTGGAATTTGCTTGCGAAAATGATTTGTATTTGCGGATGGAACACGGCATCGGTCAATTCGTCGCCGAAGACACAACGCTTATTTCATCTTCAAAAAGTATTGATGAAGACACGATTTCGACGATAAACGGTTTTTACAATATTTACCGTTACCGCACAATTGAGCAAGATGTCGGCTACGGAATCCGGCAGATTGTGGATGTTGCAATGAAGGCACTTTCACCCGGTATTAATGACACGACGACTGCAATAATTTGCATAGATTATTTAGCAATTATCGTCGGGAAAATAGCCGACCGGAAATTGCCGACAACCACTCGTATGAAAAACGGCGAAATTCGCGTTTTCGTCAAATCGCCGAGTTTCAAGGAGTATGTCGAAACGGCGTTTGATCAGATTAGAATCAACGGTAAAGCAAATTTGGCGATTTTTACGCGATTACTTAAAGCACTTTCAATCGTTGCTGAAAGAACGACATCCGACGAACGGAAAAATATTATCAAAGAACAAATTGCTCTGACAAAAGAGTTTGCTAACGAAACTTTGCAAACCGAATACGAACGGAAACAATTAAACGAATTAGTTTCAAAGGAATTGACGAAAATTAAGTTTGAGAGAGTTTAATGATTACGAAAACAACAGAAATTGAAGATTATCTGATTGATGCCAGCAATCTGCCCGGTGGAAATGCAAGTAAACTGCTTATTCCCGAAACACGCGAAGAAATCGCTGAGATTTTGCGGGAATCAAATGAAAACAATGTTGCCGTCACAGTTTCCGGTGCAAGAACCGGAACTGTCGGTGGTGCGATTCCATTTGGCGGAATCGTGATTTCGCTGGAAAAATTCAAAAAGTTTGAAATAAACAGAACCGAAAACGGCGGCGGCACAGCGGTTGTCGGAGCCGGCGTTCTGCTGACCGATGTCCAGAAAAAAGTTGAAGCGGAAGGCTTGTTTTATCCGCCCGATCCGACCGAATGGAGTTGTCAGATCGGCGGCACGGTGGCGACAAATGCGAGCGGTGCGAGAAGTTTCAAATACGGTGCGACACGTGATTTCGTCGAGCGTTTATCAATCGTTCTGCCCGACGGCGATTTTCTTAACCTAAAACGCGGCGAAGTTTTCGGCGACAACGGTTTTATAGAAATCGCAACCGAAAATGGCAATAAAATAAAAGTAAAACTGCCGACTTATAAGCAGCCGAACGTTCGCAAAAATACGAGCGGATATTTTTCCGGCGACAGAGTTGACGCGATTGATCTGTTCATCGGAAGCGAAGGAACGCTTGGAATCGTGACCGAAATCAAATTAAAACTTTTGTCGAAGCCGAAAAGTTTTTTGAGCGGAATCGTTTTTTTCAAAGACGAAAAAGATTTGTTAAATCTCGTCAACGAAGCTAGAAATAAATCATTTGAAACAAGAGGTCGTAACGCCTTCGTCCCGACAGCCGGCGAGGATGCCGGCGTGAGAAGCATCGACGCAACGATTATCGAGTATTTTGACGAACAATCGCTTGAGTTTATTCGTGAGAAATTTCCCGAAACGCCGGAAAATATGGCGGGAGCGATTTTCTTTGAGCAGGAAACCACTGAAGAAAATGAAGATGAATTATTTGAAAAATGGAACGAATTACTGGAACAAAATAACGCCGAAATCGAGCAATCGTGGTTTGCGGTAAACGAGCAGGATTTGAAAAAAATGCGTGAATTTCGCCACGCTCTGCCGGTGGCGGTTAACGAACGAATCGTTAAGTATAAACAGCGAAAAGTCGGAACTGATATGGCAGTTCCCGATGATAAATTTGAATCTTTTCTAAAATTTTACAAGAATAAATTAAACGAAAGCGGCTTGGATTACGTAATTTTCGGACACATCGGCGACAATCATCTGCACGCCAATATGATTCCGAAAAATGATGACGAAATGACGAAAGCACGCCATCTTTACGGGCGTTTTGTTGCCCAGGCGATAATGCTCGGCGGAACGGTTTCGGCGGAACACGGCATCGGAAAACTTAAATCAAAATATTTGTATGTAATGTATGGCGAAAGATATTTGAATGAAATGGCGGAACTAAAAAAAGCATTCGACCGTAAAGGAATTTTAGGAAGAAATAATATGTTCGACGCAAAATTTTTGAGCTAACAACGTCTATATCTACAAAAATTACATCGTTTTGAAGAAAAACATTAATAAATGGTTTATTTAGACTGAAGCTGAACGCGGAACAAATAATCTGCGTTTAGCTTTTAATTTTTAAGCAAGCAGAATATCGGTCATATCTAAGCCGTCTGTGACAGGCATAAATTCTTCGGGTTCAGAGTTTTTTACAAACAATCTTGCTCCCGACAAACCATCTAATAAAATTTTACCGTTCTCGATTTTCAGCCACGCACCTTCGCGTAAGCCGAGAACTTTGACACCTTTGACCTTTAGAAATTCTTCGATTCGCTGCTGCCGCGTTTCGCCGCGATGATCCGAATTCGGATCGGGATCGAGATAATGCGGATTGATCTGAAAAGGAACTGCATTGATCGCGTCGAAGTTCGGATTAGCAATAATCGGCATATCGTTCGTCGTGCAGATTGTCGGGCAGAAAATATTCGTTCCGGCACTCGAACCCATCATCGGTTTTCCCGCGAGCATTTCGTTGCGAATAACTTCGATCAAACCGAATTCTCTCAAGCTAAAAAGCAAATGGTGCGTGTTTCCGCCGCCGATAAAAATTGCCTCGGCATCTTTTACCGCTTTCGGCTTGTCCGAAAAAGTGTGAATTGATTCAACTTCAATTTTATATGCCGCAAAAGCCTTTCGCGGTGCTTCGTTGTATTTCGTCCAATTTTCATCAAGCAAATTTTTCTCCGCGACCGAGGCGAACGGAATAAACAAAATTCTTGAAACACCGCCGAGAAATTCAATCATTTTCTCGACCGTGTGTTCCAAGTAATTCATATTTTTATAAACCGAATTACTCGACAAAAACAATTTTCTGGAACCTAAATTCACTTGCAAAAATCCTCCGCTCAAAATTTATTCGACAAAATCGCAGATTTACTTTAGTATCTGAAAATATGAGTTTTCACAATAACATTCTTATCCTTACGTAGCCACTCGTTGAAATTTTTCGATGATGTGGCGTTCAAGCATTCGCAAATAAAAAATTAAACTAAATTTTATAAACATTTCTTCGTTGGATAGATTTATCTATTTTCGCTAAGATTGTTTTTTTCGAGTTGGAGATTATTTTGATAAACTCTGAACTCTAAACTTTTAAAAATTATGGATGAGAAATATTTCGCACAAAAAATAGAGAGAAAGTGGCAGCAGCGTTGGGCGGAACGCAGGACGTTTGAAGCTGAAATTGTTGACGATAAGGAAAAATTTTACTGTCTGGAAATGCTGCCGTATCCATCGGGCATTCTGCATATGGGACACGTTCGCAATTATTCGATTGGCGATGTTTTGAGTTGGTATAAACGTTTGCAAGGATTCAATGTTTTGCATCCGATTGGTTGGGATTCGTTCGGTCAACCGGCGGAACAAGCGGCGATCAAAAAAGGTGTAAATCCGCGGGATTGGACGGAAGAAAATATCAAAATAATGACCGAACAGCTAAAATCTTTGGGTTTGAGCTACGATTGGTCACGCGAAATTGCGGCTCATCGTCCCGAATATTATAAATTCGATCAATGGTTTTTCTTGAAAATGTTGGAGATGGGTTTGGCGTATCGGAAAGATTCGGAAGTAAATTGGTGTCCGAAATGCGAAACGACTCTTTCCAACGAACAGGCTTCGGGCGGAGTTTGCTGGCGTTGCGGAACTCAAGTCGAAAAACAGACGCGTCCGCAGTGGTTTTTGCGGATTACGAAATATGCCGACGAATTGTTGAACGATATGTCCGGGATCGAGGACGGTTGGGCGGAAAGAGTTTTGACGATGCAGCGAAATTGGATAAACAAGAGCGTCGGGGCAAATATCAAATTTCAAATCGCCAATTTCAAATATCGAAGTGAGGAATTAGCGGAAGAAAAAGTTTCGTTTATCGAGGTTTTTACGACACGGATTGATACGATTTACGGTGTCAATGCTCTGGTTGTTTCTCCCGATCATCCGTTTATTTTGGAAGAATTCGGCGTTTTTCCCGATGAAGTTAAAAGCAAAATTGAAGCAATTAGAGTCGAACAAGCGAAGCCGAAAGATTACGACGATGAAATAATCAAAGACGGAATTGATACGGGAATGAAAGCGGTCAATCCATTTAGCGGCGGGGAAATTCCGGTTTGGGTTGGAAATTATGTGATGATGAGCTACGGAACGGGTGCCGTAATGAGCGTTCCGGGACACGATGAACGTGATTTTGAGTTTGCCCGAAAATTTGATCTGCCGATAAAACAGGTGATTGAACCACAGAGCCATCGAAATGGGGAGGAAGAAGTTCAACCACAGATAAATACTGATAAAAACGGATTAGAAAAAGATTCTGACAAATCGCAAATTACAGAGGCATTTACCGAAAAAGGCGTGTTGATGAATTCAGGCGATTGGAGCGGGAAGTTGTCACAGAGGGCGATTCGGGAAATGACGAAATTTGCTGAAAGCGAAGGTTTTGGCGAAGGTTCGACGACTTATCGCCTTCGTGATTGGGGAATTTCGCGGCAGAGATTTTGGGGTTCGCCGATTCCGATTATTTACTGTGATGCGTGCGGAGCGGTTCCCGTAAAGTTTGAAAATTTGCCGGTTGAATTGCCGGAATCCGCACCGTTTACCGGAGTTGGCGAATCGCCGTTGGCAAAAGTTCCCGAATTTGTAAATACGAATTGCCCGAAATGCGGTGAGAAAGCAAAACGCGAAACCGACACGATGGATACTTTCGTGGATTCGTCGTGGTATTATTTCCGCTACTGCGATCCGCACAATTCGGAAATGCCGTTTGATTCGGAAATCATCAATTACTGGATGCCCGTTGACCAATATATTGGCGGAATTGATCACGCGGTAATGCATCTGCTTTACACGCGTTTTTGGACAAAAGTCTGCAATGAGTTGGGTTTGGTAGATTTTGTCGAACCTGCCAAAAGACTTTTGACGCAGGGAATGGTTGTTACCGAATCATTTTACAGCAACAAGAATGAAAGTTATGTCGCGGCGGAAGATGTTAAAATCGAACGCGACAAAAGCGGAAAAGTAACGGGAGCGAAATTAAAATTCGACGGCTCGGACGTGAAAATTGCGGTCGAAAAAATGGGCAAATCGAAATTAAACGGGATTGATCCGAACGATATGATTTCAATTTACGGAGCTGATTCGGTTCGTATATTTTCGATGTTTGCCGCTCCGGTTGAAAATGAATTAGTTTGGCTGGAAACCGGAATCGAAGGTGCGGTTCGCTTTATTCAGAGAGTTTGGCGATACGTTTTTAAATGGACAACTGAAAACGAAAAATGGAAAATGCCGGAATCAGATTCAGAAATTGGATTTTCCGCAGACGCGAAGAAGTTACGGCAAAAGACGCATCAGACGATTTCACGCATTACCGAAAACTTTGAAAGCGGACAGTTTAACACGCCGGTGGCGGCTTTGATGGAACTATCGAACGCGATGTATGACTTTAAGGTTGAACCCGAAACTGCGAATGACGGCGATTTGTTTGCCGTTCGTGAAGCGTGTGAATGTTTGATTTTGATGCTGACTCCGTATGCTCCGCACGTTGCGGAAGAATTGTGGGAAGCGGTTTCGGGAAGCGATGCCGGAATTTTGGAATCAAATGCGAAATTTCCAATTGCGGATGCGGAAGTTGCAAAGGAAACGGAAGTCGAAATTGTCGTTCAGGTCAACGGAAAAGTCCGTTCGCGGGTAGAAGTTTCGGCTGATATTTCAAAGGATGAATTGGAACAGACGGCTCTGGCGGATGAGCGGATTATCGAATACATTGACGGTCGGAATATCGTTAAAGTTATTGTTGTTCCGGGGCGTTTGGTAAATATTGTCGTTAGATAAAAAACTTGCTTAGAATAAATAAATAAAGCATTTAATATCAAAAAGTGGTAAGATTGTCTTCACCGCTCGTTTGTTTCAACTTATTTATGTCACAAAACCCGAGAAATTAAATTAAAAACTTAACTCTGAAAACCGATGAGAGAGTGTCAACATTGTAAAAACTGCTTTACCGACGAAGTAGCGGCGTGTCTGAATGACGGAATGCCGACAATGCACACGATCAGCGGCGAATCTGTTCCGGAAGGAAAATATCATCTCGAAAGCCGCGTCGGACAGAACGGAATGGACTTTGTTTATAAAGCCCGCCACGCTTATCTGAAAGCAAAACACGCGATCAAAATCATTCTGCCTGATCCGGTCGGAAACGATCCTGAATTAGTAACGAGATTTCGACAGGAAGCATTTGCTTCGGCACGACAAGCTATTGCCGGACTTGAAAAATACGAAGCGGATAATTTACTATTACCATCTGCCGAAGCAATGAAAATCGTTGCATTTGCCGCCGACAATTCCGGGTTTATTCGGAGCGATGTTTCCGCAACTCAAAGCAATCAAAGTAATGTAAATCAAACTTTTCAGCAACAGTCTTTTCAAACCGCAAATCAAACCGGACACGAACGCGTATCTATCGGAAATCAGCCGAAAAAGACTGGTTTTACGTCTATAAGTCTGGTGATAATTGGAATCTCAGACTTATTATTACTGACTGTAATCAGCGGTGTTGGTATGTATTTATGGAGCGTTGATGGAAAAACCGCTCAAACTTTTGATGCCGAAGCGACACCTTCCGCGACCGCTGAAATTGCTGAAAAAACTCCGCTATTCAAGAATGAAATGGTCGAGAACGCGAGCGGCAAATCAACCGCTTCGCCTGAAGCCGTCGGCTCGAAACTCTGCGGTGCCAACAAAAGCGGAGTCGTGGATTTGATCGGAAATGTTTCCGAGTGGACGGCGAACTTAGCAAGTCCGTATAGAAACGCACCGATTGCCGGGATTTCAAACAACGCCGATAAAAAATTATGTATTGGTCGCGGCGGCTCGATTTATCGTAATCCCGGACATAAGGAAAACGCCGAAACTTCGACTTATAGATTGTCCGTTCGGTGAACACCCGAGATATTCGTTTGGGTTTTCGGCTCATACGCTCGGAATAATTATGCGAGAATTACCTATGCTAAATAAAATATTTGAGAATCTGCGAATCGGTTTATTATCGGTCGTTTTGCTATTCGTGCCTGGTTTAATTAACGCTCAGGATTTGGGTAGCAGCACCGATCTTTTTAAAAATAATCCGTCACCGAAAAAGAGTAAAACACCGAAAAAAACACCTCCCGTCAATAAAAGAACACCTGTTGTTCGAAACGACACGAAGAAAAAAAGTGCTTCTAAAATTAATCGAGCAACTTCGGCGAAAAACCGCCGGTCGACCGAAAGCGTTGGAGATAATACCATTAGAGACAAAAACTCCAACAAGAACACGCGGAATGCTTTGAACAAAAGAACACCTGACAATACGGTCGTCATAAATGTCGGTGATGCAAGCAACGGAGAATATTCGGAAGTGTTCGAGAAGGCGATTACTGCGGGAAATACTGCGAGAAATCAGAGGGAATATATTAAATCGGAGGATGCTTACAGCCGTGCAAAAAGTTTGAATTCGAATGATTCGCGGGCAATTTATGGGTTGGGAAACATCTACAGCGATCAGCAACGTTGGGAAGAAGCGGAAAATGCTTACCGGCAGGCGATCAAGCTCGAACCCGATAATCCCGCCGCCTATGTTGCAATCAGTTTTGTTTTGACGCAACCTGTTGTCGGTTCGAGCTTGGGTGGAAGATACCTCGAAGCCGAAAAAATGGCACGGCGGGCAATTGAACTCGATGCGGCAAACGCCGTCGGCTACGATCAATTGGGAGTTGCACTGGAATTGCAGGGATCAATTGAAATGAAAACCAACGATGCTTACCGAAAGGCAATCGAACTGGAACCGAATTTCGCACTTGCCTATGCTCATCTCGGTCGTCTGCTCCGGCGGCAGGGCAAAACTAAAGAATCATCCGAATTTTACAGACAATCGTTGATTCTTGCGAAAGATGTGCCGACAATGATTATGGTGGCGGACGTGTTGCAGTCGCAGCAGAGATATTTAGAATCCGAACAGCTTTTGCGGGCGGCACTGCGACAGGATGAAAAAAATCCGACCGGACTCTATTTGCTCGGACGGGCGTTGATTATCCGCAAAAAATTCGATGAAGCGGAATTAATTTTGAAAAAAAGCGTTGAGATCAGTCCGAACAGTTTTGTTTCATATACACTTTTAGGGTCACTTTACTACATCTCAGGGGATTTGAACCTAGCCGAAAAGACTCTCGAAAAAGCGTTGAAAGTAATTTCCGTAACTGAGAAAAAAAGACTTTCACAGGAATTTGAAGAAGTCGGCGACAGATATTTTAAGGTTGACAAATACGAAGATGCTCTACGGGTTTACAAACGTGCGGATGATTTAGACAAATCGAAAAAATCTTTGGTGTTTAAAATGTCACAGGCTAAAAATAAATTGTAATTTGATTTATAACTAAAATTCAGTCAACCCCGCATAAATCTTGAAAATCGGCAACGATTGAACGTATAATTTATTAGAGTTTGAATTTAATTAAAACCGCCCGAACTCAAGATGCTTCTGCAACCGTCGCAAACGTCCACGAAATGTTAAAATAAAATTTTTGTCGTCGATATTTTAACTATTTATAAATAAACATTTTAGTAAAACTCGATTTAAGCAGCAATAAAAAAGAGTTCTGTCAAGAAAATGGAAATACAAACAGCCGAAAGAAAAATGCTCTATTGTCCGAAATGCGAGAGAAAATATGAGAACGGAAGCCAACGATTCTGCAATAACGATGGCAGCAGACTTCTGCCAGCGGTAAACGAAGGAATTAAAAGAGAAATGCAAACCAATGGTGTTTTCACGAATCTTTTAACGAGAAGTTCTTCGTCCTTTGAAGATGATGAACAAATTGCCGCGACTCCGCGTTTCGAGAGAAGACAAAATACAGAGCCTGATTTCAAGCCAACCGTCAAAAACATTGTTCCTAAACCCGCAGTTAAACCGGCATTAAAGCAAATTCCTAAAACCCCCGAGATGTTTCGGATGAAAGACCGGCACGCCGTTAGATCTGATCCTGCATCAAATATTTCAAATCCGCACGCGGTTGCTAAACCTGAGGTTTCGAACGGTACAAAACCAATCTCGCGGCGGCTCAAATCGAGTGAAATCGAGAAAATAAATCGGGCAGGACTCGGTGAAAGAATAGTTCGGAGAGTTGAAAATCTGATTCCGGTCAATCAAAATCCGCAACTTTTAATTGGACAGACAGTTAAAGGTCGCTACGAAATTATTAGTGTTACGGATCAGGATCAAATCAGCGTCGTCTATTCCGGCAGGGATCGAATCGAGAATAAAAAAGTCATCGTCCGTGTTTTAATCTATGCGGGAAGTGGTAACGATTTTCAGAACAAATTGCTGGCTGAAGAAAGGGTTTCGCTCTCGCACATAGATCATCCGAATATCGTCAAAGTTTTTGACTCCGGTGAACTTGCCACCGGTGAACCATTTATCGTGACCGCTTCTATCGAAAACGAAACGGTGCGGGCATTTCAGCAAAAATCCGGCGTTTTCAATCCACTTAGAACGGCTAGAATTATTCTGCAATCATCGATGGCTTTGAGTGAAGTCCATCAAAACGGCATTCTTCACCGCAATTTACAGCCGCAGCATATTGTTCTGACCATGTCCGAAATAGGTAATGAATCCGCACGCGTTACGGACTTTTGTGTTTCAGACGGTCGCCTGACATCCGATAATTTTGCTTATAAATCGCCCGAACAGATCAATGGGCAATTGCCGACCTATGCCAGTGACGGTTTTTCGTTAGCTGTCATCGCATACCAAATGCTGACGGGCAATCTGCCGTTTAAGGGAATTACCGAAGGGGAACTTTATAAATTACAAAAAGCGGGTTCAAGAATAGAACCGACGGATATAAATTCCGATTTGAGTCCACTAATTGATGCGATTCTAACGAAGGCTCTGGCGTATAATCCGGCGGATAGATACCCGAAAGCAAGGGATTTTGGTGAAGCATTCTACAATGCTCTGGTGACATCGGCACCGTGGAAAGATGATTCGAAAACTGTCGCGGAAACGAAAGAAACCAATATCAATATATCCCCAACGG
The DNA here is from genome assembly GCA_041746675.1 of Pyrinomonadaceae bacterium. Lineage (GTDB taxonomy): Bacteria > Acidobacteriota > Blastocatellia > Pyrinomonadales > Pyrinomonadaceae > Aridibacter. The sequence continues at coordinate 83,700 of JBGTGO010000038.1, read as the reverse complement.
ACAATGATTTCTTACATTCTTCAATTCCCATTTATGCTTCAGATGCTGTAAATGAAAGTGTTCAGCCGAATTCTGATCAAACGCATTTTAATCGGAAGACTTTCGACGCGGACATTCCTATTGATTCCGATGAAGACGAATATGATGAAATTATCGAATTCGATAACGCGGATTTCGGCGAAGCACATCCGGAACACAACGACGGCGAAATTTCAACTGAAAAAAATGAAACACTCTGGGAAAAACGCTCACCCGAACCGACTCGAGAAGGTGGACGTTTGCTGACTTTACTTTCCGTTCTCGGACTATTGGTAATCGTTGCCGGAGGTTTCGGGGCGTGGCGGTATTTTAACAATCTGGATGAACCGATTACCGCATCGGCTGAAAACCAGGCGGTATCGGCAAAAGAGCCGACGATCAAAAATGATAAACCAATCAAAAAAGCAGCGACGGAAGAAATTGAAGTACCGCCGCCCGCCAGAGAAATTACCGCACCAAAAAACTTTGAATTTTTTGAAAATTCCAAGGAAAATTTAAGTGAAGACTTAGCCAGAAACTTTAGGGGTTTTTCTCTGTATTATCCGAAGAGTTGGAGTAAATACGAAACATCGACAAATTATTTGGATGTCAAATTAAAGGACAACGACGGTTTTCCTAAACAGCAATTCATCGTAACTCGTTACGAAAGCAAGGGTAATTACAATCAAGACGAGAAACTTTTCCCGAAACTCGTTGAGAAATCCGACAATGATCTGACAAAATTTCTGCCAAGTTACGAAGTCGTATCGCAGGGAAAAATAAATGTCAACAATGGTTGGAAGGCGTATGAAGTAAAGTTCAAAGGCAGAACCGAATTCAAGGACGGCAGCGAGAATTTTGAAATTTGGGGTAGAAGAATCTGGATGCCCGCCGCCCGTCCCGGAGTTGAAAACGGTTTTGTCATTACAATGCTGGCAACTTCGCTTTCGGACAAAATCGAAAGTCTGGACGACGTTGGAATAAAGGGCGAACTCGGCGATATTTTATACACTTTTGAACCTAACTCAAATTACTGAACAAACCGCATTCGATCATTTGAAAAAAGCGTGTGCATTTATAATGCTTACGCTTTTTATTTTTCGTTCGTTAGAATAAAATTGTCATTCACTCAAATAAATAAAAATTTGCAAAACTTCTATGAGAATCGTTCTGGTTATCGAAAAAAGCAGGAGTCAAACGAATGCTGAACAATCTTTTCAGATTCCGCTGATACGCTTCAGGCGTGATGCGAATATCTGCGGGGTCGTTATCAATAGCACTGATTTCAAAATGATTTCGCGGCAACTCGCCGAACTTCGCTTGCCACATCGGAAAGTATATTCCGCACTATCTGAATTCAAGTTTCGGGACTAATCGGCGTGCCGACGGGTATTAATAAAGTAGTCGGTTTGGCAATGCCCGCGACGTGGTTTTTCGACACGATCAAACGCTTTTCAACGCTCGACACGCTTGAGGAAGTTGGTCTCTTGAAAAACAGTGCGACTGCCGGACGCGGTTTGTATAAAGGTATTAAACTGAAAAATGATAAGGTTATCGCTGATATGTAAAAGAAAATTAAGAACTATGAAGCTAAATTGAAAAACAGCTTGGATGAAAAAGAAAAACTCGCCAAGAGCGGGAAGAAAGTAGGTTTTACCGATTTACCGGAACGTCCGACGGTGCAGAAAGCGGAGAAATTAACCCGCAAATTTGAGCGAGTATATAAATTTTCTGCATCCTTGGATGGATTGGGTTTGGAACTTTTTCGTTTTGGCACTGATGTTTTTTACTTTATTAATATTAACCATTATAATTTTACGTTGGCAGGATGTTAGTTAGAAAAAATTATGAAAAACTTATTAAAAAAAATAGCGGTTTTCGGTGGATTAAGTGTTGTGTTTTCATTCGTTTATGCTTGTACTAATTCTACTTCAAATACGACGGTCGAAAATCCGACAAGCTCAACTCAACCAATCGAAACGGTCGAGAAGTCCGAAAAGTCTGCCGAAAAAGTGAACTCGGTTATACCACCGGAAGCGATTTCGAGTGCCGAATATAAACTTGTCGACGGCGGCACGTTTAGTTTTGCAGACAGTAAAGACAAAATTATTTTGATAAATTTGTGGGCGACTTGGTGCGGTCCGTGTCGGCAGGAGATGCCTTCGCTAGTTGAATTGCAGAATAAATATAAAGACAAAGGGTTTGAAGTTATTGGTCTTGATGTTGAACCTGAAGAAAAAGAACTGATTGATAAATTTGCCGCTGATATGAAATTGAACTACAAACTCGGTTATATCGAACGGGAAGCTTTGGGCGAATTCTTCAAAATTGGGCAGGCAACAGCGATTCCGCAGAGTTTTCTGTTTAATCGAAAGGGCGAACTGATCGGAATTTTTCAGGGCGGAGGTCACAATGTTATCGAACAATTAAAAGAAAATGTTGAAAAAGCGGTCAACAGTTAATCCTTCAGCATTTTAGAATAATCGGAGTGTAAGCCTCCCTGCTTGCACTCCTTTTCAATTATCTTTTTGCGGCATAACTTTTGGTGCGACGAGGATTGTTTTGAAACTTGAAAGGCTGACCAAACCCGCCGCCGCACCTTTCGGTTTGTTGACGAATTTTTTTTGCGTGTAGTGAACTCCGACCTTTGTTTCGTTTTTAGCTTTGCTGTAAAAAGCGGCGAGTTGAGCGGCTTCGATCAAGGTTCGATGCGGAATCTCGGCTCGATTCGGATTTCTGATAACGACGTGCGAACCCGGATAATCAGCGGCGTGAAGCCACGTGTCGAGCGATTTAGCGATGCGAAAGGTCAAATAATCATTGTCTTTCGAACGTTTGCCGACAAATATCTCGAAGCCCTCCGAAGACAAGAATTCCCGCACATACGACGAATTTTCCTTTTTATCATTTCTGCCCGACGGCTTCTGCTGTTTCTTTTTGCCAATGAACGATTCGATTGTTTCGAGATCATTCTGAGCGACGGCTTGATTGAGTTTTGTCTGTTTTGCTTCGATCTTTTTCAGTTCGGATTCAGCAATATCGAGCCGTTTCGAGATTTCCGTCTTAGCATTACGAGCTTTCGTGTAGCGTTTGAAATATTTCTCCGCCGCTTCCGTGATTGATAAATTTTCATCCGCTTGTATTTCAATCTGCGGCGTGGTTTCGTCAAAATAATCAGTCACTGAAATTTTATCTTTTTCGCGGGTCGCCGTGGCAACATTGGCGAGTAGTAAATCTCCGAATCTTTTCCATTTTTCCGCATCGCCGTGATTTTCCAAATCTTTATTCAGCTTCGTCTGCAACCGCTTCAACTTTTTAAGTTGTTTGTTGACATTACTTCGGGCGGATTGCGACTTTGCTTTGAAAACTTGGAGGCGACGTTTTTCAGTGTAGAAATTATCCAAAGCCTCCGATAAAGTTTCAAAATTACCCTGCGGAAAACTTTCTAGTTCGAGGTTTTCCGGCGTTGCACCTTCACGCACCGGCGGCGAGTAGCGGCTCGCAATTTCCTGCCCGTTACCGAAAGTTTCACGTAGAGAATCGAGAATAAAATTCCTGTCATCGAGCAGAAAAAGATTGGATGAACGCCCGGTTAATTGAATAACCAACGTAAAATCCTTGGTTTCACCGAAATCATCCTGAGCCAGCAAATTTAGTTTGAGAATTCTTTCGTCCGCAACTTTTTCGACACTTTGCAAAACAGCGTGAGCAAGTCTTTTACGGAGAAAAGAGACAAAAGATAATTGGAGTTTTGACTGTTTTTCCAGTTCTTTGAGTTTGCGTCTGACAAGATAGATTCGAGGAGAACTCGGCTCGACGCTGATCAAAAGATATTTTCCGTCGGCAAGCCGAAAATCAAACGCCAACTGAAGTTTGGCAAGAGCGAAAATTTTGCCGAATTTCTGTCCGACGAGTTCGGCGGAAAGTTCTGCATAAATCTTTTGTAAAGTTGGTTCGTTCATTTTTTGAATTAGAACATTTTTATAGTGAATACGGAAAGACGCAGGGTTTAGAAAATGATTCAAAGTCTGAATCTTTTTGTAAATCTCTGCGTCTTTTCGCCAAGGGTCTTTTATAATAAGGTTAAATTTCTTTCACGATCAATGTCCCCGAAACGAGATCGTGAACGGCACGTCTGTCGGGATCGAAGAAATATGTGATAAATCCGACTCCGGCGAAGGCGATTGACAGCAGATAAACCGACGAACTGACGGCGGCTTGATGGAAATTCGGATATTCATCGTTGGTATAATCAATCATCTCCAGAGAAAAAAGATGCATTCCGAAAGTTTTGCCGAAAAGTCCGGTTGTCGTCGTCATATAGATGAACATCACGATAGCACACGTGGCGAGAAAGCCGACAAAACCCGTCATCGTAAACCAGTTTCCGCCGAGTAACATAAATGGCGAAAGTAAAATCAAACTCGAAAATGTGCCGATAATCAGATCGAATAAACCTGCATTGAATCTCAACGAAAATGGAGCTATATCATCAACTACGGCAACTTCTGCGGCAGGTTCGACGGTTATTTCCGCTTTTTCAATTACAGCTGTCGGTGCTGTTTCAACTGAATCTTTTTCCGTCTTAACTTTTTTGGTTTCAATCTCATATTTACTGAAACTCGAAGAAATTTTAGCCGCTGCGAAGTTCGGATCAAGTTCACTTGTGTTGTATAAGTCCGAAACTAGTCCGATATTGCGTGGTTTGACCAATTTAGGTTTCGGCGGAAAGTTGACCGAATCTTTCAAATCCTCGTTCGATTGCGGTGACGGATTTTCATTTCTCGAAGCAATTTTGAAAGGGAAATCCCGGACCGGCTTTTCAGGTTCTGGTACTTCGACAGGAATTTCCATTCCGGCAACTTCGGAAATATAAAATTTTTCACGCGATTTTTCGATTCTTTTCAAAGCCTTCGCCAACTTTTCATTGTCTATCGGTTGCGGTTCGGCTTCCTCGTAATATTCGACTTTGAGAGCATTTCCGCCGCTGGTCGGATATGATTTGGCGGAGGCGGTAACCGGAGAATTCGGACGGCTTGCCAAAACTGATTCGGTGTATTCGACATTCGTTCCTTTTCGTTTCTGAACAGCATTTTTAAGCTGTAAACGCCACTCCGGGAGTTGAGCATTGCGACTCTGGAATTCAACCAATGTCGGACTCGTTGCCTTAGAGCTTATTTCACCGGTATCGCTTGTCTCAGGTTTGCTGACTAAAACCTTTGGAGTTGTTTTGATCGGTTTGGGGGATGGATTCAAATTTATTTTAGTGGATGGTTTTTGCATTAGAAGAACTTCCTTTTCTATATTTAAACTAGGATTTTAGTTAAAAACGGAGTAGTTTTCGGATCGATTATTTTCAAATTCTCTCTGAAGAGAGATATAATTTTTCCCCACAAAACTTTTTTAAAATGTATGTTAATAATTGCATCAATTTACAACTCAATCGGAACATATTTTTTAAAAAAGTAAAAAATCTAATAATTGAAAGAGGTGATTTTTTCCGGGAAAATACCGAAATGTTAAAAACTGATGAGATAATATCAGAAATTACTTTAAGTAGTCAATAGTAAACTTATGCGTTTGAAGAAATTATTTGATTTGTACAGAAAAATGCAGAATATCTGATAAACTGCATTTTTTTGGAAAAAAAATGATATTACTGATCATCGGTAATTCTGACAAGATTCGAGTCAGCATTTGTTTCGTCATCAGTATAATGACGCTCGAATTCCTCTTTAGAAGGAGTGTCAGCTTTGTTGTTATTCCCGTCAAGAACTACCTCAGGCGGCATAAACACTGAAATATCATAATCGTTCTCGGATGAGGCATCCTTGCTGACTAGTTCGGCAATATCGCCGAGATCAATAAAAAAATCAGCAACGTCGATCAAATGCGGTGCGGTGTTCGAGCGAAAACCGGCAACTTCGACACGGCAACCTTTATAAGCAACTGCATTTAATGCGTAAACAAAATCTTCGTCTCCCGAAACGAGAACTGCTGTGTCATAACGACCCGCCAGACTCAGCATATCGACGGCAATTTCGACATCGAGATTTGCCTTGCGTGTTCCATCGTAAAAAGTTTTCAAATCCTTCTGCACGACGCGGAAACCGTTTCGCCTCATCCACAATAGAAAACCCTGTTGACGTTCCGCTCCCGCATCAACACCGGTGTAGAAAAATGCCCGCAAAAGTCTGCCATCGCCGAGCAAAACCCGCAGAAGCTTGTTGTAATCAATATCTAAATTGTGAAAGCGTGCCGCGTGAAATAAATTGTTCCCGTCAATAAAAACTGCGACGCGACCACGGTGCCCAAATTGCCAGGTGGAACTTGTTCTTGAGTCAAACTGCATTGTATAAATCCTTTATAATAAATAGTTAAAATTTAAAATGTGATATTCAAAATTTGATTTTGAATTCAGAAAAGACAGATAGATTATTAAATATGTTCGATAAAATAAACGTTAAAAAATAATTTAGTAAACTTGAAAATTAAGATAGTTTAGATAAATGAGTTTCAATAAAAAGTTAATAAACGTAATTCAAAATATGTTCCACCGCCGGAATTCTCCATCAGTCAAACATTTTATTATCTTAACACAATAGACGGCTTTCGTTGTATAATCAAAAATGAGAGGTATTTTATGGAAAAAAATTCAGATGAGATCAGACAGAGGGAATGGTTGAAAGAAATCGCCGCACAGACGAAATCAGAGTCGTACAAAGCGGAAGAGATGATCGCCTGTAAAAAGTGTACCAGAAAAAATCCGCCGACGCGTCTGAATTGTTTATACTGCGGAGTCGAACTCGAATTCGATGAAACGCAGAGTCAATTTTTGAGACCTGTTTTACGCAATGTTGAAGCACATCAGAAAGGTTTCAATTTGATTTACCTGGCAAATCTGAAAAGTTGGGACGACCGTCAAATATCGGAAGTCGCCAAAATGACGAGAACTGATCCGGTCGAGTTGGGCAAAGTTTTTTGGTTTCAAAAAGCGTTGCCGCTCGCCCGTGCCGAAACCTCAAAGGAAGTTGAAATCGTTTCGCAGAGATTAAAGGAAATCGGTATCGAAACGACGATTCTGCCCGATGAAGAATTTAAGCTCGAAACGGTGCAGACGCGTCTTCGCGGATTGGAATTTGCTGATGACAAACTCGGTTTGATCCTTTTCAACGGCGGCGAAACCGTCTATGTGAATAAAGAAAATATAGTTTTAACCGTCGTCGGCGGAGTTTTTGAACGCAAACTGGAATCAACCGAAAAATATAAGAAAAATAAGGAAAACAAGATTCTGGAAACATTGGAAATAAGTTCGGATAACATTCTGATTGATATTTTCACGGTTGAAAATCAGATCGGTTATCGAATTTCGCCGAAGGGTTTTGATTTTTCGTGTCTCGGTGATGCCAAAAAAATGTTGGCAACCGAGAATGTCAAAATACTTATTGAACGATTGCGGGGGTTTGTTCCGAACGCAAAGTTCGACGATGAATATGTCAAAGTTCGTGAGTTTTTGACGGATGTTTGGAATGTCGAAGAGGTGAAAGATTCCAAGGGAATGAAGCGACATAATATCGGGAGTTTCAATCAGCATAGCGTAGTTACGACCAGCAATCTCTCCCAATTTACGAGATATTCGCGGCTGCAATGGTTTCTGTTGTAAAATGAGATATAAAAAATATGAACGGGGAAAGGCTGTGTGAGAAAAAATAAAAGTAACAGGTTCGGCACTGAAAATAATAGAGACAGACCGGCAAGCCAAAAGACCGAACAACATTCGGCGACCAATAATTTCTCTATTATTTATGGAATTTCGCCAGTAATTGAAGCGTTGAACGCCCGGAATCGAAAGATCGAAAAAATCATAGTCGCGGACGGAACTCAGCACGGGCGAATTAGCGAAATCATTAAACTTGCCGGAAATAACGGCATTAAATTTCAAAAAGTTTCGCGGCAAAATCTGACTAAGTTAGTCGAACGCGATGCCAATCATCAAGGCGTAATCGCTTATATTTCAGCGGCGGATTACTATGATCCCCAAAAATTGATTGATGAGATTGTCACTAACGAGACCTCGTTAAGTGTTATTTTAGACGGCGTGGAAGATCCGCACAATCTCGGTGCGATTCTGCGAAGCGTCGAATGCGTCGGGGCGGATGGTGTTTTTATTCCCGAACGGCGGGCGGTCGGTTTGACGGAAACGGTTACGAAATCTTCGGCGGGTGCGAGCGAATATGTCAAAATCGCTAAAGTTACGAATGTCAATCATCTGATCGACGAACTGAAATCAAATAATATCTGGATCGTCGGAGCCAGTGGTGATGCCGAAACGGATTATTTCGATTGGGATTGGAAGCAGCCAACTGCCTTAGTAATGGGCGGCGAAGGCAAAGGTTTGAGTCGTCTAACGGCGGAAAAGTGCGATGTTTTGGTCAAAATTCCGATGTTCGGACGGATAGAATCTTTGAACGTATCGGTCGCAACCGGCGTAATACTTTTTGAAGCATTACGACAAAGAAGGTAAAAAACCGAAGGTTTAAAAAATCAAGGACAAAAGCCGATAAACAAAGGAATCAAAATATGTTTTGCCCCAAATGTGGAACAAACAATCCCGAAGACGGAAAATTTTGCCGTAGTTGCGGCACGAATTTATCAGGTGTTTCCGAAGCGATAAAGGGAAAAGTTCCGGTGAGTCTTAAGTATAATAAAGACGAACACAAAAAAAGAAAATCCGATTGGGAAAGTGCAATAGTAAAACTTTTTACGGGTTCGGCATTCTTGATAATTTCAATAATTTTGAGTTTGTCGACCATTGGCATCGGTTGGTGGTTCTGGATGCTGATTCCGGCTTTCAGTATGATCGGAGCCGGAATCGCCAAAATTATCCAATTAAAAGAATATGTTAAATATGTTCCAAATGATTTAACCGACGACATGGAACAAGTTTCTTCAAAAAAACAAAATGCTCTGCCGCCGGATCAAAGCGAATATGTTTCAAATATTCCCGATGTGCAATATGAAACGGGCGATCTTGTTCCGCCAAGCGTAGTTGAAAATACGACGCGGCATCTGCAAATAAATAAGGAAGGCGAAACGATGACGCTACCGCCGGATAGAATTTAATGATTATATTTTGACAACATTCCGCCCATCAGTTTATCCATAATTTTGAAATATCTTTTCGGAAAAAGTCTGTGAATAACGCTTATCTGCTTTGCGTCGGAGCCGATTAAGATTCGCGGATTTTTTGATTTTATTCCTTTGATAATTGCGGCGGCGGCTTGTGCGGGAGTTGTTTTAGCGAGTATTTCCATCATTTCGTTGGCGATTTGCATATCTTTTACGGTCGCATTTTTTCCGCGGCGTGCAGCGGAGGCGATATTGGTTTTGATTCCGCCCGGATGTACAACGGAAATATGCACGTTCGAGCCGTCGAGTTCGTGCCGCAAACATTCGGTAAAACCGCGAACGGCAAATTTGCTGGCACAATATGCCGATTGTCCGGGCGGTGCGATAAATCCGAAAACGCTGGAAAGATTGACGATATGCCCGATTGCTTCTTTTTGAATTATCGGCAGAAAAATCGTCGTTCCATAAACCGTTCCCCAAAAATTTATCGCCATCATCCATTCCATATCTGCAAGCGAAAGTTGTTCGACCCGTCCAACCAAACCAACGCCCGCGTTATTGACAAGATGTGTCGCCCGTCCGAATTTCCCGACAGTTTCATCGGCAAATCTCTGCACGTCTTCGCGTTTTGAAACATCTACGATTGATGTCAAAACTTCGATATTTTTAGATTCGAGCATCTCGGCGGTTTCATTTAAACCCGTTTGATTGACATCGGAAATTGAAACTCCGGCGATTCCTTCATCGGCAAAACCATTTGCCAACGCCCGTCCGATGCCCGAACCTGCTCCCGTAATTACAGCGATACTTTTATTTGTTAAACTCATAAAATTATTTTGTATTCTACAAATTATTCGGAATACATTACACCCGAAAATGCTTTGTATAAATAATATGAATTTTAAGACACTGTTGAATATCTGCCTAACTGCGTTGTTGCTGTTTGGTTTTGGCTGCGAACCGAAGCAGGAAACATCCGATTCCACATTTTCAATTTCCGTTATAATAAAAAATCCGCAAACGGGGAAAATAATTTTGTCGCAGACGGAAGATGTCAATCGAAAGAAAACCCGTGTTATCGGCGAACTTCCGATTGATGAAGAAGGTAAGTTTTCAAAGGATTTCGATCTCGAACCGCATATTTATCAGATAGATTTTTACGGGAAAGAAAAAATTACGTTGGCGATTGATAAAGGACAGAAACTCAAGATAATCGCGGACGGAAATGACCTAAAAAACATCCGAATTTCCGGTTCTGAAGATACGGATAAATTTTTGGCTTACGAAAAATTTCGTAATGAATCGCTCGAACGGCTGGTTAAATCGGTGCGTGTTCAAATCGAGGAGTTGGAAGCCGAAAACAATCCGGCGAACCAAGCGAAAATTGAAAAATTGGGCGTGGCTGAGATTGAAAACTACGAAACTCATCGGGATGAACTGAACGCGTATATCAAAGATAAAATGGGAACTTCAATAGCAATTTATCCGACGACTCTGCGTTGGGATGGTGATCGAAATACCAAACTTTATGAATCACTCGCAAAATCATTCGAGCAGGCACATCCGAATTCAGCCGTGGCAGAAAGAATTAATGAAAAGGTCGCAATTCTAAAGAACACAAGCATCGGCGGCACGGCGGCGGAGATTAAAATGACGGATAAGAACGGTCGTGAAATCACACTGAACTCGATCAGAGGTAAATATATTTTAATTGATTTCTGGGCAAGTTGGTGCGGTCCGTGTCGCCGGGAAAGTGGTAAAATCGTTGAACTTTACGATAAATATAAGGATGAAGGATTTGAAGTTTACAGCGTTTCTCTGGACTCGGATAAAAAACTTTGGTTGGACGCGATAGAAAAGGATGAGCGAACTTGGACGAATGTTTCGTCACTGCAAGGATTTGAAACTCCCGCGACTTTTGAATACGCGGTAACGGCTCTGCCCGCGAAATTTATTATTGATGCGGAAGGAAAAATCGTGGCGAAAAATCTACACGGCGGGGAACTTAAGGAGAAAATTGATAAATTATTTTCCGAATAAGCATCAGAAAAAGCCGTGATAAAAAATATCACGGCTTTTCTAATTCATTAACTGAAAGCCGTCCGTTATTCAGCCATCCATTCCTTCATCAAACTTTCCAAAAAAGCTATGCTTCGCGGATTGACATTGTTTGCCTTACCGAAAGTAACGGCTTTCTTTGCAGTTGCAATCGCTTCATTCTTCATTCCCGACGCATTTTGCAAACGTGCTTTGTAGAACATCGCCTGATAATTATCGCCGTCCGCCAACATCGCATTCATCCAGCCGAGTGCTGATTTATACTGATTGTCAACTTTGTTATCAATGATATAACTTGCTGCACCAAATTGCTCTGTAGCAATATTTTTGTTGACGTTTTGAATGATCCGGGCGTTAACATCACCGGCATCAACCGTAAACGGAATTCGTGCTTTGCCCCACGCGAGATGAACATCTGCCTTATTCGCTTCAACATTTTCAACCGTATAACGCAGAGATTCAACCGAAACATCGCTCATCACAGGCTTCGTCATCACCCGCAACGCATCCATTTTTACATCGTAAATCGTTCCCCATTGATCCCACACTTTGTTAAAAATCAAAGTCCATTCGCCTTCGCTCGGAATCGCATAAAAGCTGTATTTACCTTTTTTCAACTCCTTGCCGTTGATCATCACATCATTCGTAACCTCAAAAACAGTCGCATCATTTGCTCCCGTCCGCCAAACTGCTCCATACGGCACCAAGGCTTTCTCCGCTTCACTTCCGTAAAGTTTGCGGTCGTTGATATTCGGTCGGTGATAAGTAATCATCACATCCGTATCGCCAACCGTCTGCATCAACATCGCCTTTTGGCTGACTCGTGGATATTTCGTCTGAGCGTTGATCTCACTCGTTGCCGAAAGTAGAAATACGGCTAATGCCAGACATAGAGATAATTTTGATAATAATTTCATTTTTTATAGAACTCCTTTAAATTTTTGTTTAAGTTATTACTTATATTGTATTCTGCCGATTCTTTTGAATCAAACTCATTATTAAGAAGTAAAGTTTGAAAGAAATTATTCCCGCCGATTATATAGATTTTCTTCTATAATTTCGACCGTTTCCTTTGTTATGATTTCTAAAGTTTTCTGTCAATGAGTGACAGTTTGGGCAGATTAGTTGGAGATTTAGTTCAGCATTATTAAGTGAATTTCCGTCAATGTGGCTTATTTCAAGTGGGAGTTTGTTCGTAATCAAATGTTTTTCGTTCCAACCGCACAGACAGCATTCGTGGTTGTATTTATCGAATAAGTATTTTCCGAGATGATTGGAGAGTTGCGGAAATCTTTCGCCTTTATTTCCATCAATCTTGCCGGTTTTCCAAGCACCAAAGAAATTCTTGTATTGGAAATCAGCCTGACATTTGTTAGAGCAGTGTTTATTTGATTTTCGCGTTGTCGGAGTTTGGCAGTTGAGGCAGTTTGTTTGATTGAGTATAAAAGCCGATGGTCAGGATTGAACTGACGACCTATAGTTTACAAAACTATTGCTCTACCACTGAGCTACATCGGCATATTGTAATCATAACAAATAACTGCAAGTGAGAAATACTACAAAATCGAAAAAGATTGTGCAAGTTAAAAATGGTAAATAGCTAAAATGTTTAACATTACAAAAAAAGATTGACCAATGTTGCCTAATAGCGTTAAAATAAAAGCAGCTGTTTCTGAAACGGCAAACTCATATCGCAATCATATCTGAACGTGTCGCAAACATAAACTTCAGACACCGGCAATAAATAACAAAACAGTATCGAACAAGGAGAAAATCGTGAATTTTCATATCAAAAAAGCAAACAGAATTATATTCGTTTTGATGGTTGTGCTGACCACGGCACTCGCCGTCCCGGCACAAACAAAACCTCAGAGTGATCCGACAACGGTTATCTATGACGACGGAATAAACAAAGAATTGCGGGTGGCGACCGGCAATAACTTATATTGTGCCGGTTATGTCCAGAATTCGCCGACGTTTGACACCAAACTTGAAATAGTCGGTGCCAACGAGGAAAAAGACAGACATGTTTACGCCGAAGGCGACGAGATTTATCTGAACGTCGGGGCGGCAAACGGCGTAATGATCGGTGATATGTATTCGGTCATACGTCCACGCGGCAAGGTCAACACGAAATGGACTAAGAAAGATAATCTCGGCGTATATGTTCAGGAACTCGGTGCAGTTACGGTTTTTCGGGTGATGCAGAATGTTTCGGTGGCAAAGGTCAGAACATCGTGCGGAGCAATTATGCTGGGTGATTTGTTAACCAAAATCCCGAATCGTGAAAGTCCGAGGTTCGTCAAACGCAAACCGCTTGATGTTTATGCTTCATCCACGGGAAAAGCCAATGGTAAAATATTTATGGCGAGAGATAACATCGAATTGCTCGGACGTGAACAGATCGTCTATATTGATTTAGGCAGAGAAGATAGCGTTAATATCGGAGATTATTTGACGATTTACCGACCGCTCGGAACGGGAAATATTTATTCGAAAGTCTTGAAAGAATCGATTGATAACAAAGAAGAAGGTTACGAAAGCGACCGCTACAAAGGCGGGAAATTTTCAAATCAGGCGGGACGCAAAAAAGGTGTGAAGGGAACGGGTGCGGTCGTTACTACCGAAGACGCAAAATCACGTCGCCCGGAGCAACTCCGCCGCGTGGTCGGTGAACTCGTTATTCTGAACGTCCTCGAAAAAACCGCAACCGCAATGATCGTCCGCAACGCCACCGAAATTCATACCGGCGACTCGGTCGAACTTCAGTAAATTACAGAGTTGCCGAGTTTAAAGAGTTGCGGAGTTTAGAGAGTTTTGAGAGTTTGCGAAGTTGAATTTTATTCGTAAAGTTATTATTTATTCAATTTCAATAACTCTTTAACTCTCCAAACTCTCCAAACTCCCCAAACTCTTAAAACTATTCGGCTTTTCTCCGTTTGTTTTCTTCGTAAAAAAACTTAAAATATCCGTACATAGACCAGATTGCGGTGAGAACTGCGATCCACAAAGCACTTCGTCCGACAAGATAGCCGAAAACTTTCCAATCATTGGTGGTCAGTGAAAACTCAGCAAGATGTGAAAAAGCGGTTCGAACTTCGGAAACCCGCCAGAAAAAATTCGGCACATCCGAACCGAAGTTGGAAACGGGCGGCGGCGAATTCGCTCCGGCAACAAGCAGGGCAACGATGGCGATACACTGAAACCACATCTTTATTTTTCCAACCTTCTGAGCCGAAATAATAATTCCTTCGCTTGCCGCCACCGAACGCAGTCCGGTGATGACGAACTCTCTGCCCAAGATGACGACGACCGCCCACGCGGGAGCCAAGTTTTTCTCGACGAGAATTATAAGAGCTGCCGAAACGAGCAATTTATCGGCAATCGGATCAAGTAGCGTGCCGATTTTTGAAACTTGTTTACGACTGCGGGCAAGATGTCCGTCCAAAATATCGGTCAGTGATGCGATCAGGAAAATAGCGATTGCCAACCCGTAACTTTCAAGTCCGAACCAGCTTTCAACAAACGGTGTCAGCAAAACGACGACCATCAGCGGGACGAGAAAGATTCGCAATAATGTTAAATAATTCGGTAAATTCACGATAAATATTTTTAACGCCCAATTTTGACAAGTTTATTTTTAGTGGCAATTTGTGTCAATACTGTTTGATTGATTATTTATTTATTCAAATCCAGTGAACTCTGAACTCTAAACTTTCACATCTAAACTCCAATATATTTTGCGTAGAGCGAACGGGCGATCGCGGCATCGGAAGTACCTTTGATAATCGCTCTTGCATCGCGGAAAACAGTGATCTCGTAACCGTCAATACTCAAACGCAACAGATATTCATTGAGTTTTATTTCGCCGAGATTTTTTAGTTTGACAGCTAAATTTTCCAAATCGAGCGACGAAATATGCGGTGGTTGAATTTGAACTGCATCGCGTCCGCAGAGAGTTGTGAGAAAATCGCGGTTCGCGGCTTCGAGAAATTCAAATTTCTTGTGTCCGCAAGTCGGGCAATCAGTGTGCGGTTTGCCTAGTTTGATTTTTCTCCAATCATTTTCCCAAACATCGCATTGCATCAAAGATTTATGCAGCTTATCGAATTTGCCGACGAGAATTTTCAACGCTTCGGAAACCTGAATTGCGGAGATCATCGAGATAATCGGCTGAATTACGCCCGCTGTGTCGCACGTCGGTGAACTTCCGACACTTGGAATTTCTTCAAAAATACACCGCAGACACGGCGTTTCGTGCGGAATAATCGTCATCGTCGTTCCGTAACTCGAAACCGCCGCACCGTAAATCCACTTTTTATTCAGTTTGACACACGCGTCATTGACCAAATATCGAATCTGAAAATTATCCGTTCCGTCTAAAATCAGATCAACATCACTTAATAAACTCTCGATGTTTGAATTATTGACATCGGCAACAACTGCTTCGATTTCGATTTCGGAGTTAATTTTTGACAGACGATTTTTCGCCGCAACTGCTTTCGGCAGGCGTTCGGACGCATCCGTTTCCGAATAGAGCGTCTGTCTCTGTAGGTTGGAAAATTCGACAAAATCGCGGTCAACGATCCGCAGAAAACCGATTCCCGCACGAGCCAGAATTTCGGCGTGCGATGCTCCCAAAGCTCCGCAGCCGACGAGCAAAATCCGCGAATCCGCCAGCTTTGCCTGTCCTTCTTTTCCGATTCCGTCAAATAAAATCTGGCGACTGTAACGATTATTCATCTGC
This sequence comes from Pyrinomonadaceae bacterium, assembly GCA_041746675.1. Lineage (GTDB taxonomy): Bacteria > Acidobacteriota > Blastocatellia > Pyrinomonadales > Pyrinomonadaceae > Aridibacter. The sequence goes on along the minus strand of JBGTGO010000038.1, from coordinate 67,748 downwards.
TACGAATTTTACCAAATAGTTTCAAACGATGTTGAATTAATGAAACAAAAAGATATAAAAAAAGTTTAATGTGGCGGTTCAGGCACACAGATTTCTGATGATTTCAACCAGTTTTGAATCGTCGTAAGGTTTGGAAACATATTCAGAAACGCCAAGGTCGAAAGCCTTGCGGCGGTGTTTTTCGTTCGCCCGTGAAGTCAGCATCACGACTGGAATCCGTCTTAGCTTTTCGCTCTGTCTGATCGCCGTTAGAAGTTCGTAACCGTCCATTTCCGGCATTTCGACATCGGTTAGTATAATGTCGGGAAGTTTGACGCAATTTGTTAAAATATCGAATGCTTCCAAACCGTCTTTGGCGATAACCGGAATCCAATTATTGTTTTTGGCGAGTTTGGAATTGACATGGCGGACACTCGGACTGTCGTCAACGATCATCACGGCAAGTGCTGCTTCCCGCAGTTCTTCCGGCGGCTTGATTTGGGTTGTAGCGGAAGCTTTCTTATTGAATAGAAACATCAGGTCTAAAACGGGAATCACGCTGCCGTCGCCTAAGAGCGTTGCACCGAGATAATTTCCGACATTTTTGAGCGGATTTCCAAACGGTTTAATAACTATTTCCTGCGGTTTGATGATTCTGTCAACGACCAACGCATAGGCTTGAGTTGCGGTTTCAAAAAGGAGTAGCGGGATGTCCTGATGCGGATTTGCGGGATGAACGGGCAATCCTAAAAGTTCGTTCAGATGAATGATCCGGTAATTGATTTCGCCCAGTCGAAGATTTTTTTCGGTTTTATTTTTATCCAGATTCTTAGCCGTAATCTCAGTAATGTGCTTGACGAGTTTGAGTGGAAATGCGAACGTCCGTCCGTCGGCTTCGACCAGAAGACTTCTCGTAATGGCTAGTGCCATCGGCAATCTGAGTGTAAACGTCGTGCCTTTATGCGGTTTGGAAGTGATCGAAACTGTTCCTTTCTGCCGTTCGATTCCCGTTTTGACAATATTCATTCCGACTCCGCGACCGGAAACCTGACTGACCTTTTCAGCCGTTGTCAGACCGGGCAGAAATATCAGCGAAAGTGCTTCTTCATCGGTCAGTGTTTTTATATCATCCGCCGTCAATATCCGTTCGGCAACAGCTTTATCTTTGAGTGCGGCAACAGCTATTCCGCATCCGTTATCACTAATCGAAAGCACAATGTGCGTCCCTTCGCTGTAAACCCGCAGATCGATTTTTCCGCGTTCATCTTTCCCGATCAAACGGCGTGTTTCAGGCGATTCGATACCGTGAGCAACAGCGTTTCGCAGAAGATGCAGCAGCGGATCAATCAGAGCATCAAGAATTTGCGTGTCAACCTCGATGCCTTCGCCTTCAATCGTCAGATCAACGAATTTTTCTTCCTCATCGGCGGTAACGCGGACGGTGCGTTGAAGTCTTGAAGCAAGCGTTCCGAACGAAACCATCCGCAGACTGAGCAGTCGTTCCTGCATTTCGTCAATCAGGTGTTTCTGACTGTCGAACAGCATTTCCAGAAAACTGTGAACATTTTCAAGTTCGGCACTAATTGTGATCGTGTCATTAGTCGTTTCAACCAATTCTCTGGTCGTTTGATTGAATTCCGAATAACGGTCGAATTCAAGCGAATCAAATTCACGTTCGTCCGAACTGCTGACCGCATTCGACATACCGAACGGCGGTCGGTCGTTTAAATTATTACGAAGGGAACTTCCGCTGTTAAAATTGGAAACGGGCGTTCCCGCATCGAATCCGGTTTCGAGTTTTCCGGTCGAATGACGCAAGCGGCGGGTGCTGTTTTGCAGTTCATTGACCTGCTGTTCAAGATCGTAAATCCGCTGTTCAAAAACGGAGCGACTGAACACCATCTCGCCGACAAGTTTGACTAAATCATCGAGTTTATCGAGCGATACGCGAATGACGGAACGTGCCGGAAATGCCGAAGATGAATTAACCGACGGTTCACCAACGGCGGAATCCGGCATAACTTCTTGTATTTCCGTTTCGATCAAATGTTTGTCAGGACTTTTCTCCGGCTGAGTGACAGTAATTTCGGCGTTCCTTAATAATTCCAGCAAGGTATCGAATTTGCTTTGTGTCGCTGCTATTTTATCAAGTAGTTCGGCGGAAGTTTCATTGTTGATAACCGCACTGATGCAGTCGGTTGCGGATTGGAGCAGATAGAATATGCCGACATTACTTTCGATTTCATTATCGGAAATGAAATCGAGCAAATCCTCGACCTTATGAGCGAGCATCGAAAGCGTTTTTAACCCGACGATTCCCGCCGAACCCTTTAATGTATGCGAACTGCGGCGAATTTCAAGCAGAGCCTCGCGGTCGTTCGGATCGTTTTCAAGCAAAACCAGGTTTACATTAATATTCCGTAAGTGGTCATCAGCTTCCAACGCGAAAATCTCCAGCATCTCTTCATCAATTTCAAAATCCTCGAACCTATCTTCAATCGAATCCTCTTCGATAACTTCCGCCGCAAACGCCGCAGAATCCCGCTCGACCTCCAGCTTTGCGGCTGCTTCCGCCTCCAATTTACTCTGACGGTATTCCGCCGACAGTAAATTGTCGAAAGTTTCGTCGAGTAAATTCGTAACATCTATTGCAAACTCTTCCAACCCGAACCGCAACTCGGAAATTTTCGCTTCCAAAACCGCCAGTTTGTCGAGTTGTCCATTGGCGGCTTTTTCAGTTATTTCGACTTTATTTGAAATAAGGAAATTGAGGTCTTTTTCAAGTTCGAGAGCATTGCGGCTGATTTCATACAGACCGATAGCAGCCGCCGAATTGCTGATTGCGGCGATATGACGGATCGAAATATCCAGATCATTTTTGAATTTATCCCGCTGCGTTGATAACAGAATCTCTCCGCGAACCGTCGGCAGAATATTTTCAGCTTCTTCGATAAATTTTATTAAAATTTTGGAATCCATAATTATTAAATGTTTTAGCGGAACACAAATTTCAGTACGTTAAATCCTGACACGCGAACTTCAGTTGGTGTTCCATTTAATTGACAAAACTATCCTTCGCCTCAAAACCGAAATTGTTCACTTTTACCGGACGCAATTTTTTGTCTTCCGGAAGCTTAAAGGGAGCGACTGATTGCCGCAGTTCATCGGACAGATCAACCAGCGTTTTAACCGAATTCGCGGCACGATTCGAGCCGATATTGACGAGTTCGGTAACTTTCGAGATATTTGTCATCGCGTTGGAAATGTCTTCGGAAGTTTGAGCTTGCTGTTTGGCAGATTCGGAAATCGACTGGATCAGTTCGGCGAGTCTGGTCGAAACTTGCTCGATTTCAACGAGAGCCTGTCCGGCATTATCGGCAAGCGTCGAGCCGACGACGACTTCGTGAATCGTTTCTTCCATCGAAGCGACGACATCCTTTGTTTCGATCTGAATCGTTTGAGCGAGAGCGGCAATTTGCCTTGTCAGACGGTTTGAGCGTTCGGCAAGCCGTTCAACCTCTTCGGCAACGAATGCAAAACCGCGTCCCGATTCGCCTTCGTTTGTCGCTTGTAGGGAAGCGTTTAGAGCGAGCAGACTTGTCCGTTCGGATAAATCGTCAATGAGTTGAACGATCTGGCTGATTTCCTGCGAGCGTTCACCGAGTTTTTTGATACGTTTAGCGGTTTCCTGAACTTGTTTGCGAATGCTGTTCATCGCGTTAATGTTGTCCTGCATCGCCTTACTGCCGTAGCGTGCATTGTTGAGCGATTCACCGGCAACCTGTGCCGAGAGCGAGGCGTTTCCCGAAACCTCTTGAATCTGCACGGTCATATTCGAAATTGCCGCCGTCGTCCGCGAAATTTGCGATGCTTGAGCCTCGCTCCCGCCGGCAAGTTGTTCGGTTGTATCGTTGATCGAATTCGCCGATGTGCTGACTTCGTAAGTTACGTCTTTAACCTTTTTAATCAGCGAGCGAAGTTCTTTCGTCATCGAATTGAAGGCTTTCGCAATCTGTCCCGTCATCTCTGGTGAAACTTCCGCCTGCACGGTCAGATCACCGGCAGCAACTTCGGAAACTTCACCGAGTAGTTTAACGATGGAAAGCTGCAAGCTATCACGTTTTTCTTTGGTTTGAACCATCTCGTGCAGTTGCTCCGTCATATTTTGCAGAGAATTTCCGAGAACATCGGAATCTGATCGTAAAATGATGATCGACGACAGATCACCGACGGAAATTTGCTGAGTAATCGCTGATTTTTCTTTCAGATAATCAGAAATATCCTTGAGCGAAAGCATCAGGTCGGTGTTTGAAACGTTTTCATCTTCAAGTAATTCGCCGCTTGCAAGTTGAGTTGCTAGAACAACTGCTTCATTAAGTTCGCGTTTGAGATATATATTTGAAAAATTCGTTGCGATTACCGAGATTATAACTGCTGCCACGCCTGAGCAAAGAATTACCAGACCAACAAATTTATTCTCCGGCAAGCCAAAATATGGTGCATTGACAAATACTGCTCCAAGTAATAAAAACAGGACGGACAAAAAAGAAAAAACTTTTATCAGCAGATTCCAAAGCGGGTTTTTGGACATAGTTTTGTATTGCTCCTCGGACGTTTAAGCGGATATTTTTGAATTAAATTCAGGTTGTTGATCGCTGTTTTCAATGGCAGATTTATCTTGATCGGCTGGATTTTCCAAAGCTGTGCGATTCGTATCCGTTTTGCTCGAATCCTGCATCGCAAATTCAACCTCGTCTTTTATAAAATCACCGGATTCAAAATTATCGAAATCCAGTTCGACTTTGATAATTTCCTCCGCCATATTTTCTTGCAAAACGGTTTTATGGCTTGCGGCTTCCAATGACCGAAGTTCTTCAATGTCGAGATTATTTATAAAATCATTAAAATCAAAATCTTTTTTGGATTGATCGTCCGGCATAATTTTGCCCGAAATCGTTGGTGATATTTCAGACATTTCAGACATTTCAGATGTTCGCGAATCCGTAAGTTCCACTTGGGTGAGCGGAGAATTTGTTGATTTGCCCGATAAATTTCCACCGCTGTCTTCAGCGGCTAATCGGAATTCTGCCGTGTGTCCGTGCAGGCTTTTCATCAGCTCGGTAATTTTTTTCGCTTCCGTCGATGAGCGGGTAAGATGTTTGATATTGCCTTCGGTTTCTCTTACCGACGAGCCGAAAGCGATAAATGCTTTGTCCGTATCTTCCGATTTATCGTTGGAAAAATCTATCAGTTTTTCCTGTAAACCGAGATATTGTCCGATGTATCGTTCGAGTTCGCTGATGACATTGCTGGTTTCAATCGCAAACTTTGAGAGATTGGCAACTTCGCCCATTGTGTCTTCAAGATCACTTTCGACTTTGCCGATTTCCGAGAGAATCGTGCTGTTGAGCATCGAAATTTGTTTATTCGTCCCGCCGGCACGAGCCGCGAGGCGTTCGAGTTCAGCCGCGACCAACACGAATCCTCTGCCGTCCTCGCCGAATGCCGTTGCCTGAATCGACGCATTGAGAGCGATCATATTCGTCCGGTTTGCCAAATCTTCGACCGTTCGGGCGACCTTGGCGATTTCGTGCGATCGTTCGTTGAGATTTTGAATCTTGCTGACCGAAGTCCGCATTTTAGAGCGGATTTTGCTGACCGCTTCGGAATTCATTTGTGAAATTTCTGAACCGTGGCGTGCTTTCTCGATAGTTTTTTTAGCGGATTTTGCCGAACTCGACAAACTTTCGATTATCTTCTCGATCAAATTCGGAACTTGTTTCAGGGTAATCGAGGCATGATCCATTTCCCGAATCATATTTTCGTCGCCTTTGATCAAAGATTCGATTGTTTTTTCGACCTCGCTCGCCGAATCCTGAGCAGTATTTGAATCGAGTTTGACGACCGCGATCAAACGCACTAAATTGTCCAGTAAATACCTGAGCGTTTCAGTGATTTCTCTCGTTTTGAAATTATCGGTTTTAATGTCGGCATCGAGTTTTCCGCTGATGATTCCGGTTACCGAAAATTTTATCTGCTCGATCTCTTGCTCCAGTTTCGTTAGTTCTTCCTTGGCATTGATAGATTCGGAAACCTTCGATAAAAGTTTCTGAAACGAAGCGGTTAGACGATCCGAACCCTTGAGTGGTGTCAGCGTAATGTCCAGATTTCCGTTGGCAACTTTGTCCATCAAAGTTACGATATTTTGGGTTTGCTGGCTGTTGCGGTGCAATGTTTGCAGAAGCTGGTCAGTTTCGGTCGAACCGGAAGTTTTCGGAAGCGAGGTCGAAGAATTTCTTTCGAGACTTTTTGCCAAAAGCGTAACTTTTTCGATTGGACTGATAAGTTCATTGGAGAGCCACCAGCCGAAAACTATGACGGAAAAAGCGATCAGCAAAAACGGTATAAAAATGCCGTAGAAGGGATTATTCGTTATGAGCGTTACGACCAAATATGAAACTAACCCGAAAGTGCATATAAAAAAAGCCAGCACGCTGGTTGAAATCCATATTTTTCCACGTAAAGAGTTTAATAGTGAATTACTTGAAGAGCGAGCCATAGATAGATTCTCCGGGAATTTGTGAAAAATATCTGTTTTTGGTTTAGGTTATTTTGATAGATAAAAGAAGTTTTTCAATACTCAGCAGGGTTATTTCGACTGATTTGTGAAGTAATTTTCCGAAAATCTGCGGGTTTGCGGCAATTTGGGATTCTTGCAACTGCTTCGACGGTAGAGTTATTATTTCGCAAAACTTATCGACTTTGAAAGCAATCTGAGAACCGCAATCATTCGACTGCAAAACGATCAACTTGGACTTTGCCGATTCAATCGAGCCTTCATTCCAAAGCATCAACAGATCAATTATCGAAATTATGTCGCCGCGTAGATTGGCAATTCCGACAAACCAATTCGGGAGATTCGGCAGAGATGTCGAGGGAAGCGAGCGGACAACTTCGGAAACCGCGTTCGAAGGCAGAGCAAAATGTGTTTCGCCGAGCAAAAATGTGATATATTTTTCGCCATCTTTTCGAGAATCAACCTCTTCAAATATCGAATCGGAATCTTCCAAAAGATCCGTCATACCCAAAGTTTCGAGGTCGAACAGATTTTTTTTTACCGGGTTTTTCATAGTTTAAGATTTAAGCTTCGAGATTTAAGATTCAAGCTTCGAGATTTGGAACTTGGAATTTTAAATCTTGAAGCTTGCGTTACTTGATGTATTCATTAATTGTTTTCATAAGAGTTTCGGGTCCGAAAGGTTTGGTGATGTAATGGCTTGTGCCAGCCATTTTGCCGCGAACTTTGTCGAAAAATCCGTCTTTCCCGGAGATCATTACAACCGGAATATCTTTAGTTGCATCATTACCGCGGAGCAGTTTGCAAACCTGATAACCGTCCATTCGCGGCATCGTAATATCGAGCAGAATCAGGTCGGGAAGGGCTTCATTGACTTTAGCGAGAGCATCCATTCCGTCAACTGCACAAATCACTTCGTGTCCGCATTTTTCCAGCTTTCCGGCAATCAGTTTGCGAACCGTCGGGCTGTCGTCAACGACCAGAATCGTATTACATTTAGGTTGATTTTCGTGTTGATTTTCCTGTTCTTCAACCTCCGCGATCCGTAGTGCTAAAGCATCGACCTGTGAACTGAACATCACGTCGTTCGCGTCTTTATGCGAGGCTTCCTTCAAATACTCAAATCCTTTGCGGTATTCCTTCAGATTGATGTAGCCGATTCCCATTAATTTCAACTCTTCAAGATCGACACCGCGATCGTTTTTAGCCGTTTCCATCTGAACGATTGCTTTAACGACCGAATCACGGTCGGCATCTTCCTGCGACAAAAGCATTTCAATGTCGGAAAGCGTCAAAACCGTCCGGCATGAACCGCAGCTAAACGCTTTCTGCTCAACCTGTTCACTACAGAATCCGCAGTCCACCATTTCAGTATGTCCGTTTCCTCCGAAGTTAACCGGCTCTTCCGACGCGTTCTCCTCAAATTTATGCTCATCCGATTCTGCTTCGTTTCGATCTGCATCATCAAAATCAGCTGTTTCATCATCTTCACAATTCACTACTGCTTCATCTTCGAAATTCGATGAAGTTTCGTCTTGATCTTGATCTTCCACTTCTGCTTCATCTTTATCTTGATATTCTGCTTCCGCTACTACTTCTGCATCTGATTCTGCTTCATTTTCAGAATCCGGCTGAAAAGTTTCGTGAATAGAGAATTCATCATCATCATCTTCCACAGCTTGAAGTTCTTCACTCAGTTCCTGCTCTTCAAATGCAGATTCATTATTCGACTTGGCAAGTGCGGCGGCTTCACCATTTGCGGAATCGTCGTTTTCATTCGATTGTGCAAATTCTTCCGACCATGCAATATTGTCGTTTTCCTCCTCTTCGCGGCTGAAGTTTTCTTCCGTGGACTGATCTTCGGAAACCTCATTGAAATGGGCTTCCGTCGAGATATATTGTTCTTCCGATTCTTCTGGAACGTCTGTCATTTCCGCATCATCCACTAATTCCACAAAATAATCATCGTCGAAATGAGCGGCTTCAATGCCGGCAAAAGATTGCTCCTGCCGGATTCTTTCGGCGGCTTCCGCTTCAACCTCTTCGACTGCCTCATCTTCCGCTTTGAACTCTACACTCTCCGCTGCGGGCGATGAATCTTCAACCGGCTCAACCTCGTCATTTAACACCACTTGAATTTCATCATCATTCAAGACCGCGGGAGTTGATTCTTCAATTACATCATCCTGTCTAACCGCACTTCCGACGAACATCTTAAGTGAACCGAGATTCGCTTTCGCCACCTGATTATCAGGATTTATTCCGATGACACGCTCGAAGTTTATAATTTTTTCCTCAAGCGATTCCGATAGATGGGCTTTCAGCATCCACGCATCCTCAAGATCGGGAGCGTCGCTGACGATCTCATTTAAAAGTTGGATAGCTTTCACGTGGTTGCCGTTAATCGCCTCCTTATTGGCTATCGGCAGCAGTGATTTCGCCATTTGGGTTTTGGCATTCCTAAGCGATGCGGCGGCGTTTTCATTGGCGGGATTGATGCTTAAAACTTTTTGCAAATGCGACATTTTTTCTTCCGGCGAAACGGACACCGAAGCCAGCCACAGCCACGCTAACTCGCTTTGTTTGTTGTAAACTATCGCTTGCAGAAAACATTGGCGGGCAATCTGCATCTGTTCGCTTTTGGTCGCCTCGATACCGCGTTGCACGAATGTTTTAGACATCAGCGATTCGGTTGCCTTCGCCCATTCGTTAGCTCTTTCATTTGCCGGATTGATGTCCAACACGTTTTTCAAAAACACCAGCAATTCTTCAGGATATTCACTGATCGAAGCCAGCCACAGCCAAGCGTTTTCATTGTCGGGAGCAGCTTCGGTAACACGCATCAGAAATGTTCTAGCGACGGCTCGCTCACCTTTTTGGGCAGCTTCGATGCCTTCACTCAGCAATCGTGTAATTTCAGGTGATTCGTTATCTGAAATCATTTCATCGAAATCGGTAAAATCAACCAACGGAGGAGTTGCAGTGTCTGATTCAAATTCTAGTTTCATATCTTTATTTTGTTCGTTTTTACGAAAAATCCTGAATTTTGTGAATTTATTTGAAAATTGAAATTTAGGCGATGTGACAAAAAGCGTCAGTGAACCGATGACAAAAACTGATAGTCTATGGTTTGAGAACTCTGAGGAAAATCTCTCCTAAACCTGTCATTATCAGTGTCAAACTAAATTTGGTCTGATTCAAAAACTGAATCGACGGAGATACTTGAAGCAAGATGCAAGCCAGAAAATTGCAATGTTTGTTAATGTTTATTTTACAGAACTCAAATATATCTAGGCTTAAATTATTTATTTAAAAGACTTTCAAGTTTCTGAGATTCGATTCCGTAGAATTGTTTGATTGATTGAATTTGATCGTCAAATTCCGCCGAATCAGATGGTTTTTCGGTACGGGTTCCGACGATCATATTGTTTTTCGGCGTGTGTTCGGTGGCGATGAACTCGAAAAGTTTGGTGTCGTAACCATTTTTTTCAAGCAGTAATGCCCGCAGTCCGTCGGTCATTGATTCGGCTTCGCGTTCGAGCATTATGCCGTGTTTCAGGATGTTTCGGAACATCGCCGGAGATTTAATCTGCGGACGAATTTCCCGATGACAGCACGGTGCGGCGACGATTAGGCGGGCGTTGGCAGCAATTCCTTTATAAATCGCATCGTCGGTTGCCGTGTCGCAGGCGTGCAGAGCGATCAGAATATCCGCGTCCGCCAATTCATATCCATCAATCGAACCGTGAACGAATTTTAATTTATTAAAATCACACGACGCGGCAATGCCGCTGCACAGTTCAACGAGTTGCTGCTTCGTGTCAACTCCCGTGATTTCAACATCAAGACCGCGTTCGTTCGCAAAATAATCGTAAGTCGCAAACGTCAGATAACCTTTGCCCGAACCCATATCAACGATTTTGATTAGTTGCTCATCTCGGAGCAGTGAATTATCGAAAAGATTACCCAAAGTTTCAATGAATTTGTTAATCTGTTTCCATTTATTCTGCTGTTTCGCCCGAATTTTTCCTTCTTCGGTCGTGATTCCGAGTGCTTTCAAATAAAACGAATGCGGATCAACCAGCCTTTTTTTTCGGCGATTGTGATCAATTTGCGGTTTTGCATTGAACGTCGCTTTTGCCGTGTTCAGTCGCGAGCGACCTTTTTTGCCGACATCGAGTTGAAAATCATTTTCGGTCGTGAACAGATGTCCCGCGTAAAAATCTTTGCCCAAAACATTTCTGATAATTTCCAAACCTTCGTTGAAACCGAAGTTTTTAACCGTGTCGCGGGTGTCGTAGCGATATAGAAAAAACAAGCGTGTGCCTTTTTTGGTCTTGATCAGACGCACTAAAAGTTTTTGCAGATGTGCGTCAACGCCTCTGTAATTACCGAGCGTCATTTTGACAAAGGTTTCTTTTTGCAAACCGGCGGCAAGTTCGGAGATAAATTTTTCGATGTTTTCAACAGACATAATTTTTAAGAATAAAATATGAATACAGATAAAAATATAATCGAACAACTTGCCAAACTTAGCAACAATAAGCAAACTTCTTTCTGTGAAAAATAGTTTTGAAAAGGTCGTCAGAATCCTGAGCGTCGAAGCTGATGCCATCGAACGGGCGGCGGAAAATCTCGATAAAAATTCGGTCGAAAATGCTCTCGAAATTCTGTCGGATTGTAAAAGTAAGATTATCGTTCTCGGAATCGGCAAATCGGGCGTGATTGCTCAGAAAATTTCGCAGACGATGACTTCGACCGGAACGGTGGCGGTTTTCCTGCATCCGTCGGACGCTCTGCACGGAAGTTTAGGAATTATTACGAACGGCGATGTCGTTATCGCTCTGTCGAATTCGGGCGAAACCGATGAGATTTTGATGCTTTTGCCGACACTCAAAAATCGTCAAATAAAAATTATTGCAATCGTCGGAAATGTTCATTCGACACTTGCCCGACAGAGCGATGTCGTTTTGGACGCATCGGTTGACAAAGAAGCGTGTCCGCTCAATCTTGCTCCGACGACCTCGACGACCGTGGCATTATCAATCGGCGACGCTCTGGCGATGACTCTGATGGAAGCGAAGGGTTTGACCGAAAAAGACTTCGCCGAAAATCATCCCGCCGGACGTTTGGGCAAACGACTGACCTTGAGAGTGAAGGATTTAATGCACGAAAGTCCGAACATTTCGCCTGACGCAAGTTGGCTCGAAGTCGTCAAAGCACTTTCTAAATATACACTCGGAGCGGTCAATGTCGTTGATTTACAAAATAACTTAATCGGCATCATCACCGACGGCGACCTCCGCCGCACCATCGAAAAAACTTTGCCGCAAGATTTCGCAAAACTGAAAGCAAATCAAATGCTCACCAAAAATCCAACCGTCGCCACGCCCGAAATGCTCGCTTACGATGCCTTGAAATTGATGGAACAACGAACGCGGCAAATCTCGGTGCTGCCGGTCGTTGAAGATGAAATTTGCATCGGTCTGCTGAGATTGCACGACATTGTCCGAAGCGGTTTGTAGCTGATAACAAACAGCTTTCCGACGACGAAATAAATTTGATTGTATAATTTTCCAACCTGCAAATCACCGGACGCATCTTTAACTGTGTTCAAATCAGGAAGCCGAATAAATAAAATGAAGAAAAAAATAATAACTTTAGTAATCGTCATATTTGCAGCGGTAAATTTTGCATACGGACAGACGACGGAGATAAAAATATCGCTTGATGAGCAGTTTTTTGATGCCTTGCTGGAAGCGATTTTTAAGAATTTGGATGCTCCGGGCGTTCCACTTACTTCCGCAAATCAAGGTTTGGAAAATAGAGTTTTACACAACCCAGCATTGACGGATGACATTTCGAAAACGGGTTTTCAGAATGTTTCTTTTGATAAAAAAACACACGAAGCGGAAAAATCACCGGCGGCTTGTGATGAATCAATTCGTTTGCAACGCGAGATTGACGGGGTGAAAACGGCGGTTCGATTTCGGCAGGGGAAAATTTATGCACCGATTGCGTTTAAGGGGAATTATAATCCGCCGCTGATCGGTTGTATCGAGTTTCAGGGATGGGCGGAAGCGAACATCGAACTTGAATTCGATAAACGCAAAAATGCCCTGATCGGCAGGGCGAAGATTTTGAATGTGAATCTGAGCGGAACGGGCGGAATCGGAAGCAGTTATTTGGCGAGATTCGTGCAGAGTTCGATTGATAAAAAGATAAACCCGATTGAAATAATCGCTCTGGACAAACTTTCATTTACCGCACCCGTTCAGAATTCGGGTAAGCTGAAAATGAAAGCAATCGGAATCAGGTATCAAATTGTTAATAAAACACTGGATGTTTATTTGAAATACGAATTTTTGAAAGGTTAATTTTTGCAGAAAAGAAAACAAAAAAATAAGCGGAGAAAGGCTATCAATCTTTCTCCGCTTTTCCAGTTTTTAGCGTTTAACCTTTAAGGAGAGTCACTTGCTAAGTAAAGTAAAAAGAAAATAATTACTTTATGTAGGAAGAGAATAAACCAGACACCTTGAGGAAAACTTGAGTTTTCAAAAAATCGCCCAACGAAATCGTCGGAAGTTACACGATAAAGTATCCAAATTCTCCTGTGCGTTAGATATTGTTCAATACTTACGGGGTTTCAAGTTGGCGGAATGATTTTTGCAACTTTGTAAGATATAAAGAACCTGCAACGGGTTTTAACTACAAAAAAGGAAAATTTATGGAAACGAAATACTTGAAACACTTGAGCGTTTTTTTGGTGATCGGCTTATTGGTATTTATCGGGGCGACGGATTCGGCTTTCGGGCAGAGAAATCGTTCCACGGAAAACCGCAAACGTCAGCGTGAAAACATTGAAAAAAATCAAAAAAAAACGGTCAGACAAAATCGCAGTCAGCGAAACACGAATCGTAGTATCAAGACGAACCGCAGCAATGAACAGAATCGTCGCCGTGCCGAGCAGAGTCGGAGAGATTCGGCAAACAGACGAACAGTGCAACAGCAAAACCGCCGGAATCAAGCCCAACGAAATGAGATTCAAAGACGGCAGAATGAAAGCCGCCGCCGGGCTGAATCGCAACGTCGGAATAATCGCAGTCGGCAAACGCAGGTCAACCGAAATAACCGAAACCGCCGCGTCGAACAGCAGCGTCAGGCAAACCGGCGTGCTGCCGAACAGCGTCGAAATGCAAATCAACGACGAATAGACACACAGACGCGGGCGAAGCAAAGACGCATCGAAGCGGAAAGAAACCGGAATCGGACAAACAGAACCAACCGACGCAACAGCAACAATCGCCGGTATGACAATGGTAATTCACGAAACAACAGAACGAATCGCGGTTATCGGCAGTATAACCGCAATCAGCAGCGAAGTATTCAGAAGCAGCGTTTAAGCAATTACCAGAGAGAGTATCGAAATCGCCAGCGGTCTTATCAACAACGCCAGCGGGCATTACAACGCCAGCGACGAACCCGCCGATATAATTATCAGCAGGCGTATTACCGGCGTTTAGCGAATGACCGCCGCCGTCTGCAAAACGCCAGATATTACAGCAATGTGCGGGACGACTACCGCTACCGCCGCAACGGTCAGTATTATTACACGAGCAGTTACGGTGCTTCGATGTTGAGACGGGCGGTTAACAACGGCTACTCGCAAGGAATTCAGGCGGGACGAGCAGACCGTTATGATAATTGGAACTATAATTATCAAAGTTCTTACGGTTATCAGGATGCTTCCTATGGTTATGACAATTATTACGTTTCACTTAATGATTACCGCTATTATTTTCGTCAAGGTTATCAGCGGGGTTATGAAGACGGTTATAACGGACGTTCAAACTACGGCAGATATTCCAACGGAAACGGTAGTTTGTTGGGAAATATCCTGCGTGGAATAATTTCTATTGCCAGATTCTAAGATTGAAATTAAAGCTGAATCAATAAGAACTTTGTCGTCGCGGCAGAGTTCTTTTTTTTCTTATTCAACTCCCACCAACTTCTAAAAGCAAATCTTTATATTTTTGCGGAAATGTTGAAACTCTATTGTTCGTATCGGTTACGATATGTTTCGTTTCGCCGACGGCTAAGATAATCTTGTCGGATTCACGGTAGATTTCAAAAACAAAGATAATACTGCGACTGCGGATTTGAGCGATTTGTGTGCGGACGGTCAGCTCATCGTCATAAAAAGCGGGCGATTTATAGCGGCAGGAACTTGCGGCAACGACGAGGCGGGTGTTGTCTTCATCTTCCATTTCGCTGTAAGAAAACCCCTTCGTGCGGCAGTAACTACTGCGTCCGAGTTCAAACCAAACGTAATAATTGGCGTGATGGACGACGCCCATTTTGTCGGTCTCGGCGTAACGCACACGGATTTTTGTTTCATTCCACATATAAGTCCTGCATTCTAAATATCGCGGGTTTGTTAGTCAAACTAAGATTTGCTGACAACTTGCTTGTTTTGCGTTTGACAGGCAAAATAACTGTTTATGTCAGGTGTCGGAAAACTAATTGTCAAAAACAGGTCGGCGTTTCACGAATATCTTATCGAAGATACTTTTGAAGCGGGAATTGTTCTACAGGGAACGGAAGTTAAGAGCATTATGGACAGTAAGATTCAGCTGAAAGAATCTTATGTAATTATCAAAGATGATGAAATTTGGCTGATGAATGCTCACATTTCACATTACAAACACGGGAATATCAATAACCACGAACCTCTGCGGACACGCAAACTCCTGCTCAAAAGAAGGGAAATCGAGCGTTTACGAAAGGACACCGAACAGAAGGGAATGACTTTGGTTGTAACGAAAGTTTACTGGAATAACGGACGCATAAAATTCGAGATCGGTGTGGCGAAAGGTAAAAAACTTTACGACAAAAGAGATACTTTGAAACAGAAAACGATTGATAAAGAAACAAATAAGCAGTTGAAAGATGCCCTTAGATAAGTTATAGATATAGTAAGGTTTTACGGGAAAAACAAAAAAAATAAGACGAGGAAAATGAATGAAATCACAAGGAATTAGTAAAAATTTTGCCGATGCGAAAGTTGATGCTCACGCTACGGTTGTATATAAGGACGAAGAAGTTTCGGATGACTTTTTGAACGGATTGGATAAACTTACCGGCGGGCAAGTCAAAGCGGTTGTTTCATCCGATGAATTCAAAGGCGAAAAGGGCGAAACACTTTTGCTTAGGTTCGATGCCGGAAAAGGAAAAACGGGTAGATTGCTGTTGGTCGGTGTCGGGGAAAAAGATAAATACAACGCCGCCGGTGTCGCAGTTGCTTCAGGAACGGCGACGAGGACTTTCAGAAAAATGAACGTCAAAAGTTTTGCGTTCTCGCCGCGTTGTCAGGACGGAGCTGTTTCTGTTTCCGCCGGTGCTGTGCAGGGTGCGATTACGAGCCAATTTGAACTCGACAAATACAAAACAAAGGACAAAGAAAATAAAACCGTTGACAACATCACCGTTTATATCGAAGGTGCAAGTTCGGATGATTTCAAAAAAGGTCTGAAACGCGGTGAAGCCATCGGCGAATCAATGAATATTACCCGCGATCTGGCGAACGAACCGCCGAATATTTTAACTCCGACCGAAATGGCGAAACGCGGCGAAAAAATGGCGAAGGAAGTCGGCTTAAAGTGCGAAGTTTTGTCTGAAGATAAAATGAGAAAACTCGGAATGGGTTCGCTTCTCAGCGTTTCGATTGGTTCGGAGCAAGAGGGAAAACTCGTCATTTTCAGATATACGCCGAAAAAAAGCACGGGCAAAAAAGGCGAAATGCTGGCGTTGGTCGGTAAGGGCGTAATGTTCGACACGGGCGGCATTTCGCTGAAACCGGGTGAAGGAATGGACGCGATGAAATACGATATGACGGGAGCGGCGACGGTTTTCGGAACGATGCGGGCGATTGCTCTGCTCGAACCGACGATTCCGGTAATGGGCGTGATGGGTTGCGTCGAGAATATGCCCGACGGAAAAGCCTCGCGTCCGAGTGATGTCGTCACGGCGATGAACGGCAAAACCGTCGAAATTCTCAACACCGATGCGGAAGGTCGCCTTGTTTTAGCCGACGCGGTGCATTACGCTGAAAAACAGGGAGCAACGACGATTGTTGATCTGGCGACTCTAACCGGTGCGGTAATTGTTGCTCTCGGACATTTGAACACGGGAATTATGGGCAACGATCAGGAATTAGTTGATTCAATTGTCGAAAGCGGCAAGGAAGTCGGCGAAGGTTTCTGGCAACTGCCGCTGGAAGGTTACGAAAAGGAAGTCAAATCCGACATCGCCGATGTTAAAAATATCGGAACAAAACGCCGTGCCGGAACGATTGCGGGTGGTTTGTTTATCCAAGAATTTATTGATAAAGCAAAATGGGCTCACCTCGACATTGCCGGAACCGCGTGGGAAGACAGTCCGAAACCTAATCAATCAAAAGGTCCGACGGCGGTCGCGATCCGCACGCTCATCAATTTTATCGAAAAATCCCAATAGTTTACTGTCTACTATTTTTGAATTTTCCCCGCAAAACATTATTATCGGTCAACAAAGTATTTTTGTTGACCGATTTTTACTGAAATTTAAAAAGAGTCAGGTGTAAATGTGCTGAACACAAAAGGTGAGTTTTCGATAAAATCGTTTTTAACCGAATTTGTTCTGAAAGATATTCCCTGAAAGGAATATCCGGAAATAACCCGGCATTATGGTTTATACCGGCATCAAACCGAAGAAATGATTAATTTTCCGAGAATTCAAGATTATATGGAATAGGCAACTGCGGTTTTTACAACTGCCTTTGCATATTTTTCAATGCAAAGTTAAACTTTTCCTAAATCAAAAACTGGAAAATCAATTTATAAATTTATGAAAATACACGAATATCAAGGAAAAGAGCTGCTGAAAACTTACGGCGTTCCCGTACCGAACAGCATTGTGGCGAGAACGGCGGAGGAAGCCGAACAAGCGGCGAGGGATTTGGGAACGGATGTCGTTGTCGTTAAAGCACAGATTCACGCGGGCGGACGCGGCAAGGGCGGCGGCGTTAAGCTGGCGAAATCTCCCGCCGAAGCAAAAGAAATCGCTTCCGAAATGTTGGGAATGAATCTTGTCACGCATCAGACGGGACCGGAGGGACGCGAGGTAAAAACACTTTTAATCGAAGAAGGTTTGCCGATAGACCAGGAATATTATCTCGGCATCACGCTTGATCGAACATCCGGCAAAAATGTTTTTATGGCATCTTCGGAAGGCGGCACGGAAATCGAGGAAGTCGCGGCGGCAACTCCCGAAAAGATTCTGAAGGAAACGATTGAGCCGGGCATCGGTTTGCAGCCGTTTCAAGCAAGAAACTTGGCGTTCGGATTGGGCTTACCGAAAGAACTGATCGGACAGGCAGCGAAATTTATGATCGCTTTGGCAAATGCTTTCGATAAAATGGATGCCACGATTGTTGAAATAAATCCGTTTTTGAAAACAACCGACGGACGCTTGATCGCTCTTGACGCAAAGATCAATTTTGATGACAACGCGATGTTTCGGCATAAAGATTATCCCGAACTGCGTGACCTTAATGAAGAAGAACCGCTGGAAATAGAAGCATCGAAATCTGAATTAAGCTATATCAAACTCGACGGAAACATCGGCTGTATGGTCAACGGTGCGGGTTTGGCGATGGCGACGATGGACATCATCAAGCACAGCGGCGGCGAACCGGCGAACTTTTTGGATGTCGGCGGCGGAGCATCGCAGGAACGAGTTGAAGATGCGTTTAGAATTCTGCTTGCTGATAAAAATGTTGAAGCCGTTCTGGTAAATATTTTTGGCGGTATTGTCCGTTGCGATATGGTTGCCAAAGGTGTCGTCGCGGCGGCTAAAAACTTAGATGTCAAAATTCCGATTGTCGCCCGACTTGCCGGAACGAACGTTGAAGAAGGCAAGCGTGTATTGGAAGAATCGGGAATCAACATAATCTCCGCCGACGGAATGCAGGACGCGGCTGAAAAAGTTGTTGCGGCAGCAACAGCGTAGTAATATAAAATAGTAAAATTTTGTATCAGAAAGCGGCATTTTTTGCCGCTTTCTTTTTGTATAAAAAAATAACCCGTAGGATTATTTTATCCTACGGGTTTTAAGTTTTTACTATGTTTGATCTTTATCGGTTTTTCTTGGTTCGTGTTGGGGAAAGAATAACTTTTCCGTCAACGAACTGAATTGATATCAGATCGGCATTGAGGTTGGCAACCGAACGAACAGCTAAGTTATCACTGAATTTCAAAGCAGTCGCCGAACTTTTCGTCCTTGTATTAACATCGAAGGTTACAGTCAAAAGATTCTGACCGCGACCTGCCGTTACGGTTTCTCCGAGATAATCAAGCGAAAACGCGATTTGCCCCGGAACTTTGGTGTTGGTCATAACATTTCCGCCCGCTTCACCGGACTTGATTTGAGGATTACCCAAAATTCCTTTGTCATAATCAAGCGTAAAGCTGTATCCGGCTTCATCGCCTTCAGCATCGACCGCTAATTGAACGGTAACCGTCTTACCCTCAACTTTCGTATCGAGAACACGGATGATGCGATTACTGCGGTTGCCGAGCAAACTTTCCATAAATGAGGAGGTTTGCGGAAGTGTCGGTCCGCCGACACTTTGCAGTGGATCGGATTTATTAACATATCTCCGTGTCTGAACGACATCAGAAGCGTCTACCGAACCGTCGCCGAGAGTGTTACGCGGCGATGAATCAGCTCGTTGGAATTCGTTCTCAACAGTGCTAAACACATCGCTCTTGTTAATGAATCGACGCATTTGCACGACATCACCTGAGTCAACATCATTATCGCCAATCGGTCGTCCTTCGACATCACCTTCAAAGCCAAGTAAAGCTGGACCGTAGTTGTTGATAACCAGATTGTCAACGTACCACCCGCCTTCAGGTCCAGCATTGGTAGCCGCATCTGAAGTCATACGAAAACGGAAGTAAACAGGTAATCCACTTGGATTAAACTCTCCGCCCGTTGCAAACTCACCAAGTGCAATCCGGGTCAAATTAGTGGCTCTTGTACCTTCAAAAGCAAAACGACCCTGCAGAGTTGATAAAATCACCGGACCGGCTAATGTTCCATTTAACGCACCTGTATAACCTGCTTCATAAGCAAAATAGTTGATGTCATAGGTAGTTAAGTTATCCGGGAATGGATTAGCATTGAAACTCGGACTTCCCACAGATATCTCTAACACGCCACCATCAAAAGCGGACTCGGTTGCAAATCTACTTTGAAATTCCATAACGGAAGTTTTTGTTAGATTTATTGGTCCAATTATTGTCGTGATATCACTACCACCACCTGTATTTTGTGCGGGATCAAAATCAGGAGCATACATTGTAGTTGTCTGAGCAAACGATTCACTAAATTTAGAACCACTGTCGCCAACCAAGAAACTAACACCTGCTGCTCTCTGCCACACGGGTTGAGAAACCTGCGGTCCGGATGTATCTATCAAAGGAGGTGAAAAGCGGGTATTAGCACTCGCTGATTCAAAATTTTCAAGATTAAACGGTGTTGATGTAACTTTGTTTGAAGTCGGTGCAGCAAATTTGGCTACTCTATTGCCAATTCCATTTGTATCCAGAATGTCGGCATTTGTATCACGAGCCTGAACGATATAGTAATAAATTTGCCCAAGTGTGAGATTTCTGTCTATATATGAACTTGTGCTTATATTATCAGCAACGAGATTAGCCGATGTCGGTGCAAACGTTGGGAGTGTGGTTGAATCTGTTACTCCCGATGCTGTTGAAACCGATTCGACACGATACACACTATAAACGATGTTAGCCGCCGGATTGGTTGAAGTAGCCGGTGACCAGGTAACAGTCAAAGTATCAGCTGATCTTGTATCAGCAACCTTAGCCACACCAAAGAATAAAGGTGCTACGGCAATCGCTCCACCGGAAATAGTAACACTTTGCGTATTAGCCGTTCCGACGCATTCAGGATTACGGACTGCGTGAACCTGATAAAATAGCGTTTGTCCGCCGCTGATATTTTGTCCATTATTGTTGTCTGTATAAGTCGTAGTTAAGCCGGTTGCTGCGTTGATTGTTGCAATTGTCGCAAAAGGTCCGTTCGCACTGGTCGAACGGGCAATTACATATCTCGTTGCATTAAGCACGTTGTTAATTGTTAACTTAGCTTGGTTAGAAGTTGGACTTGCTACGGAAAATGTTGGAGCGGCGAGCGGTCCTAATGTTTCACACTGCGTTACGCCAGCAGGAACATCAAAATTCTCAACTACTACGGGAGCACTTTGTGAACCTTGATCATCAGCTGAACCCCCCGTCGAGGTAGCACCCGATCCAATTCCATGGCTTGCAAAAGCACGCCAGATTATTGCCTGATTTTCTCCACCTGTTAATTCCTGATCTGCCAGTAAAATAGAATCTCTCATATCTACAAACGAAGGATTACACGGTGTTAATTGCAGTCCGCGAAGAACAAGCATATCGGAAAGTTTTGCACCTTTGGCAGTGGCTGTTGCAATCGGTCCGTTACGGTTTGGATTAGTTTGATTTTCAGCCGCGATTAAACCTGGACGAACAATATGTTGCGAAGCATTAACAGTAGGTGTTGTTCCGTTCGTCGTATTAAAAGATGCACGGTAATTGATCGGATGAACCGTGTCAACCGAATTGACTTGTCTTCCACCAATAAAGAAAGGCGTGCCGGAACCGAGTCGGCGATTACCATCATAGAATGATGCACCGGAATTTTTCATAATTAGCAATTCACGCATATCCCAAACGGTAGATGACCAGAGTTCTCCGACAGCATGAACTTGAAAAGGTGTGCTTCCCGGATTTGCGTCAGGGGTTAAACCATCTCGACGAAATCTGACATTTTGATTTACCGTTCCGTACGACCAGCGAAAGTTTGCCTGCGGTAAACGCCTGATGGCAGTATCTTGTTCACCTGTAACGAATTCACCGAGAGCATCATCATCAGTCATCGAAGCACCGATAGCGTCGCCCCATCCCTCGCCCATTCCATTGGATTCACCAACCATTGTCAGACCGAGACATCCTGTGTCGCCTTTAGCTGCTGAGCGGTTGGAAACTCCGTGATAAAGTTCGTGAGCAATAACATCGAAGTCAAAGTCACCATCCGCACGTCTGAATGTGCCTTCGGTAAACAGATACATCTGCATTCTAGGTCTGCCACCGTCGGCAGGTGTTCCGAAATTCGCGTTGTTCGTTCCCGAACCATCCTGAACTTGTGCCGAAACCGAGTCTCCGCCGGCTCCACCCTTACCGAAGTTGTCCATTTGGAAATTCCAAAACTTTTCGGTAAATCCGACTTCATACAAATAATCGTGAAGAACATTATTCATATAAAATAACGTTGCCGCTCCCGGAGCCAAATCTGAATTCGCTGTAGCCGGATAAGTCGTAACCATACCTGTTCCGCCGGCTGCATCAGGACCAAATTCATATGAAGCATAATAGTCGAAATATGGAGCCGTGTATTTGCGGTCGGCGGCATAACCCTTTATTCCGTGATTGGTCTCATTATTATTTTCGCGATCATCCGCTACGAATACTGCGTTACCTTCCGTATATTTACTTTGGTAAACAGAATTCAGAACGCGTCCGTCATTTAACGTGACGTTTGAAGAAAGTGGTGTCAAATCAGCCGCAAACGGTTGATCACCGGTTGCTCCGTTAGGAGAGTTTGCAGGGTAAACCTGGTTTCTGGCAATTGCTTCCGGCGACATTACATAACCGATTGATCTAGTAGTTGAACGATTAGCGTTGCCTGTCGTAATTTCCGTGCCGCCCGTGCCTGTCGGCAAATAAAACCAACCGAAGGGCGAGGCAAACGAAGGATTTGCCGCATCGGGAAATCCGCGTGTGACTTGTCCTAGAAAACCGGGTAATTGGGCGTGAGTAAAGTTTGTGGTCGAGGTTGTCGCCGCAAACGGTAATGCCTGCTCATTTCGAGCCTGAACGAAATCGTGTGAAAAACCACGACCGGTTGCACGACCCAAAGTTAATGGTGCCGAATAACTCGGACTCGTGTATGAGAAATCCGCCGGATTCGTTCCTGTTCTGGTTGTTCTTCCAAAGCCTCGATAACCCGAAAGCAATGTTGGAATAGTATCGAAAACTTTACCTTGTGCAGTTCCGGCATTATTGTAACTTTCAACCAAATTTTGGATGTCGGGTCGATATGTCGGTTTACGCCCTACATCGACACCACCACCGTTTGCTCCAAAACTTGAAGTGTTTTTTGTTGATTTTGATCTGGGACTCTTTTGAAAAGAGGTAAGACTATGTCTTCTTAAAACTTGTCCGGTTTGAGCGTCAACAAAGTTTTCCCACATAATTCCGTAATATTGTGGTGTCGTTAAAGTAAATCTATAAACAATTCGTCCTGTTGCTCCTTGCGGAAATATAACTTGAGTTACATTTATGTCATCTCCAAAAAATCCGTTACTTGTGAATTTTTCTCCCGTTTTATATTCAGGCTTTAAATCTCCATAGGTTGACAAAACGTCGGTTGCACCCTCGGAGTTTAATGTATAGCCGGACAAACCGAGATCATTTGCGGCGGAAGTTATTGCCTGCGAAGCGGAGATGGATGTAGAATTCGTAATTTCCAAATTCGGATAGCTTTCACCACCCACATTTAAGATTTGACCGTTTTTGGCTACATTGACCAAAACAGCACCGTTAAAAAAATTTAAGTCGTTCTTTTGTTGCGTCAGCAATAATGTTGTCGTACCGGAACCGGGATGGGTCGCACGACTGGTAACTTTCATACTATTCAGGTCGCTCTCGCTGAATCTAAACAATCCTTTATTGGCACTCAGGAAACCACGGGCAACGAGTTCCGGCGGTGCAGCAGTCGGACTCGACAGATAACCACCTCTAACGAACAGGTGCTTCGGCGTTGCGGTCAAACCGTTGTATTGAACATTCAATACGCCTAATGCTAATTGTGAACTCGTCAATCCTAACTTATTGGCTAAAAAATTAAGAGCTTTAACCTGTATTGCTGTAGGCTGAAAAAGTTCCGTCCCACGCGGCGTTCCGTGAATTGCCCTCGTGTCAAATTCCAAAGGAAAGTTCGGATCATCAAAAGGTGTTAGATTATTCGTTGTGTCTTGATTATCTTCGGCACGAGAATTATTAACGTATGTTAATCCCCCAATGAAAAGACTTAAGACTAAAATTGAATAAATCAAAGAGCGATACCGCTTATCGAATAGAAAAGAAAATTTAGCTTTCATTATTATGTCCTCCGCAAAATGTGTATCGGATCACACCTTCACCGACGGTATTTTTCTATTTGAAATAATAACGCACGAAGATATGACTCGAGAAAATTAAGGGTATAAAGTTTGAAGAAAAGGGGTATTAAAATCTTTAAGTTAAATCAGGGTAAAATTGGAAACTTCAGGGGCTGATATTTCAAATCTGACCAATTCTGCTGAAAAGGTGATTTTCGATTATTGCTGATTGTAAAAACAATGTTAGCAAAACACTTTTTGTTTGTAAAGGCTAAAAGTTATTGAATAGAATGTTGGTAACTTTATGTATTTAAGCGGTTGTAAGCCGGTTATCTATATTACAGTGTGTGAAAAAATAAGTTTACAAAGGAAAACATCATAAAATATAACAGATTGAACGGATTTGATAAGTTTTTTGGGATTAAGACAATACTGTCTGAGTAATTGTCGCAAAAATTTGATATAATTTTATAAACTGAATGATCATTCATTTATAAACGTTAATTCAAAGAGGACAAATAATGATTGAAAGAGAACAATTGGAAATGGATATAGTATTCGTTGGTGCGGGTCCGGCAAATCTGGCAGCGGCGTATCATTTGAAAAAGTTGATTGATCTGCACAATGTAGAAATTGCCAGCGGAATGAAGCAGGGTAAATCTTTTGATGATATTGAAATCGGCATTATCGAAAAAGGTCCGCGGGTTGGAGCTCATATTTTGTCGGGAGCGGTGATGGATCCGAAAGCCCTGCGTGAGTTGATGCCTGATTTCTTGGAACAAGGTTGTCCGGTTGATACGGCGGTAACGAAAGATGCCGCGTGGTATCTGACTGACACGAAAAAAATTCAGCCGCCGATTACGCCGCCGCCATTGGTCAATAAAGGAAAATATATCTGTTCATTAAGTAAAGTTTGCGAATGGTTAGGCGATAAATGCGAAGAGATCGGCATCAATATTTTTCCGGAATTTCCCGGTTCGGAAATTTTATACGACGAAAATGACTGCGTTATCGGAGTTCGTACGGGCGATAAAGGAGTTGATAAAGAAGGCAATCCTAAAGGAAACTTCGAGCCGGGCATTGATCTGATCGCCAAAGTCACGGTTCTCGGCGAAGGTTCGCGGGGTTCTTTGACCAAGCAGATTATGGATAGACTGAATCTGCACGAAGACAAAGAACCGCAAGTTTATTCGCTCGGAATCAAAGAACTTTGGGAAGTTCCGGCGGGAAATTTCGAGGAAGGTTATGTCGTTCATACTTTGGGTTTTCCGTCCGACGCAAAAACTTACGGTGGCGGTTGGATTTACGGAATGCAGAATAATGTCGTCAGCATCGGATATGTTACCGGACTCGATTATCTAGATCCGAATATTGACCCGCACGCCGAATATCAGAAATTCAAGACGCATCCCGAAATCGCCAAAATTCTAAAAGGCGGAAAGATGATTAAATACGGTGCAAAAACGATCAATGCCGGCGGTTACTACACGATGCCGAGGCTTTTTGCAGACGGAGTTTTGCTGATCGGCGACTGTGCTTCATTTCTGAATGCTCAAAAAATAAAGGGAATTCACACTGCAATGAAAGGCGGAATGCTTGCCGCCGAAACAATTTTGACGGCACTCGAGAAAGAAGATTATTCAGTCGAAACTTTGCAAAAATTTGCTGATAAAGTAAATAATTCGTGGATTTACGATGAATTGTATTCGGTCAGAAATTTCCACGCCGCATTTCAGAAAGGTCGTTGGTCAGCACTTATCAACGGCGGTTTACAGTTCCTGACAGGCGGTTTAGCGTGGGGATTTTTGCCGAAAGAACATCATGTCGCCGGACATGAACGAATGCAGACTTTGGAAACATACGCTAAAAATAACAATGGAAACGCCAACGGCGGACGTTACAAAAATTTAAAATTTGATAAAGAACTGACGTTCGATAAAGTAACTGATGTATTCCACGCCGCCGTCGGACACGACGAAGATCAACCGTCTCATCTGCACGTTCTCGATACGGAAATTTGTGCGACGAGATGTGCCGAAGAATACGGTAATCCGTGCGAAAAATTCTGTCCTGCCGCCGTCTATGAAATGCAGGAAAGTTCGGAAACCGGCAGACGCGAATTGAAAGTCAATTTTTCCAACTGTGTTCATTGCAAAACGTGCGATATTATGGACCCGTATCAGATCATAAATTGGGTCACGCCCGAAGGCGGCGGCGGTCCTGATTATAAGGGAATGTAAATTGCATATTACAAAAATTAGTGAATAAAATTTGTATCAAAATAATTCACAGTATATAACAAGGAGATTTACAAAAATTATGTCAGCACCAAATAGTGACGAAGTCGAAGGAAAATTTGAACAAGCAAAAGGAACGGTCAAGGATAAAGCAGGGGAACTCCTCGGCGACCGGGAAATGGAAGCGGAAGGCGAAGCCGAAAATGCCAAAGGCGAAGCGAAGGAAACTTGGGGCAAAGCCAAACGAAAGGTCGGAGATGCCGCCGAGGCTGTCAAAGACGTTTTTACTGATGACGATAATTAAACCGTAATTGGTAAACATTTAGAAGGCGTGGAAATTTGAAGTTTTCACGCCTTTTTGTTAATTTGTTTAGATAAATGAAGGGAAAATTATTCATTATTACTTCACCATCAGGCGGCGGAAAGGGAACTTTGATTAAAAGAGTTCTCGGGCTGATTGATGATTTGAGTTACTCGGTTTCTTACACGACCAGAGAAATGCGGGAAGGTGAAGTTCACGGTCGTGATTATTTTTTTGTTAATATGGGTGAATTTAGAAAACTCGTTGATAAAAACGAATTTTTGGAATATGCTGAGGTTCACGGCAATTTCTACGGCACATCGAAGAATCAAATCAGAGATGAAACGGATGCGGGAAATGATATAATTTTGGAAATTGATGTGCAGGGAGCAAAAAATTTGCAGAAGCAAATGCACCAAGCCGTCGGAATTTTTATTTTACCGCCTTCATACGCAATTTTGTCGGAACGTCTGATTGCCAGAAACTCGGAAGATATGCAAGATTTAACCGTTCGTCTAAATAATGCGAGAAAAGAGGTTAAACAGATTTCAAAGTTTGAATACATCGTCGTCAACGATATTCTCGACACTGCTACCGATCAACTCAAATCAATAATTGTTGCAGAAAGGTTAAGGAGAGATAGACAAATATACTATAACCAGGATATTCTAAACTCTTTTGAGAATTACTAAATTGATTCGCAAAAAATTTGCAAGAAATAATTTTGGAGAAAATAGATTTGAAAGAAGAAACAAAAGAACAAGAAATTGCCGATATCGTAGTTGATCCGAAAGATATTCCTGAAATTGATTCAAAATATCGCTACATACTTTTAGCGGCACAACGAGCAAAACAGGTTCAACGTGGAGCAACTCCGCGAGTTGATCTCGATGCCAGAAAAATTAAACCAACGACGATTGCCAGAGCCGAATTCGACGGTGACAAAGTAAACTTCAAATTTATTGCTAAAGAAAAGTAGTATTTCTTAAATAATCTTACTAAGTTGGAAATATCTTAATTAGGCGGGATAATGAAAATAGTAGAATGAATTTCGCCCGAAATTCATTCTACTATTTTTATTTAAAGGTGTAACTTAAAACTCCATCCAATTCTTTTCAAACCAGTTAAATAGCGATTGTCAGAAGTATTTTATACAGCCAACATCAATTTTATTATTGATTAGCAAAACGACTCTGTTTCCACCAGTCAATTGTATTTTGTAGTCCTTCTTCAAGCCCGACCAGCTTTTCATAACCGAATATTTCTTTAGCTTTAGAGTTGTCAGCTTGCGAATGTTTGACATCACCTTTTCGTTCGTCCTTATATTCGACCTGAACTTCTTCATTTCCGGTGATTTTTTTGAGCGTTTCGAGTAGTTCATTCAGCGAAATACGTTCACCGTTGGCGGTGTTGGCAACTTCGCCGAAGCCTTTTCCGGTTTGTGATGCCTTAATGTTGGCATCAACCACATTTTTAATATATGTAAAATCTCTAGATTGCTCACCATCGCCAAAAATTACGGGCTGTTTTCCACTCATCAATGCGTCGATAAAACGGGAAATCACACCGGAATAAAAAGAAGAAGGGTTTTGCCGCGGTCCGAAGACGTTGAAGTAGCGTAAAGATATTGTTTCCATTCCGTAAACTTCGTTAAAGACACTGCAGTAATATTCGCCGACAAGTTTTGCCACAGCATACGGAGAGAGTGGTTCGGGCTTCATTGTTTCTACTTTCGGAAGAGTTTTTTGGTTTCCGTAAGCTGAACTCGAAGCTGCATAAACGAATCGTCTGACGTTGTTTTCTTTGGCTTTCAGTAAAAGATTAAATGTTGAATTGACGCAGGCTTCGTGTGTATCTTGCGGGTTTTCAACCGAACGCGGAACGCTCGGCAAAGCAGCTTGATGATAAACTATTTCAACTCCTTTAATGGCTTTTTTCAGCAGTTCATCATCATTTAAGTCGGCTTCAATGAACTCAAAGTCGCCGTTTATTTCTTCTAGATTTTCTCTGAAACCTGTCGAGAGATTATCGATTATCGTAACCTTCGCACCTTGTCTGATAAGTTCATCTGCAAGATTAGAACCGATAAAACCTGCTCCGCCTGTAATCAAAACTTTTGATGTTAACGCCATATAATTTTTTTGTCGAGAAATATATAAAAAATTCAAATCTTAATTCTGACAGTAGAATTAAGATTTGAATTGTAATTGTGAAAATTTGCTACCTGCCAACGCCGACGTACTCAAAACCGAGTTTACGCATATCTTCCGGTTCGTAAATATTTCTGAGATCGGCAATTTTCGGCTCCTTTAAAAGACTTTTGACTTTTTCCATATCCAACGCTCGGAACTGATTCCATTCGGTGATAATGACCAAGGCATCAGCATCTTTTATCGCATCGTATTCATTCTCAGCGTATTCAATATCCGGCAAATCTTTTTTCGCCTCTTCAGTTGCAACCGGATCGAAAGCTCTGATTTTTGCTCCGTGTTCCTGCATTTGCTGTATAATCTTAATCGCCGGGGATTCTCTCATATCATCTGTTTCAGGTTTGAATGAAAGACCCAGAACGCCGATGGTTTTGCCATTCAAATCACCGACGAGCTTGATGATTTTCGGAATCATTGCATCACGCTGTTTCTCATTAGCTTCGACAACTGCATCAACGATTCTCGTTTCGACTCCGAACTGATCAGCAACCGTCGTCAAAGCACGAGTATCTTTTGGGAAGCAAGAACCGCCGTAGCCGGGTCCCGGATGCAAGAACTTACCGCCAATACGCTTGTCCATACCCATTCCACGAGCAACATCGTGAACATCACAACCGATTGCATCACAGAGATTCGCAACTTCATTGATGAAAGTAATCTTAGTTGCAAGAAAAGCATTTGCCGCATATTTAATCAATTCGGCGGCTTCCAACGACGTTATCACAACCGGAGTTTCGATTAAATAAAGCGGACGATATAAGTCCTTCATAATCGCTATTGCATCTTCTTCATTACTTCCGATAACGACTCTATCCGGTCGCATAAAATCTTCGATTGCTGCACCTTCACGTAGAAATTCGGGGTTCGAAGCAACTCCGAAGTTTGTTTCGACTGCCAAATTTTCTTTGACGAAATCTTTCAGCCACTTACCCGTTCCAACCGGAACAGTAGATTTTGTAACCAGAACTTTATAACCGTTCATCGCTCCGGCGATGTCTTTTGCCGCTTGTTGATAATAACTCATATCAGGCGAACCATCAGCTTTTGGAGGCGTACCAACCGCCAGAAAAACTACCAACGCTTGCTCAACTGCCGATTTGATGTCAGTTGTGAAATGCAACCTGTTCGCTTGCACATTTTTTTCGACAATTTTGTCTAAACCAGGCTCATAAATCGGAATTTTACCGTTATTTAAACCGTCAATTTTCTTTTCGTCAACATCGACACAGGTAACTTCTACACCAAATTCGGCGAAGCAAGCACCTGTAACTAAACCTACGTAACCTGTTCCTATAACTGCGATATGCATAATCTTATTGTATCTGTTTTAAATTTAATTGTGTATTACTTGATTTGTTAATTATTTCCCAAACTAAGACAAAGTTTTGCGGGTTATGTTAAAAGAAACACAACCCGCAATTTATTAACTTTATATTTCTATATTGGCTATTGAACCGGACTAACTACGATCGTTCCACCACCATCTTGGTTAACTTCAGTGTCACTACCTAAGATGATTGCCGCAACTGCTGCTCCGCCGGCTGCCAATAAAATAGCAGCTAATGCTGCACCACCAATACCCGCAATAGCAGGAGGAGGTGCTGAACCCGGACGGAAACACGGTTGACAACCCTGTTGACCAACGCCGGCTGTCGCATCTGTTCCGGCTGCAACCTGTTTAGTGGTGTTGCCGGTTCTTAACGTTACCAGACCAGTAGTTGTTTCAACATAAGTTTGCGAACATTTAACGTCATTTCCGCAACCTATATCAACTGCAAAAGTATTTGCTTGACCAGTATCGGCTACAACCGTTGCACTTTTTGTAGTAACAGTTGAAGAAATTCCGGCAACGTCCGAGATACGTACTTTTCCGGCTGACAAAATAGCAATGATGCTGTTTGCGTTATATTTAAGAGTAATCGAAGTTTCCGGTAGAAGTTCGACTCTTCCGTTTGCTCCCAAGTTGACTGTAGCACTTGAGTTAGCGGCGGTTGTGATTGTGCTACCGGTAACAACTGTTGAATTTGAAACAGCAGTTTGTCCGTTGACGGTAACTTGTCCTGTAACGGTAATTTCGCCTTTGACATCATTGGCAGCCAAAGAAACCGTCGTGTAAACACACAGTACAGCCAGGGCTGTAAATAGTGTCATAAATTTCTGAATTAAAATTTTGCCGAGCATTTTATTTATTATATCCTCCTGAATAAACCTATTGAGATTATACCTTAAATGTTTGATTAAACAAATCTAACAAATAAGGTTTTATTAAATTATAAATTAACGAGTGGGACTGACGACTGTCGTTCCACCACCCAGTTGAACCCTGTTGTTATCCGATGTTGCTGCAATGATAATCCCTGCCGCGGCACCACCAAATACTAAAGCCCAGAGCAACCAAGCCGAACCTCCACCACTTCTGGCATCGTTATCGTCATCCTGTTTGGCAGTCGTTGCTGATTCTCCATTTTTGAGGTTTGCAACTTCGCCACTCGGCGTTGTAATAGTTACATTGTTTGTCGTGTTGAGTACGGTAACTTTACCACTAGACAAATTTCCCGAAATACCGGTTTCGTTGAAAGAAACGGTTAAGGTTGATTTAGGTGCAATTCTAACTTTACCAATCTTGGCAACGTTAATAACAGCTGTTGCATTATCCGAGGTTGTGATGGTGCTTGAGTTGAAGATAGTGCGACCGCTTTTAACCGTTTCACCGTTGACCATAACATTATCGCCCGAAACCGAAATTTCACCGACCGTGCTATTTTCTCCTGCCAAAGCAACCATTGAGTAAGTTGCCACTATTACAGCAACGAAGCACATCGAGAGTGCCTTATTTTTCAATGTTCTGATTTTCATTATTTCTCCTCTGTATCACTTGATTATCAATATATTCCAAATTTAAATAGAATCTACCTGAAACTTTTACACGATATGCTGTTGAATGTCAACGAAAAATATCAATAAATTCAAAAACTTGACACTCTTTTTTTTTAGTTCATTGAGTTTAAATAAATGAGTTTGAGTAAAACGGTAAATATCTAAATTTGAATAAATTGTAACATTTTTTTCCTACAATGAAAAGAATTATTAGTAGAAAGGGCAAATCTTTTTAATAATGCTCTGCTGTCTATAAAATTCGGGATAAATACGTATAATGAATTAGGGCAACTGACGGATTTTTTGCCGAAAAGTTTTTTACAAAAAATATATTTAGAGGAATTATTTTCATTATGAAAGGCGGTCTTAAAACCTTTGTGCTACTTATCTTTATGGCGAACATATTTAATACCAATTCATCATCACAGAGTGAATCACAGAATGTCCCGAATGATTGGCAAACATTTTCTGAAAGTTCGGATTACCGAAAAACTCCACGGTATGAAGACACGATAGCTTTCAGTAAAAAGTTAGCCGCGGCTTCCGAACTTATCAGTTATAAAACATTCGGCAACAGCAGTGAAGGGCGAGATTTACCTCTTTTAATCGTTGCTAAAGACAAGAGTTTTACACCCGATTCTGCGAGAAAAAAAGGGAAGGCGGTAATTTTCATTCAAGCCGCGATCCATTCGGGAGAATCAGATGGAAAAGATGCCGGTTTGGCGTTAGTTCGAGATATTGCAATTACGAAAACGCGGCTGGATTTGCTTGATAATGTCGTAATTCTGTTCGTACCGATTTATAATGTTGACGGACACGAATTATTCAGTAAATATAATCGCATCAACCAGAATGGTCCTGAAGAAATGGGCTTTCGGGCGAATTCAGCTAATCAAAATCTCAATCGTGATTATATTAAAGCGGACACTCCTGAAACGATTGCTTGGCTGAAACTCTGGAATGTCTGGAATCCTGATTTTTTTATTGACTGCCACGTCACCGACGGAGCGGATTTTCGTTATAACATCACTTACGAATTCGCTCATCACGCTGAGATTTCAGAATATTTGAAGAAATGGATGAATGAGCATTTTGACAAAAAAATAGTTCCATTAGTCGAAGCAGAAGGTAATTTGCTGACGCATTATCTGCAACTCGTTGACGGCGGCGATCCGACCAAAGGAATTTTCAGTTTTATGGCAACGCCCAGATTTGCGACCGGATACACGCCTCTGCGAAACCGCAACGGTTTACTGATCGAAACGCATTCGCTCAAAGATTACAAGTCGAGAGTTCGCGGAACTTATGACGTTTTGCGTTATACGATTGAGGAGATCGGAAAAAATAAACAGAGTTTGTTTGACGCGAATAAAAAGGCTGATGAAGAAACGATTGAAATGGCGAAAAAATATCAGCCTGAACTAAAATTTCCGCTGACGCAAAAACTCGGAAATACGGCGAGGGATTTTAATTTCAAAGGTGTCGAAATAAAATTTGAAGACTCCGACATTTCGGGTAAGAAACGTATTATCTATGGAACTAAGCCGTTCGACGTGGTAATTCCGCAGTTCGATGAAGCACAAGTTGAAAAAGAAGTTTCCGTGCCGCTTTATTATATAATTCCGCCGCAGTGGATTGACGTTATCGCCCGGTTGGATTTTCACGGAATTAGTTATTTCAAAACCGAAAAACCGCAGGAATTCGAGATTGAAAGCTATCGTTTTGAAGATCAAAAATGGGCGGATTCGCCATTTGAAGGACATCTGACGATGTCTTTTAAATCAGTTCCGATCAAGGAAAAGCGTATGTTTCCGAAAAATTCGGTGATTGTTCCGGTTGCACAAAAAAATGCGAGAGTGGCGATCAATTGGCTTGAACCGGACGCACCGGATTCGGCGATGTTTTGGGGATTTTTCAACGCGATATTTGAACAGAAAGAATACGGCGAAAGTTATATAATGGAAGACATCGCCCGCGAAATGCTGGCGAAAGACGAAAATTTGCGAAAGGAATTTGCCGCGAAACTAAAGGATGAAAAATTCGCCGCCAGTCCCGGTGGCAGAATGCGTTTCTTCTATGTTCGTTCGCCGTATTACGATCAAAGAATCGGTCTGTATCCGGTCGGCAGAATCGTGTCGGCAACGGAAGTTAAGGCAAAGTGAATAATAAAGATGTCCGTTGAAAACGATGAGCGACAAACACTAAACAATATATATGAAAGCAATTTTTTTAATACTTTTCGTTTTTTCAAGCTTTATGCTTTTTCTCGGTTATTCGGCAAAAACTTCAGCCAGTAATCCGTTGGGCAATGCCTTGATATTCGGTGCCTTGGCAATATATTTAGGGATGTTTGTGACTTGGATTTTATTCAAGTTCAAAGACAAAAATGGCGGTGAGTAAAACCATAAGGCGGATTAAATCAGCCGCCTAACTTTTCATAAATTGTCTTAAAAGATTTGAATTTGTGTGATTCTTACTTGATAATCCAAAACTTCAAGTAAAAGATTCAGAAGATTATTTTCGGAAAAAATCAGTCAGCATATTAATGGAATCATACTTATTGGAGTTAAATAAAGAGTCAGCCGGCTTAGCGATTTTAGCGACTCTGGTTGCCGTCTTCGTAATTGGAACGGGGGCTCAGATTCTGTCGGAAAAATTCAAAATTCCGGCAACCGGACCGCTTTTGATCGCCGGATTAGTATTCGGTCCCGACATCATTGGTTTGATTCAGCCGGAAATTCTATCACAGAAAGACATTTTAAGTTTAATCGTCAGAATTGCAGTTGCCGTGATCGTTTTTGAGGGCGGAATCCTGTTAAATGTTTATGATCTACGCCACGCTTCACGGGCAGTAACAGGTTTGGTGACGGTCGGGCTTGTGATTACGACATTTCTGGCGGGAGTTTTGGCTCATTACATAATCGGTATTTCGTGGGCGATAAGTTTTTTGTTCGGAGCAACCGTTTCGATTACCGGACCGACCGTGATTACGCCGATTTTGCAAAAGGTCAATGTTAATCGGCGGGTTCGTTCGACGCTTGAAAGTGAATCAATCATCGCCGATCCGCTCGGTGTGATTTTAGCGGCGATAATTTTTACGGCAATCGTTAATAAAGGTGATTGGATTTATGTTATCCGCCACGGTTTTGAAACGCTGGCGGCGGGAATCATTGTCGGAGTTGCGGTTGGATTGGGAATTTATCTGGTGTCGAAACGGTTTCATCTGCTGCCGGCGAAATTTTCACGCATCGCAATTTTGGGTTGTGCTTTAATCGCCTACACGGTTGCTGAATTATTTGCTCACGAATCGGGAGTTTTGGCGGCGGCAATCGCCGGAATCGCCGTCGGAACTCTGGATATTCCGCACAAACTCGAGATCGAGGAATTTAAGGGTGATTTAGCGTCGATAGCGATTTCCGCCGTATTCATACTTTTAGCGGCAAGTTTGAAAATAGCGGATTTGATAAAGGTCGGTTGGAAGGCGATTGCCGTCGTCGGCTTGATAATGTTACTGGTTCGTCCGATTAGAGTTTTTCTATCTACTCTCGGTTCGGAACTGAAAACGAATGAAAAATGGTTTATATCGTTTTTAGGTCCACGCGGAATCGTTGCAGCATCAGTGGCAACCTTTTTTTCGCTTGATCTAAAAAATGGAATGTATGCGGAGGAAACAACGGTTTACGTTTCGCTCGTCTTTGCCGTCATTCTCGGAACGGTTTTAATTGAAGGTTCTTTAGCCGGAAAATCGGCAAGTTTTTTTAGAGTTATGCCACGTTTAACAGTTATTGTAGGAGCGGACGAAACCGCTCGTCTGCTGGCGGAAAGATTAGTCGCCGCCGGTGAATTTGTTTCGATGATTGACACCGACGAAGAAAATTGTGCCGCCGCTAAAGATATGAAGGGCGTTAATGTTTATTGCAACGATGCCACAAATGTCAACGTATTAAATGAATCCGGGATCGCCACGGCAAAAGCCGTCATCGTGGCAACACCGAGCGATAAGGTCAATATTTTGATAAGTCAGGTAATTCGCTCGAACTTCGGTGACAAAAGAGTTGTTGCCAGAGCAAATACAACCTCGAATCTTTTGGCTTTTGAAGATGTTGGAATTGAAACTATGAGTCCGGTGCAGGCTTCCGTAGCGATTCTTGAAAATATGGTTTTGCGTCCGAGTTTGTTCAAATTGCTGGCGGCGACGAAACCCGAAGACGAAAAAATTGACGAGGTTCAGGTAACTTCAAGCCGGAGTATTAATAAAAGTCTGGCTGATCTGCATCTGTCGGGTTGTCTGGTAGTTGCTCTCCGACGTAACGGAAATATGATTCAGCCGAGTGGTGGCACGATCTTGCAACACAACGATATATTAACGATTCTGGGGAATGAAAGATCACTCGAAAAAGCAAAGAACGTCTTCGGAACGATCCGTTAAGTTTGGATAATCATAAGGTGAGTGCTTGAAATACATCAATTTATGAATATGTTTTGTAGATATTATAGAGAGATCTAATCAAATAAGTTAATGACGTTAGGAATTATCAAGTAAAAGATGAAAAAAATCGTTTTAGCAACAGATTTAGGTGGAACCAATCTGCGAATGGCGGCGGTTGATGAAGACGGCAGTATTTTATCGCGTGTCAAATATGAAACTCCGCGTTCCAGTGAACCTCACGAAATTGTCGAAACGATGGCTAAAGCAGTAAAAGAATGTCGAGCGGAATTAAGAGATGCCGACATTCTGGCAATCGGTGCGGCGGTTCCGGGAACGATAGACTTCAAACGGGGATTAATTCAGACTGCACCGAATTTACCGGAGTTGAATGAATTCAGCATCGTCGGAGCATTAGAAGATAAACTCGGCATTAAAGCGATTTTAGAAAATGATGCAAACGCGGCGGCGATTGGCGAAAATTGGCTTGGAGCTTCAAAGGGTTTCGCTAATTCAATAATGATCACGCTCGGCACAGGAGTCGGCGGCGGAGTCATCATTGACGGTAAAGTTCTTCGCGGAATAGATGGAACGGCGGGTGAGATCGGACATATTAACGTCGAACCGGAAGGACATTCGTGCGGGTGCGGAAGTTTCGGATGTCTCGAACAATATGCTTCGGCAACAGCGATTGTCCGTATGGCAAAAGAAATTTTCGGTCAAGATAACAATGTAAAATTGGACGGTCTAAAAGAAATCACCTCGGAATACCTGTTCGAGCAAGCCTCTGCCGGCAACGCGTTGGCACGGGATATTTTTCGTACACAAGGATATTATATGGGGATTGTCTTAGCCGGTTTAATCAATACTCTGAATCCTGAAGTGATCGTGATCGGCGGCGGAGTTGCGGCAGGATGGGATTTATTTATTACATCTCTAAGAGAGCAGATTAAAGTTCGCTCCTACAAAGAACCGGCGGAACGTGCCGAAGTCGTCCGGGCTAAACTCGGTGATGATGCGGGAATTCTGGGAATTGCTAAGATGGGATTTGAAGATACAAGGAGTTTCCAAGAAAAATATGAATAGTTAAGCTTAAAATTCAACCTTGTGAAACAGGAAATCAAAAACTTAAAGTCGCAGATGTAATGCTGACATCCCCCGCCCGAAAATTACACGGCGACCATTACCGTAGCGGATAGTGTTACATTTAGTGAGAAAGTACTCGAACTTTTAAGTAACGGCTTGTTATACCGATATACTTGGTGTATAATACTCGTTTCCTGCTAAACGCGGGAACGCAAAACGTGGGTTTTCGCACCCACTTTTTATTTTGGAAAAAATTAAAGTCGTGAATAAAATAAACACTGTCGAACAAGTCAGGGAGATAGCCGCAAGTATTACGGAAAAACTGGCGTTGGAATTGGTTCACGTTGAAGCCGTCGGCACAGGCAATAAGAAAACGATTCGTATATACATTGATAAAGAAGCTGGCATTCTGCACGAAGATTGTTCCGCAGTAAGTCACGGAATTGAGGAAATTCTCGATTCAAAAGATTTAATTTCGGATGCGTATATTTTGGAAGTTTCATCGCCAGGAATTGAACGCGGATTATATAGTTTGGCGGATTTTGAAAAGTTCACGAATAATTCAGCCAAAGTGAAAACTGATGCGGCGATTAATGGACAGAGAAATTTTCGCGGCAAGATTATCGGTGTCGAAGGTGAAGAAGTGATTTTTGACGATAAAACGAACGGTCGGGTTCAAATTCCTTATGCTCTGGTAAAAAAAGCAAATCTGGAGTTTGATTTAGAAGGAGAATTGCAGGCGGCAAAGAAAAGCAAAAGTTAAGAACATCCACAGGTTGGAAGAATTTCGCAGGAACAGAGAAAGGTAAGAATTAAAAGAAATTTTAATCGCAAAAACGAATATGATTACATCAATCGGGCAAAACATTGACGCACTGAAAGACGAATACGGTCTTGACCGTGAATTAGTTATCGAGGCAATGAAAGAAGCGGTATTAGCTGCTGCCCGCAAACAATTTAAAAACGACTACAAAACTGGAGAAGGTTTGCAGGTTGATTGGAACAACGAGGAAGGAATGGTCGAAATTTCGGCTCAGAAAGCCGTCGTTGCCGAAGTTGTAACGCCTTCGACCGAACTTTCGCTGGAACAAGCTTTGGAGATGACCGGCGACGACGGAATCGAAATCGGCGATGTTCTTTTACTGCCGTTACCGACTGAAGAACTCGGAAGAATCGCCGCTCAGACGGCAAAACAGATTTTAATTCAAAAGGTTCGTGATGCGATTCGTGAGCGGGTTTATGACGAATATATCGACCGCAAAGGTGAACTGATAAACGGTTTAGTCAAAAGATTTGAACGCGGTGATTTGATCGTTGATTTAGGAACGAATCTCGAAGCGGTTCTGCCGCGACGCGAGCAGACACGCGGTGAAAATTGGTCGATCAATGACCGGATTCGCGTGGTCATTGAAGATGTCAACAAGGATTTACGCGGTCAGCAGGTTGTTGCCTCAAGAGCTTCAGCGGAATTACTGAAACGTTTGTTCGAGATGGAAGTGCCGGAAATATACGACGATACGGTAATTATTAAATCCGCTGTTCGTGAGCCGGGAGATCGGGCGAAAATCGCCGTAACTTCCAACGAAAAAGATGTTGATCCGGTTGGTGCTTGCGTCGGAATGAAGGGATCGCGGGTGCAGTCAATCATTAAAGAGTTACGTGGCGAGAAAATCGACATCATCGAGTGGTCGGATGAACCTTCGGTATTCGCAGCAAATGCTCTCAGTCCGGCAAAAGTTTCGCAGGTGCGAATCACAAACATCAATGAACGTAAGATGGAAGTGATCGTAACCGAAGACCAATTATCGTTAGCTATCGGAAAACGCGGACAAAATGTACGTCTGGCAACGCGTCTGGTCGGTTGGGATATAGATATTGTTAGCGAAGAGGTTCTGAAGCAGGAAATCACAAATCAGATGGGCGAAATGATAGCTTCCGGCGGAGCAGTCCCAATTTCGCAACTCGAAGGAATTACACCGAGTTATGTTGACACGTTAGCGGAAAAAGGAATTGAAGACATCGAGGCATTAGCTAAGCTAACGATTGATGACTTGGTTGGGATTATTGACCTTAGTCTTGATGAAGCTGAACAAATCCTCGAATCGGCTCGGAAAATTGTTGATTTAAAGGAGAAAAAATCAGGCGAAAGCGAAACGTCGGTTACAGAAGCCGCTGAAAGTGAATCAGACAAAACTGAAACCGTTGGAGATGTTGAAGCGAATTCCGATGAATCTTCTGAAGAACATAAATCGGAAGAGACTGAAAATTCAGGCGATGTTTCTGAAAACGTAGGTGCCGAAACTGTTGAAACATTCGATCTTGAGGAAACTGTAGAATCAGATGAATCCGTGATTGTCGAAGAATCAGCAGAAGTGGAAGAGTCAGCAGGAATGCAGAGTGATAGTGAAGAAATTCTGGAAAATGCCGAAACGGTTCAATCGGAAGAAGAACCTGATTCGACAAGTAACGAAACCGATAAAGATTCCGAAATAACCGCTGCAAACGAATCTGCGGATGATTCTGAAATGGAAAAGACGGAAGAAATCATTGAAACTTCCGAAGAAAATAATATGTAAATTTTATAAATTGGAATTTACAACGGATAGAAGTTAAAAAATAAATTTTATATGGCTGGAAGCAAAAAAGTTCGTGTTTACGACTTAGCTAGAGAATTAAAACAAGATACTAAACGCATACTCGAAGACCTACGACGTGAGGGTGCCGATGTGAGCGTGCCGTCGAACTCCGTTTCAAAACCTTTGGCGGATAAGGTGCGGACTAAATATTTCCCGCAAGTCGACAAAGCTCCGAAGCGTGCGATCAGGGTTATTAAAAGAGAAGCAGTCGAAACCTCCGTCGTCGAAGAAAATCCTGATTTGAATCAAGCTAAGGAAAAAGTAGATAAGAGCGACGAGAAAATTTCTACATACAAATTGGTGGAACCGAAAGCCGATGAATCGAAATCGAACGGTAAAACAGTTACGAAACTGAAAAGAATTCCGGTCATTAAACAGGAAGTGGAAGAAGTGCCGGAAGCATCGCCGGTCGTAACGAACGAGGTCAAAGAAATTCCGCATCAAGAACCGGTTGAGGCTGAACTGAAAGAGGAAACTGCGAAAGAAATCAAGAAAGAAAAAACTGTAAGGATTGATGAACAAAAAGACAGATCGGGTAAAGTAGTAAAAAGACTTACATTGCGTAAGGAAGAAAAATCGGAAGAACCGAAAGCTGAAGAACAAAAAAGCGAACCGAAAAGAGAAGAGGAAAGATCGACCGGCAAAAGCGTTACCCGCCTTAAACTTACGAAAAAAGCTCTCGAATCGGGATTAAAACCCGGTGAGCGGATCGTAACGGATAAACCGACGGCGGAAGAATTGAAAACCGACCGCACGAAGGCTCAAAAGAGAGATCGTAAAGGCAGACGCGGCAAAGACTTAAAAGGTACGCCGGGCGAAACGGCGACACCGAGAACAGTTTATACACCGCCGCCGAGTAATAATAGATTTCAAGGTCGCGGCGGCGGCGGCGGTCGCAAGGGCGGACGAAACTTCGGCAGAGATAAATTTCAGGAAGCGGAAATCGAAGCACCGCGGAAGCGTTCCATTGAGGAGCGGATACTTTCGCAGGTCGGAGAAGTTAATCAGGATATCTTAAAAGAATTGCGTTTGACGGAGGGTGCGACAATTCGGGAATTCGCTGAAGGGTTAGGCGTAACCCCGCGGGACATTGTTCAACTTCTTGTTAAAAAAGGAATTTTCGCAACTCTAAATCAACCGATTGCAGAAGATATCGCCGAGGAATTGAGCGAAAAATTCGGTTACAACGTCAGCTTCGTGCCGTTCGAGGAAATGGTTATCGAACAGGAATTTGAAGACATAATCGCGGCTGACGGCGATGATGTTGAAGTTTCGCGTCCGCCGGTTGTAACCGTGATGGGACACGTTGACCACGGAAAAACTTCACTGCTCGATGCGATTCGCTCGGACAATGTTGCCGAAGGCGAAGCGGGCGGAATTACGCAGCACATCGGAGCTTACAGCGTTTTCGTTGATAATCCCGATGATGCGGAAAATCAGCGTCGCGTCGTATTTCTCGACACACCGGGACACGAAGCATTTACGATGATGCGGGCGAGGGGAGCGAAGGCGACCGATGTCGTGATTTTAGTTGTCGCGGCGGATGACGGCGTGATGCCGCAGACAATCGAAGCCATCGAACACTCAAGAGCGGCGAAAGTGCCGATTATCGTAGCAATCAACAAAATTGACAAACCGGGTGCGAATCCTGACAAAGTTAAGACAGAATTAGCCGCTCAAGGCTTGCAGCCGAC
Source organism: Pyrinomonadaceae bacterium (assembly GCA_041746675.1). GTDB lineage: Bacteria > Acidobacteriota > Blastocatellia > Pyrinomonadales > Pyrinomonadaceae > Aridibacter. The sequence goes on along the minus strand of JBGTGO010000038.1, from coordinate 26,414 downwards.
AGATTGGGGCGGAGATGTCGAGATGATTGAAGTTTCGGCACTTAAACGTCAAAATCTCGATACCTTGCTTGAAACGGTTCTTTTACAAGCTGACATAATGGATCTGAAAGCAAGTCCGACGCGGCGTGCTTCGGGAGTTGTTCTGGAAGCGAAACTCGACAAAGGACGCGGTTCGGTCGGAACGATTTTGATTCAGCAGGGAACTCTCAGCGTTGGTGATCCGTTTATCGTCGGACAATTCCACGGAAAAGTTCGGGCGATGTATTCCGACCGCGGGGAACGCATCGAAGTCGTCGAACCGGCAACTCCGGTCGAAGTTCTTGGTTTACAAGGAGTTCCGCAGGCGGGTGATGTTTTTCAATCGGTTTCCGATATTGATAAAGCACAGGACATTGCTGAAAAACGTCAGATGCAGGCACGGCAGATCGCAATGCTGAAAACGACCAAACGCGGTATTGAATCGCTCGGTTTGGCGGATATTAAGGAATTACTTGTTATTTTGAAAGCCGATGTGCAGGGTTCGGTCGAAGTTCTGCGGGCGACTTTGGAAAAACTTTCAACGGAAAAAGTCAAGGTTCGCGTCATTCGTTCCGGTGTTGGTGCAATTACCGAATCGGATGTTCTGCTGGCTTCCGCGACGCAATCGGAACAGGCTTCGACGGCGGTTGTGATTATCGGTTTCAACGTTCGTCCGGGAGTTCGGGCAGTAGATACGGCGAAACAAGAAGATGTTGATATACGTCTGCACTCGATAATTTATAAGGTCGAAGAAGAAATCACGGCGGCGATGATCGGAATGCTCGACGCTATTGAGAAGGAAGTTATCCTAGGAAAAGCACAGGTTCAGGAAACATACAAAGTTTCCAAAGTTGGTATGATTGCCGGTTGCCGCGTCGTCGAAGGAGTTATCCGACGACAGGCAAAAGCAAGAATTATCCGCGATGGTGTGGTTGTTTGGGAAGGTGATATTTCCTCACTCAAACGCTTTAAGGAGGACGCTAACGAGGTCAAAACAGGATTTGAATGCGGTATCAGTCTGGTAAACTTTAACGATATTAAAGTCAGTGATGAAATCGAAGCATTTATTATCGAGGAGATTGCTCAGACGGAATTGTAAGTCTTTAAAAGTTTAAGAATTCTGGAAAGTCAATTATTGTAAAGACTTTCCAGACTTTCCAAACATTAAAAACTTTTTGGACTTCCCAGACTTATTTATGTTGCACCGTTCGGAAAGATTAGCTGAGAGTTTGAGAGAGGTTGTTGCCGAAATAGTCGGTTATGAACTCGAAGACCCACGATTGCGTAATGTCACCGTTACTGATGTTAGAGTTGCCGAAAACCTGCGGAATGCAAATATATATGTTCTGGTCGAAGGCGACGACGATCAAGTAAAAGAAACAATGCAGGCGTTAGGTCGGGCGGCAACTTACGTCCGGCAACAGGTTGCTCTCGATATGAATTTACGTCACGCTCCGGTTCTACATTTTGCCAGAGATACGGTTGAGGAAAATGCTTCAAGAATTGGTGAACTGCTGGAAGAAATTACAGTCGAAGAAGATTTTGAAAACGAACAGGAAGATGAGGGAAGTTTTGAAAGTTAAAGGTTAGGAGTCGAGAGTCGAAATCAAAACTATTTGAGTTGAAGTTACTTAAATTTTTTTCGATCCAATCATTCTCCTTCACCACTCACAAGAAATGTAAAGCCAAGTTGTAGAGTTAATTGAAAACAAAGACAAATTTGCCATCACGACACACATCCGTCCGGATGGTGACGGCATCGGTTCATCACTCGGCTTATACTGGCTCCTAAAATCTTTGGGCAAAGAAGTCGAAATCATTTCGCGTGACAAAATTCCTAACTCTTACGCACAACTTCCCGGTGCAGATGAAATTCGCCAGGTTTCGGCAGTTGACACCGAATACGATGCTGTCTTCGTAATGGAGTGTTCCGATATTGAACGTCCGGGCATCAAAAAACTCAGCGAACAATTCGTCGTCAATATAGATCATCACGCAACTTGCAAACATTTCGGAACGGTCAACTGGATTGATCCAACGGCATCGGCGGTTGGCGAAATGATTTACAGTTTGTGCAAAGCTATCGGCGGCAAAGTTACGACCGAAATTGCCGAATGTCTGTATATGGCAATCGTTACCGACACGGGATCGTTTCACTTTCCAAACACAACTGACCGCACATTAAAAGTTGCCTCCGAACTTGTCAAAGTCGGCGTTAAACCATCGAGAATTTCTGAGGCTGTCTATAACAATTACTCGTGGAGTCGAGTTGCTTTAATGCAGAAAGTTTTGGCGACACTTAAACGCGATGTGAGCGGAAAAATTGCTTCGATGCGGCAAACTGTTGAAATGATTAAAGATACAGAAGCGGTTGACGGAGATAATAACGGTTTTGTTAATATGCCTTTAGTTGCAAAAGAAATTGTTGCATCAATTTATATGCGGGAAGTCGAGCCGGATTCTTTCCGCGTCAGTTTACGTTCAAAGGGCGATGTCAATGTCGCCAAAGTTGCCGAAAAATTCGGCGGCGGCGGACACAAAAACGCTGCCGGTTGCCGCGTCGAAGGTATATGGGACGAAATTGAATCCGAAATTATTGCGGCGGTTCGATCAACTCTGAACAGTTCGGACAATGGTTTCGCAAAAATGAGCCTGGAACTTGAGAAAAATTCGGCGTAAATATAAAATTTTAATTTGAAACACAGGATTCGATGCTTCTCGGAAAGTTGAATCCTGTGTTTTTTTGTTCAAAAAGTAATAAAATAATGACAGAAACAAAAGAAAAAAATTACAAATGGCGACGTGAAGATTATCGTGAAAAGACGAAAGGACTATTAATTGTCAACACGGGCGACGGCAAAGGAAAAACAACTTGTTCCATCGGTTTGATGGTTCGTGCCGCCGGACAAGGTTTGAATTGCTGTATGATTCAGTTTATGAAATCGAAAACCGACCGTTACGGCGAACACGAATCGCTCGAAAAAATCGGTGTCGAAGTTCATACGATGGGCGACGGCTTTACGTGGGACACGAAAAATCCCGATCAGGATATCAAGACTTCGGAAGAAACTTGGGCATTATGCGTCGAAAAAATGCGTAGCGGGGAATATGATCTGCTGGTTTTTGACGAACTCGTTTATGTTTTGGATTATAAATTTCTTGATCTGCAAAAAGTTCTCGACGAAATAAAAGCCGTCAAAGCCGATCAACCCGCCCTTCACATCGTCGTTTCCGGGAGAAATGCTCCCGCTGAACTCGTTGAAATTGCCGATCTTGTAACCGAAATGAAGGAAGTTAAACATCCGTTCAACGCGGGAATTTATGCACAACAGGGAATTGAATTTTAAGTTCTGAGAAATTGTTGAAAAGTTCGTGTGTGAATTATGAATATTTGAGCCACGACTTTTATAGAAGTTTAAGCAGCGATGATTCCTGCAATTTCAGAGCGGAAATTTATCATCAATCTCCATACGCAGAAGATGAAATTGTTTCCGAAAACAATTAGACACCGATTTTCGGGCAAATATCTTCTAAAACACATTCATCACATAACGGCGTGCGTGCTTTGCAGATTTTTCTGCCGTGAAAAATCAGCCAGTGCGGAAACATTACCCAGTTTTTTTTCGGGACTAATTCGTTTAATTCATTCTCGATTTTTACCGGATTCTGCTGTTCGGTTAAACCCAAACGGTTTGAAAGTCGGCGGACGTGCGTGTCAACAACCACACCGGATGCAATGCCGAAGGCGTTTCCTAAAACGACGTTGGCGGTTTTCCTCGCTACGCCGTTTAAGGTTAAAATTTCATCTATTTTCCCGGGAACTTCACCGTTGAAATCTTCGATAATTTTTTGGCAGGCGGCTTGAATATTTTTCGCTTTATTGCGGTAAAATCCGGTTGAGCGTATATCCTGTTCGAGTTCTTCTTGTTCAACATTTATATAATCCTGCGGCTGGCGGTATTTGCGGAAAAGGTCGGCAGTTACTTTATTAACCCGAACATCGGTGCATTGAGCGGAAAGAATCGTGGCGACGAGCAATTCAAAGGCGTTCGTGTAATTTAACTCACAATGTGCGTCGGGATATTCTTTTTTCAAACGCTTGATAATTGCGGCGGTTTGTACGGGTTTAGTTTGTGTCATTTGTTGAAAATTTTAGCTCATATCGGCAAAGACTCAAAAAGAGAAATGCAAAATTCGGCGATTTGCGATAAATTATAAAAAATTAAATAACTCACTTGTGAGAAATATAAAGTCTAAAAATGCCAAATGAAAACGAACAAATTTATGCTCTGAATTCACGAAGTTTGCCGGTCAGAATCGGTTTGGTGCTGATTGGTTTGATCGTCATCGCCTTCGGTTGGTTCGGTGTTCGTTGGCAGATCGGAAATTTGCTGGCGGATATGAGTCGTCCGACCGAAGAAAACGTCAAACCTGCCGCTCAAACGGCTTTGAATTTAGCACCGGACGATCCTTTGACGAACTGGTTGGCGGCAAGCGTCAATCAACTGGAAAATCCGCAATCTACAAGTAGATTCGAGCGGGTTGTACGTCTTTCGCCCAATGATTATCAGTATTGGGTGCAATTGGGCAAATCCTTTGAAGAAGCGAACAAGCCCATTGAAGCCGAAAAAGCATTTTTGCGGGCGATTGAACTTGCCCCGAATTACACATATCCGCACTGGCAGATCGGAAATTTTTATCTGCGGGAAGATTCGCCGGAAAAAGCGTTTGGGCAATTAAAAATTGCGGCAGATAACAATGACTCCTACCGCGAGCAGATATTTTCGATTGCCTGGGATTATTATGATCAAAACACCGCGAAACTCGAAGCGATTGTCGGCGATTCGGCGGCTAGTCGGGCGGGTTTGGCAAGATTTTATGCGGCAAAGGAACGTCCGCGTAAAAGTCTGGAAATTTGGAACACGCTAACTGCCGACCAAAAGAAAAACAGTGAGCAAATCGCCCGTCTGATCGCTCAGGCATTTTACGACAAAAGATTTTTTCTCTCATCGGTCGAATTCGTCAATCAAATCGGAATCGAGAAAAATGTGAAAGCCTCAACGATTACGAACGGCGGTTTTGAAGATGAAATATATAATTCGGATCAGACATATTTCAGCTGGCGGGTTGTTCCGACTGAAAAAATGCGGGTGGTTACGAATCCGATCAAAAAACACGGCGGCAAAAAAAGTTTGCAAATTTCTTTCAACGGGTTTGAAAAATCGCAGATAAATAATATATTTCAAACGATTGCGGTTGAACCCGAAACGAAATACCGTCTGAGTTTCTGGGTTAAGACGGAGAATCTGAAAAGTGCCGGAAATCCGCAGTTGGAAGTTTTGAATTCTAATAACGGACAGTTGATCGTTGCCTCGCAGCCGTTTGCCGAAGGCACGACCGACTGGAAACAATATGATCTGAACTTTACCGTTCCTGCCGCCGTCGAAGGAATCGGTTTGCGGACTTCGAGAGCTTACTGCGGCGAGAAATGCCCTCTATTCGGAACATTTTGGTATGACGACTTTGAATTGAAAAAACTTTCAGCGGAGTAATTTCAGCTAATCTTTATTGAGTTTATGACCATTGAGCCATTAGAAAATCAAAATATAAACACGACTTTTGCCGGCAAAATAATCTTCTTTTTGCTGTGTTCAATGATCGTTTGGACAACGCTCATCTACGGCACGGTTCACCAACCGATTATCGCCCTTTTTTACATCGTCATCGCCTTGATTCTACTTCTTTGGATAGTTGATGCCTTCATCAGCGGCTTTTTTCGATTCAACAAAAACTTCCTGCAAATACCTTTAATTGCAGCGATAATTTACGGCATTATTCAAATTATCCCATTTGGAAGTGCGGCTGAAATTGGCGGACTCAGCGGAATTTCGCGGACAATTTCCGTCGCACCTTATCTAACCCGTCTGACGGTCGTGCATTTTGTCGCACTCAGTTTGTTTTTTGCGGCATTTCTCGCTTTTACGGATAGCTTTAAGCGTTTGAAAACGATCGTTTGGCTGATAACGATCTTCGGTTTTCTCTACGCATTTTTTGCAATCGTTCAATCATTTTTGAGTCCGGCAAAAATCTACGGGATTTATGAAGCACCATCCCTCACGCCGTTCGGCTCATTCGTCAACCGCCATAATTTCGCGGCGTTGATGGAGATGACGATTGCCGTTCCGCTCGGACTTATTTTCGTCGGGGCAGTTGAAAAAGACAAAAAACTCTTATTCATCACGGCAATCGGTTTGATGGGAATCGCCCTTCTTCTAAGTGGTTCACGCGGCGGTTTGGTCGCACTTCTGGCGGAAGTTTTTCTGCTCGTAATTGTTACGACCAAATCCCGGAGCAAAAGTAATCTGCTGATAAAAGCAGTTTTAGCCCTATTGCTGATCGGTATTATAGTTTTCGGTGCGGTGCTGATCGGCGGGGAATCTTCGCTGACGAGAATTGCGGAAACGGCGGCGAGCGGCAATATTACGACCGACCGGACGCACATTTGGGCGGTTACGCTGGATGTTATCAAAGCAAATTTACCGTTCGGGGCGGGACTCGGAGCGTTTGGAGTTGCCTTTACGCCATTCGATGATTCAAGCGGTTTGAGCAGAGTCGAACAGGCACACAATGATTATCTGGAAGTTTTAGCAAACGCCGGAATCGTCGGTTTGATTATCGGAATTTCGTTTTTAGCTTTATTTTTCCGCACCGCTCTGGCAAATATCAAAATTGAAAATTTGTACAAACGCGGTGTCGCCGTCGGAGCATTTGCCGGGTGTTTTGCGATTTTGGTTCACAGCTTGTTCGATTTCGTATTGCACATCACGGCAATTTCGCTGATGTTTTTGACTCTGCTTTCATTACTCGTCGTCAGTCGCCGGAAAAACAAGGACGACGACGACACGTATAATCTCCCGAAAAGAAGAAAACGTCCGGTAAAAGCAACGGTGACATCTATCGAAGACAGAAGGGAAACGACTGCTTAACCTGAATTTAATCTAAAAAATCAGATCAAAAAAATGGAGAATTTACCAACGAAGCATACGTAAAGCACGAAATAAAACCGAAAAAAGTTATGATTTCAATCACATTTTCGCATATTTCGTATGCTTCGTTGGCAAAAATTCTTGTGTCGAGTTGACGCTGGTTAGTTTTTTCGGGTTATGAATTAAATTTTATTTTGAACTGAAACCATTTAGGAATTAGTTTCCGCTTCGGTTTTCATTGCGGCACGTGTTTTCGGGCGAAACAAATTAAGGAGATACCACATAAATCCGTGTGCCACATAAACTGCGGCAAGTATCAGCAAAACATATTGCGAATAAAGCCAGATCAGCATTCCGAAAATTCCCAAAACCAATATCAAGTATAAATTCTGTCTGCCCGTTCCGGTGTTCTTGAAACTCGTATAACGAATCGTGCTGACCATCAAAAATCCTAAGCCGCACACGAGAATAAGAATCATTATTGAATAAAATCTCGCCCACGCATAATCGTGTGAGATGAGCGGCATTGATGAAAAATGAACGATGGCGGCAAGTAAACCGGCGGCGGGCGGAATCGGCAAACCGACAAAGTTTTTCTTGTCGAGTTTCGGTGTACCTTCCTTTAAAACACGCGGTCGCGTCGCTTGCAGATTAAATCTCGCCAGACGCAGAACGCCGCACATTAAATATACGAACAGACAAAAAACACCGAGATTATGCAGCGACGGCGAACCGTCAAACGAGGCGGCGATTCCCCAACTATACATCAACACGACGGGAGCGATTCCAAAAGTCAGAACATCCGCCAGCGAATCAAGCTGCACGCCTAATTCAGTTGCCGTTTTCGTCATTCGGGCAAGCCTGCCGTCAAGCGTGTCGAACAAAATCGCCAGAGCAATCGCTTTTGCCGCGTAATCGAAATAAATCGCCGCTTCCGTCGGGTTTGAAAGAACGATCTGAAAACCGCGAACCGAAGACAAAACAGCCAGAAATCCCATCGCAATATTCGCCGCCGTAAATGATGTCGGTATCAAATACAGACCTTTTTTAATGCCTCTGTGAACCGTCGTGGTCTCTTCGTTTTCCATAAGTTTTGAGTTTTTAATTGCCCGCGAATAAACGCGAAATCACGCGAAATAAAGAATACTTAAAAATTTAAGTGTTGATGTTTATAATCTGTTATTCAACTAATTTCCCGATAATCGTTTCGCCGCCCTTCACGCGGTCGCCGACTTTGACTAATACTTTAACATTTTTCGGCATCAATAAATCGGTGCGTGAACCGAATTTTATCAATCCGTAAAGTTCGCCGATGCTTAATTCATCACCGATTTTCGCGTTGCAGACGATGCGGCGGGCGACGATTCCGACAATTTGCGTACAAACAACCGTCATTTTTTCGCCTTCGATGGTAATTGCATTGCGTTCGTTTGTCTGGCTGGCTTCATTGCTGGTTGCGGGGGCTTTTTTGCCTTTGAAAAGTTTAACATTCGTCACCTTTCCCGCAATCGGCGAACGATTGACGTGAACATCGAGCGGCGACAGGAAAACACTGACGAATTTACCTTCTTCCCGGTTTTCGATTCGCGTAACTTTGCCGTCGGCGGATGAGATGATGATATTTTCTTCAGTCGGAATCGTTCGCTTCGGATTGCGAAAGAAAAATGCCATAAACAATGTCAGAAATATAAAAATTGCTACGCCGATCCAGATTTGAAAAAACACGAAGATCAGAGCGATTACAAATGGAACCAATACGAATGGAATGCCGTCTTTAACCATAAAATTTAGATATTAAATAATAGATGTTGGCTTTTTAGATTTTATGAGTCGGACTTGATTTATAATCCAATATCTAACTTCTAATATCTAAAAACTTTAAAAAGCTATCTTACGTTAAATTTTCTGATTTGGAAAACGTAAAAAAGCCCGATGCAACACATACATCGGGCATAGAGGAGGATAAAGTGAAAGAGGAGAATCTGAAAAAAATTATCTAATCGGGTTTTCCTTCGCGTAACTGTAAGCACACCACGCCGCGATTATATGGACAACCCATCCCAGTAAGCCGGCTGAACCGATCCACGAAACACCGGTTAACAAGAGCCAGACGATGCCGATGATGATTCTGCCGTTATAAATTTGTCCCACGCCGGGGGCAAATAAACTCAAAACTCCTGCAATATATTGTTCACGCATAATGATTTTTTTCTAACCTCCAATCTATTATACGCCGGACATTACGGGTTTGTTCCCGAAAAGTTTTAATTTTTATTTTCTTTAAGGAAATTATTTGAAATCAGGAAGATCTTCGTTTTTAACGACTTTGACCAATTTCCCGCGAAAAACTTGAATAATTTTTTTAACTTTCGGGTGATTCTCCGCGTATGTAAAAAGTTCTTCAGCGGTCGGATTTTCAGGAAGTTCGGGAATCGTTTCATCAATCTCTTCGTGTTGAGTCATTGCCGAAACAATGTCAAGGGCTTTATTTTCGGTCGCTTTTGCACGAACCGTCGCTGTTGCCGCACCGTTGCTGTGAGTCGGATTTGAAGCGTTTGTCGAAATTTCTTCAGGTCGGACGGATAAATCGAGCAGAATTTCAATCATTTCACCCGCTCCGCGAATTATTTTCAAGTCATCGCCTTCGTGCCGCAATTTGTATTCATAAACATTGTCAAGCCATTTATCGTCAATGTGTTCCAGCTCCTCCGAGTCAATCGGTTCGAGTCGAATCGGCATTGCATCAATGTTTATTGACGGTTTAGTCGCGGGTTCAATGGCAGGCGTTACAATAACTTCTTCAAAAGGTTCAGCGACTTGCTCGATTATTTCATTATTTTGATGATTTGTATCAAATGAAATGGTCTCATCTGTCGTAGAATTTAGATCGTCGGAACTTTCTCCGCTTAAATCATTGAAAACTTCTATTAACTCCGAACTCCGAACTCTGAACTCCGAATTTTTTACCGGAAACGGAACTTCATCGAGCGGAAAATCAGGCGTTAGAGTTTTTTTTTCTGCGGTCGCAGCCGTTTGAGTATTCTCTGAATCATTTTCGCTTGAATTTAATTTCACATCGTTATCAGCGAAAAACTTTTCAAATTTTGCAAGTTTTTCGAGCAATGATTCGACCGATTGAACTTTGCCCATTTCGATGAGTTTGATTAAACCGACCTCAAGCATATACCGCGGTTCGTTCGCTTCGCGTAATTTGCTTTCGGTTTCCGCCAACGAATTAAAAAATCGAATCAAATCGCCTTCCGTAAAAGGTTCGGAATATTTCTTCAGATCATCAAAGCCTAAAATCGCCGTATCAAGCAAATTCTCCGCATCACCCGCTGTTTTGAAGACGAGCAGATCACGAATAAATGTCAAAATATCGGTGCAGAAATGACGCAAATCCTGTCCGCGTGCGATTAGATCATCAACGACCTGCAAAAGTGCTTTTGAATTCTTCTCGGCAATTGCCTGAATCGTCGTCGTCAAATTTTCCGCACTCGCAATTCCCAACGCCTTGATAACATCTTCGGTTTCAATTTTATCACCCGAAAAACTTATTACCTGATCGAAATTACTCTGTGCATCACGCATCGAACCTTCGCCGGAACGGGCAATTTCCTTTAACGCCGCCTCCGCAATATCAATTTTCTCTGCATCGGCAATAAATTTCAGACGATTAAGGATTTTTTGTAAAGGAATCGTTCGAAACTCAAATTCCTGGACACGCGACAAAATCGTGTCGGGAACTTTGTGAAGTTCGGTCGTCGCCATCACGAAAACGACGTTCGACGGCGGTTCTTCCAAAGTTTTCAGCAAAGCATTAAACGATGATTTCGAAAGCATATGAACCTCGTCGATGATGAAAACTTTGAACCGATCACGAGCGGCGGAAATTTGAATATTCTCGATAATTATCTCGCGGATTTTATCAACCTGAGTGTTCGATGCCGCGTCAAATTCGAGCACATCCATCGAACGGCTTTGTGAAATTTCGACACAGGAAACACAAGCGTCTTCCAAAGAAGTATCGCACGGAGTCGAATTCGGTTGATCGGTCTTGCGGCAGTTCAAAGATTTTGCCAATAATCTCGCCGTCGTCGTTTTGCCGACACCTCTTGCACCCGAAAAAATATATCCGTGATGCAGACGGTCGTGTTCGATGGCATTACGCAAAGTCCGCGTAACCGATTCCTGCCCGATGACTTCCTCAAAAATCTGAGGTCGCCATTTTCTTGCTATAACTTGATAAGACATTTGCTAAAAAAGATTATTTTTTCGTTTGATTTTCTTTTTGACTATACCATTCTTTGAGTGTGCTTTGTAATTGCTGTCGATTTCCTTTCTGCTCGACAAATACGTGATACGCAAAAGTTCCCGTCGTTTTATAGCGTTCCTGAACATTTATCGGAAGCATTTCAACAAAATCGAACTTCCCGATGCGATATAAAAGAAAATAAGCCATATCACCGACTGTGAAATTATTCGTAAATTTCGGACAGCGTGGATCGTTCATTTTAGTACTGTCGGTTATTTTTTCGATCAAACAGGGAATAGCTTTCTCGCCGTGTTTAATAATTGTCTCAAATTCTTCATCGGAATATCCGCTTTGATATTCATTACCTTTAAACGGAATTGCTTCGATTTTTGATAGATTTGCACAGAGATTTTCCGGTTTTTCGGTTTGGGAATAGTTATTAGTTTGAAGAAAAAAAAAAAAGAACGATAACGGCAATTTGAACGCGATTTTCATACAACAATTTTAGTTTATTCCTCAATTTTCGACAAGCAATAAACCGCTAAAGCCAAGCCTGAAATTTCTGCGACGAGCAAATAAAAGATAATCGGTTTCGGAACGCCGTGAATCAAAATTCCAAGAATTCGACCGAACGCAAAACCGCCGAGTGTCAGAATCTGCAGAACCAAACCAACCCGAATTAAAATTAAATTTTTGAGAATATATAAAAAGAATATTCCGAGTGCGAACATACAACCGCCGTAAGTTGCTTGCAGATCAATAATTGCGGTTGGCGAATTGAGCGAAATGTCAATTCCTTCAACAAAACGGACGGGAGCAATCAAAAACATTAAACCGATTATCAGATAAACGATTGCCGTGATGATTATGGAAACTTTGGCGAGTTTCATTTATTAATATCATAAACGAAAAGATGCTTTTAAAAAACTGGAGGCTTCAGACTTAACCGCAACACAGGTTGAAATCGCTACCGTTGCTCGATTCCTCGTCTGGCGGGGTTCACAATACGAACCTTGTGCGGAGCCTGAAGCCATATATGAATTATTTATTTATTCAACGGAGAGAGTGGGATTCGAACCCACGGAACCCTTTCGAGCTCACAGCATTTCCAATGCTGCCAGTTCAGCCACTCCTGCACCTCTCCTCAACTGAATTCAAAACTCAAGATTCAACATTCAACATTAAGATTGAATTCTTGAATCTTAGATGTTAAATCTCATATAACAACGGAGAGGGTGGGATTCGAACCCACGGTACCCGCAAAGGCACAACAATTTTCGAGACTGCCCGATTCAACCACTCTCGCACCTCTCCATATCTATACAAACTATTTAGTTTTCAATCTTTTCTCACGAAAAAAATCCTGCATCAACTTTTTGCAGTCGTCTTCGAGAATTCCGCCGACAATTTCAATGCGATGATTTAAATCACTGTTGTCGCAAAGTTGAAACAGCGAGCGAACCGCTCCGAACCTTTCGTCTTTCGCACCGAAAACAAGCCGTTCGATGCGGGCATTAACCAATGCTCCGGCACACATTACACAAGGTTCAATCGTCGTGTAAACCGTTGTCTCAGTCAAACGATAATTGCCGAGTTTTTTCCCCGCTTCACGCAGAACCAAAATCTCGGCGTGTGCCGTCGGATCGGTTTCCGTGATCGTGCGGTTAAAATTCTCTGCGAGCAATTGCCCGTCGCTACTGAAAATACAAGCACCGATTGGAACTTCGTCCAAATTTTTCGCCTGCAATGCGGCTTCAATCGCCATCCGCATAAATTTTTCGTCCATCTCAAACATCATCAAACTCTACCCGAATTAAAGGGCAAACAAAAAATATAGATTCAACCAGCCTTCGTGTCAAGTTTTTGAATCAAATAAACACTTTTTGTAAATATAAAATCCGTGTTTAATTTTTGAATCTTGACGGATTCTCTGCTATTTTTTTTGAAAGAATAATTATCTAAATTAGAAGGAGAATTTATAAAAATGTCAGAAGCACTTGAACAGAGAGGAAAAGCGTTGGAAAACGAATATTTCCGCCGTAAGGAACGCGAACTTATCGAGAAAATGAAGGCGAAACTCGACGCGGAAGAAATGGAAAATATCAAAGTTGATTGCCCGAAATGCGACGGAAAATTGATGGAAACTGAGTATGAAAATATTTCAATAGACGTTTGCGACAAGTGTTCGGGCGTTTGGCTGGATGCCGGTGAACTTGCTCAAGTTGTTGATAAAAATGAGGATAGCGGTTGGCTAAACAGATTCTTGAAATAGTTATTACAATAAAATATGAAGCAAAATAAATTTAATTTCGTCAGCAGATTTTTGTGGTTGTTTTTGGTTTTTGCAGTTCCTTTTTCTGTCAACGCCCAGAAAGCAAAGGCGAAAGAAGCAAGCCGAATTTCCGATTACAAACTGAATTCCAAACTGATGAAACGCGAAATGCCGTATCGGGTGATTGTTCCTGAAGGCTACAATATTTCCGTCGATAAGACAGCTTATCCGGCAGTTTATCTGCTCCACGGTTTGACCGGACACTACGATAATTGGGGCGACAATGCAAAACTCGAAAAATATTCCGCTCCGTATAAATACATAATTATAATGCCCGAAGGCGACAACGGTTGGTATTCGGACAGTGAAAATGCGGCAAACGATAAATACGAAAGTTATATAATTCAGGAATTGATTCCCGAAATCGAAAAGAAATTTCGCGTCAAAAAAGAGAGAGCAAACCGGGCGATTGCCGGACTTTCAATGGGCGGCTACGGTTCGCTCAAGTTCGGTTTGAAATATCCCGACAAGTTTGTTCTAGCGGGTTCATTCAGCGGTGCTTTGCGGGCGGCGGAATGGCGTGGAAAAGACTTCGGCGGATGGCAGGCTTTGAGCGATTCGCTTACGAAAACTTTCGGTGAGGAAAACAGTAAAACCAGAAAAGAGAACGATATTTTCAAAATACTCGAAACAAAACCCAAGGACGGACTGGAAAAACTGCCGTTTTTCTATATTGATTGCGGTACGGAAGACGGATTATTGAAACAAAATCAGGATTTTGCCGCACTTTTACTGGTGCAGAAAGTTCCGCACGAATTTCGTCAGCTTCCAGGCAAACACGAATGGCAATATTGGGATTCACAAGTTCAGGAATTTCTTTACTTGAGTCAGAAATTTCTCAACTAAAAACTAACAGGTTATAGAGTTGCGGAGTTTCAGGAAGTTGCGGAGCTATTTAAATATATGCTGAGTTTTGCGGTTGAGATTGCACGGGAAGCGGGGAAAATTTTACTCGATAAATTCGGTAAAAAGATCAATATTTCCAAAAAAGGTGATATTGATCTGGTGACGGAAGCGGATTTAGCATCGGAAAAATTTATTATCGAAAAGATTAAATCGCATTTTCCGAATCATTCAATTCTGGCGGAAGAATCGGGCGAAGCGGTTTTGATCGGCGACAGCAAATGGAAATGGATCATTGATCCGCTCGACGGAACGACGAATTTTGCTCACGGTTATCCGTGTTTTTGCGTAACGCTTGCCGTCGAACATAATGACGAAATCGTAATCGGTGTAACCTATGATCCAACGCGGGATGAACTTTTCACGGCTGAAAAGGGAAAAGGTGCGACGCTCAATAACAAGTGGATTCGCGTTTCGGAAACCAAACAAATGAGCGAGGCGATGCTCGTAACCGGATTTCCATACGACATTTCGCAGAGAGACAATTTTGCCGGTCATTTCGTCAAAATGCTGCTCGGTTCACGGGCGGTCAGACGCGATGGTTCGGCGGCGATTGATCTTGCTTATGTCGCTTGCGGACGTTTTGACGGCTTTTGGGAAGAAGGCTTAAAACCGTGGGACGTAGCCGCCGGAATCTTGATGATCGAAGAAGCCGGCGGTCAAATTTCGCATTTCGACGGTTCAGCCTACAATATTTATCAACCACCATTTTGTGCCAGCAATAGTTTGATTCACGCGGAAATGCTGAGTGTTTTAAGTTTATAAAGTTTTTTGAACAGTTGAGGAGTTGCGGTAAGTTTCCGAATTTCAGAATCACCGGTTGAGATTATTCTGTATTCAAATTATTCGAAGTAAAAGCCCTCTGATGATTAAAAAAACTTCAGCAGTTTGAAAAATGTCCGGTCATAACCCCGCAACTTTAGAACTTTCTGTAAGTCCTCGACTTCTTAAAAACCGGAAACCGGCTTATCGTTAAACTGCCCGAATTTCATCTGAGCAAATCCGTTCGTGCTTTGCAGAATATACCAATCGTTTGAATCCGGTCGAAAAACAGCGATGTCGGCTTTGCTATCGCCGTCGTAATCAGCGATGACGGGTTTGTCGCCGGGAAGTCCCCACGAAACGGCGGTGTATGAGAAATCTTTGGTGAACAAAATATAGAAATCAGGTTCATTTAGATTATTATTTGCACGGAACACGGCAACATCGGTTTTACCGTCACCATCATAATCAGCCGGAACGGGAACATCATTTCCGAGACCGAACGGAAAAGCGGTGTATTGTTGAGTTTTGCTCAATAAAAAATGCCACACTCCATCAGCGGGACGAAAAACACTTAAGTCTCCGAGTCCGTCACCATCGAAGTCAACTATTTGCGGCAAATCGCCGAGTTGTCCGAACTTTTGTGCGGAAAACTGATTATCTGCACTTTTGATTTGATACCAAACTCCGTCGGACGGACGAAAAACTCCGATGTCGGCACGACCGTCGCCGTCAAAATCATTCGGTGTCGGAATATCGCCGTCCAAACCGAATTGTAGAATTCGAATCGAATAATCGGCTGAATTGAGAATATACCAAATGCCGCTCGACGGGCGATAGACGGCAAAATCGGTGATTGCGTCGCCGTCAAAATCGGCGGGTGTGATGATGTCTCCGGCAATTCCGAACTGCTGAGTTCGCAACTTTGAGGTAGTGCTTTGAAAAATATTCCAAGTTCCATCAGATGGACGAAAATTTGAAATATCCGATTTTCCGTCACCATCAAAATCGAGTTTTGCCCGATTAACAGCTCTTAAAACGACATCGTTGCCGTTGCCGCCGACGTAAGAAATTGTCAATGCCCGATTAAATCCGCCGCCAATTATCGCACCTTCGGGAGCGTCTTTGAAAATTCCGTTGATGGGTTCGTTGCCGTCATTGTCAATAATTACGAAAGAATCATTCGGCTTAATTTGATAATCAGCTGTCAAAATCAGGCTTAAAGTTGGGTTTTCCAGAAAAACCAAACCGTTGACCTTGAATTGGTCGTAACCGTTTTTTCCGGCGTTCGTGCCGCCGATTTTGACTGCAACCGTGCCGCCTTCCTTAACGTCGAAATCTCCGTCAGTTTGCAGAATTCCGTTCGGTGAAGCCGGCGTTCCGGCACTTACGCCGCCTTTGATAATATGAACCGAACTGACTTTTCCCGTTCCAAAAAGTCGGCTTGAATCGGTATTTTCATCTCGTGTATTAACCAAAATCGGTGAATTCGAAATATCGGCATCTATAATCAATGTGCCGTTGTTGACCGTAATTCCGCTCGAATAATTCGCCGCACCGGAAATCAAGGTCGAACCCGAACCGTTCTTTTCGATGTTCCCTCTGCCGGAAATAAGTCCAAATTTAAGTGAACCGCTTCCGTTCGTACGCAGATCAAAACTGTCAAAATCGACATTTGCCACAGTCAATACCGAGTCTTTGCCAACTGCAAATTCCTGTGGTGACAGCAATGAAACAAGTGTGTTGATGAAGCTTTGTCCGCCATTTGAAAACAAACCATTCGTCAAACAAAAAGGATTTCCACCGATCAGGTAATTTCCACCCTCGATTTTTATGGTATTAAAAGTCGAGAACAGTGGAAAATCATTATTGGACGCAAATCGAGCCGCATCAGTCGGGAAAATCAGGTCATCGTCCGGTTTAGGGGCTGTGTTGTTTTTCCAGTTTTTCGCAGTTTGCCAATTATTATCAACGCCGCCGCCATTCCAGATTCTTACGGCTGAAAAAGAATTTACACTGAGAATTAAAAACACTAATAGCACGGAAAAGATTTTAAACATATAGTAAACCTTCAAGTAAGTTAAAAAAATAGATTTGTCGAAATGTGGCTTGACTTTAACACGAAAAAACCGTCTTTTAAACGAATCTTTTAGTTGATAATTCAAGTGAACACTTTCGCACTTTTTTTGCTTGTGCTAACTTAAAGGCTTAATCCACAGAAATTCGCAGAAAAAAAATTATGGCTTGGTTTCGCAGAAATAAACCGAAGATTCAAGATCAACCGAAAACGGAAAAACAGACGGTTAAAACCGAAGGTGTTTTCGAGAAATGTCCCGAATGTGACACGGCACTCTACAAGCCGGATTTAATACAATCAATGAATATTTGCACGAATTGCGATCATCATTTTCGGATGAATGCCCGCATTCGGCTTGAAACGCTCTTTGACGACGGTGAATACGAAAGACTTGATGAAGAAGTCGTATCGGACGATCCGCTCGAATTCGTTGATTCTAAACCCTATAAAGACCGTATCATTCAGGCGACGAAAAAATCCGGTTTGCCGGAAGCGATTGTTTCGGGAAAAGGAACGGTCGGCGGACACAAAGTTTACGCCGGAGCGATGGATATGTCGTTTATCGGCGGTTCGATGGGGTCGGCAGTTGGCGAAAAAATTACGAGAATCATCGAACGGGCGGTGAAAACCCGTGGTGCGGTGATAATTTTTTCAGCTTCCGGCGGTGCCAGAATGCAGGAAGGAACACTGTCGCTGATGCAAATGGCGAAAATTTCCGCCGCTCTCGCCCGCCTTCACGATGCAAAACTGCCGTATATTTCGGTGCTGACCGATCCGACGACCGGCGGCGTAACCGCGAGTTTTGCGATGCTCGGCGATGTCAATATCGCCGAACCGAAAGCTCTCATCGGTTTCGCCGGTCCGCGTGTCATCGAACAAACAATTCGCCAAAAACTGCCGAAAGGCTTTCAACGCTCCGAATTTTTACTCGATCACGGAATGGTCGATATGATCGTTGACCGCCGCGAAATTCGGGACAAGATTATACGGATTCTGAATTTTATGATGAATGAGGAAATTAAATAGACGATGATGAATGAACTATTGATTCAACTTTATGAAAATGATTTGAACAAAGTCATTAAGGAAATCGAACTTTACGAAAATGACGAAGATTTGTGGAAACTGGAAAGTAACATAACAAATTCCGGCGGAAATCTGGCACTTCATTTAATCGGGAATATTAACCATTTTTTCGGTGCAAATTTGGGCGGAACGGATTATAAACGCGAGCGTGATTTAGAGTTTGCGGGCAAAAATATTTCCAGCGATGAAATCGTCGAAGGTTTGAAAAATGCGATTGAAGTTTTGCGGAATACGCTTGAAAATCTCTCGGAGGATGATTTTGAAAAAGATTACCCGGAAGAACTTGGCGGCAAGGTTCACAAAACCGAAACGATTGTTTTGTATATGCTTACACATTTAAATTATCATCTCGGTCAAATTAATTATCACCGACGTTTGTTGTCGAAATAGTTTAAATTCTAAAAATAAAAAACGCCGATTCTTCAGATAGAGTGATCGGCGTTTTTTGTTTGACTAAAAATATAAAAATTAAAATCTAATTGGTTTAAGTTTGTAACCTTTTTTCCTGAGTTGTGTAATTAAACCGGTTTTGCCGTCGAGATGTGCCGCACCGACGGCGATAAATGTCGATTTTTCTTTGATTTGTGTTTCAATCACGGGAATCCAACTGTTATTGCGTTTGTCCAAAAATATATCTTGAAAAGCAGGATTTTCAACCATCTGCTTTTGAACGAATTCCTGCAATTTTTTGGAATCCTGCGTTTTGTAAACATCAACCATTGACTTGAATTGAGCAAAATTCTTTTCGGGGTCTTCCGCCAATTTATGTAAATCTTCGGCATATTTTTCGATAGTTATCGAATTGATCGCATCTATCTGAGTCTGAACGTCTTCGAGTCCTTTGATTTCCATTTTATTTTTGGCGGCAGTTTCCATTAGGCTTTTTTCATACGATCCCGGCGGCGTGCAGCCCATTGATTTCGGACTGGTAATAACGGCTTGCTGCAGGAAAAACGGATGACTCGCTTTAACCGTTTCATAGGGAACTCCCAGATATGTCGTAAACATTTCGCTAACCTTCGCCAACTGTTCTTCGGTCAGATAATCGGCAATCGTTTTATCTCTTTTGGCGGAATTTATAGCGAGAATTCCCTTGGTCAAATTCGGATCGTCCAAATCCAATTCCAGATACATCTGTTCGGTTTTGGAAATATACAGATCAAAATTTTCTATCGGAATCATATCGTTTGAACAAATCAAGTGAATCGTACCGTATAAATATGAAGGTTTCTTCAGATTTTTTCCCGTGATTTCATAAAGCAACGCTCCCTTGTCGGCTTTATTTTTCCCGTTCTTAGCTGCCTTTTGTCCAAACAGTGCGGTCGCATTGATCGAAAACAGCATCGTTATTGCCAGTAAACCGATTAAATTCTTTTTCATGAAATACTCCTTGTATGAATTTTTATTTTGATAGTTTTGAAAGTAGAATTATTTTCACATAAATCTTTGCTTAGAGTAATTTACAAATATACATCAAAAAAATGAACTTTCAACAATCCATAAAATATCTTTACGGACTCGGCTACGAATTATCGGTCAAGAAATTCGGTTTAGAAAATACATATACACTTTTAAGTGCACTCGGTAATCCGCAGAAAAATTTTGTGAAAATCCAAATCGCGGGAACAAACGGCAAGGGTTCAACCTGTAAATTTCTCGAATCAATTCTGGTTGAAGCGGGAATCAAAGTCGGTTTGAATACTTCGCCGCACCTTGTTTCCGTGACAGAAAGAGTCCGCGTCAACGGCGTTGATATTTCCGAAGAGAAGTTTGCCGAATATGTTACGAAAGTTCGTAAAGTCAGCGAAACACTGGTCGAATCGGGCGAATTGGAAGGAATGGCGACGTTTTTTGAGCATATAACTTGTATCGCTCAAATGGTTTTTGCCGATGAAAATGTGGAAGTTGCGATTTTAGAAACGGGACTCGGCGGACGTTTTGACGCGACAACAGCGACCGAAGCGGAAATTGTGGCGATCACGCCGATTGATCTTGACCACACAAAAACGCTCGGTGAAACTATTGAACTGATTGCGATGGAAAAGGCGGCGATCATTCGGGAAGGTGTCAAAGCAATTATCTCGGAACAAAAATATGAAGTGATGCGGATTATTTTATCGAAATGTGTCGAGAAAAAAGTTTCGCCGATTGTTGCTAATTTAGTTGAAATTGAGAATTCGGACAAATTAGTAACATTTAAAACCGACAAAAATGATTATCAAGAAATTGAGTTGGGTTTGCTCGGTAAACATCAGATCGAAAATTCGACAACGGCAATTTTGTTGGCGGAAACGCTTTCGAATTTTGGATTTCAAATTTCAAATAAAAATGTTGTCAACGGTTTGCAAAATGCCAAACACAAAGGACGTTTAGAGTATTCCGGCGACGGAATTTTATACGATGGAGCTCATAATGTTGCGGGAGCAAAAGTTTTGCGTGAATATCTGCAAGCCAATGTTTCACAACCGATTACAATGATCTTCGGTGCGATGGGCGGGAAGAATCTGGATGGAATTTCCAAAATCTTGTTTCCGCTTGCCGAACAAATTATTTTCACGACACCCAAAAATCCACGGGCGATGCCGGCAAAAGAAATCGCGAAATTTATGCCGAAAGAATTTGATACAAACAAAGTTTTTATTATTGATGAAATTCCGAACGCACTTGAAAAATCGAGAGAAATCACGGGCGAAAATGATTTGATTTTAGTTACCGGTTCGCTCTATTTGATCGGCGAAATTCAGGCTTATTTAAAAGACGGAAAAGTTGAACGCCGCAAAAAGGAAAAGTAAACATTTCGTCATTTATCATTTATCATTTATTATTTATCAAAACAATAAAAATTCGGAGAAATTATAGAGATGTATAAATTAGTTTTGATCAGACACGGACAGAGTGAATGGAATAAAACACATAGATTTACGGGTTGGATGGACGTTGATTTGACCGAACAAGGTCGAGCCGAAGCGAAAAAGGCGGGCGAACTTTTGAAGGCGGAGGGTTTTGAGTTTGATCTGGCTTACACATCGGTTTTAAAACGGGCGATTCGGACGCTGTGGATTGTTCTTGATGAAATGGATCTGATGTGGCTTCCCGTGCGGAAATCCTGGCGTTTGAATGAACGTCATTACGGCGATCTGCAAGGTTTGAATAAAAAAGAAATGGCGGAAAAGGTCGGTGAGGAACAAGTTCATATCTGGCGTAGAAGTTACGATATTCCGCCGCCGCCGCTTGCCGAAGATGACGGGCGAAATATGCGAAACGATCCGCGTTTTAAGTTTTTTGATGGCGAAACTTTTCCTTTAACCGAATGTTTGAAAGATACGGTTGAGCGATTTATGCCGTATTGGGAAATGGAAATCGCACCGAAAATTAAGGAAGGCAAAAACTTGATTATCGCCGCCCACGGGAACTCTCTGCGGGCGTTGGTTAAATATCTCGACAATGTTTCGGACGAAGAAATCGTCGGCATCAATATTCCGACAGGAATTCCGCTCGTTTACGAATTGGACGAAGATTTAAAACCGATCAAAAGTTATTATTTAGGCGATGCCGAAGAGATAAAAAAAATGCAGGAAGCGGTGGCAAATCAGGGAAAAGTAAATTAAGTAAAAAGCTGAAAATTGAAAAATGAAGAGCAAGAAAATAATTCTATCAGTAGTAATATGTGTTCTTGTTCTTTTTGTTTTTGTGTTGTGGTTTGCGGGTTGGTTTATGACGAAATCGGCGAATCGGAAAGTTGGAAATTTTCCCGCAGATTTGAAGTGTGAAAATGTTGAATTTCAGAGTAAATCGAATTCTTTGATTAAAGGCTGGCTGGTTCGCGGTGGATCGGAGAAAGGCGTAGTTATTTTAATGCACGGAGTTCGGGCAAACCGTTCGGATATGATCGAACGAATGAAATTTTTGAACCAAGCAGGTTTCACGGTTTTGTCATTCGATTTTCAAGCACACGGCGAAAGTGTCGGAGAGACGATTACTTTCGGACATTTAGAAAGTAGCGATTCCTCAGCGGCAATTGATTTTGTTAAAAACAAATTCCCGAATGAAAAAGTTGGCGTAATCGGGATTTCGATGGGCGGAGCGGCTTTTTTGATTTCGGACAATAAATCAAAAGCCGACGCGGTAATTTTGGAGATGGTTTACTCGACAATGCAGCAGGCGATTGATAACCGTTTGAATATGTGGGTTTTTAATGGTGCAGAAGTTCTTTCGCCTTTGCTGACCTTTCAATTCAAACCCCGTTTAGGGTTTTCGATTGATAATCTGCGTCCGATTGATAAAATTAAGGATGTGAGAAATCCCGTTTTGTTTATCGTTGGCGAAAAGGATTTGAACACGACGATTGCCGAGTCGCAAAAATTTTACGAAGCGGCGAATCAGCCGAAAGAGTTTTACGAAGTGCCGAACGCTTCGCATCAGGATTTGCATAAAATGATCAAAGCCGATTACGAAATGAAAGTATTAAAGTTCTTAAACAGAAATCTGTCAAACTGATTGTCGCCGAATTAACAATGTAAATTATTGTATATTCAGACAGTAAAAAATAATGTATTAGCATCATAATAAGCGATTTGCCCACTTTCTTTTAACAAACACAGGAGAAAATTAAAATGAAAAAAGCAGCTTGGTTAAAATTTGTAAGTTTTGCGATGGCTTTATTTGTGCTTTCGGGATTGTCGGTTGATGCTTCGGCACAGATTTGGAATAGACAAAAGCCGAAAACCAATAGAACTCGTTCGACGCAAACAACAAATGTTTCCGACGGCAAAATTGCACTTGGTTTGAAAGAGGCTCTGTCGAAAGGCGTGATTTTTGCGGTTGATAATCTCGGTCGGAAAGACGGATTTTTTGAAAATGCGGATGTCAAAATTCCTTTACCGAAATCTTTGAAATCGGTGGCGAAAGTAGTCAGATTGGCTGGCTTTGGGGAACGAGTTGATTCTTTTGAATTGTCGATGAACCGGGCGGCAGAAAAAGCTGTTCCGGTAGCGGTTGATGTGTTTGTCAATTCGATTAAACAGATGTCGTTTACGGATGCGAAAAATATCTTGTTCAGCGGTCAGGACGATGCCGCGACACAGTTTTTCCGACGCACGACGGAAGACAATCTACGCGGCAAATTTCGTCCGATTGTTGAAGATTTTACAGCGGAAACGGGTGTCACGCAAAGTTATAAAAGTATGATTGATAAAGCCGGATTTGTGGGATCATTTATCGGTAATGATGCAAAAGATCTTGACGGTTACATCACCGAAAAAGCACTCGACGGCGTTTTCTATATGGTCGCTCAGGAAGAAAAGAAAATCCGCAAAGATCCGATTGGCAGAACGACGCAGATTTTGCGTGATGTTTTCGGAGTGTTGAGATAAAAATTTGTCCGCGAATAAGGATCAATTACGCTAAATAAGTAAATTTGCAGATCTTTTTCACATTTAGTAAACAAAAACAGGATATGGAAAGTTCTATGTCCTGTTTTTGTTTGCTATAATCGCTCAATGGAAAACAAACCCGAACAGGGAAATATTAAAACAAAGAAGGATATGCGAGGCGTTGTCAATCCTGCATTAGTTCGGATTATTTCTTTTGTAATCATTACGCTGTCACTGGTTGCCTGCACGGTTTTGTGTATTTTAGCGATTTGGCAATTCACTCAAACAGATGCTGTCTGGCGGGCAATTGCAACATTCATTGTGGTCAGCGTAGCGACCGGAATTTTTACTTTTGTCAATGAAAAGCTGGGTTAAGTTCTATCGTGAGAATGAATTAGGCAGAAACTCCAACTACTGACAAAAGATTTTACAATAGAGAAAATGAAGCAAAATTAAACTAAGTTTCGAGGTTCGGAATGATTAGATAATATCCGTCTGTGGTTTAAGCGGAGCGAAGTTTTCCTTTAATAATTTGGATTTTTTCGAAGTTCTGTCCGTAATCTTATCAATGCCTTCATCCGTGTTGAATTCATTCACCGGAAAAATTATGACATCAGTTTCAACCACGTCACTCTTGTTTTTTGGTTTTTCTTTGCAGGAATCCACAGATATCTCCTTATGTACTATAAAAATTCATCAAAATTCAGATAATTTTTTAGTTGAAAAGAATAAAAATTTTCGTGAAACTTTCAGCTTATTGGGACACTTAAAATTATTACACAAAGCGGCTGGAAAACAAAGCAAATTCAAGCAACGAAATGAAATAGTTTTTCAATGAACGATAAAATGTTGACACGCCTAAACCCTTTTAGTAGCCTAAGTTTATCAACAGAAATATATTGGAGAAAAGATCAAACATTTGAGTAACACAAAAAAAATCGAGTTGCCGCCGCGGGCATTGGAAACACTCTTCGGAGTTCATGATGCAAATATTAAATACCTCGAATCCCTCCTTGCCGTCCGTGTCAACACCCGCGGACAAGACCTGACAATTGACGGTGAAACGAAAGATGTTGAAGTGGTTCACAATATCCTGCGGGAATTTACCGAACTCTTTGCCGAAGGAAATTCATTTACCGATACCGAACTGCGAAACGCCTTCAAACAAATTGCCGAAGACCGGGCATATTCATTAAAAGATTATTTTACGAAAGCACGCTTCAATCCGTCCGGCAAAAAACAGGTCGCACCGAAAACTGCCAACCAACGAAAATATATCGAAGCAATTCAAAACAACGATCTGACCTTCGGCATCGGTCCCGCCGGAACAGGCAAATCTTTTCTTGCCGTTGCTTTAGCGGTTCACGCACTTTTTCAGAAAA
This sequence comes from Pyrinomonadaceae bacterium, assembly GCA_041746675.1. Taxonomy (GTDB): domain Bacteria; phylum Acidobacteriota; class Blastocatellia; order Pyrinomonadales; family Pyrinomonadaceae; genus Aridibacter. The sequence goes on along the minus strand of JBGTGO010000038.1, from coordinate 1,241 downwards.
AAGTTTCACGTATAATTCTAACCCGTCCGGCGATTGAAGCAGGTGAGCGATTGGGTTTTTTGCCGGGAGATTTACAGGATAAAGTTGATCCTTACTTACGTCCGTTATATGATGCTTTGTTCGATCTGGTTGATACGGAACGGGTTACGAAAATGCTTGAAAAGCGGGTTATCGAAATCGCACCGCTGGCATTTATGAGAGGTAGAACGCTTGCGGATGCTTTTATTATTCTTGACGAGGCTCAGAATACTACTGCCGAGCAGATGAAAATGTTTCTGACGCGGATTGGTTATGGATCAAAAACGGTTGTTACGGGCGATAAAACCCAGATTGACCTGCCGCGTGGACAAAAAAGCGGTCTGGTTGAGGTTCAAAATATTTTGATGGATTTGGATGGCATCGAATTCGTATATTTTAATGATAAGGATGTCGTCCGCCACAAACTCGTGCAGATGATCGTTAAGGCTTACGAAAAACATTCGGAATCGCAGGAAAATTTTTAATTGAAAAATGATCGAGATTTTCAACCGGCAAAAAATAATAGAATTGAATCCGCAAGATTTTCAAAGTTTTACTGTCGCCGCTGTTGCAATAATTCCCGAAAATTACAAAGAATCGCTATCTATCGCCTTCGTTACCGATGAGGTGATAAAGGAGTTGAATTTTCAATTTCGCCGCAAAAATTCCGTAACCGATGTATTGTCTTTTCCCGATCAACCGGATGAATTTGAAACAAACGTAGATTCTTTAGGCGATATTGTAATTTCAATCCCGCAGGCTGAAAAACAAGCAGTCGAAAATAAGTTATCGCTGGAACTGGAAATTAAACAACTGATACTTCACGGAATTTTGCACCTGTGCGGTTTTGACCACGAAACCGACGACGGCGAAATGAACGAACTGGAATTAAAACTTCGGACAAAACTTGATATTTAAGCAACTTTCAATGCTTTTAATAGCTTTGATTGATTTTTCAATTGTTCTCAATTCGATAAAAAATTAAAACTAAATTAAAATAAAGTCTATGGCAAAAGAAAATTCATTCGATGTGGTTTCAAAAACGGATTATGCGGAGATTGACAATGCGATCAATCAAACACGCAAGGAATTGAGTCAGCGATTCGACTTCAAAGGCAGTAAAGCTCTGGTTAGTTTGCACGACAAGGAATTGATTATTAGTGCGGAAGACGACACAAAACTCAATAACTTAAACGATGTTCTGCAATCAAAACTAATTCGTC
>JBGTGO010000037.1:0-72164 GCA_041746675.1 Pyrinomonadaceae bacterium | reverse complement strand
ATAAATAAAATTAAACAAATTTTGATTTTCATTTTAAGCTCCCTGATTTAATAAAATCAGCCATTGAAAATGGCGATATATTTGTAGCCCACGGTGCAATCGTGTAAATTGCGAGATACAAATCTTTTCCTTTACCCACGTCGTTTACGGCGTGGACTTCATTGCTCAAAATTCTAAAGGGCGTTTCAACGTCCTTTTTCTTCTGCTTTAGCTAAAGCGTTTTCGGAAGGACGTTAAAACGCCCTAGAAAACTCTTGCTTTTTCTCCACGCCGTAAACGACGTGGTTAAAGGAGAATAAAATTACCTTGAACGCAATTATTCCTTCTCAATCTTCTCCAAACGCTCGTAAACTTTGCCTTTTCGATGATGCTCTTTTTGATTCAAAACGTATTTTACAACCCATTCCAAATCCTTTGTTCCAAAACTCACAACGCCGTAACCATTCTGCCATTCGAGAGATTTTTGATTCGTAATCTTTTCATTTATAAAAAACGAACTCCCACCTTTCAATTTGCCGATCCATTCATCAATTTTCAGAGTCGGCGAAATAGAAACCGCCAAATGAATATGATCTTGAATTCCGCCAATCGCGTGAACAAATGTTTCCGGCGTTTCCAAAATCTTTGCTTTCAAAAATCTAAATAAATCAGGTTCAATTTGCTCCGTAATCATCGCCTGATTGTTTTTCGTATGCCAGGTGATATGCAAATTAATTTCTGTATAAACTCGTCGCGGCATAATCTTAATCTTTATAGTTTTGATCTCGTTAATTTTAATCCAGTTAATCTCCTTTCCTATAACCACGTCGTTTACGGCGTGGTGAATTGGTTTAAGATTTTTTAGGACGTTTTAACGTCCTTTTGTTTTCGGCTTTAGCAATCCGTTTTAATGAAAGCGATTCTGATAAGGACGTCAAAACGCCCTCATCTAATTTACATCCTTTGTCCACGCCGTAAACGACGTGGACAAAGGAAACTAATTATCTTTAATGTTTCCAATCAATTTTTATTTTAAGATTTACAATGTGTTGTTTTAATTGATGTTCATTTTCTACCCAACCATCATAACCCTCCGAATTTTCGTCATTTATATCTTTTACTGTGTAAATATAAAAACCGCCCGTTGAACCTTTTGTATCGTCATCAATCATTAAATACCAATTTGCGTATTCGCCATCTAAAATTTTTCCCCATTTTCCGATTTTAAACATATTGTATCAACCCCTCTAATCTGTAACCTCCGCCAACGCAATCACAGGTTGATGCAACATCGTAATTTCGGCACTTCTGCCCATATAACCTCTTGCCATTGCAATCGCTTCGGTTAAATTGTCGGCACGTTCCCAACCCAAAATTTCAGGGACGTGTGCGTTTTCGGCTCCGGCGACGATTACTTTGCCGACGTGTTGGCGACCGTTTTCGCCCCAATACCACATAAAGAACGGGTGTGCGGGATGATAGGCGTTGCCGCGGCGATACATTTCGATATAGGCGGGGTTTTCGGCGAATTCGCGTTCGTATTTTTCGCGTAGGTAAAACGCATCACGCGATTCGGGCAACAGGCGATGGAAAAATTCGATGTAGCTTGGATGAAAATCGTGGTCGAATTCGTCAAAGCACGGGTGCGTGATTATCATTACGCCGCCTTTTTTCAGAAGCGGTTTGTTTTTATACATATTGTGGTGATAACCGAGTGCCATCACCTGCACGAGAAGCGGGTTGAGAGCCGAATAGACATTATACGGCGAAATGTCGGGAATGCCAGTTATCAAAATGTCGCACTGACCTTTGACGGGGACGATATATTGTTGATAATTTTTTTCTAAAATCTTTTCGTGAACCTTTTCCGTTTCGCCCGCAAAGCACGCGATAATTTCGTATTGTGCGGGAATCGCGTGAAGCATTTTGCGTCTGGCGGCACGCGGGAGTTTTGAAAATGTGCGTTTCATTCCTTCCCATTTCATCCGGTCGGCAAAGGTGAAATCGTCTTCGTTTTTCGTTAAAATATCGTAACCGTCATCAAACATTTTGTTGTTCAAAGCCGTTTCGATATGGAAAACATTTAAGTTATCATCAACCAATTTTCCAAGCCTGTGAACTTTATGATTCAACTCCGAATCAGGCGGATACATATAAGAATCCGAGTTGATGATCGTCTGCGGTTCGTGGTGAGCCCGCAATGATTCATAATCGCACAAACCAACGGCGACCGATTTATGTCCGCCATCCATCGGAACTAAATTAATGTTCAAATAAATAAGCAGATCCGATTCCATCGCCCGCCGATTCACACGCAAAGGCTCGTTGTGCGGAGTGTGTCCGACGGTTATCAAACCTTCGTCATCTTCGGCATCGTGGTTGTAAAATCGTTCGGGATAAAACGCATTATGAATCGTGCTTCCAACCATCCGTTTCATTTCCCACGCCGTCATTTTGCGGTGCAAGGAATTCGCCACGATCAGATGTATATCGTCCACGCCGTTCGCGTAACACATATCCAAAACGACTTCGAGCATCGTCTGCCGAACGTCGGGCGTAGCCATCGGCGGCAGCGGCAGCGAAATATCATCCATCGCAATCGTTACCTTCATTCCCGGCTCAAGTTGTGCGTAAAGCGGTTTTGCATCAATCGGATTATTCACCGCATAACGTATCGCCGCTTCCCGATTCGGCAAACCCTTGATCGGCGGATTCGGATAAATCACCCGCGTCCCGATCGGCAAGTCTTCCAATATAAAATCCTCGCCAAACGGCATAATCCTCGGAGCCGAGTCGCGGTCAATATATATAACTGATTCGTGTGTTTTTCGTCTTAATTGTAATGCCATATTAAATAAGTTTAGAATTTATCGCCACCTTTTTTCATTTGTTTTAAAAAATCGTCAACAAAATAATATTTTACTTGATCTCGAAGTGGCGGCGGCGTAGCAGAAACTCCGAAGAGAGATGCCATATTAGCGGCTTTTGCATAATTATATTCACGAGCATAAATTAAATATTCTTCAGAATTTCGATAAAGTTTGACAACTAATTTTCCGATTTTCGTTTTGAATGCGGTTTCATTACCCCCTTTAAATATTCCGGCTTTTTGTTGTGTAGTTCCTTCAGCATAACTTAACTCAAAAATTAACTCTGCTAATTCTTTACTATTAACAAAAGTAAATCCCTTTTTCGTGAATCGTTTCATAATTTCAAGCCGACTTTCTTCATCCTCAGTTAAAATGAATATCTTTCTCTTTCCTACTGCTTCTGTCATTTCGGCTGTTTTTAGAGCGTCGGTTTTATTTTCTTCTTTGCTTCCTTCCGTTATATTTGGTTCTGCCTCGACCATCGCCAAAATTATATTCTCCGACACACCGCTCTCTTTTAGTTTGACAAGAGAGGTTGAAGAAGTATCGAAATTAGTGTTCGATTTTTTGATTTTAGCCAGAATTATACTTTCAGGGATTCCTGATTTTACCAATTCGATAACAGTATCATTTATCAAAGTTCCGGTTTCAGTAGCAACTTGTGCAATTGAAATTAAAGCGGAAATTTGAAGTAAAGCTAAAAAAACAAAAATTCTTAAAGTTATTGAAATTTTACTCATAATTTTTTTCTCCTAATTTTCATAATAATTATTCTCCATATTCACCCAACAAAAGTTTGCCTTCGTAATCAATCAAACCGAGTTTTACACGGTCAAGCCAACCTTGTCTGCCGAGAACATTGCGGGTGAACCATTCTTCTTTGGCGAAATAGACGGTTGAAAAAACTTTGATTCCTAATACTTCAATTTCCAATTCGTGTCCGAAGGCTTCAAAAGTTCCCGTTGCGGTGCTTATTCGCAAAAACTCGCCATCTTCGATATTTAGATTCAATCTTTCAGCGTGAGTTCTTTCAAACACGCAAAAACTAGAACCTGTATCAACTTTTGCTTGAAAATCCACAATTGTATTTCCAACATTTATTGCGACTGAAACTGTTATGCCTGTTTTTAAGGTGTTGTAGTGATAAATCCTATCAAAAGAAACAGTTTCCACTACCAACCTCCCATATCTATTTCCGGAACGATATGATGAACAAAAGGAATTTCGATTCCCGCTTCTTTAGCTTTTCTGTGAACTTCCATTCCATCATTTCCGTGAGCAATAAGTTTGTCGCCTTCTAGACAAACCCATTGATTCATATATTCTTCGCTATGTTCATCAAGCCATTTACGAGCTTTTTTGTATCGTTCCAGCAGATATTTCGTTTGCTTATCTTTCGCTGAGCTTTTAGATTTTTTTCGTTTTTTTTCTTCCTCAAGCCAATCATATACTTTAGCTTTCTCCCGAATTGGTAAAGTCTTGATTGTTTCTATTATTTCATTCGCCGTATTTTGCATCATTTACCTCCCACAAAACTAAATCATTTTCCAAATTCACTCAACAAAAGTTTGCCTTCGTAATCAATCAAACCGAGTTTTACGCGGTCAAGCCAACCTTGTCTGCCGAGAACATTCAGATAAAAACTTTCTTCTTTCGCAAAATACACTTTTGATTCTGTTTTAAAACCGAGAACGGAAAGTTTTAGATTATGTCCGAAAGCATCAAAACTCGATGTTGCTGTTGATATTTTTATTAAATCTCCCGATTCGATTTCCAAACCTATATTTTCGCCGTGAATTCTCTCAAACACACAAAATGTCGCACCCGTATCAACCTTTGCATCAACTTTTACAATGGATTCGCCAACAGTCAAAATAGTCGGCAAAGTAATGCCCGTTTCAAGTGTGTTGTAGTGATAAATTGAAGTAAATTCAATAGATTCTTTGGTCACGACCAACCTCCGACAAAGGCTTCGGGTTCTTCGATTATGCGTTTTATAAATGGTGCTTTAATTGCCGCTTCTTTTGCTTTGCGATAAACTTCCCGCCCGTCTTCTCCGTGTGCAATAAGTTTGTCGCCATCCAAACAAACCCATTGATTCATATAATTTTCACCGTTTTCGGCAATCCATTTCTTCGCCTTCGCATAATCATCGAGTTGCTTTTCCACTTCTGTATTTTTCGTTTGTTTCGCTCGTTTTTCTTCGTCAATCACCTTGCCGAGTTTTTCCAAATCTTCAAACGGCAAAGTGCGAATTATATTTGTAACTTGCTCTATGTTCGATTGCATAAAATTCCTCCTATTCACTATATTCACTCAACAAAAGTTTGCCTTCGTAATCAATCAAACCGAGTTTTACACGGTCAAGCCAACCTTGTCTGCCGAGAACATTGCGGGTGAATGATTCTTCTTTGGCGAAATAGACATATGAAGTAACTTCAACACCCAGAACATTCAACGAAATTTCGTGTCTGTATGTAACAAATGGAGCAGTTACAGTTGAAAATATTTGTTCATCGCCTGCTTCAATCTCTAAACCGAGAGTTTCGCCGTGTCGCCTTTCAAAAATACAATTTTCCGCACCTGTATCAATTTTTGCTTCGATAGCTACTATTCTTTCATCTAATTTCAAAAGCACAGGAACTGTAATACCACTTTTCAGAGTATCGTAAGAATATGTTTCGTCGAAGAAGATTTCTTCCATATTTTTACCAACCTCCGAAAGGATATTTTTCTTCAACAATGTGATGTATGAACGGAATTTCAATTCCGGCATCTTTGGCTATTTGATATAAATCGCGTCCGTCTTCGCTGTGTGCGATTAATTTATCACCTTCCAAACAAACCCATTGATTCATATAATCTTGACTATGCTCATCGAGCCATTTTCGAGCTTTTTTATAACGCTCAATTTCTTTTTGAACATTTTCCTTTTTAGCTTTATTTTGTTGTTCGCCCTCAACTAAAATTTCAACAATTTTAGTTTGTTCATCCTTCGGCAGATTGTGGATGATTTTTATTATTTCATTTACTGATTGCATACAATGTTCTCCTTTTCTTTTGCAATAAGGATATTATCTGCTCATTTCATATTCTCATCAATAGATTTAGTTGCCATTACAATCGTTTCGACCGCATTTACATAAAATTTCGGCTGGATATTTTCAAAATCATCGGTCGGTTTGTGATAATCCTTGTGGTCTTCAACGCCGAAATATATGAAAGGGATTTTTTTGCGGTGAAATGCTCCGTGGTCGGATTGCGAAGTCCAGTCGTCGCGTCCTAGTTTTGGGTCGTCGTGTCCGAATAATAATTTTACGGGTGCTGTCTTTTGAACTGTTTCGAGATATGGTTTTAAGTTTGGATAATGAAATGTTCCTGTCGCATAGAGTTCGCCTTTATCATTGCGGGAAACCATATCCATATTGATATTTAGTAGAATTTCACTTTGTTCGACGGGCAGATTATCAACAAAGTATCTCGCTCCCTGCAAACCTTTTTCTTCGGCATCGAAGGCGGCGAAAATTATTGAATTATTTGGTTTGTTTTTGTTAAAATATTTAGCGATTGCAAAGAGTGCCGAAGTTCCCGAAGCGTTATCGTCTGCTCCGTTGTAAATTTCGCCTTTTTGCACTCCGACGTGATCGTAATGGGCGGTAACGACGATATATTTATTGGGCGTTGTTTTCCCTCTAATCAAACCGAAAACATTTACGCCGTCGAATTTATTTTCTTTTCGATCCGTAAATGAAAATTTTTGTAAATAATCTTTTTTAAGCGGTTTTATGCCGGACTCCCTGAATCTTTTCAAAACATATTCTCTCGCCGTCGCACTTTCCGAAGTTCCCGTTTCGCGTCCCTTGAAATCATCTGATGATAAGTATTTTATGTCCTCAATCAAAGATTTAGCGTCAATTGTTTTTGACTTTATAACATCATCTTTCTTAGCGGAATCTTTCTTTTGTGCATCGGAAACAACCGAAAAAGTATAGAAGGATAACGCAAAAAGAACTGCGACCAAAGCTGTAATTTTAATTGCTCTCATAATTTTATGTTAAATCTAAAATCGCCCAATCGTGCTGTAAGGCAGTTTGTTTCAAGCGGAAATCAGGGCTGACCGCAACCGGATGACCGACGATTGAAAGCATCGGCAAATCGGAAATGCTGTCGGAATAGGCGTAGGAATCGGATAGATTAATATCATTTTCCTCGGCATATTTTCTGATCCAACTCGCCTTTGTCGCCGAAGCCATCACCGGCGGAAGCAAACGTCCGGTTGCATAACCATTGACGAATTCCAGACGGTTACCGACAAAAATATCTATTCCTAAATAATTTGCTAACGGTGCGATACTGAAATCTAGAGCTCCGGTCACGATAATTTGTTTGTGTCCGAGTTTTTTTGACTTTGCGATGAGGTCAGGCGTTCCGTCAAAGATTGCGGGCTTTAACACGTCTTCAAACAATTCATTGGCAAAATATCGCAAACGATCTTCCGATTCGCCTTTGTAACTCTTGAAAAAGTATTCGTTAAAAACATTGCGTGAATAAAGATCGGTGATACCGAACAAAGGCAGTTTGGCAACGGTGCTGACGCTTTTTTTAATGGTTGAAAACAAGCCTTGCTGGCGGCGTGCGTAGAACGCGAGCGTATGCACGAGGTTTGTGCTGACCAGAGTTCCCTCCAAATCATAGAATGATGCCGCTTGTGATTTTTTCGTCATTGTGTCTAAATATAAGTTACTTTTAATTCAAACTGAAAATAGAATATATCAAAGATTTTACCATTTGGTAACTCCAAATCGGCTGATTTACATATTTTTTTGAAATTTTGTAAAATCCACGCGTAAATGTAATTACAATGTATCAACACAAACTTCAAATTATATTATTATTATCAATGTTTTTCCTTGTTTCCTGCGATTCTTCAAGCAGTGCAGACAATGAACTATCTACTACACAACCTGCCGTCGCACCGACTGAAGCTTTAGAAAAAGCCGAAGCTTTATATAAAAAACGTGAAGATCTCAACAATGTTCGTGAGGCTTTGAAAGTTTTGGATAGTGCGAGAGATATGAACAACCGTAACTACGGTATCGAATGGGAATTCGCCCGGATGAGTTATTATCTGGCAAATGCTTATGACACACCTGAAGATGAAGCTCAGGAAGTATTGAAGAAAGGATTGATTGCCGGAAAAATCGCTAAAAGAATGGAACCCGATAAACCCGAAGGACATTTTTGGTATGGTGCCATTTTAGGCGAACAGGCGAAGCGAAGCCCGGTAACTTCGGGACTGACATCAATCGGTGAGATCAGAGAATCAATGCAGAAAGTTGTTGAAATTGATCCGAATTATCAAGGTGCGAGTGCGTATGATGCCCTCGGTTTACTCGAACTAAAAACTGCCGGACTCGGTAGCGGAAGTGAGGAAAAAGCGGTTGAATATTTGGAAAAAGCTCTTGAACTAAACAAAGAAAATTCGTTTATCAGAGTCCACTTAGCCGAAGCATATATTGCGACCGACCAGAAAGCCAAAGCAAAAGAACAACTTGATTATGTCTTGAAAATGACACCGAATGAAGATTTCAAACCCGAATACGAACGCTCCGTAATTGACACGAAAAAGTTATTGAAAGAAAAGTTTTAGACATTTACCATTAAATATTTATCATTTATCATTTTTGTATTGATAAATGATAAATGATAAATGAAGTATGAAAAGAGCCGTTTTTCCCGGATCGTTTGATCCGCTGACAATGGGACACCTCGATATTATCGAACGGAGCGTTGATCTGTTCGATGAGATAATTATTGCCGTTCTCAATAATCCCGACAAAAAACCGATGTTTTCGCCGGAAGAAAGATGCGAAATGATCGAAAATGTTTTGGCGGATTTTGATGCAAAAGATTGCAAATTGGTGGTTGAAAGTTTTCAGGGTTTGCTGGTCGATTACGTCAAAAGCCGCGATGGACACGCGATTGTTCGCGGGATTCGGGCGGTTTCCGATTACGAATACGAATTGCGGATGGCTCTGATGAATCGCAAACTCGCTCCCGAAATTGAGACGGTTTTTCTAATGGCGGCGGAAGAATATTCTTATGTTTCATCACATCTTTTGAAACAGGTTTTCACACTCGGCGGGCGTGTCGAAGGACTTGTGCCGAAATTGATCGAAGCAAAAATGCGGGAAAAGTTGAATATCGGACAAGGGAAAAGTTGAAAATATGAATATAATGAAAACAGATTTTCTGCGAAGTTTGGCAATAGGTCTGGCAATTGTCGCATTTCTTGCCGGAGTTGTCGCGTTTGTTATTTCTTATGTGAAAAACGGTGAAATAAATGCTTTGCCCGTCGGCATCGGATTTGTGCTTCTCGCGGCAATTATGCTGGCGACGAGAACGAAAAGATCGATTAATGAATAAATTTTGTTCTCAACCGGACAGCGGGCATCCTGCCCGCAAGTGTCGGGTTTATGATTAGTTGAAAAAAGAAAAATACCGGCGGGCAGGATGCCCGCTGTCCGATGGGAAATAAATTTATATGACAAATCCATTTTCTGCAAACATCAATAAAATGAAAGGTTCTTCGACGTTGAAAGCGGCACAATCCGCCGCCCGTCTGCGGGACGAAGGTCATCAAGTTATTGATTTAACCGTCGGCGAACCGGATTTTGATACGCCCGAATTTATAAAACAATACGCCTGGGAAGGTTTGCACAAAGGTTTGACGAAATATACACCGACTTCGGGATTAAAAAGTTTTAGAGAAGCGATTGCAGAATTTTACGCGGAAGAATTCGGAGCGACATTTTCGCCGGATGAAGTGGCGGCAAGTTGCGGCGGAAAACAAGGTTTGTTTAATGCTGTGACAACCATCGTTAATATCGGCGATGAAGTTTTAATTCCGAAGCCTTTCTGGGTTACATTTCCCGAAATCGTCAATTTCTGCGGTGGTAAAAATGTTTATATCGACACCGAAGAAACGGACTTTATTTTAACCGCCAATCAAGTAAAAGATGCGATCACCGACAAAACAAAACTGCTGATCGTCAATTCGCCGAATAATCCGACGGGGCGTGTAATTCCTGCCGATGAAATGCGGAAAATTTTTGATGTTTGTATCGAAAATGAAGTTTATGTTTTAACGGACGAATGTTATTTGATGTTCGTCTATCCGCCCGCAGAAGTTTTCTCAGCGGCGAGTTTGCCCGAAGAATACCGTAAATATGTCTGCGTCGGCGGTTCATTTTCAAAGACTTATGCAATGACGGGTTGGCGAATCGGCTACACGATTACGAATGAAGACTGGACGAAGCAAATGACAAAGTTGCAAAGTCATTCGGCAACCCATCCGACATCTTTTGTGCAATACGCTTGTGCAAAAGCGATGGAAAACCGCGAAGAATCTCTGGAAGCGGTCGGCAAAATGCTTGAGCAGTATAATAAACGCCGCGATTGGTTTATTCCCGCTCTGCAAAATATCGAAGGTTTTAAGGTTGCAATGCCCGAAGGTGCATTCTACGCTTTTGTTGATGTCCGTGATTTGCTCGGCGAAAGATTTAAGACTTCGGCAGATTTTGCCGAACAATTACTCAATGATTCCTATGTCGTAACTACCGACGGAGCAGGTTTCGGAGCCGATGGATTTTTGCGACTTTCTTATGCAAACTCACTGGAGAATCTGGAAATAGCCGTCCAAAAAATAAAGAATTTTGTTTGACAACAATTAAACTTTTACAAAATCCAAAGTTAATTGATAATGCTAAAACAGAGTTGTTTTCTTCTCCTATCTATTTTGAATAAATTTAATTTTTTTTATAATTTGAATCCAAAGTAAATTCTTTGTCGAATAACTAATCAAACACCATTTAAATAATTTTTCAGGAAGTATTTATTTAAATACCAATTTACTTGTTTAAACTATAGTTTTATTGGGAAGATAGAATATTAAATACAATTTTTTAATAATTTTATCTGACAACAGACTTCGTGTATCACCTCTTATGCGGCAGAGATGTTTTTACACAGGATAGCCGCAACTTACAGAGGAAAATATGAAAAATAATACAAAAAAACACACAAATCTTTTGATCAACTCAGGATTTTTAACACTTGCATTTTTAATCTTTGGAACAATCAATGTGTTTGCTAATCACCCGGTCTTGGTTGAAGGTAACTGTAATGTTCCTCCGGCAGGAAGTAATTCTGCTCCGGCTCCCGGAACTTGTGGTGATTTTGATGGTGATGGACTTATCGGAACGGCGGAAGATAATGACGGCGACCGCGTATTCGGCACAATTAACGGGGCAAATAGTGCTGCCGGTATAAATAATAACGGTACAATCACGATTGTAACTTCCGGCACATTTCCTGAACAAGTTACGTTAACCGGAAATGTAACTTTACAAGCTGCACCGGGAGTTTCGGCAAATCTCGATGCCGTTTTGCAGGGCGATCCGGGAAGCGGAGTACGTCAGGGACAACCCGGAATTATTGTCAATTCACCTGCAAACCGTTACGTTGTAATCCGCAATATTCTGAGCAAAAACTGGACGAGCGGAATTCAAATCAATGGCGATTCGCGTGTAGCAATAGTAGACTCTAAATTTGAAAATAATGTTAATTACGGCATTGAAGTTAACGGTAACGCCAGAGTAGCTATTTCAAACAGCGAAGTTTTTGCTACCGGTTTCCGCTTGAATCCTGGAACAGGTAATTTTCCGTCAGCTAATTTTCAACCTATGCCGGGTAAAGGAATTTCATTTGAAGACAGATCATCAGGCTCGATATTTTTAACGACAGTTTCGGGAAGTTTTGGAGCAGGAATTTCTGCTGAATCCGGAAGCAGAGGTAAAAGTAATGTGTGTGTTAGTCAGGTAAATGTGTTTGATAATAATCCAAATTTTGAAAATGTTAATCCTGTCAGCAACGGCTGTGATAAAGCCAACAACCGTTAATCATCACGATTTTCAGGCATAATCTATATGTCGTAACAATTAACGAGATGAAAAAAGCAATCAGGAATTCCTGATTGCTTTTTTTGACTAAGATTTGTTTCATTATTAATCTCCGCCCGTCATCATCAAACCGATTTCCTCAATCGAAGTTTCATTAGGATCAACTTCGCCGACAATTTCGCCTTCGCGGAAGACCAATAATCTGTCGGCAAGTGCCGTAACTTCTTCGAGTTCGGCGGAGACCAATAAAACCGCCGTTCCCGCATCACGCAGTTCGATTAGTTTGCGATGAATAAATTCGATTGCTCCGATGTCCACGCCGCGGGTCGGTTGCGAAACAAGAAGCAATTTCGGATTGAGTTCAAATTCTCTGCCGATGATAAGTTTTTGCTGATTTCCGCCGGAAAGATTTTTTGCCGCTAGATTAGGATTTCGCGGACGCACATCAAAATCGTTGATAATTTCCATCGTGCGTTTTCTGATGCCCGAACTGTCAAGCAGTCCGGCGGAAGTTGTTGCCGGCGGACGATAATGAACTCCCAAAATCGAGTTCTCGGATAAATCGGAATTGAGCAAAAGCCCGCGTTTGTGGCGATCTTCGGGAATGTGTCCGATGCCGAGTTCTTTGCGTTTTCGGGCGGAAACATTTGAAATATTTTGTCCCTCAAAGTTAATAAATCCGCGTTGTTTGTTTGATTCAACAAGTCCTGCGATTGCCTCAATCACTTCGGTTTGCCCGTTTCCTTCAACTCCGGCAATGCCGACGATTTCACCTTTTCTGACCGAAAATGAAACACCGTTAAGTGCGAGTCCGTGTTTGCCCGTAACTTGCAGATTTTCAACCTTTAAAACTTCATTTGTCGGAGCGGCATCGGTCTTTTCAACACGCAGCAGCACTTCGCGTCCGACGATCATTTTTGCCAAATCTTCGCGTGAAGTTTCCGCAGTTTGCACGAATCCAACCGATTTTCCATCACGCATCACCGTAACTTCATCCGAAATCGCTAACACTTCATCGAGTTTATGTGTAATAATCACAATCGTTTTGCCGTTTTCCTTCATACGCCGCAGAATATTGAAGAAATCATCAATTTCCTGCGGAGTTAAAACCGCCGTCGGTTCATCTAAAATCAACAAATCAGCATCACGGTACAGTGCTTTTAATAATTCCACTTTTTGCTGTTGCCCGACCGATAAATCTTCGATCAAAGCGTCGGGTTTCAAACCCAAACGCAGTTCGTTGGAAAGTGCCAGAATATCTTTGTTTGCCTGCTCTAAATCAAGATTCGCCGCACTTCCCGTCTCCGCACCGAGAATCACATTTTCGGCAACCGTCATCGTTTCAACCAACATAAAATGCTGATGAACCATCCCGATTCCCAAACGAATCGCATCGTGCGGATTATTTATTTCGACATTTTTCCCGTCAACCAATATCTCACCCGAATCCGCTCCGTAAAAACCGTAAGCGATTCGCATAATCGTAGATTTTCCCGCACCGTTTTCCCCGACAATCGCGTGTATCGTGCCTTTTCTGATGTTGATCGAAACATTGCCGTTAGCGACAACATCGCCGAAAGTTTTTGTGATGTTTTTTAGTTCAAGCATTATTGGTTTTACTTAGAAGAAACGTAATTATATTCAGAAAAAAATGCTTTGAGCAATTCAATTCGCTCCGATTTATCTTGGACTTTCTGCAGAAGTGTAGCTATCGGGGTTCGCCAAGGAATATCTGCGTAATTTACTCCAATATTATCTGCCAAATTAAAATAGTGTTTTTGTAAGAATTCCTTCTCGGCTTTTTTGTAAAATTCATCGAAAGGTTCATCGAATTTTAAACTAATGTAAATATAATCTATCGAATCACTAGGAATTTCTCCATCATACATACTTGCATCAAACCCCAAAATCAGCATCTTATGACTGATAGTTTTGTATGACTTCAATTTTGATTTTGCTAGTTCTTTTAATGTCAAATTTTTAATTTCTACATCATATAAATAATCCGCCAACCAATCCAAATACTTCTCAAAATTTTCTGCTGTATCCTCCGTAAAAAGTGGAGAACCGTCTTCATTTCTTGGAATTTTATTTAGCGTAAAATCTTTTTCCCATTCCATAAGTTGAATGAATTCTTCTTCCGCTTCTTCTTCCAAAAATTTGTCGTGTTGTTCAATAGTCAAATTTTTGTATTTTTCATTAGCCATTGATTATTGAGCCATCGCATCGGTAACTTTGATTTCGCCCGCGACGATTTTCTTTCTTGCTTCTTCGACTTTTTCGAGCGATTCTTTTGAAATTAATCCTTTATTATATTGATCCATCGCGTAGCCGACACCTTCTTTATCAAGTCCGAAAACTTGAAAACCCGCTTCAAATTTCCCTTCCTTGACCGCTTTAACGACATCATAAACGGCGTTGTCCACACGTTTGACCATCGAGGTTAAAACAAAACCCGGCTTTTGACCGTTCTGATTTGAATCAACTCCGATGACGAATTTTTTTGCCTGACCGTTTTCGTCTTTTCCATATTTCTCAACCGCGTCGAATGCTCCTAAACCTGAGTTTCCGGCAGCGGTGAAAATTATATCCGCACCTTTTTCAATTTGCGAACGGGCGAGTTCCTGACCTTTACCCGGATTATTCCACGCGTGATCGGTTACGCCGACGTAATTCGGGATAATTTTGATGTCGGGATTGATTGATTCCGCACCTTCTTTGTAGCCGGTTTCAAATTTGTGTATCAAAGGAATATCCATTCCGCCGATAAAGCCCAATTTTCCGGTTTTCGACTTTGCCGCCGCGATCATCCCGACGAGATATGAGCCTTCGTGTTCACGAAAAACGAGCGACGCGACATTTTTCTTCGGCGTTTTGCCGTCCGCTTCAAAGATCACGCCGTCCACGATTGCAAATTTTATGTTCGGATAATCCGTCGCAACCTTCTGCATAATCGGACCTTGAGCAAAACCGACACCGATTATCAAATCGAAATCTTTCTCCGCAAAAGCACGCATCGCCGGTTCAATCGAAGTCGGATTTCCCGGTTCGACATCACGCAGAACAATATCAAAATTCTTCTCCGCCTTCTGCACGCCTTCCCACGCCGCCGCATTAAACGAACGATCATTTTTTCCGCCGATGTCAAAAACTATGCCGACTTTGATCTTGCCGTTGTCTTCGATTGCTTCGGTTTTCGTGCAGGAAGTTGCGAAGATCGCTGATAAGATTATTAGGAAAACAAATATTAGTTTATTTTTCATAGTTTGGTTTGTAATGATTTCAAAACATAAACAAATAGATTTGTCTAACATCGGACTGCGGGCATCCCTGCCCGCAAGTCTTAGCATTTAAAAAGCTGAGTAATTCGTAAATTCAACACTTGCGGGCAGGGATGCCCGCAGTCCGATCATCATAAGTGTTTATTTATAACAAATCTTTTTTACATATTAAATTATCTCTTTTAACAATTTCGGTTTTTCGGGTTTTTCATCATTTATTTTATACGCACTTTGCAGTTTTCCGCTAATCGAATCGGCTTGCTCAGTGTTTCGGCAATATAAAATTCCCAAAGTTTCGTTCGCATTTATTTTATCGCCGAGTTTTGAAATACAAGCAAACCCAACCGAATGATCTATCGAATCTTCGGCTTTTAAGCGTCCGCCGCCGATTGCGGAAATTGCTTTGCCGATCTCATCTGTTTCGATTTCATTTATAAATCCGGTTGCGTTTGCTTTGATCTCAAATTCGATCAAATCTTTGTCCAACAAAATTTCTGGACTATCACAAATTTTCGGATCACCGTTTTGCAGTTCAACGTTTTCGCGGAACTTTTCCAACGCTTCACCGCTTTCCAGACAATCGTTAATTTTCGATTTCGCACTTTCAATTGAATCACAAATATCGGACATCAAAAGCATTCGGGCGGTTAATTCAATTGAAACTTCGAGCATCGGTTGCATTCCGTCTTCGATTTCATTGCGTAAAACTTTGATACATTCATAAACTTCGTGAGCATTTCCGACATATTTTCCGAGCGGCTGATTCATATCGGTGATTAACGCCTGAGTTTTCACGCCGCAGGAATTTCCTGTTTCAACCAACGCTTTTGACAATCTTTTTGAATCTTCAAACTTTTGCATAAACGCACCATTTCCGGTTTTTACATCTAAAACTAAACAGTCCAAACCTTCAGCAAGTTTTTTAGACATAATCGAAGCAACAATTAGAGGAATTGTCGGAACGGTCGCGGTTGCGTCGCGTAAGGCGTAAATTTTTTTATCGGCGGGAGCAATTTCGGCGGTTTGTCCAGCCATCGCGTAACCGCATTTTTTGATAATTTGCTTAAATTCCGAAGTTGTTAGATTAACATTAAAACCTTTTATCGCTTCGAGTTTATCGAGAGTTCCGCCCGTGTGTCCGAGTCCGCGACCGGAAATCATCGGCACGGCAATTCCCAAACTTGCCGCAATCGGTGCGATTATCAAGGAAGTTTTATCGCCAACTCCGCCCGTCGAATGTTTGTCGGCTTTCGGCTTATCAATATCGGAAAAATCCAGAACTTCGCCCGAATTAAGCATCGCCTGCGTAATAAATGATTGTTCTTCTAAATTTAATTCATTGAGAAACATCGCCATTATCAAAGCCGTGATTTGATAATCAGCCCAAGTTCCGTCAGTTACGCCTTTGATGAAAGATTTTATTTCATCTTCGGACAACCTTTCGCCGTCCCGCTTCTTCGTAATAATATCTTGTGGTCGCACGTATTGTAATTTACTTCATTCGGCTTGTTTTTGCCAAAATTATTTTGAAAACCTGCAAATTTATTTTTAAATATCGTTCGGGAAGTGTCATAATAGAAATTGACTGCAAGTTTTATAAGGGAGAATTAATATGAAAAATATTTTAGGAATTATCGCATTTACAGTAACTTTCGGACTTTCCGCTGGATTAGTCGGTTTATTATTCGGCTTTCCGCAGACGCAGACGCACTCACACGCTTCAAACGTCAGCTACAATTCAGCTTATCAGGGCAAAATCAGCCGCCTTCTCGACCGCGATGTCAGCAACGGCGATTTGCGGGAAAAAGCATACTTCAAATTTTATGATGGCGATGCCGAATCGCTTTACAAAAACGATGAATATCGTCAGGCAGTCAATGAATATTACATCAACTCTTCAAGTATGTGTGATTCGGCAACTCCTGAAGATTTTAGATATGCGTGGCGTGAACATATGAACGCCTGGAAAAATCAGGCTGAATATTTGAACACACTCGACGACAATGAATCTGCAGAAAATTATATTGATAATACCGTTGAAATTAATCGCACCTGGTTTCAAGTTTTAAGAATTGCCAACCGCTACGGCGTTGAGATTCCGCGAAATTACTATCACTAAAAATTAGGTTTTAATCAGCAAAAAACAGGCTTCGGCTTTGATCGCCCGGCTTTCGCCAACGGCATCTAAGCCTTCGCCTGTTTTTGCTTTGATGCTGATGCAATTTATTTCGACCTCCAATTCCGTTGCTAGATTCTCTCTCATTTTTTCAATATGTGTCCGAAGTTTCGGTTTTTCTAAACTGATAATCGAATCTAGATTTCCGACTTTGTAATTTTGCTCTTTCATCAACCGAACTGCTTCACGCAAAAATATCAAGCTTTTTGCACCTTTCCAACGCTCATCTTTATCCGAAAAATGCGAACCAATATCGCCCAATGCCAATGCACCGAGAATCGCATCAGTTACAGCGTGCAGCAAAACATCGGCATCCGAATGTCCGACCGCACCGAATTCTGATGGAATTTCAACGCCGCCGATTATTAGAGGCTTGCCGCTCTCCAGTTTGTGGATATCATTTCCGAAGCCGATTCTCATAACAACCTTGTAATTTTCTAAATGGACAGCGGGCATCCTGCCCGCAAGTATTGGATTTAAGTTTAAAACAGCAAGAATTATAAATCAGTAAGAAAATACTTGCGGGCAGGATACCCGCTGTCCGACGAAAGAAATTATCTCAAAAATATCTCTGCAATCTTCAAATCTTCCTGATGCGTTATTTTTATATTTTTTGAACTTCCCGCAACCGCCGCGATTTCAAAACCCATCTGCTCGACTAAAAAACATTCATCTGTTGCAATTTCGCCGATCTCATTTTCGTCAAAGGCACGTTTCAAGATTTCATACCGAAAACACTGCGGCGTTAAAGCACGTCGAAGTTTTGTGCGGTCAATCGTTTTAATAATTTTGTCGTCGGAAACTTCTTTGATCGTGTCGGTTATGTCTGCGACCAGACACGCCGCCCCGTTTTCTACGGCTCTTTTTATAGTTTCTTCAATTTCCTCAACTGAAACCAGCGGTCTTGCTCCGTCGTGAACGGCGATTATTTCTGCACTTTCGGCATCAATTACCGCCAAACCTTTAGATACCGATTCCGCCCGCAATTCTCCGCCGGAAACTATTTTGTTGAGTTTTTTAATTTGATATAACTCAGCTACTTTGCGGAAAGTTTCGATCTCATCTTCCGCTAAAACAAGTACGATCTCATCCACCGAACCGCACATTTCAAAGCGTTCGAGCGTGTAAATTAAAACAGGTTTTTCGTGGATTGTGAGAAATTGCTTCGGGGTCGAACCGCCAAATCTTTTTCCGCTTCCGGCGGCAACGATGATGGCTGTGTTCATAAATTAGGTTCAAAGTTCAAGAGTTCAAGGCTCAAGGTAGAAGATCTACTTTAGACTCTTAGTTCTGAATTATCGGACTCTGCTTTCGCATATTTTCCGTTTTCGTGTCGTGGATGTTTTCGTTTTCGTAATCGCCGCTGTCTTCCCAAAGTCTGCCGAAGATCATTTTTCCGGCGGTTGTTTGCAGGACGGAAGTTACGGCAATTTCGGCGGAATTACCGATAAGTTTGCGGGCATTATCAACTACTACCATTGTGCCATCGTCGAGATAAGCCACGCCCTGATTGTATTCCTTACCTTCTTTTAGAATGAAAACTTTCATCGCTTCACCCGGCAGAACGACGGGTTTTAGAGCGTTTGCCAATTCGTTGATATTTAAAACGCTGACTCCGCGAAGTTCGGAAACTTTGTTCAAATTAAAGTCATTCGTCACAACGACTCCGCCGAGTTGCTGTCCGAGTTCGATCAATTTCAAGTCAACTTCCTTGACCTTCGGAAAATCGGTTTCGATAATTTGAATGTCCAGTTGCGGATTATTTCGCAGACGCTGAAGCATATCGAGTCCACGCCGCCCGCGTTGGCGTTTGGAAGAATCGGAGGAATCGGCAACCTGCTGCAATTCGGTCAGAATAAACTGCGGAATAATGATCGTTCCGCCCAAAAATCCGGTTTCGGCAACATCGGCAATGCGTCCGTCAATAATCACGCTTGTGTCCAAAATTTTGTAATCAAAGTTTTTATCTTTGTCGCCGAAAATTCCGCCGAGTGCTGAAATATCTATGTATTCGCCTTTTGCCGCACCGACCATCAAACCGATATAACCCATAAAAGAAGCGAGTGCGATGGTCATAAATAACTGCATATCAGCCGAAACCGCCGCTTCTTTCTGTATTGAAATCAGCACACCGATCAGAAATGCACCGACGATACCGAGAATCGAACCGACCGCCGCACCGATCAAAGTTTTCAGAGTCGCCCGCTTTACGCGAAACTCAACGCCGATCACGATCAGACCGATGATCGCACCGAACAACGCCGATAAATACGGTCTAGCCGCCAACGGAATTTGATCGAACCCCAGTCTTTGCGTCTGATTGAACGGATTTATCACAAACCCGATCAACATTAATAAGGCGACAAATCCGATTCTAATTGTAAAAATGTCCAATTTCATTTACGTCTTTTACTTTAACACGCTTTGGGCGTAATCGTTAATCGGTGCGATAAAGTCGGCAAAATTATGCAACCTGCAAAACTTGCCCGTTTAAACCGATGGCTTCCGCTGATAATAAATATGTGACCGTACGGGCAATATCGTCAACATCTACACCTTTTTTCACCCGAAAAAGTTCGTCGTCCAATTTACTGAACTTATCGAAATGCGATTGTTTTTTGTCCTTTTCGCTGATTTCGACGGCGTTGACGCGAAATTTATCCGGCAGAGTTTCCGCCAGACTTCTAGTCCAGCCTTTCAACGCCGAATTTACGGCAACAAGTGCCGGATTTTTTGATGTTTCAGCCGAATCGCAAGCCGAAACAACATTTACAATTTTCCCTTTCGGTCGCGGATTCATTAAACTTAAAGCCGCTTGCGTTACAAAAAATGTTCCCTTCAAATTTGCATCAATCGTCTTATCGAATATCTTTTCCGTTGTGTCTTGAAACTCCGAATCACTTTGAAATTTCAAACAATTTATCAGCAGATCGAGTCGTCCGTATAATTTATCGACTTCCGCCACCAGTGATTTCGCACCTGCGACGGTTGAAATATCAGCTTCAAAATAATTTGCCAAAGTCCCCAGAGATTTCAGTTCTTCGAGAGTGTTTTTCTCAGCATCGGACGCATCCGCCGGAATTCCGACGATGACGTAACTTCCAAACAATGCCAGTTGCAACGCCACGGCACGACCGACCGGATTTGTTCCATCAGTGATAAGAGCGACTTTCTCCGAAAATGCGTGCTGACTCGGTGTTGGCATATTTAATGTTTAAAATTCAAAGTTCAAAGTTCATGATTTAAGATTTAAGATTTAAGATTCAAATTATAAAGTGTAAAATGTATGAATAACAACTCTTAAACTTTGAATCTCGAACTTTGAATCTTATTTAGAAAATGGCAAAACAACCCAAAACAATTTACGTCTGTCAGGAATGCGGCAATCAGGAACGCAAATGGAACGGGCAATGTCCCGATTGCGGAAAATGGAACACATTCGTTGAAGAAACTTTTCGCCCGACGGTTCAAACCACAAGCAAAAATATCGGCAAATCGGTTTCATCATTCCGCGAAACAAAACCCCTGGCATATAAAGACATTGAATCACAGGATGACGCGAGAACTTCCAGCGGAATCGAAGAATTCGACCGCGTTCTCGGCGGCGGAATCGTCGCCGGTTCGCTAATTTTGATCGGCGGTTCACCGGGCATCGGCAAGTCAACGCTGGTCGCTCAGGTTTCTGATAAACTTAGTCAGACGGGCGGAAAAGTTTTGTATATTTCCGGCGAAGAATCCGAACGACAGATAAAAATGCGGGGCGAAAGGTTGGGTTTGGATGCGGATAACTTATTTTTATTGCCGGAAACGAATCTTGAAGCGATTTTAACTGAAACTGAAAGATTAAAGCCGGATTTCGTCATCGTTGATTCGATTCAAACCGTTTTCAGCGAAAAACTCGAATCCGCTCCGGGTTCGGTAAGCCAAGTTCGCGGTGCGGCAAGTGAATTTATGATGTTCGCCAAAGGAACCGGAACACCGACTTTTTTGATCGGACACGTTACCAAGGAAGGTTCGATTGACGGACCGAAAGCACTTGAAAACATCGTTGATACGGTTTTGTATTTTGAAGGCGACCGTCATCACAATCATCGCATCATCCGTGCGACCAAAAACCGTTTCGGTGCGGCAAATGAGATCGGTATTTTTGAAATGACGAACGCGGGTTTAATTCCCGTCGGCAATCCGTCCGAAGTTTTTTTGCAGGAACGCCCCGAAGGTGCGAGCGGTTCGGTCGTCACCGTCTGTATGGAAGGCACACGCCCGATGCTCGTTGAAGTACAGGCACTTGTTTCCAGCACGAATTACGGCACGGGACGACGGATGGCACAGGGATTTGACTACAATCGTACTTCGCTTTTAATCGCCGTTTTAGAAAAAAGACTCGGTTTGCAGATTGCGAATGACGACGTTTTTATCAATATCGCCGGAGGTTTGGAAGTCAGTGAACCCGCCGCCGATCTGGGTGTTCTCGCCGCCATCATTTCAAGTTTCAAAAACATTCAAATCCCGCCCGAAACCGCCGTCTTCGGCGAAGTCGGCTTAACCGGCGAAGTCCGCGGAGTTTTGCAGGCACAATCGCGGGCGAGAGAAGCTCAAACGCTCGGATTCAAAAAGCTGATTCTGCCCGGCTCAAATAAAAAAGGTCTGGAAAAATTACTCGGAATCAGAGTCGTCGGCGTGAAAAATTTGGAAGAAGCGATGGAGGAACTGTTCTAAACCGCACTATCTTCAAGCACTAACCGGTATTTACTCAAAAAAACAAATTGATCTGTAATAAAATCACATAAATAACTTATGAATTTTCTCGCGTGGATGGCGTTGGTCGGTGGACTGCTTTTGTTGATGGCTTTGTCGTCTTCCTATTTAAAGCAAATTCCGGTTTCGACCTCTTTTATATATTTGATGATTGGCACTGCACTGAGTCCGCTTGGATTCGGTGTGGTTGCGATAGATATTGAATCAAACAAGGTTTTTCTGGAACATCTGACGGAAATTGCGGTGATAATTTCGCTGTTCGTCGGTGGCTTGAAATTGCGTCTGCCGCTGAAGAACGCTGCTTGGACGGGTGCTTTTCGACTGGCGTTTCCGGTGATGATTTGCTCGATTATCGGAATTGCGATTTTCGGTCATTACGTTTTTGGATTTAGTTGGGCGGTTGCGATTCTGCTCGGTGCGTTGCTCGCTCCGACCGATCCGGTTCTGGCTTCGACGGTTTCGGTCGAGAATGCCAACGATAAAGACCGAATGCGTTACGGACTGTCCGGCGAAGCGGGTTTTAACGACGGAATGGCGTTTCCGTTTGTTATCTTCGGATTGCTGATGCTGGAAAATAACGGCATCGGAAGTTGGATCGGCGGATGGGCGTTGCATCGTTTGATCTGGGCGGTTCCGGTCGGACTTCTGATCGGCTACGGACTCGGTTTAGGAGTCGGTTATCTGGCGATTAAACTCCGTAATCATTACAAAGATTCCGCCGCACCGAACGATTTCCTGGCACTTGCCTTGATAGCACTCGCATACGTTTTCGCCGAATGGGTCGGAGCGTGGGGATTTTTATCGGTATTCGCGGCGGGACTAGGCTTGCGGGCGGCAGAAATAAAGGTTGTCGAAGAAAATCCTATCGGCGATGACACGGAAGTTTTCGATGATTTGGCGGCACTTGCCGACGAGCAAAATGAAGAAAATCCTGACTCTGACGATGATGAAAGCTCGCATACTCCCGCCGAAAATGTGGTTGATGTCGTGCGGGAAGAAGAAGCGATGAAAGAACCCGCGATTGCCGCCGGAGTCGTCGTTTCGGAAGCGGTTTCATTCGGCGATACGGTCGAGCGTCTGGCGGAAGTATTTCTCGTGATAATTGTCGGGATTTGTGTCTGGAATTACTGGGATTGGCGTGCCGTGCCGCTTGCTCTCGTGTTCTTTTTCGTTATCCGTCCGCTGTTGACGCAAATTTTTCTGTTGGGAACACCGATCAACAAAACGCAGCGATGGATGCTCGGCTGGTTTGGAATTCGCGGTATCGGGAGTATTTATTATCTGACCTACGCCTTGAATCACGGACTAAAATCAAATGCCGAAGAACTGATGTCGTTCGTCATTTCGATCATCGCACTCAGCATTATGATCCACGGACTTTCGGCTCAACCGATACTGAAAAGATACGAAAAAGCATTCGATGGTAAAAATGACGATGAATAAATCTATGAAGAAAATCGAACCGAAAAAAGGGCAGGAATCCGTTTGGGATTATCCGCGTCCGCCGAAATTGGAAAAAACTAATAAGCATCTGAGAATAGAATTTGGCGGTGAGATTATTGCCGAAACCAACGGAGCGTTTCGCGTACTGGAAACGAGTCATCCGCCCGTTTATTATTTCCCGCCGGAAGATGTGCGGGTGGATTTGTTGAGCGAAGCTGCGGGCAGTTCGTTCTGCGAATGGAAGGGGCAAGCCGAATATTATTCGCTCAAAGTCGGCGGAAAAGTCGTGCCGCAGGCGGGTTGGTTTTATCCGCATCCGACGGGAAATTTCGCGGAGATCAAAAATTACATAGCATTTTATCCGAGTAAGATGGATGCCTGTTATGTTGATAATGAATTGGTGCAATCACAGGAAGGCGATTTTTACGGCGGTTGGATTACGAATAATATTGTCGGACCATTCAAAGGCGGTGCCGGAACTTGGGGTTGGTAATCGTACCGAGTTTAAACGAACAATTGATTTAATGGAGTTCGATATAAAAGCCTGAAATACACATTAATTCATCGGATTATTATCATTTCTTCATTCTCATTTATCGAGTATATTGTGATTTATCACCGAACTTACGCTGTTTATTTTCTGAACCGCTCTCCCGCCAACGCTTGAACTGCTTAATTAACCAAATTACAAATTCAAACCGCTGTCGGCGTTGGTTCCTGATAATCCATAAATTCCGTATGCTTCGAGAAAGGATCGATTCTGACGGGAATTCCCTCTTCGGTTAAGTTACTTTTCATAACTTCGGCAATCAATTCCTGTTCAAACTTCGTTATATCCTGAAACTTTATGCCGATGCTGTCGTTTTCGAATAAATAGATCACACGGCAGTGAACGGGCAGAAAGTTTTCGTTAGGAAGTTTGATTTCCAGACGAAACTCCTCGTCGATTCCGATGGCATCGTCCCATTCCAATAAACATCCGCCGATACTCACCTGATATATCATCGTGCTGATCCGCTCATTTCTCCGCGTAAAACGGAATACCGGAATATCCAAGATTAAGCGAATGTGTTGTCTTTTATTACTTACCATTTCGAGAGTTTTATCAAATTTTGCCGATGCCAACTTAATACCTGAGAAAAACAAGCAGAACACTTGTTAAACTCCATTTTACAAATTTTTGCATAGTTTGTGCAAATAATTTAAAATAAAAAAACCTGCCGAATAAACGACAGACTTTTTTGATATTGTTTGTCAAACTAAAATTAGTTACTAACCGCATCTTTTTTGGTGCAAACTTCGCTAAAGGCATCTGCCAGATTCTGGGCGATAACCTGCGGCGGACGACCTTCTAAATCTTTGCGTTCAAACATTTTCACCAATTCGCCGTTTTTTATCAAAGCAATTGAAGGCGATGATGGCAGGTAAGGTTGAAATAGTTCACGAGCCGTATCGGTCGCATCAATATCCGCTCCGGCGAAAACCGTAATTGATTTATCGGGTTTTGCTTCTGAATGCTCAAGAGCCATCCGAATTCCGGGACGAACTCCGCCTGCCGCACAACCACAGACCGAATTGACGATAACCATTACCGTTCCTTCCGTGTTTTCAACGGCATCGGTAACAGCATCACTTGTTTTTGTTTCCTCTATTCCGAGTAGCGATAGTTCCTCACGCATTCCCTGGATCATTATTTCTGGATATGGCATTTTATTAAATTACTCCTTATTAAAATTAAATCTTTACTTTAATATCCAGTATTACTTTTTTGATGTATTCACGTCAAGCGTAACCCAAACATAGAAAAGGGATAAAGTTTCGTACTAAAACTTTATTCCTTAAATTTATATGCTTAAAACGAATAGTTTAATTTAGCTCAACGTGATAATGATCGCCTTCATTCAAAATGCGACCACCCATTTCGCTGACGATAATCTCCAGTGTATTGCGGTTGGTATTGATCGACAAATCAACGGCGTTGCTGCGTAAATGATTGGAGATATATGTGCCGTCATTGACTTGATTCTGAATAACGCGAGTCATTTCCGAAGTGCCGCCGCGGTCATAAGCATCAATTATTTGATTGACCGCAATTTTACTGGAATACAAATTTCTGACGTGACTCCTGCCACGCCGTTCGATCAAGCTTGCCATCGCCGCAGCTTGCCTCGCAGGCGGTCTGTAACCACTCGTAACTTGCAGCTTCTGCCCGGTTCGATTGGTGTAAGCTTGAGCCAGACGGTCAAGTTTCGGAGCCAGAGCATCCGTGATTAAAATTCCCGGATTAGTATTATAGAATCTTGTGTTCGGTGTCGTCGTCGTGTCGCCGTTGATATTAGCTCTCGAACCGACACTGAACAAGGCTTTGTAAGATTGCGGTCCGAACACACCGTCAACTCTAATTCCGCGACTTCGTTGAAAATTCTTCAAGGCGGCGTTCGTTCGCGGTCCGAAAATTCCCGATCCCGTCGCTTTCTGTCCCGCCGTCATAAAGCCGCGTTGCACGAGTTTGTTCTGCATTTGATTAACGAGATTACTGCGTTCACCCTTACGGACTCCACCGAAGATCTTTCGCATCGCACTCCGCGTCGCATTATCAAAATTCCCGCTCGGACTCAACCCGACATTCCGTTGAAAATTCCGCAGAGCTGATTGTGTTCGCGATCCGAAGATTCCCGGTCCGGTCGCTTTTTCCGCTGCCGTCATTTCACCTAAACGAATGAGCAAATTCTGTAGTTTGCCGACTTCCGCTCCACGCATTCCACGATTTAAACCGGAATTCGGAATTGCTCCCGTCGAGGGCGAAGTTGCCGGTCGCGTCGGTCGCGTCGGTTGCATCGGTTGCGTCGGTCGTGGCGGCGTGTTCGGCTGATTGAATAATTTGCGTCCGGTTGCTTCATCCAGGTTTCCGGTTATTGGCAAACCGTTTGATTCCTGAAAATTGCGGATCGCGGCGGCAATTTTCGAGCCCCAACTGCCGTCGGCAAAACCCGGTCGGTCATTGACGCGAACGTGATTTCCGTCAAGTAATCTCTGTTGCACCGCCTTGATTCCGCCGAACAGACGAGCGGTTACGGGCGTGGTCGCCTCCTGTGCCGTGATGCGTCCGTCCCGATTCCAATCAAGTGGATTTTGTGTGTATGCATCGGTTCCGCGTCTGAACAGAACATCGTTCGGACTGCTTTTCGGCGAACCTGAGAGTATCGCCGTATAAACTTTTTCGAGCGTGTTCAGATTTCCCGTAAATGGTTTGAAGTATTTTTCGACAAATTCGAGTTGCTGTGTCGAATTCATTTGACGCAGAGCGGAAGTCGAAGTTCCTAAACCGTGTGCCGTTCCCGGAATAAACTGAATCAATCCGGTCGCCCCGATGCCATTCGTAATTGAAGGACTGAATGTTCCGCCGGTTTCAAAACTCATTGCCGCCAGAATGTGTTTCGGTTTCGCACCGAGCCGTGCTGACATCGCTTCGACTCCGCTGAGAAATACCGGTGTCACATTCGGATTGTTCCTCACGCCGGCGATTTGATTGTAATCATATCGCGTCGAACTCGGATGCTGTGCCTGCAAATTCACTCCGCGGATTTGTCCCGTATCGAAAAGCTGTTTTTCAGCAACCGCCGTCCGACTGAAGTTGAACAAATCGTCATTAATGACGACATCGGTTACCAATGTCTGCGGATTTCTGCCGTTAGCCGAAAACTCCTGAATCTCCCGATTATTGTTTACCGAATTTCTTTTTGAATCTGAAGAAACGCTAAAACTCATTTTTCACCTCTGTTCTTGAATGGATT
Organism: Pyrinomonadaceae bacterium; assembly: GCA_041746675.1. GTDB lineage: Bacteria > Acidobacteriota > Blastocatellia > Pyrinomonadales > Pyrinomonadaceae > Aridibacter. Next base: position 44,903 of record JBGTGO010000037.1, on the reverse strand, counting down.
TACAACTATTCAAATTATCGGCAGAACCTGGTAATAGTTTCGTAAAAATTTAAGAAATAATTTAATTTGAGTCTTTAGGGTTCGATTCTGACAGGAGTTTTAGTGTCTAAGGCGTTGAATAATTCCCTCATATCAGCATTTGTGAGAGCGATGCAACCGCCCGTCCAATCGGCAGCATTTCCGCCGCCGTGAATGTAAATTTCACCACCGAGTTTAGTTTTTTGCAGAGGCATTTTCTGTTGTTTGACGGCTTCGACAATCGAATCGCGTTCATCCGGGCTGATAAGTTTTTTGTCCAAACCGCGTTCCGCCTCATCAATTCCGGGATAGCTGACACCCAACGATAAATAAAATCTACTTTGCGGATTCTTCGTGAAAATATAAAAATCACCTTCGGGAGTTTTTCCGTCACCTTCCGTTTCCTTATCACCGACGGGTTCAAAACCGAGTGCGATGGTATAAGTCCTAATCAGCTTTTCGCCGTCGAAAACTTCCAATGTGCGTTTCTTTTTCCTGACGACAATTCGTGGATTTTCCATTTTCGGCAAATCATCTCCGTTCCATGGCATAACCGATATTTGATGTGAAAAAGCAACTCCGACCAAAGCCATCGCAGAAATTAAAATTATCACAAAAGCTTTATGCATTTTTAATCGAAATTCTCCGTGCAGCATCGCCGTCGCCCGTTAAGTATATTTGCAAAGTTTTTTCGGGAAACTTAAATTTATCGCCTAACTTTTCCGCCCATTCAATAATCACAACTGCTGTTTCATCTTCCAGAATCTCGTCAAGTCCGACTGCAAATGTAATATCACTTCCGTCTTCAAGCCGCCACAAGTCCAGATGATATACATTAAATTTCGCTTCGTAATGATTAACCAACGTATAAGACGGCGATGTCACTTCATCGATGTCGAACTCCAGCGAATTCAGAATCCCCTTCGTCAACAACGTCTTCCCCGCACCCATAGTTCCTTCCAGCAAAATCATCTCGCCGCCGCTCAGAGATTCGCCAATCTTCCCGCCAAGTTCAAACGTATCTTCGGGCGTTTTACAAACATAATCTTCAATTTTAATCATTAAATCTTGAACCATAAAAAAATTCGCTCAACCGGACAGCGAACATCCCTGCCCGTCGGAATCGCCTTCCTTCATCAGTAAAGTCAATCCCGTTCATTTTAAACCAAGTATAATTCAAAAAAATAAAATCCGCGATAATCCGCCCGATCCACGAAATCCGCGTTCTATTTCTTATCTTCGATCCGTAAGAATGCGTTCGCCAAACATTCCCGCACATCGCTTGCACGCATCGTCCGTTTTCCGAATTTTTCCGCCGCAATATCGCCCGCCAAACCCGCAAAATAAACCGCCGCGATTACACTTTCAAAAATATCAACTTCCATCTGTACTGCCTGAGCAACAAAACCTGCAATAATTCCGGTCAAATTATCACCATTTCCGGCTTTTCCCAAACCCGAATTCCCGGTCGGATTGATGACGACTTTCCCCGAAGCCTCGCCGATTAGAGTTCGTTCGCCCTTCAGAACTAAAATTACTTTATACCTGACGGCAAAATCCCGCACTGCCTGAACTCTGTCTTTAATTACGTCTTTCTCGTTAGTTCCCAAAAGCCGCAAAAATTCGCCTTCGTGCGGAGTTAAAATCAGCGGCAGTTCATCAGAACCTTCAAGATCGAACGGCGACAGCGAATTTAATCCGTCCGCATCAACAATAATCGGTGTCGTGCGATTTTCGACAACTTTTCTAACAAGTTTTCGAGTCGTTTCTTCATCCGCATTCAAACCGCTTCCAACTGCTAGAACATCCGCTTTTTTGCTCAATTTTTCGATTTCTTCAAACGCTGCTTCGCAAACCGCACCGTTTTCCGTTTCCGCCAAACTATGCGTAATAACTTCCGGCAAAACCCGTGTCGAAACTGATTCCTGTGCCGATTCCGATGTTGCAATCGTTACCAGTCCAATGCCCGAAACCATCGCCGCATTCCCGACCAGAACCGCCGCTCCCGTATAATTTTTCGAGCCGACAATCAGAAGTGCGTTGCCGCGTCTGTTTTTGTATGAATCACTTGAAAACTTCGTCTGCTCCAACCATTTTTTTGCATCTTCTCTTTCAGTTACAAATATTTGCGATTCACAATTATCAATCAATTCCTGCGGCGAACCGATATTTGCAATGTGCAGTTCACCATTAAAATTTGAAGCAGGCGGCAAAACATTGGCAAGTTTCGGTGCAGTAAAGGTTACGGTCAAATTCGCTGCAATATTTTTTCCAATCGGTTTCGCATCATCAGCATTCAGACCGGACGGTAGATCAATTGAAACGTAGAAAGTTTTATTCTCCAAAGAAATTAATTCTAAAGTTGTGTCAAACATTGAATCAAGTGGTCTTGTTAATCCTGTTCCAAAGAAAGCATCAATCAAAACATCAAATCTTTCTATATCCCAACCAACTGAATGATTCCAACAATCATTCCAAGTTTCCTCAAAAATTAACTGCTCATCTTTCTTATATTCATACTCTGAAACCTTTTTACAAATCTCAAAATTAATTTTCGCGTCGCCTTTCGTATCCTCTACTTTTCCGAACAAATAAATATCTACGTTAGCACCTTTTTTCCACAAAATTCTAGCAAGTGCCGCACCGTCGCCGCCGTTGTTGCCTTTACTGCAAAGTATTAAAAACGATTTTCCTGCAACCGAACCGCCGAGTTTTTCTTTGATAATATCAGCAACTGCGTGTGCCGCGTTTTCCATCAAAATTATTGATGGAATTCCGTATTTCTCAACCGTCAAGCGGTCAACTTCCCGCATTTCTTCGCTTGTCAAGACTTTTTGCATAACGAAATTTATAATAGCAAATAACTTCTTATTTAAACAAAAAAATAACCGTGTTTGCTCGGAAACACGGCTCGGAATGGATACTGGAGAATGTGAATCGACAACAGAATCATAGCTGTCGCGTAAATAAATTTGCCACTACTTTCGACCACCTAATTCCTCTGTTGTATTAAATAAAAAGAGTTATTAGCATTTATATTCCAAAAAAAGTCCAATAAACTTTAGTTTGCTACATCAGAGATGCTCCCGATTGGAATTGAACCAATGACCTTTCGCTTAGGAGGCGAACGCTCTATCCAACTGAGCTACAGGAGCAGATTGATTTTGGATTTTAGATTTTGGATTTTGGATTCGCTAAAACCTTAATCATCATACTTAATAAATGAATGAACGTCATAACCTTCGAGTTTATTTCTGCCGTTGAGGAAAGTCAGTTCGCATAAAAAGGCGAAGCCGACGATTTTGCCGTTGACCTTTTCGACGAGATCGGCGACGGCTTTCGCCGTTCCGCCGGTTGCCAGCAGATCGTCAACGACCAACACGCGATGTCCTTCCCCGATTGCGTCTTTGTGCATTTCGAGCGTGTCCTGACCATATTCGAGATCATACGAAACGGCGACTTTTTCGGCGGGCAGTTTGCCGGGTTTGCGAACGGGAATAAATCCCGCACCGAGTTGATGTGCCATCGGCGTTGCGAAAATAAATCCGCGTGATTCGATGCCGATGATCGTATCAATCTTCTCGGCCTTGTATTTCTCGCACATTGCATCAAGTGTCTGTTTCAAGCCGTCCTTGTCTTTTAAGAGCGTTGTAATGTCGTAAAAATTTATGCCTTTTTTCGGAAAATCCGGCACTTCGCGTATAAGTTTTTTTAAATTATCCATATTTGTTGATCGTTCGTTATTCGTTGAATTTAATAGCTATTACTGACTAAAATTATTTCTCGATTCGGAAAGCTGAATATAAGCCCTCAGGTTCTAAAACTATTTCCTCGATTTCCTCGACTCTCGCGTAAACCGGTCCGGTTAATAAATCTCCGTAAAATTCTTTAACTGCTGCTTCCGCACCTTCGACGTAGGTTTCGACGCGTCCGTCTTCAAGATTCGTAACGTAACCGGCGACCTGATGCTTCGCTGCGGCACGCTGTGTAAAAAATCTATAACCGACTCCCTGCACAAGTCCGCTGATGTAAAACTTTCGGGCAATTTTCATCTTTTTTTAAGTTTAAGATTTAAGAGAAAAACAATCTTGAATCTTGAATCTTGAGCTTTGAATTTTAATTCAACCAAGCGAATCTAAACATTTCGCTAAACTTTTCAGACGACACGTATAAACAGGCATTCCGGGTAAAGTAAATTTGCTCGCGGAAGTTTGCCGCAATTCTTCGGCTAACGCCAGAAAATCCTTCGGTTCATCGGTTTCAAAACTAATCAGATATTCCTGTTCGCTAAAACCGAAAGCGTGCGTCAGATGTATCTTTATATTCGAGAATTTCTTGCCGACCATAAAATTCTCTTTGATCAAACTCTCGCGTTCTTCAACCGATTTATCGAACCAATCGCTGTGTTTCGAGCAGGGATACAAAAAATGATACTTTTTCTCACCCGCAATTACATGAAAGCGGTCTTCGCTCAAATTGTTTTCGATTTCGGGCGAAACGAACATCATCTTCCGCGTTACCGATAAATAATTGTCCGCCGTTTCCATATAACTTCCTAAATTTGTGCGGTAAAGCCGGGCAGTCATTTCCTGAATCAGATCAAGCGATGTCCCGATTCGCCAGAACATCAAGTCCGCTTTTGAATCGAAGCCGACGAGCGAGTATGAGAACAGCAAAAGCCGTTCACCAAACTGTTTGAAAATTTCGACGAACTCCGCTTTAAAAACTTCTTTCGTTTGACAATCCAATCTTCGCCATTCGGGATTTATCCGAAAAAACATAAAGTTGACGAACTGCTTTTCGATTTGAGGAAAGGCGTGAAGTTCATTATTTTCCGCAACAAGCCGTAAACCGCCGGTTTCGGTTTGTTCTTTTTCTGAATCAACTAACTCCATAAATTATCTTTCTTGAATCGGCAAAAATAAGGTTTCGCAACTTTTTTACGGGTTCAATTGTGCCAACTTTTTTTTGCGTTGTCCAAAAGTCTTTAGATATTTTCGGACGCACCGAATTTGTTTTGCATCGTCCGGGAAAATGTCTTATGCTAGGACTTTCTTATCCGAAAACAAATTTCCCGCTAATGTTTACAAAGAGTTAACTATGAAACGTCTGATTCTCTGCTTAAATTTGATTTTATTTGCAAATCTTTTTGCAAATGCTCAACAGCGTCCGCTTCTGACCGATGATATTGACACAACTCCGGCGGGAAGCATCGAGATCACGGCGGGAACGGACTTTTTTCAAAATGTCAGATTTCCGCTGTCCGGTTTGAACGGCGATTTAACGCGGGTTGGCGACATCCGTCTTCGCACGGGTTTTGCTCCCAATGTCGAAATTCAGATCGAAGGTGTCGTTCAGAATTTTTTGTCGATTGACTCGCAAGCTCAGAGTCCGCCGATTCCTTTGAACATCGACGGAAATTCATCGAACGACTTCGGCGACATCCGCACTTCGGTAAAAATCCGTTTGCGAAACGAAACTAAAAACCTTCCCGCCGTTGGTTTTAAGTTCGGTTTTCAAGTTCCGAACAGCGATCAGGCGAAAGGCATCGGCACGAATCAAATTGATATTTTCAGTAAAATTATCTTACAAAAAAAGTTCGGCAGTACTAGAAATAAAACTCCTAAACTCAACTTATACGGTAACTTGGGTGTCGGCATAATGACCGCACCGCTTGACGATTTCACGCAGAACGATGTTTTGCTCTACGGTCTTGCCGGAATTTACCGTCTGACCGACAATGTAAATTTAGCCAGCGAGGTCAACGGAAGAATCAGCACCCGCACCAGCGGAACGCCGCTCGGCACGGAAAGTCAGGGACAATTTCGCTTCGGCACACAAGTCAAAGCATCGAATCTACGCTTCGATACCGCCGCCATCTTCGGCTTAACGCGAAACAGCCCGAATACCGGCTTAACCTTCGGCGTAACCTACCAATCAGCACAAATTTTCATTCCCGCACAGTAAAAGTTCAGCGTCGGGACGAAAACTTCGCCGTTAAAACTCATCGTTAAGCCGGCGGTCTTCGACCGTATTTTATAGATAACTAAAAGTTGTCGCGGTCAAAGACCGCCGGCTTAACGGTTGGAAAGTTAATATTCCGTATTATTAATTCCAATCGGCGAATTTCCCCTGCCAATATTCGGGGCGTTTTTGATTGCTTTATTAACGAAATCTTTAGCAATTTTTACCGCTTCGGATAAACTTTTGCCCAATGCCAAATTCGCCGCAATTGCTGCTGCTAAGGTGCAACCTGTTCCGTGAGTCGCCGTCGTTTCGATGTATTCCGCTTCATAAATTTCCAGTTCATCACCGATGAATAGATAATCCTTCACAACTTGTTTATTAAACTCCGAACTCCGAACTCCGAACTTTGAACTCCCGAAGTGTCCGCCTTTGATTAGCACATTTTTCGCACCAAGTTTTTGCATAATCCGGGCGGCTTTTTCAATCTCATCTTCCGTTTTAATTTTAATTTGCGAGATTCTTTCGGCTTCGGGAATATTCGGCGTGATGACATCGGCGAGCGGAAAAAGTTTTTCAATCAAGACGCGAAGTGCTTTATCGTCAATCAAGTCAAAACCGGAAGTCGACCGCACGACGGGATCAACGACGAGATTTTTCAAGTCATATTCGCCGATTATTTTCGCAACTTCCTCAATGATTTCACGGGTTGGAAGCATTCCGGTTTTCAACGCAGAAATTTCATAATCATCAAGAATCGGTTCGATTTGCCGGCGAAGTGATGCGGCGGTTTGATGTTCCGCACCGAACACCTTCTGCGTATTTTGAAATGTGATCGAAGCAATCGCTACCGTTGCGAAACATCCGAAAGCGGAAAATGTTTTGATATCGGCAATTATTCCCGCTCCGCCCGATGGATCAACTCCGGCGATGGTCAAGCAAATTTTCGTCATATTATTCTTCGTTAAAATTAAATTTCAGCATTTCACGGCTGTTCAAGAAACTGATTCCGGCAAAACCGCTCGCACCATAATCCAAAGTCGCTTGAAAATTTTCCGCACCAATTCCGCCGAGTGCCAGCACCGGAAACGGTTTTAGTTTTTCGCAGATTTCTCTCAATTTTTCTAATCCCTGCGGATTACTGAAGTTTCCCTTCGAGCGAGTCGGGAAAATCGGACTGAATGTAACGAAATCCGCTCCCGCAATTTTTGCGTTTTGAGCTGTTTCCAATGTGTGAGTTGAAATTCCAACAATAAAATCTGCGGGAAAATCACGGCGAATCATTTCGGGCGGCAGAGAGTTTGAAGTCAGATGAACGCCGTCCGCATTTGCCGCCCAGGCAATATCCGCCCGTTCATTGACCAGAACATTTGCACTTGAGTTTGCGGTGAGTTTGACGGCTTCGGAAGTTATTTGATAGATATTTTTTGCCGACAGATTTTTTTCGCGGATTTGGATTAAAGAAATGTTTAACAGAATTGCGGATTTTATTATGGCAAGAGTTCTTCCCGCTTCGAATTCGTAATTATCGTCGGTTAAGTTTCCCTTTGTAATCAAATAAATTATCGGTCTTTTTAGATGCTTAAAATTGCTCACTTGCTACGTTTTCGCTTCGATTTTACCGTCGTTACTGCCATCGAGCATTTCAACGCTGTCGTTAAAATATGCAATTTCCCAAAATGCAATGGACAGATTGACGATGCCGAGTCCGGTTATCGCACCGCGAAACCAACCTGTCGAGACGATTGTTTTGAGCGTTTCAAATCCGCTTTTATCAACGATCAAATTAAGAAAATAATTATCCGTCCAATCGCCCGGAAATCCCAGATTTGTCCACGGCAGAAGAATCAGTAGACTTCCGACCATCAGGCAAACCAGAATAAATAATAGAATGGTTAGTTTTGCGACCATATTTTGAATTATAACTGCATCAATGATTTTGAAACAAGCCAAAAACCCGATAATAAAAAAGCGTGGACAAAAATTGCCCACGCTTCAATTATGCTTTTTGCCGTATAATTTTTTTCATTCAGGCGGCAGTCGGAACATTCTCACGCAAATTTTCGAGTCTGCGGCTGACATCACGATAATCTATATCCATCGAATATATTATCTCGAAATGCTCCAGTGCTTTATCATTTTCATCATTCATTTCGTGGGCGTTAGCAAGTTCGTAGTGAATTCCCTGTTTTTCTTCATTGCTCAAATGACAGGATTTGAGAGCTTCGTTAAACCAGTTCAAAGCAAGTTTCGGCATTCCTTTTTCCATAAAGCAGTGTCCGATCAAAGAGCAGCAATTTAAGAATTTTTTCGTGCCATCATTTGGTTCAACACAATTCACCGCGTCCTGAAATTCCCTAATCGCTTCATCGAGCATTTCCATTTCGTGATAGACGACGGCGTATTGATAATGCTCTTCATAATCATTCTGCGTTGAATCTACGGCTTCATCAAGACCAATTTCATCTCTCAAATTATCAGAAGAACTCGGTTGATGTTGAGCTTCGGCGATGGTTTCCGACACTGTATCAAATTCGCCCGATTCATTTTCCGCAATGACCGGTTCGATAATTTCCGGTGCTGCAAAATTCTCGACCTCGAATTCTTCGACCTCGACGTAATCAATCGGAGCATCATTCGCTTCGGTGAAATTTTCCGGTCCACCCGGTTGTGTCTGAGTTCGGGCGGAAGTTTCACCGACATTCGACATTTGCTGTCGAAGATTAACAAATTCCTGCCGATTTCCGAATTCTTCCTCAAGTTCGCTCAAACCTTTTTCCGCTAAACCCTGATAACCCTGCTCGATATAAAACTTTACGCTTTCCAACTCGTCATAAACTCTGAGTTCGTCGGATGGTTCCAGTTTTTCATCGGTGTTTTCCGGTGTTTCTCCAATTAATCCAGGCAAATTCCCTTCGACATCTACCGCAACCGTAATGTCGTCCGCACTTAACATCTCAAAACCATTTTCATTTCCGGTATCATCATCAACCGAAAGTTCTGCAAAATTTTCAAAGCCGGAAATTTCTTTAGAGCTACGCGGAATAATCATTTCCTCTGCGAATTCATCATCGAATTCATCATCGAAATCATACAGTTCTCTGAGTTCATTGAAACGGTTTGCAAAATCGACATCGTGCGGGACAAGCAGCAGATATTGCGAAAGTGCAAATCTCTCATCCTCAAAGGACTCATTCAAACGGGCAGATTCGGCTAATCTTTCGAGTGTTTGCTGTAAGCCAGTTTCGTCTTTTTGCGAACCGTAATAGCGTACCAATAATTTCAACCCGGCGAGATGTTCGGGGTTTCTCGCAAAAACTTCGTTCAGCAGTTCAAGTAATTTTTTCGATTCACCGCCAACCAGCAGATGTTCCGAGGTTATAATGAGAATTCGTACGGCGGAATCTAGATTGTTATCCTCAAGATATACTCCGACCAAATCCAACAATTTCGGATAGTTCATCGGTTCTCTTTCAACCAATTTGACGATGATTTCTTCCGCTTTTTCAGGGTCGTCCATCTCAATATAGCAATCCATCAACAAGTAATTTATCTCTTTGTTCATCGGATCAGCCGCATACATTTCTTCGAGTGCTTTGACACCTTCTTCGGGAAAACCCAACGCTATCTGAGATTTGACAAAACCCGTTATCGCCTCAAAATCTTCAGGATTCACTTCCAGAGAACGTGAAAAAGCCATCGCAGATGCTTCCGGGCTGTCAGCCGCAAGCAGTCTTTGACCGGCTTCGATGTAAGCTTCCGCCGCTTCCTGCATCTGTTCTGCCTGCCAGTAGGATTCAGCTATTTTCAGGTAAATCTGATTATCACGTGGAGATATTTCCGCAATTTTCTTCCAAATCTTCAAAGCCTCCAACTTCCGCCCTTTCTCTTCATACCGCTTTGATAATATCTGATAGTATTTTTGAGCTTCCGCTATCGAGCCGCGTGATTTATACAATTCGGCAAGGCTCTCGACAATATCGACGGAGTCCGGTTCAAGCCGGTACAGTTTGTTATAGATGGCAATGGCTTTCTTTGCGAAACCCTGCGAATTATAGAACGCGACGACCTCCCGGTAACAATTTACAGCCGCTTGCGTTTCCGCATTTTTGACATACAAATCTCCCAGCATATTTTTTGAATTAATATCTTTCGGAGCATTTTCGACAATCAGTCTATATTCACCTATTGCCGCTTGAATCTTGCCTTGCGTCAAATAACGCTCGGCACTTCGCATTGATTTGATTTTGTTGAAACTCATTGTATGTAGAAAGAAAACGAAAAGAAATTATGTGTTAAATCTTAGAAAAATGAACTATTTTGGAGGATCGACTGGCACTGTCGAATGAAAGCGAGTAGTGGCGTTGAAATCATCTCTTCCGCAACATTAAAATTAGCACGTTGTGACAGATGATGTCAACAAAGTTTAACAAAATGCGTTTTTGTTTTATCAGCTAATTTTACTGTCGGAATTTGAAAGCGTAAAAATCAGGCGTGTGCTAAATATTTGACGAGTGATATTTTCGTGCCGTCGTCAACCTGTTCGAACTTTACTTCATCCATTAGTGAGTTCATCAGCTTCAAACCCCACCCGCGTCTGCCTTCACTCGGCGTAAATTCTTCGGCATTTTCACCCGTGAAACGTAGTCCGCGATTCGAAACAGTGATCGTGATTCGATCGTCTTCGATATTGAATTTCTGATATATTTTGCGGTCGGGACTGTGCGAATGTTCGGTTGCGTTGATACACGCTTCGACCAAAGCGGTTTTAATTTGATTGATCGCTTTTGCATCGAATGAATGGCGGCGGGCGAGTTCTTCAACCGCGTAAGCGGCAATCAATTCCGTATCGTCACCCATCGGAATCACCATTTCAAACTCGTTTTCGGTTGATCTTTCATTGATCAAATTTTCCGCATCGAGATATTTTGCCAGCAGTTCAAACTGCTGCCGACTCGAACCGATAGCGTTTCTTTGATTCAAGACTTCAGTTGCTTCGGGCGAAAATCCTTCCGGCGAAACCAGCCACAACCGAAAATTCGGAAAATCGCACATTAAACCGACCATTTCCAGCCGGTCGCACCAAAACCGCGTCGTTTCCGCATCCGCTTCCAGCTTTGAGTCAACTTCCGCCGCAATCCAAACTATTTCATTTTCGTCGGTATAATCTCCCGCTTCAAAACCGAATGCAACAGCGGAGCGTTCCTGTTCGGTCAAGTTGCTGATTAACGGATAAAACGCCACCGTGTTCGCCGTGTAAACGATCTGCGGAAGTTGTGTCGTTTCAGTATCTTGCCTAACATCTGCAAGGATTTCATCGGTATTTTTTCCTTTATGCAGTTTCTTAAAGACATCGTAAAAAAGCAATCCGCCGGGAACTTGCTGACAATCAAAGACGGTCATCAGTTCCCGCAATCCGACAGCGGTTTTGCGGCGATAATAATTCGCCATCATCAGCGGTGCCTGTTTTAAAAACTCCGACAAAGTTTCGGCAATTGCCAAAGCCCGTTTATCGCCGCGAATCTCCAACCGAAAACGCTTTGTAATGTAATCGCTGAGAACATTATTTTCCATCGATGCTTTCAACATGTTCGATGAAATCGTCAAAATTTCGTATGTATCGAGTAAGTTCATCGCCCGGTCAAACTCCATTTCGGACAAGCTTAAGTGTTTTCGCCAGGATTCTGTCGGAACTCGTTCTTTCTCAACGGTCAACGCATTATAAAGGAGATCGGTAAACTGCTTCTGCACTTCGCTTCTGTCCGATATTTTACTAAAGATTGTATCGTAATACGCTTTTATTTTTCCGCCGAAAAGTTCTTCCGTGTAAATTTTTTCAACCGCTCGAAATGTATCCAAATTTGAATTCTTTTTGTTCGCCGCATCTATCAAATTTTTAATATGAACCGGACTTGCATTCAATTTATGAACAACCAAGTCCCGCGTCTGATCGGTGATTTCAATATCTTTTTTATTGGAAAGATATTCGACCAAAAAACCGGCGTTTTCCGCCGACAATGAATTTAGCGGAAGAATCTCGGCTTCGTTCAGTTTCGTATTCCCCGCAAGCATCGCCTTTAAGACGAACCGCCGCATTCCGGCAAAGACAAACGGCACATTTGAACGCTTAAAAATCCCCTTTAACTCTTCAATAAAATCCGTGTCACCCGTCAGTCCCGCGAGTGCTTCGAGATTGTCGAACATCACGAAAACCCGTGCGTTATTTGCATTTGCCCGCAATGCCGCACTAAACGCCTGCCGTACGAAGGCACTTTCATTATTCAACTCGCTTTCGCGGGTGCAAGCCTTGATAAGTTTTTCGATCCAACTGCCGGCGGTCGGTGTCGTAAGAGCGGAAATCTCACAAATATCTGGTGATGCATCAATAATGTCTGAGTTGTTGCGGCTGTATGCGACCGTTTGATTAATAAACGTCTGCAAAAAGCGGACGGCGGTTTGCTTAAATGTTTTGTCGCTTTTCTTAAACTCGAAATAGACCGGAATCTGTCCGTCCTGTTGATAAAAAAGCCGGTCATAAACCTGTTTTAGTAACTCCGAAAGCCCCTGAGCCGGTGCGGATAAAACCAACATTCCCGCAACCGAATTTACTTCACCTGCGGCGTGCTGCACAATCATTTCCAACTCACGCTCACGCCCGACAAAGTCTTCCACCGCAACTGATCCCAGTATTTTTTTGTATTCCAAATCGCTCATTCTCTTTCAATTAGTGATTAGTAAATAATAACTGCTTCTGCCATTGTCAACTGTTTCTGCCGCTGCTTCCCGGCTCAACTCGGCAGACGCATCTCGTGTTTCTGATCTTCAAAAATTTGCACGTTATTTTTCCCCTGATGCTTTGCCTCGAACAATGCTCTATCGGCAGATGCGATTAGATTTTCGACCGAATTTATTGCCAGCGAAATGCAGGCGATGCCGATGCTGACGGTTACTTGCCGATTCGGAAATGTGGTCGTGGCGATGTTGTTTCTGATCCGCTCGGCGATAATTTCCGCTTCGTCGAGAGTCGTCTGCGGCAACAATATCGAAAATTCCTCACCACCGTAACGCGATGCAATATCCGCCCCACGCAAGGTTTCACGCAGACACTGCCCGACAATTTGCAGAGCCTTGTCGCCTTCAGGATGCAAAAATTGGTCGTTGTAAGATTTAAAATCATCAACGTCAATCATCATAAAACTCATCGGAAAACCGTGACGGTTCGAGCGTTTTATTTCCTCATCGAGCCGTTCTTCCAAGTAACGCCGATTGAGCAGACCGGTCAGCGGATCGGTCACGGAAAGCTGTTGGAATTCGCCCGCTTTATTCTTCAGAGTCGCGTGGTCAATCGCCATTGCGATCTGCGGAATAATTGATTGCAAAAGTTGCAAATCGAACTCTTGATACGGCGTTCCGTCAACTTTGTCGGCGACGTTCAGCACACCGATTTTCCGTTGACTGATGGAAATCGGATAACTGATAAATGATTCAGTTTTGTACTTCCAGTCCGATGGTGCGAGCGACAAATCCATAATACTTGGCACAACCAACGGTTCGCCGCCTTCCCACACCTTGCGGGCGACTCTTTCGCCAACATCGGTTTTTGCCTGTTTGATCGAGTCCGCTTCATTACCGATTGCCGCTTTGACGACCAACTTTTTCGTTTTCTCTTCAAACACGAGAATCGAACCGCGTTCGGCTTGCAGAAGTTCGGCGGTCGTCTGCATCAAACGCGACCAGAAATCTTCGGCATCAATCATTTTCAGACTTTCGTTAAATTTTTGAAGAGCGACATCGAGCCACGAACGGCGGCTTAATTCTTCCCGCAGACGCAAAATTTCAAGTTCGGAAGCGACTGTTTGACAAAATTTCGTGATACTTTGCTCAATCATTTTATCATCGGCTTTTTCGCCGATAACCAAACCGCTGCGAATTTCGCCACCGACAAAAATTGGAAAAAATCGAATCGTGCCGGAGTCCGCATTGTTGTTTTCTTTATTTCTTTCCTTCAATTCTATCGAAGATTCCCTGCCGATAAGTTTCAGCAGACTTTCGTCATCCATCGCCATACTGATTTGAATTTCTTGAGTTTCCAGCTTACCGATGGCTAATTTTTTGTGAAGTTTATTATCAATATTCTCAAGCCACGCGATTGACGAAATATGATAGCGTGTTTTCAAAAACTCCAGAATAGACAAACACGCGTCGTTGTAATTTAATTTTAGCAATGAGTTGAATAATGACCGCCATTCGGCAATTTCGTTCGCTTCTTCCTGATTTTTTTTTGCGATTTTTGCAGATTCTTCCCGGCTTCCCGAACCAATTGCTAAATTTTCTGGTTCGGGAATTTTTTTGATTGCCGCTTCTTCCGTTACCTGATTTTCATTTCCCGCATTTACGATTAATTTGTCAGTTTGTGGTTTGTCTGCCAAAACGGTTTTCGGTAACAGCTGTTTGTCGTCCTCGGACAAATTCGAGATTTTTTCGGCGAGGTTTTCCAATGTTTCAAATGAACTCGTCATCAGCACATTCGCAAAAATTTTGGTCGATGGAAATTTACTCCAATCTCCTGAAATCGCCCGTTCGGTCGCTGTTCGATATTCGTTCGACTTTGTGAAAGTCCGCCCGGTGATGGCGACGAATTGTTTTTCGTCCGCACCTTTGAACGGAACGGCGATACATTGCAGTCCGGCGTAACATTGATACTTAAGAGATTTTTCCGCGGCAACAGCTTTTTCAAAAACTTTTCCGCAAAATTTTTCGCACTGCGAAGCAAATTCGTCTGATTTTGTCAGTATTTCGCACATCGAATTATTATTGGATTTCGCAACTTCGGAAAGTCCGGGTCTGTCCGTCAAGACAATCGCCAATCCTGCTTTTGCAGCTAACTCATCTTGTTTGCTCTGCCAAACCGTTTCTGTTTTTTTACTGTTTAAATTCATCTTAATAAAGCACTTATCGTCTATGAAAAAGCCTTGCCCGGTGTTCTAAATATTTGGTTTAATTTATTTCTTATTGGCTAGATACGTTCAATAAATGTCGAATTTCAATAATATTTTTATAAATAACTCAAAGTTTATGATAACTAATTATGGCATAGAAATTGTTATCAATACTATTAAAGAGATGGAAATGAATTGCAATCGTGCAGATTTACATTTCTTTTTAGATCAAGGAGTTTTAATTTATATGAGTAACAAGATAGAAGGAAAAAAAGTAGCAATTTTAGCAACGGACGGTTTTGAACAATCGGAGTTGTTCGAGCCGAAAAAAGCAGTTGAAAACGAAGGTGCCGCGGTTCACATAATTTCATTGAAAGACGGGGAAATCAAGGGTTGGAACGAAGACGACTGGGGCAAAAAAATTTCGGTTGACGTAAAAATTGAAAATGCGAAAGCGGAAGATTATGACGCTTTGGTTCTACCGGGCGGAGTTATGAACCCGGATTCATTGCGTACCGATGAAAATGTGCTGGATTTTGTCAGAGCATTTTTCGAGCAGAAAAAGCCGGTCGCGGCAATCTGCCACGCCCCGTGGACACTAATTAACGCGGAAGTTGTCGAAGGCAGAGAAATGACTTCGTATCACACGATCAGAAGAGACCTTGAAAATGCCGGAGCAAAATGGACGGATAAGGAAGTCGTGGTTGATAACGGTTTGGTGACGAGCCGCAAACCGGACGATCTGCCGGCATTTTGCGACAAGTTGATCGAAGAGATTCGTGAAGGCAAACACGATAAACAGAAATTAACTGCCAACGGTTAAACATTTGCTGTCAGTGAAAATTTATTGTGACTCCGAAAATCAATTTCGGAGTCATTTTTTTATTGTGCGATTTTCATACATTCGTGTTTCGATGTGTTTCATATTTCCCGATTGTATTGGTTCTAATCGATTTAAATAGTTGATTCTATTGATTGATTGCTTTTGGCACAAACTTTGCACATAAGAAAGTGTAGTTAAAAAATTTAGGATAAGGAATAAAAAATTATGACAAACGAAGAAACAATTTCAACATTAAATAACTTAATTGAAACCTGCAAAGACGGACAAGAAGGTTTTAAGGATGCCGCCGAAGGTGTCGAGAATTCAGAACTAAAGACAACTTTTTATAATTATTCAAAGCAACGGGCAAAATTTGCCGGAGATTTACAGGGTTTGGTCAGAGAAATGGGCGGCGACCCGGAAGATTCATCAAGTATTACCGGAACACTTCACCGTGGATGGATTAACATTAAATCGGTTGTAACCGGAAGCGATGAAACGGCGATTTTGAATGAGTGCGAACGTGGCGAAGATGTTGCCAAAAAACAGTATAAAGAAGCTTTAGAAGGAAAATTGCCTGAAAATGCAAATTCCGTCGTGCAGAGCCAATATGACGATGTGCTGAAGGCACACGACGAAATTAAGGCATTGAGAAACGATTTCCGTTCGGCGAATGCGTAAAATACTTATTTAATTCCATAAATAAAAAAGAAACGATTTAACTGTCGTTTCTTTTTTTTATGACATTACGTTCGGTTCGTGGTTCAATCGAGTTTAATTGCTGTTACTTTCCAACGAGCATTTGCCCGGTCATCGTCTTTGTTGAAGCCGGGAATATTTACCGATACATCAATCACTTCACCCGGTTTCAATGACGGATAATTCTGCGGTATTACCAAAACCTTTTTTTCCTTGATCAACTCATTTTTCGTATTGACCATTCCGGCACTTACTTCTAATCCGGTGATTGTGCGAGTTCCCTTGTTACGAATTTTTCCGGCAACCTGCATCACAATATCGCCGAGTCCGGTGTAAGACTCGTAGAGTCGTCCGGTGTCGGTCGTGATGATTATTTCTTTAGTGTAATTTTCAAATTCGGGTGAACCTTCGCGGTAAGCATCTTCGAGAATCGCCGCTTTTGTTTCCTCCGGTGTCGGCAAAAAATAAACCCAACCGCCGATTCCGAAGACCGCAATGACCGCAAGCAAAATCCCGACGAGAAAGATTTTGCTCGTGCTTTTTTTTTCGTTATTTCCATCTAAAAATGAACTCATATTCGTATTCCTTTAATTACTCAGACATCAATTTTCGGAAAATGTTCCAATAGGTTATCATTTTAATTTGAATCCTTAAAATCATCAACGATGTCGAGTTCAGCCGTGAAAATATTTGCCGAAAATCAGCCTCTGCCGGAGTTTGTCGAGGTCGCTTTGCCCGTCCCGCTACGGCAGACATTTACCTATTGCATCCCGTTCGGAATGCAGGAAAATATCAATATCGGTTCGCGGATACTTGTTCCATTCGGTCAAAGACATCTGACAGGTTATGCCGTCGCACTACACGAAACTTTGAGCGAAGAACTCGAAATCGAAGAATCCGATGTGAAAGAAGTTCTCGAACTGCTTGATGATGAACCGCTTCTAACCGAGGAAATCATCAGACTGACACAATGGACGGCGGATTATTACGCATCTTCGTGGGGCGAAGTTCTGAAGGCTTCACTGCCCGCCGGAATCAATGCGACGGTCGAGCAGATTATCAACATCAATTCACGCGGCAAAGATGAAGTTATCAAACTTGAAACGGCGAAGACGCAGAAGGCACAGATTTTGTTTTACCTCAACAAGAACGGCGAAACTTCCCTGCGTGAACTAAAAAAATCATTCGGTGCGAGTCAGGCTTTGCGGGCGGTCAATGAATTGTTGAAACAGGAATTCGCCACTAAATATCACCGCACTCTAACGACGAAAGTTAAACCGAAACGCCGCAAAGCCGTTCGCCTTTTGCCACCGAAAAATCATCAACCGAACGCGAAAAAACTATCTGATGTTCAGCGGAATATTATAGATTTTCTGATTGAAAAAGACGGCGAAATTTTATTTACCGATCTAATCGAACAACTCGATGTCGGAGCATCGCCGATAAATACTCTGGCGAAATACGGTTTTGTCGAGATTTTCGTTAAGGAGGTTTTCCGCGACCCTCTATCGGAAGCGAAAATTCCCGAAATTCAGGACTTAACTCTGACTGCGGACCAGACGGAAGTTTTAACGCACATAGATTCTGCATTAAACGCCGGAAAATACAAGGGTTTTCTGCTTCACGGCGTAACCGGAAGCGGCAAGACGGAAGTTTATATACGGGCAATGAAAACCGTTTTGGAAAACGACAGATCGGCGTTGATGCTCGTTCCCGAAATTGCTTTAACGCCGGTTTTTTCCAAACGTCTGCGGGCGGTTTTCGGTGATGAAGTGGCGATTCTGCACTCGTCTCTGTCAACCGGCGAACGCTTCGACGAGTGGCGTAGAATCCGCAAAGGCGATGCGAGAGTCGTTATCGGCACCCGCTCGGCGGTTTTCGCACCGCTGCAAAATGTCGGTTTGATCGTCATTGACGAAGAACACGACACATCTTACCGGCAACACGAAATGCCGTTTTATAACGCGAGAGATGCAGCAATCGTGCGGGCAAATTTCGCAAACGCGGTCGTCGTTTTAGGTTCGGCAACTCCGGCACTTGAAACTTTTCATAATTCGCACATCGGAAAATATGAATATCTGGCGTTGCCGCACCGCATCGGCAAGCGTCCATTGGCGACGGCGGAAATTATTGATATGCGGGAGGTTTTTAAAGATGAAGGTAAAGACCCGATTTTTGCACCGCAACTTGTCGAAGCGATCAAGGAAACACACGGACGCGGTGAACAGTCAATAATTTTGCTCAACCGTCGCGGTTTTTCGCAATTTGTTTTGTGCCGCAGTTGCGGCGAAACGATTCGCTGTACAAATTGCGATATTACGCTGACATTTCACAAACGCGAGAACAAACTCGTCTGTCACTACTGCAATCACCGCATCAAAACGCCGGATAAATGTCCGAAATGCGAAAGCCGTTTTCTGTTTTTTATGGGCGAAGGAACGGAGCAGATCGAGAATCTTTTGCAGCGGAAATTTTCAAATCTCCGAATCGCCAGAGTTGACCGCGACACGACAAAACGCAAACACGAATTGGAAAATGTGCTGGCAGATTTCAGCGATAAAAAGATTGATATGCTTGTCGGAACGCAGATGTTGGCGAAAGGACACGATTTTCCGAATGTAACTCTGGTCGGCGTAATCTCGGTTGATGCCGGACTTTCGCTGCCCGATTTTCGTTCGTCGGAGCGGACTTTTCAACTACTGACGCAAGTTGCGGGACGTGCCGGACGCGGGAATCTGCCGGGACGGGTTTTAATTCAAACTTATTATCCCGAACATTACGCTCTAAAACATTCAAAAACGCAGAACTACGATTCATTCTACGCACAGGAAATCGCTTTCCGCGAAAAACTGCATTATCCGCCGTTCGTCGCTCTTTCCTCGATTTTAATCAAGCATTCAAATTACAATTATGCCCACGACAACGCCCGGATTCTGAGCGAATCATTACAGGCGATAAATACCAACAAACAGTGCATAATTTTAGGTCCCGCACCCGCACCGCTGCCGCGTTTGAAAGGTGAACATCGTCTGCAGATTCTCGTCAAATCCCGCAACCGCACGCATTTACGCGAAACGTTGGATTTTGCACTCGCCGATGCGGAGAGTAAACTCTGCGACCTGAAAATTATATATGTAGAGATTGATCCGGTAAATTTATTGTAAAGAAAGAGGAGAGTTCGAACGCTTTGATTTAATAATTTATTTTGGCGTAAAGTTCCGATAAAACCGTCTTACAATTAAGCGAATCAAACGAGATCATATCATCGCTCTCAGTATAAATTTTGTAAATATATTGCTTTTGAGTCTGCTGAATATAATGTTCAACCCGCGTTTTTGATTGATCTATAAGCAAATATTCCCGAACGCTGTCCATTGCCAAATACTGTTCGAGTTTTTCGGTTTTGTCTTGAAAAAGTGTGTGTTCCGATAAAATCTCAATAATAACAGTCGGGTTCATCAAAACATCCGCTTCACTTCCGGTAAAGTGCGGATCACCTTTGACGACGACGACATCGGGATAACTGAAGTTATTTTCCGACAGTTGAACCTGCATATTACTCAGATAAATCTCGCATTTATCTCTTCGCAGACGACTGCCGAGAGCAATCGTAGTGTTGCTGCCGATCAAACTGTGGCGGCGGCTTGAACTTATCGGAGAAATTGTTTGACTGTCGGAAGCCTTGTTCTGAACCTGAGACTTAGTATCGAAATTTACGTAATCTGCAATTTTCGGACTCACATCCTTGATTGCTAAAACATTGTTACTCATATAATACCTCTTTATGATGTTTTATTTTTGGATTAAAATTGAAAAGTTGAGCAGTTGATAAACAATAATAACGAATCCGCTTCAATAAGCACAAGTTATCATTGCAAAATTTCCAATTCTACTTCGTTATAAACTTCTGCTAAAGTGATTTTGCATTTGACCGAATCCAAAATAAGTTCATCCGTTTCGTTCGACAAAATCCTGAAACGCCATTCGTTATCAGCTTTTTTTGAGTAATGTTCGATTCGCATCTCGTTCTGTTCGACCAGAATATAATCGGTCAGACTTTCAAGTTTTAAATAAGAATCAAATTTTTTATTGCGGTCTTTGAGGTGTGTGGATTTTGACAGAACTTCAAAAATGACCAGCGGATTCATCAGCACATCGTTCTCGTCATCTTCAAAAATCCTTTTTCCGCAAGTAATTACGAGATCAGGATAAAAATAATTTCCTTTGTAAGCCTTAACCCGCATATCGCTGGAAAAAGGGCGGCAGTTTGTTTTTTTTGATTGAATGTAAATTTCACCGTAGATATTTGAAGTTATAACGTTGTGCGTATCGCTCGCTCCCGCCATATCGGTTATTTTGCCGTTTAAGAATTCGTGTTTTGTTTCAGATTTTCGCTCGAATTTCAAATAATCTTCATCCGTGAACGCTTCATTTTTGTATGCTAAATTACTTTGACTCATAGTTTTTATTTCCTCTGTTAAGATGTTAGTTTATTCTATAATTTTTTGCCAAATAATTTAACTTTATGAAACTTTCAGAATTAGCCAAAAAAACAGATGCGAAAATAGAAACGGGCGACGGGAATCTGGAGATAAACGCCGCCGCCGGTTTGGACATTGCCGAAAAAAATGAAATTACATTTCTCGCCAATCCGAAATATACGCCGCAGGTAAATCAGACGAAGGCAAATGCGATTTTTTTAAGTGAAAGCGTTGAGATCACACGAAAAGATATAGCGATTTTGCGTGCGAAGGACGCTTATGTGGCATATACATTAGCTTTGCGGGAATTTCATCCGATGCCGGAAATCGTTGTGTCAATTCATCAATCGGCGGTGATTGATGAAACGGCAAAGGTTGCCGCAGATGTCGAAATAATGGCGAACGTCGTTGTCGGGAAAAATTGCGTCATTGAAAACGGTGTTAAAATTTTTCCGAACGCGACGATTTACGACAGCGTAAAAATCGGCAAAAACTCGGTCATACATTCAGGCGTTTCGATTCGTGAAAATTGCGAGGTCGGCGAAAATTGCATTATTCACAATAATTCGACCATCGGTTCGGACGGTTTCGGTTATGCGAAAAACGCCGATAAAAGTTGGTTGAAAATTCCGCAGGTCGGGCGGGTCGTGCTGGAAAATGATGTTGAGATCGGAGCAAATACGGCGATTGATTGTGCCAGCGTCGGCGAATCACGCATCAAACGCGGTGCGAAAATTGATAATCTGGTGCAAATCGGACATTCCTGCACGGTTGATGAAGACGCTTTGATCTGTTCACAGACGGGACTTGCAGGCAGTTCATACATCGGTAAGCGTGTGGTTTTAGCCGGACAGGTCGGCATCGCCGGACATTTGAAGATCGGTGATGATGCGGTCGTCACGGCAAAATCCGCAACTTCGCACGACATCGAAAAGGGCAAAATCATTTCGGGAATTCCCGCCTTCGATAACCGTGAATGGCTGCGTTCAATCGCCGCTTTTCGGCGTTTGGGCGAAATGTCGAAAATTATCCGCAGTCTGGTAAAAAAAGTCGAGAAGTTGGAACAAAAATAGTTCAAAATGGTATTTTATAAATACAACGCAAATTTGTATTTGTAAATTTTAAGGAGATTTTAAGTTATGGAACCGACAGCACAGAAAGAATCGAAAAATATGTCGCAAACGGGTTACGATGTAACACCGATCAGCGATGAACAACGCGAAAGTTTAGCGAAGGATTTGGATCAGGAAGCATATCACGTTCTGCTCGAACACGGCACGGAAGCACCGTTTTGCGGAAGCCTTTTGAATAACAAAGAAAGCGGCACATATGCCTGCAAACTCTGTGGTTTGCCGTTATTTAATTCCGGCTCGAAATTTGAAAGCGGCACGGGTTGGACATCGTTTTACGAACCGTTCGACGCGGAACATATCAGGGAAATTCGTGATACGAAGTTCGGAATGGTTAGAATAGAAACCCGTTGTGCCAGATGCGACGGGCATCAGGGACACGTCTTCCCCGACGGTCCGCCGCCGACCGGACAGCGTTACTGTATAAACTCGGCAGCGTTGGAATTTTTTGCTGAAGGTGAAGATATTCCGCAGAAGCAATAAACCGACGGCAGTTGCAGCAAGCAGTTTAAGATTGGCGGGCAGGAATATCCGCCAATCGTTTATTTTTTGTCGGTTTTTTTCTTGACGATGTAACTGCTGCGGGCGTTGACGGCGACTTTCGGACGATCAACGCGGACTTTGATCGAGCGTCTTTTGCCTGCTTCCTTATCTTCGCTCGGATAATATCCGATGCTGTAAAATTCCCGCAATTCACTGGCGATGTTGGAAAATGCCTGCGTCAGACTGTTGGCACTCGTTGCTTCGTAAAGCCTTCCGCCCGTCCGAAGTGCCATTTCATTCAAATATTCTTCAGCTTTGACGTATTCTTCCTTAGTCGTGCCACTGCCGGGAAATCTCGTTGTTTGAGTTTGTGTCTGCGTCTGCGTTCCTCGGCGACTGCCACCGATTGTTCCTGTCGGAATTGGAAACGGAAACGGATTTTTGTTGGTTCGTCCCGTTGGAATTCCGCCGCCGCCGATGGGGGGAGTTGTCTGTGGAAACTGATTCGGGTCTTCGATTTTTATCTTCCCGTTCTCGATTGCCTGTACGTCCGCGAATGTATCATAAAAAATCGGATAAATTAAAGCATCGAGTTCCAACGCATCCTGCACATTTTTGCGGTCGTTCGATGCCCGCGAAGTCGTGTCAACGCCGTCCGTAAAAAGCACAATTGCCTTGCGTCCTTCCAATTTATTAAGTCTTTGATTGATAACGAAATCAACCGCTTCATACAGACTCGTGCCGGTTGAAATCTGAGTTTTAACGATGGCGGAATTTATGATTTTGCGGTCATTGGTCGGTTCGCATAAAACGTGCAGTTCTTCGTCAAACGACAGAACCATAATTTTATCGGCAGGACGAAGTTCGGTAACGAATTGCAGTGCCGCCTGCTGAATTTCGTCAATCTTGAACTTGCTCGAATAACTCATATCGAGAATGAGTGCGACGGTAAACGGATTCTGTTCATTGGAAAAATAGGCGATTTCCTGCTGTGCTTTGTCCTCGAAAACCGTAAAATCTTTTTTATCCAAACCGCTGACGAATCTGCCGCCGCGGTCTAAAACACGCACCGGAATTGTCACCAGATTTGTATCAATACTGATGATGTCATCGTCGTTTTCCGGCGTGTCAATAGTTTCCTCAATCGTTTCATTTGAAAAGACAGGCTTTTGTTTGCCGCTTTCTGTTTCCGATGGTGCTTCGGGTTTTCGCTGATTAGCTTTTTTTATGTTCTTTTCGCCACCGTGACGGGACTGCCCGAACGCAGCGGGATCCGGCAAACCCAGAAACAATATAATAAAACTCAAAACAATCGTATATTTTCTCATTAAAACTAACCTCGCAGATTGCCCATTCGATGCGGCATCATCACGAAAAAGATGCTTTAACCAATTATATTTTTTGACTTCTGCTTAAAAAACAAATAATCGCAACACATTACTCAAACTTCGATAAAAAAGATTAAATTCGGTATAATGGGAACATAGCCGCTTGCTGATAAATAGATAGGTCGTTTACGTTTCGACCGCATCGAATTATTTTATGAGAAGTGTCGGATCAATTAAGTGAAAAGAACAAAGACAGCCGTTTGCTTTAAATAACTTCACAACTTTTTTCAAATTATTTTTCGCCGACGATGTAGCTTCCCTTTGTTCTGACGACGAGATTCGGACGCTTAACGCGGACGCGGATGTTACGCCGTTCGCCGGATTTGCCGGATTCGGGATAATATCCGAGCGAGTATTGCCGGCGAAGTTCTTCAGCGATACTGCGGAATGCGTCGTCGAGGTTTCTCGTCGTTGCCGATTCAAATTTTCGTCCGCCGCTATAACGAGCTAATTCTTCCAGATATTCTTTGCCGAGTTCGTAATCTTCAGGACTCGTTCCGGCACTGCCGACCGATACGTTTCCGCCGCCGCCCGTGATAATCGTGCCGATAATGTCGCCGAGAATACTTCCCGTTCGCGGTCTTCGGCGGCTTTGCGGAGAATTTCCGCCGCCGCCGCTTCCCGTATATTGCCGGTAAGTATCGTAACGAATCGGATAGATTAGTGCGTCAACTTCCTCGACCATTCTGATCGTGCTTTGATAATTTGCCCGCTTTGAGGTCGTATCAACTCCGTCGGTAAAGAGAACAATTGCCTTGCGACCTTCAATTTGCTGTAGTTCCTGATTTATCGTGCGGCTGACCGAATCATATAAGCTCGTGCCGCTGCCGAAATTCGCCCGCCGAATCGCATATTCCAACTGCGAACGATTATTCGTCGCCCGGCTCAGAATGGTGTAATTCTCATCGAAAGCAACGACCATGACTTTATCGTCGGGACGCAGTTGATTGACGAAAGAGATCGCCGCGTCCTGAATTTCGTTGATTTTATATTGCGTCGAAGGACTGACATCGATCAGGAGAGCGACCGTAAAAGGCTTTTCGACCGAAGCGAAAAACTCGACTTTTTGTTCTTTATTATTCTCAAAGATTTTGAAATCAGTCTGCTGTAATCCCGCGACAAATCTGCCGCTGCGGTCTAAAACACTGACGGGCAAAGTTACGAAGTTAGTTTCGATCTCGATAATTTCATCGCTGTCATCGAGAACTTTGGCAGAATTGCCGGTTTGAACGGTCGTTGTCTGTTTCGAATTATTATTTATCAGAACCGGCGGTTTTCTGGTTTGATTTGAATCATTAGGAATTCTTTTTAGTTCGGGACGTTTCGGTTGGGGGAGCTGATTTTCAGTCGGAATCTGCACAATTCGCGGACGTGTTTTCTTTGCAGTCTGAGCAAAAACGCCGGAAATACAAAATAACCCCGTCAATAAAAAAGCCGTTGCAATCCTTTTCATTCTCAATTCTCCAAACATTATCCAATAAAACTATTCAAGCGGGGAAAGCTCGTTTTCCTGTCTAGGATTAAAAAAAGACACCGTAAGATGTCTAAAAAATAACTTTAAAGATGAATATAAATGCTAACCGTCAATTTATTAAAGCCTGTGCATAATATATTTCCCACTCAATATAACTGACGGTTGATGAATCACAGCTGATAATTATACGGACAAATCTATCAGCTAAGTCGGGGTTAAATCAATTGTTTATGTCCCCGAACTTATCTGTAAATTTGAACATATAATTTCTTGATAACTTTTAGACCATACGATTTTATACCCGCTGTTTTCTCGTTGCTTACTTAGAACCGAACACATAGTTTTCTTTAGATTTGACGTAATAATTTGCTTTATTAACGCGAATTCTGATCGCCCGCCGCTCACCGTCTTTGCCGTCAATGGCAGGATAATATCCGAGTGAATATTGTTGGCGAAGTTCGTCGGAGATGTTTTTGAAAGCCGTGGTCAGACTTTCGGTGGTTTCCGCCTCATATAATCTGCCGCCCGTGGCATCGGTCAATTCCTTCAGATATGTTTTTCCGCGTTGATATTCTGCGGGACTGGCACCGATACTGTATTGTTTATTTCCCGCAAATTGATTATCCGCAAAAGTGTTGTAACGCACCGAATATATCAATGTATCGAGTTTTTCGGCTTTTTTGACGGTTTTGTAATACGTGGATTTTTTTGAACTCGTATCAACTCCGTCGCTCAAAATGACAATTGCTTTGCGTCCCGAAATACTTGCTAACAAATTGTCAACCGCGTAATCTACCGCTTCATAAATGCTTGTTCCATCGCCGAATTCGGTTTGACGAATCGCACTGCGGATGCGGTGGAAACTGTTTTTCTGGCGGCTGATGACATCAATTTTTTTACTGAAAGTTACGACGACGAGATCGTCTTCACGCCGCAGTTGATCGACGAAAGAAATCGCCGCATCCTGTATGTCGGAAATTTTATATTTCGTCGAAGGACTGACATCGAGCAGTAAAACAACCGTAAACGGACTTTCAATCGAGGCGAAATAACCGACTTCCTGCTGAACTCCGTTCTCGAAAATATCGAAATCCTGTGCGGACAATCCCGATATAAGTCTGCCTTTCGGGTCTAAAACTGAAACCGGCAACGTAACCAGATTAGTTTCGATTTCCAGAATATCATCTTCTTCAGATGGATTCTGCGGCGTGTCAATAGAAGTTGTTTCTGTCGGAACAGGTATCGGTGTCGGTGTTTCGGTAACTATTCGCGGGCGTGAAATTTTCTCTTCCTGAGCAAATAAACTTACGCTCAATAAACTCAGGAACACCGCAAATGCAAAAATCTTTTTCATTTTATATTCTCCAATTTAATTATAAAAATCCGTATCTGAAAAGGAGAGCGGACTGATTCGATTGAAAACATTGGTTTCAGGATGCTAAAAAAACATAATGGTTCGTGATGTTAAAAACTCAATATGTCATTTCAGACAATCCGCAAAAATAATAGTAACATATATTTTCAGGTATTTTTATTCAAAGTTTCAGTTGCCAGCCGATGAAATTGCTGCCGCGTATCTTTCAAATCCGCCAACGGCAGTTTGCGGTTGTGCGTACGGTTGGTCAACAATATAAAAATTCGTTCCCTTGCAGGCTCGATCCAGAGCGAAGTTCCGGTGAATCCCAAATGCCCGAAACTATCCGGTGCAAGTGCTTCACTCGCCGTTGAATCCTCCGTTTCCGCCAATTGAAACGCAAGCGAACGGGCTTGATTCAAACCTTCTGTAAAATTCGTGCGAAATAATTTACAAGTTTCGGGTTTGAGAATAATCGTTGATGCGGCAAGAAATTGTTGGGCAATTTTGAAAACTTCAAACGCATTTGAAAAAAGCCCGGCGTGTCCCGCCACGCCGTTCATAAAATAACAATTATTATCGTGAACTTCGCCCCAAATTTGATAATCCCGCCAAGTGTAATCTGAATCTTGAAAACCTAAATCCTTACAAATTTGTTTTTCATACTGATTACCTTTTTCACTGGCTGCTATACCGGTAATGTTTTCTTTGTAATTATAATTTATGCTATGAATGTTTAATTTTGCTGTTCGACCAAAAGATGTATGAAACAACCGAAGTGGTTCAAAAATTTCATATTGGGCAATTTTATCAAGTCTAACTCCGTATAATTCTTCAAGTAAAAACCCCAAAATTATAAAGTTTAAATCACTGTACACTACGGATTCATTTGATTCTGCTTGTTCTGCGAATTTACTAAATATTAAATTCAACACATCATTTCTATCTTTTACAGCTAAATAAAACGGCTCCCAAGCAGGCAAACCTGATGTGTGGGTTAACAAATTTTTAATCGTAATTTCTGAATTAGAATTTAATCTCGACAAGTAATTCCTAATTGGAATATCTAAATCCAGACCTTTTCGCTCAATCAAAATTGAACAGATTAAACCGGTTATGAGAGGTTTGGTGAGAGAAGCCAAATCGTAAATTGTTCTAACATCAGCCTTTATTTTCTTAGGCTCAACTACTGAATAACCTAATCCATTCCAAGAAACCAATTTTATCTCACCTTTTTCCGCAACAAGATAAACCGCCGATGGAAAATCTCCGGAGTCAATTTTTGATTGAAGGAATGTTGAAATTTTGTTCATGTTGTCTTTTCATTACAGAAGTTTTTTATATTTTTATTAAACTTCTGTTTCGATTGAACTGTTTTTATCCGTATTCATTTGTGGAAAATTTCTCCGTGTTCTCTGTGCCTCGGTGTTGAAATATCTCTTACATATCCAAACGACTTCGGTGTTTTTCAATTTTGGCTAAAACCTGCAACGCCAAATTTAATGCACGTCTGCCGTCGGCGGCGGTTATCGGCGGTTCATTGTCTTCAACGATCATTTCGATAAAGTCCGACAATTCTGCCCGCAGCGGTTCGACATCTTCGACTTTTAGTTTATTGATATTTATTCCTAACAAAATGTGTTCGGCAGCGGGATCGAGCGAAGTTACGGACGCAAATTTTGTCGCATAATCCAAAACGACGTAGGAATTTGTTTGATAAAAACGAGTTTTGCGGATTTTTTCCGTACCGACACGCGACGCGGTAATGTTGGCGACCGCACCGTTTTCAAATTCGATTCTGGCGTTTGCCGCGTCAACTTTATCGGAGATTATCGGAATCCCGACGGCTTGAATCGAAACGGGTTCGACGTTTTCGCCGACGAGCCAACTGATCGCGTCGAGGTCGTGAATCATTACATCGAGAACAACATCAACATCGAGCGAACGGTTCGGAAAAGGCGACACGCGGTGAATCTCGAAATAGAGCGGTTTCGTAACGTGCGGACGCAGAGCGACCATCGCCGGATTGTATCGCTCAAGGTGTCCGACCATAATTTTCGCACCCGTTGTTTCAGCGATTGCCGTCATTTTATCTACTTCCGCTAAAGTCTTCGCAATTGGTTTTTCGACCAGACAATGCACGCCTTTTGCCAAAAACTCACAAGCGATTTCGCAGTGCAGTTCCGTCGGCGTGACGATTGAAACGGCATCAACTTTGTCAATCAGCTCCCGCCAATTAGTGAAATATTCGCAATTATTTTTCTCCGCAATTTCCGCCGCACGTTTCCCGTCAGCATCGCAAACACCGATAAATTGTGTTTCCGTTTCTTTTACCAATTCCGCAAAATTTCGGGCGTGATGCTGACCTAAACTGCCGACTCCGATGACCGCTGTTTTTAATTTTTCGTTTGTTTTCATAAACTTACATTTGTTTGCTAACCGACTCTATGAACCCGACAATTATCAGATATCAGTTATCAATTATCAATTATATTTTAAGTTTTTTTCGTAAAAACCCGAATAACTTAATTGATATTTGATAATTGATGACTGATAATTGCGGTTTGGATTTTTGTTATGAAACGAGATAAAGACAAAATAATCTGGATTTTATTTACAGTAATTATCGTTGCAACTTATCTGTTTGCGTTAAATCTGCCGCTGCTTGGTCCTGACGAACCGCGTTATGCACAGGTCGGACGCGAAATGTTCGAACGCGGCGATTGGATTACGACGACGCTCGGCGGCTTTAATTGGTTTGAAAAACCCGCTCTGCTTTACTGGCTGCAGATTGTTTTTTATAAAATCTTCGGTGTTAATGAATTCGCCGCCCGCTTCGGTTCCGCACTTTTTGGTTTGGGAACGATTGTTTCACTTTGGATTTTAGGCAAAAATGTTCAGGGTTTAGAGTTCGGAGTTGAGAGTTCGGAAGATGAAAAAGCGGATTACGGATTACGAATTTCGAATTACGAATTCGCCAATTGGCTCGGTTTGATCGCGGCTTCGTCGCTCGGTTTGATCGTGTTTTCACGCGGTGCGAGTTTTGACATAATGATCACTTTTCCCGTGACTGCATCGCTCGTTTCATTTTTTATCCGGGAACAAAAACCGGACAAACAATCAGCCAAAAGCTATCTGCCTTTGATTCTATTTTACTTTTTCATCGGTGTCGCGTTGATTGCCAAAGGCTTGATCGGCATCGTTTTTCCGTTTGCCATCGTTGCATTTTATTATGTTCTGCGGTTGAAAATTCCGTCGAAAAGTTTTCTGCTAAGTTTGTTTTGGGGAACGATTATCAGCGTTTTGGTTGCATCAGTCTGGTATCTGCCGATGTATCTGACGAACGGTTGGGAGTTCATCGATCAGTTCTTTATTCAGCATCACTTTCAAAGGTTTGCCTCCAATAAATACAAACATCCGCAGCCGTTCTGGTTTTTTTGGCTGATTCTGCCTGCGATGACAATTCCCTGGATTCCGTTTTTCTTCGCCTCGATTTGGAATTTTATCAAAAACATTTTCACCCGCGATAAAGTTCCGATGCAAGTTAAAAACGAATCACGAATTACAAACCACGAACTACGCATCTTCGCCGTCGCGTGGCTGCTCGTTCCGCTCGTGTTTTTTTCGATTTCCGGCTCAAAACTTCCCGGCTATATTCTGCCTGCACTTCCCGCTGCGTGTGTCTTAACGGCTGAATATGTTTACCGATTCATTCAAAAAAGCGTTATCAGAAAATATGCTCTGCAAGGTTTGGCGTTCGTAACATTTCTGGTCATATTTGTTTTACTGCAATTCGCTCTGCCAGAATTTGCCGTACAGGATTCGACCAAACATTTCGTTGAAACGGCAAACGTGAAGGGTTATCAAAATGAACGAATCATCAACTTCCGCACGATCAATCACAACATCGAATTTTACGGCAATTCAAGACTCGTGCGAAACGAAAAAGGCGAACAAAAAAAATTTGACGGCGTTAGCGAAATCGTTGAATACTTAACAACTGAAAATAGAAAATCCGTATTGGTTCTGGTTCCGCACGAATTTTTACAGCAGTTGATTGAAAGTGATTTAATCGTTACAAAAGTCTTGGATAAAAATGCAGAGTTAGAATTGGTTGCCGTCAATTTAAAATAAAATTTATGAAAATTGAAACAGGTGAAAGTGTAATCATCGTGATGCAGAATCCGCGTGAGAAAATTTTCGGCGTTCTTCACGAAATAAATGCGGCGGGTATTTTCGTGCGTGGAATCGGTCTCGAGTATTTTGACGAGTGGACGCAGGCGATTAAAAACGGTGAACAGTATTTGCCGATGCAGGATTCATTTTATCCGATGTGGCGGGTTGAACGGATTTCGCGGGATGAAAGTTCGTATGAAATTGATTCGATGCAGGAACAATTTGAACAGCGAACTGGCTTACGAATCGCCGATTTTTAATCGTTTCGGCGTGATTTTATAAAAATATAAAATTGGTTATTTACCGGCTCCGAACTTCTTTTCGCGTTGGGCGAAATTTTCGCGGCAGAGTTTTGTAAATTCCTTGCTTATAGGCGAAAAATAACCACCCCGCAGTCGTGCTAAACCTAAATTCCATTTAATTTCCGCACCTTCCACCCACCACGAAATTATTTTGCCGTCCGTAACTTCCTTAGCGGAATTTTTCGCTCCGGCGATTCCGACACCCATATTGTTTTCGACCATTTTATTGATCGCTTCCTGCCGCGAAAGTTCCATTGCGACGTGCGGTTTCAGATGATGCGAATCAAAGAAATCATCAATCATCCGGCGTGTATTTCCGCCTTTTTCACCGAGAATGAGATTTTCGCTGGCAAGTTGGGCGGCACTGATATATTTGTCTTTGGCAAGCGGATGACTCGGATGAGCAATGGCAACGATCTCGTCGCTGTAGAGCAGTTCGGTTTCCACGTTCGATGTTTCAACCGGCAGTGAAACAAAAGCAATATCAGCCTCACCGTGCATTATTTTACCAACTAATACTTCACTCGTGCCGGAACTGACCGATATTTCCGCATTAGGATATTTTTGTTTGAGTTTCTCCAAAATCAGCGGAAGTTGATCAGTGGCAAACATCGCCGAAGCCGAACCGATTCGCAAACGTCCGTGTTCCGCCCCCGCAATTACGGCTAATTCTTCGAGTGCGGAATTGTGTTCACGCAAAATCCGCCTCGCCCGTTCGAGCAGATATTCGCCTGCTTCGGTCAGAATAACTTTCCGCGGAGTCCGCGTAAATAGCTGCAATCCGATCTCATCTTCCAACTGCCGAATCTGCATCGAAACCGCCGCTTGCGTTACATGAACCCGCTTTGCTCCCGCCGTAAAAGTTTTCTCTTCAGCAATCGCAATAAAGGCTTTTAGTTGTTTTATTTCCATTCTGATTTTTTTCCAGAAAGCTGAAATACGATCCGACCGCCGATATTCAGCCGTCATCAACATATTTATTTGCACATTTAGAATTGTTTGACGTAGATTATAATCTAAGTAGCAGCAAAAAAGAAGCATTTTTTAAAGTTAAATTCAATTAATCAGGCGACCGCTGTATCTCCAGTAAATTTCGATCAAACTGATAATCATCAAAACTTCAGCATCATTGATTGAATTGCCTTAAAGTAAAAATAAATCTAATTAGAAAAAGTAATGCTCGATTCAACCGGAGTTCGCGAATCTTGCGGCTAGTGTTAATTTACCGGAAGTTGCTTTGTTTGCATTGATCCAAAATATATGAAAATAATACTGGAGAGCAAGTTGCCAATATCCCGATTAGCGGCAGAATCAAAGCAACTCGAAGCACGAAATAAGCCACCAATAATTATGATTATTTTTCGACTTAAAACTTTTGCGATTTCAAGATTTCCAGCACTGATCTTATTGAACTTGCTCACGTTCGGTGCCGTTTTCGGGCAAACACATATGATTGACATTGTGCGGGATTCGGCACGATCCGACCAACGCACGGGCGGTGTTATCGAAAAAACAGATTTTGCGGCAGGCGTTGAGAGTGTGCAAATCACGGCAAATATTCCTTCTTTTCAAATGACGCTGTGGCAGGACGGCAAGGAAGTTAAAAATTATCCGATGGGCGTTGGCTTAAAAGATCATCCGATGACGGTTGGTTTGAAAAGCATAGACTCGATCATTTGGAATCCGGCGTGGATTCCGCCCGATAGCGAATGGGTTTCGCCCGCACTTCGCGGCGTTTTCATTGCCCCGACCGATCCGCGAAATCCACTCGGCAAAATCAAAATCCCACTCGGTTACGGCTATTTGATCCATCAGGCTAAAGGAACGCAGGATTTGGGAAATCTTGTATCACACGGCTGTATGCGGGTTTTGCAAAAGGATTTATATGACCTTAATGAAAAAGTTATCTCAGCTTTTTCGCTAAATGTTTCGGACGCGGAAATTTCCAAGGCAAAAACCACGAAGGAAACATTCGTGGTTGAACTTGCAAAACCGTTGCTGCTTGAAATCACATACGATACGATGGTTACGGAAGCCGGAAATCTGCACATTTATCCTGATGTTTACGATTACAAAAAAAACACGGTCGAGAATCTGCGGAAGGAATTAAAGGCAAATAATGTAGATGAGGCGGAAATTTCCGATGCCGTTCTTGGCAAAATGCTGGCTCTCGTCAAAGCGAAAAAGCAATATGTAATTAGTCTTGAGCAAATTCGTGAAGGAGATTTTTTCGGCGGAAAGCTTAAGCCTGTTTTATAAAATCTTACTGTGCTTTTGCATTCTCCGGCACATATTCCCAGTGCCACGGTTCGTAGAAATACGGATAGAATCCGAATCGCCCGGCGTTTTTGACGAGCCATTTATAGACGGGCGTTTCGATCTGAACCGCCCGGTTAAAATCCTTCGTCGTCACGGGTTCGCCGCCGACATATATATCCAACGCCCGTCCGGTGAAATGCGGACTGACAAAAGCAATCTGGGCGGAACTCGCGTTTGGTTCTTTTTTCCGCAAACCGGCTTGATAAGCGGGCGAACGATAGGTCGAAACCAGTTTCAAAAACGATTCTTCTTCGCTCAAATTCCCTTTTTCATCAACTTTCAAACCGAGATTCTTATCAGCAACCGCCGCCGCGATCATTTTTTTATAAGCGGCAAAAGTTTCTTTTTCAACCTTCAACAGTTCTACATTTCTGGTCGAATCATAAAAATTTGAAATCGGGGCGTTCAGAAGTTGATTGTCGTCCGCCAAAACAATCGGCTTGATACGGCGGGATTGCCAGTATTTTATAAATGAAAAAAGAGTTTCTTTGTTGATGATTCCATCAATTTTAATTCCGGCGTTTTTCTGCCAAATAGAAACCGCTTTAGCAAATTCGGGCGAATCTGCATCACTTTCAATCTGCAAAGTTTGCCGCATCAAAGGCACATATAACAACCATCCGCGTTGACCTTTCCCGCCGAAACTCCATTGCAGATCGTTTTGCAAAATATTGTTTCGGACGGCGGCTTTTGTAAAAGTGGGCATTTTTTGGGCGTAAATTTTCCGCTCATTTTGCAAAAACAAAAACATCAACAATGTGCAGAAAGCTATTATCGAAATTTTAAAGTGCTTGTTTTTCATAATAAACCTTAAAAAATTTCGATGTGCAGCAGTATTCTTAAGTTCGCCGCAACAACTGCCCCGCAAACCAAAAACTTAACACAAAATAATCTTAAATCTTAGATCTTTATCTACCAATTGGATTTTTTGACCAACAATGCCAGCACTTCCTTATCTTTATCGGACAGGGAAAAATCGTATTTATCGTAGATTACGGAGAGATCGGTCAGAGCAATCGAACGGTTGTTGTCGCCGAGAATTTCCTCGACCGTCTGCAAACTTTCAGATGCGATTTCGCGGGCTTTTTCGATTTTGCCGTAAAATCCGTAACGGTTTGATAGCTCGTTCTGAGTTTCGCCGCGGGCAATATACTGCGGAATCGTTTCGACCAAAACCGCCGCTTCGTCGAGTAATTCAATCGCTTTCGGTTTATTCTCGGCTTGATTCTGTGCATCGCTCATTGCGACGAACGCCGACATTCGCTGTGAATCGGATTCGATTCCCTTGACCGATTGTAAAGCCGATGCTTCGTCGCCGTTTAGAATCGAAACCTGGGCGATGTTCGTAAGTGCCGCATTTCGCTGGAATTCGACCGGATTTTCGTGTGCGATTTCCAACGCCCGCTCGAATTTTTCGAGTCTTGCAAACTGCACGGCAATCGCACCGAACAACTGAAAACGCGATTTGCTGTCGCGGATTTCGCTCTCCTGTTCCGACTTTAAAATGGCGTAGCCTTCTTCGAGCGTTTCGAGTGCTTCGTCGCGTTCGCCTTCTTTTTCAAACACCTGCGAAAAACCGACCAAACAATTGGCAATTTGCGTTTTATCGGTAACTTCATCAAGCGTGCGGTCGGCAATCTCAAGGCTTCCGGCTTTCAGCAAACCGATAGCGGCACTCGAAAATAAACCGTCTTTATGATGTCCGTTGAGTTGTTTGATCCCGGCGACGACCTTTGTAAAGGTAGCGAGTGCTTTATCTTTTTCTCCGGCTTCGATAAAGTGATTGGCGATTTCAAACAAAACCCGCACTTTGTCTTCATCGAATTCAATCAGTTCGGCTTCCTGCAATGCTTTTTCAAAGTATTCGACCGCTTTTTCAGTTTGTTCGATTTCTTGAAAATAAACCGCCATTGCCTGCAGAGCCTCGACTCTCGATTTATGAAAATTTATCGCCTTTAAAGTTTGCAGAGCTTCGTTTTCAAAACCTTTTTTGACCTGCTGAACGGCGATTCCGGCAAATGCGATGGCGGAATGTTCAAGCATATTCGCTATTTCAAACGCTTTGTCAAAATCCCCTTTCGCGGCTTCCTTCAACGCAATCGCCTCTTTAGCGGTCGCCTGCATTCCGTATTCGTCAATCGCTTCGATCAATTGAAACGCATATTCGTCGTCGTCAACCTCGATGCACTTGCCAATAACGGCGACCAGCAATTGATTTCGCATATACGAATCGTTGACAGAATCCGCCAGATGAGCCGCGTTATCAACATCGCCTTTTTTCAAGTATTGCAAAACAATCGGTTTGATCGCTTCCGCCTGCGTCTCATTTCCGCTAATCTTGCCGGCTAAATAAACCGCACACGCGAGCAAATCATTTTGTGCCGCTTCAATTGTTACTAAATCTTCCATTTTAATTACCCGAAAACACCTTCAAACGAAGCGGGAAACCAATCGTCCAGTTTGTCCGTAACCGCATCCGCACCCGCTTCTCGCAGTTTTGCCGCACTCACTGTGTTTGAAACGCCGAGAGTTTTGCATCTGACCGCTTTGCCCGCCATAATTCCCTGCGGCGAATCTTCGATAACAACGCACTGCCGCCGCGTGATCGGTGCTTTTCCTTGCGACGTGCGGAAATTATCAATCAGACGAAAACCCTCGCGGTAACATTCGGGATCGGGTTTATATGTCGAAATATCTTCCGCACTGACGATTGCTGAAAAACTGCTCCGCAAATTGGTTCTGTCCAACACATAATCAATTTCAGGACGGCGTGCCATACTGACCAAACCGAGCGTAAAATCGGTTGCCATCCGTTTGATAAAATCATCAACGCCCTCGAAAATCGGAATTTGTTTATCAATTTTCTCACGCCATCGGTCTGTTTTTGCTTCAATGAATTCCGGTAATTTTGCCGCGTCGAGTTCTAAGCCTTCCCGCTCGTAAATCGTTTTCACGAAAGCTTCGTCGTTCATTCCCAGACATCCGAAGTATTTTTCCTCCGTCAGATCAATTCCCTCATCTTTCAAAACATCGCGGTAAGCCTCCATCTGCAAATGCTCATCGTCAATAATCACACCGTTAAAATCAAAAAGTAATGCCTTAATCATTTATTATCTGTTCCTTTGTAAATTTAATTGCTGCAAAGTTTTGTATTTTATAACTCAAACCGTTCTGCCGCAAACTGAGAAAAACCAAACTTCGCCGACATCTTTCAAATTCGATTGCTCCTAATTTGCGGTTTATGTTATTCTTTTTAGTGCAGTTTCAGTCAAACATTCTTGGAGATTTACGTTTATTAAAGATTTTAATATGAGATTAATCAAAATAACGGCGGTCGAAACATAAGTTTTATCTTGTTGATTTGACCGTCTGCAAACTTGGAGGTTTTCAGAAAAATGGTCGAACACGAAACAATAAAATTTACCGACGAACAAAACAAGCCGCTCACAGGCAAATTTTCAACACTTTTAAATTACGCTTCAAACCCGAATTCCAAACTACAGGAAATTATATTTAACGATGATCTGATTTTATCGCTGGCAAATGCTCACGAAAATAAACGTGCCAGACAGATTCTCGAATGGGAAAGCGTCCGCCGGAAAAATCAGCAGCAGATAATTCAATGAATAATTCGGCACGGCACAAGATCAACGACACAAAGCGGAAAGCATTGTTTTTCGCTTTGTTTTTTTTAATATTCGGTGTATCTTTCGCCCATAGAATTTCCGCTCAAACTACCGATCAGATAAATTATTACGCCGAAAGAATCGAGTTCGGAACGGAAGATGTCAAACGCAATGCACTTTTCGATTTGCGAAATTTCCGCACCGCAGCCGCTTCGCGTATCGCTGTTCCCGCGTTGCGGGATTCCGAAGAAATTGTCCGGGCAACGGCGGCGGCTTCGGTCGTTTTTCTTCCAAAGGATGAAGCCGTTAGAGTTCTCTTGCCGTTACTAAATGAAAAAAGCGAATTTATCCGCCGCGAAGCTGCTTATGCTTTAGGCAAGGTCGAAAGCAGTTCGGCAACCCGGTCGTTAATTGGAATCTTGAAAAAGGATAAAAAACCGGAAGTTCGCAATGCTTCCGCCGTCGCTCTCGGACAAATCGGCGATGTCGCGGCAATTACGGATTTACTGAATGTTTTAAATCGAAAACCGACGGATAAGGAAAGATTTCTGCGACGTTCGGCGGCTCGTTCGCTCGGACAAATCGCCCAAAATCTGCAACGCCTTGACGAAGAACCGCTCGTTACGCCCGAAAGTTTTCTGCCCGAAAATTATAAAAAAATTCACAAACCGAAATATCCGAATTTAGCCGGAATTTTCCCGATTTTCCAAGCCGTCAATTCCCGCCTGATAATTGTTCTGCAAAGCGAAAAAGAAACCGCCGACACCAGACGCGAAGCCGCCTTCGCACTCGGCGAAATCGGCGACATTTCATCAATTCAGATTCTTGTAAACAATTTAACTGCCGAAGATTTATATCTCGCCGAAATCAGCAAAGAAGCACTTCGCAAGGTTTGTTCAGTCGAAGAACGAACATCCTGCCCGCAGGGATTTTGATATAAAACTTTTTCCCGTAAAAACGTAACGCTAAAGTTTAACCTGCCGCACCGTAATCAGTGTTTCGATTTCCTTCAACTCTCTGAGAATTTCAGCCTCAAGCAGAGAATTAAGTTCAAGAAAAGCCAGAGCCTCGCCGCCTTTCGGGTTTATGCCGAGGAAAAATCTGGAAATATTGATACCTTTTTCACCCAAAAAAGTTCCGATTTTGCCGATTACGCCGGGAACGTCTTTGTGTTTGACGAGCAGCATCGAACCGCTCGGAACGGCTTCGATCTCGAAATCGCCGATCTGCGTGATCTTCCCTTTTCCATCGGCAAAAACTTTCCCGCAGACGGTTTGTTCGTCCGATTTTGTCACAACTTTCGTGCAAATATCGGCATTCGGTGAACTTTGTTTGCTTTCGGTCGTCGTGATTTTGATGCCGTGTTCTTCAGCGATGTGCAGAGCATTGACGACATTGACGCGGGACGAAATGTTTGCGAACAAGCCCGAAACAAAAGCACGGGTTATCGGCGAAGCATCTTTTTCGGCAAGTTCGCCTGAATATTCGATTCTGATTTCCTCAACTGCATTATTTTCCAAAACCTGAACCTGAAAACGTCCCAGTTTATCAGCTAAATCAATGAACGGCTGAAAGGTCGCCAATTCTTCGGAAGCAAGACTCGGAGTATTGACAGCGTTACGAATCTCACCCGTCGTCAGATAATCCCGAATCTGTTCGGCAACCGTTAAAGCCACGCCTTCCTGAGCTTCAATCGTCGAAGCCCCGAGATGCGGAGTCGTGACAATTTTTGGATTATTAAGCAATTTCGAGTCTGCTTCAAGCGGCTCGTTTTCATAAACATCCAACGCTGCACCCGCAACTTTTCCGCTTTCGATAGCTTTTAATAAAGCATCTTCATCAACTAAACCGCCTCTCGCACAATTGACGATTCTTACGCCGTCTTTCATTTTCGCAAATGCTTCCGCACCGATCATTCCGCGGGTTTCATCCGTTACGGGCGTATGAATCGTCACAAAGTCCGATTTCGCAAAAACATCGTCTAAACTTCCGAGTTCGACACCTAATTCTTTCGCCCGTTCCTCGGCAAAAAACGGGTTATACGCCAAAATATTCATTCCGAAACCCTTTGCAATTTTCGCTACGTGTTGCCCGATTCGCCCCAATCCGATGATTCCGAGGGTTTTTTCATACAGTTCGACACCGACGAAACTTTTTTTATCCCAAGTTCCCGCCTGCAATTTAGAATGAGCTTGCGGAACATTGCGGGCAAGCGAAATCAAAATTGCAATCGTGTGTTCGGCGGTCGTGATCGTATTGCCGTCGGGAGCGTTCATCACGACGATTCCGCGTTCCGTCGCGGCTTTAACATCAATGTTGTCAACGCCGACTCCGGCACGTCCGATGACTTTCAGGCTGTCAACTCGATCCATTATCTCGGCAGTAATCTTCGTCGCACTGCGGACGATGACACCTTCCGCATCCTGCAATCTTTCGACCAAATCTTCAGGTGATAATTTTGTTTCCTTAACGACATCAAAACCGGCATCCACCAGCGGTGCGAGTTTTTCTTCATTGACATCATCGGCGATAAAAACTTTTATTTTGTTCATTGTTAATAGTTAATTGTAGACGGTTTATATAATTTTTTCGTTTATGTTAGCATTATGAAAATTGTCTATAAAGTTGATAAAACAGAAAATCAAAACCATCAACAATTCACAACGAACAATTAACGAACTTATGGAGATTTTTGCTTACAAAGAAGGTGAAAAAGCCGTCGAAGAAAACATTTCGGTTGAAGATTTACCGGAACTTCTGGCGGATGAAAAGACGATGATCTGGGTGGATTTGGATATTAGAACTAAGGACGATCTGAATCAGGCTGAAACTATTTATAGAACTGTCTTCAAGTTTCATCATTTGACCATCGAAGATTGCCGCGAAGAAAGGAATCAGCCGAAAGTCGAGGAATTCGCCGAATATTTATTTTTTATCGTTCACGGAATCAAGACACAAACAAATACTTCAAACTTTATCACGAAAGAACTTGACGGATATTTAGGTTCGAATTTCGTCGTTACGAATCGCAACGAAGATTTCCGCAGTATTGACAGCGTCAAACGGCAAATTCGCAATAGTCCGAGAGCTTTTCAACGCGGTGCGGCGTATCTTCTGCACCAGATTCTCGACCGTTTGGTTGATATGTATATGCCGATTGTTGACGACTTTGACGGAGCGATCAACGAACTTGAAGACCGCGTTTATGAAATGGATTCGGGCGATAATGCGATTCTCGAAGAAATTATGGATCTGCGGCGAAGCGTCGCCCGTTTGAAACGGGTTTCGACCCGGCAACTGGATGTTTTATATAGAATTTCTCACGGCGAATTCCCGCAGATTCCTGAGAATGTTCTGCCGTTTTACAGAGATGTTCACGATCATCTTTTGCGAATTTCCGATCTGGCGGAAGGTTACAGGGATTTGGTCAGCGGTTTGTTTGAGATACACTTCAGCGTTACCGCGAATAAAACGAATGATGTAATGAAATTCCTCGCCCTGATTTCCGCAACGATGCTGCCGCTAACGCTTATATCGGGAATTTACGGGATGAATTTTGAAAATATGCCGTTGCTTCACTCAAGTAACGGCTACTTTATCACGCTTGGTTTTATGATTATGATCTTCGGTGCGTTGATACTTTATTTCTGGCGGAAAGATTGGTTTTGATGAAAACTTTATTATTCGATTTATTTTTTATTTTGAGCTATTGTTTACTTATGAAATATTTAGAGAAAATACAAGATAATGAACTTGCAATAATGACACAGTTGATGGGCAAGCCAAGAAAGGCACACAGATTTTTTGCAATTTTGGTGATGGCTCTGTCGTTTCTCTATTTTCTCAGATGATCGAAAATTTTCTTCACCTGTAAATCTCCAAACCCGTAAATTCCTTCGGTTTTGTTAAAT
The DNA here is from genome assembly GCA_041746675.1 of Pyrinomonadaceae bacterium. GTDB lineage: Bacteria > Acidobacteriota > Blastocatellia > Pyrinomonadales > Pyrinomonadaceae > Aridibacter. Next base: position 3,816 of record JBGTGO010000037.1, on the reverse strand, counting down.
TCCCGAAACACTTTTCCAAAATCCGTTTCGCCGTTTTTTATAATTTTCTGCAAAGTTTCTTTCGGACGCATTTCAATTTCGCAAGCCGCTTTGCCCACTTCTTTCAATGTCGGAAAACTTTTTGATTCGGTTTTGCTTAATTCTTCTAAGGCTTGAAAATCTTTAGCTTGGAACGCTTTCCATAGTTCTACACCTAACAAAATATCTTCTTTGCCGAGTTTGATTCTTTGCTCAAAACTCGCTTTCAAATCTTCTTCATCCAAAAATCCAAAACCTTTCCAAATATCTTTTTCGTCTTTTATAATCGGATAAACAACAAAAATCTCCACGTTTTTATCCTTCAAAAGCGACAAACAAAACCACAGATTCACCTGACAAAATAATTCATACTCAAACCAAAGATTTATCTCGCTTCCATCCGCATTTTCTATCAATCTATCGAATTCGCTCTTAACCTTCTCACGATAAAAATTGTCGGGTTTTATAAAAGACTTGCTCAAATATTCATCCCGCACATTCCAAACTTCTTCCAAGTTTTCTGCCATTAAATCGCCGTCAATCAAACATTCCCGACAAACAATTATCTCGCCGTCAATGTTAGTTTTCCCAAACGGCTCAACCAAAGAATCTCCTGACAAAACGTGCATTTTCATATTATTTGTTTTTTCTTATTCGTGTAAATTTGTGTCATTCGTGGGCAAGTTCTTTCTTAAAAACTCAAACTAATCGCATACAAAATACTCAGACAAATCCCGCCGTAAAATCCCGCCAGCAGATCATCGGCACAAACACCGATTCCGGCGGGCAGATTTTGCAGATAATCAATCGGATAAGGCTTCGTAATATCGAACAAACGGAAAAAGAAAAACCCCGCAAAGATCAGCCACCACGAAGTTAAAAACGGCACGAACAAAAACACGAGCAGAACGCCCATCACTTCATCAATCACAATTTTCTGCGGGTCTTTGTCGCCGAAAATTTTCGCCGCACGCCCTGAAGTTCTGATTCCGACCAGACACAAAATCAAAAATAAAACGAGATTTAGAACCCAAAACCAAGCCGTTATTTCCGTAATTCCAAAACCATTTGCAACAAAATATTTGATGCTTCGGGCTTCAGCGGAAACTATTCCTAAATAAATCAAAACCCCGACAATCGAACCCCAAGTTCCGGGTGCAAGCGGCAAATATCCGACTCCGCAGGTTGTAAATGCGAGCGAAAAGTAATCCCAAAAAGATTTTGGCTCGATCTGTTGGTTTTTGAGTTTTTGTTTTTCAACCGAAGCTGATACTTCGGCTATTTCTTCTAAATTTGTCATATTTTACTTTGCCGAATTTTTATTTATGGAAAAATCGTTCATAGTATATAATCTCGAAGATATTATAAAAAGATGAAAAAGTGTCCAAATTGCCAACGCACGTATTCCGACGAAACCCTGAATTTTTGTTTAGATGATGAAAGAATTTTAATCTCCGCATCCAATTTGAAAACGAATGAAAACCTGCCACGCAGAACCGAACAGCAGACGGAAATTCTATCACAAGACCAGATTACTGAAGTCTCAACCGCTAAATCTATGCTCGGAAAAGCCTAATCGGTTTCATTCAAAGCCGGTTAATTAAAATTAGGTTATTGTTTCAATTGTTGATTGTCGTTTCCAGTTAACTCAACTGAGATAAATTTCTATCGAATTTTGCTAAATGTGAAGTGTTAAATTTCTCTTTGGCAGCGGTTTGATAATGTTTGGCGGTTTCCACTAATTCCTTTATATGCTGCTCATTCTTGAAATATCTTTTGGGAATGAAATGCGTTCCAACAAAATTTACATTCACCAAAACGAAATTGTCCAGTTCTTTTATGTCTCCGATACTTAGCCAAGAATGCCTGGTAGTATTTACATCAGTTATTTCGACAAATTCATTTTCGTCAAAAATAATTTTGTGTTCGCAAAGAATACCATTATTTTGAACCGATTCTATTTTATTTGTTGCTCTTTTTTGCATCAAAACCGCAATCAAGTAAAATCCGAGCATTAAACATAGTCCCACCCCAAACCTTATTACAATACTAAGAAATATTTCGCTGAAGTCCTTAAAGTTTCCCAATCCCGAAACAAGTAAGTAAATTAAGTCTGCAAAAACAAATGTATAGAATACTGTTACGAACATATATACGAGTGGTTTGTGCGATGACTGACTTTCAGCACATTGCTGATAGAATTTGATTAAATCATTTTGTTCAAGTTCAAAGTTTATTTCCATACTTATTAACTCCTACAAAAACTAATACAAATGTCTATCGAACGATCTCTCCAACCAAATCGTAATTGTGTGCTTCGGTGATTTTCACATTGACGAGTTTTCCGTGAATCGGTAAAAAATCTTCGGGAGCGTCGTTTATTAGAATTTGTCCGTCAATTTCCTGTGCTTGTCCTTCCAAACGTCCTTGCCATAAAAGCTCGGATTGTTCGGAAACACCTTCAAACATTACCTGATAAGTATTGCCGACTTTTTGTTTATTGTTTTTCTTAGAGATTTTCTTCTGTGTCTTCATCAACTTTTTACGGCGTTTTTCGGCGACTTCAAACGGAACTTTATCACCTAAATCGAAAGCGGGTGTGGATTCTTCATCGGAATATGTGAACACGCCGACATTATCGAATTTGCAGTTTTCGATAAATTGCATTAATTCGTCGAAATCTTCTTCAGTTTCGCCCGGATAGCCGACGATAAAAGTTGTGCGGATGGCGATATTCGGAACTGCGGAACGAACTCGTTTTATTAAGCGTTCGAGCGATTCGCGTGTGCCGCCGCGTTTCATTGCTTTGAGCATATTTCTCGAAGCATGCTGCAACGGCATATCGAGATATTTTACGGCTTTATCGTTGTTGGCGATAGCTTCTAAGAATCCTTTGGAAATGTGCGTCGGGAATGTGTACATTACACGCACCCAATTTAGTTTTTCGATTTTTGATAATTCGTTGATGAGAATCGCCAAGCCGTCAATGTCGCCCAAATCTTCGCCGTAGCGGGAAGAATCTTGAGCGATTAGCACGATTTCTTTCACGCCTTGTTCCGCCAAATCTTCGGCTTCTTTCATTATCGAACCGAAACGTCTTGAGCGAAATGAGCCACGCATTGAAGGAATCGAACAAAACGCACAAGGTCGGTCGCAACCCTCGGCGATCTTGATAAACGCCGTGTGTGATTCGGTCGCACGCAGACGCGGTGTGTATTCATCGTAAAGATATGTCGCGGTTTTGTTGCCGATGGGCGTTAAGTTCGTTTCGTTGAACTCTTTAGAATTTTTTTCAGCCGCATCAATAATTTTATCAAGCTGACTCGTCCCGATAAACGCATCAACTTCGGGCAATTCACGCATTAAATCATCCCGATAGCGTTCGACCAGACAGCCCGCCACAATAACTTTTTTTGCTTTTCCCTGTGATTTCAAACTCGTCGCTTCGAGAATCGCTTCGATAGATTCTTCCTTCGCCGATTCGATAAACCCGCAGGTATTGACGACAACCGTATCCGCTTCGTCCGCATTATTTGTAATTTCGTAACCGGCACTTTCGAGTTGCCCCATCATTACTTCCGAATCAACAAGATTCTTAGGACACCCAAGACTGACAAATCCAACTTTTTTCATTTACTTATTAACTCTTTTAAATATTTGTAATTACTTTCATCAATTTTCATCCTCTCACAAATTCTCTTAGCAAGTTCGTAAAAATCTTGGTCAATCTTTAACTCGAATTCGTAAAGATTTTCAACTATTATTTGATACGCAACTTCTGGTTCATTATAAGGAAGT